>CAUSVW010000001.1:0-190620 GCA_963535155.1 uncultured Atopobium sp.
CTAAGCGAGCTTCCATTACAAACCTTTCAAACTGAATGTAAAGTATTTTATACCTTTATCATTCAAAGGTTGATTTACGTCACTCTTGGGTAGAATGCCAAAGATATGTTTTTAACGATTGGAGTTTCATGAGCAACGAAGGTAAAAAGGTAAAGGTCCACTACGTAGGCACGCTTGATGACGGAACTAAGTTTGACTCCTCCCGCGATCGCAACGAGCCACTGGCATTTACCTGCATGGCTGGTCAGATGATCCCAGGCTTTGATGAGGCTGTCAAAGATATGACCGTTGGCCAGATTGTTGACGTCCACATTCCAGCAGCAGAGGCATATGGTGAGCGTCATGAAGAGGCAGTGCAGCCTGTTCCCGTAGCTCAGCTTCCAGGCTCTGAGAATCTTGTTGCAGGTCAGCAGGTTACTCTGGGCACCCCTGAGGGATACCCTGTTATGGCAACCGTTGTCTCTAACGACGGCACCACTATCGTCTTTGACACCAACCATCCAATGGCTGGTAAAGACCTTAACTTCAACATTGAGCTTCTCGAGGTTGAAGAGTAATCCACTCCCCCTTTATAGGGCGAGAAGGGCGTAGGTGCTTCTGGCATCTGCGTCCTTCTTTTTTGCGCCAAATAAACATCAAAAAAAGAGCTTGGTTGCATGCAACCAAGCTCTTTTACATAACAAGTTATGAGGGGCCAATACCTTAGCTTAGGACAACGCCGCCAAGCCAGCCCCACCTTGGAGTACTCAAAGCACCAAGCTGAGAAATCCAAGAACTCAAGCTCTGGCTTCTTACAATACCAGAGAGGCAGTGCCTGACCATGCCGCCACCAATGTAGATGCCGACGTGGCCGTAAATCAGAGCTGCAGCAGAACCACCAAGGGTTGGAACAGCAATAATCATGCCAGGCTCAATAGCGCTCTGATCAGTAGAGTAGCACCAGGAATAGTACATATCACAGGCGTTGCCATAGAAGGTACCAACACCAGCGTTAGAGAAAACGTTAGAAACCCAAGCAGCACAGAAGCCTGCACCGGTAGATCCGGTATAGCCTGCAGCATTAACAACTGCAGCAGCAGAACCAGAACCTGCAGAAGAGGTTCCTCCTCCACCGCCACCGCCATAGTAGCTACTGCCACCACCGCTGTCGCTTGATGAAGCAGCACGCTGAGCGGCAACGCGCTCTGCCTCCTGCTGAGCAGCAAGAAGCTCAGAATCACGCTGAGCAATAAGCGCTTTGACATTGTCATCAAGATTTGCAACAACATTTGCAGCGTCCGCCTGACGAGCAGAAATATCATTAAGCTGAGACTCCTGGGAAGCACGGAGATTCTCAAGTTCAGCCTTCTTATTCTCAAGCTCGGTCTTCTCGGACTGAAGAGCAGCCTTATCTGCCTCAAGAGCAGCCTTCAAGTTCTTAACTTCCTCAATCATCTTCTGATCAGACTCAGAGATCTTATCAAGGTAGTAAATATTGGAGGTAAGCTCCTCAAAGCTTGCGGAAGAAAGAATCATCTCTAGAGCGCCAGCTGGACCAGCCTTGTAGTTGCTGGACATACGTGCGCCAAGTGCTTTTCTCTTCTCGGCAATCTGAGTTTCCTTTTCAGAAATCTCTTTCTGCTTAGCATCAATCTGATTCTGCTTATCTGTAATCTGATCAGAAATAGCGCCAATCTGAGAGTTAGTGTCATTGAGGCTTGCCTGCATGTTGGAGACTTCATTAGAAATCTCATCGAGCAGCTTCTGAGCAGCATCGTAATCGCTACGAGCAGCATCAATCTGAGCCTGGGTAACACCAAAAGCAGGGCGAGTATTAATCAGGGATGCAGTAACGGCAGCGGCAGCAATGCCCATGCCGGCAAAAATCTTAAGAGCATCACGACGATTGAAAAGAGCAGCGCTCTGCTCCTCAATGGTTGTGCTTTGCTGTTTCTTTAAACTCATAAGGGTCTCCTAGAACGTTTAGTAGTACGGTGTGACCTTTGAGAGACTATTCTACCCGAGATACACGATGATATTCAAAAAGATACGTAATTTACAAACTCACCGAAACAAATTTCGGGGTGTTTTGGCTCTAAATTGTGAGGTCAGAGATAGGATTTAGCGGTTTTCAATATGTGCAACATTTTTTATTGAAATGGTAATCCTGCCATCAGACTCGTGAGAAAATTCTAGATAACCTGGACGTTCTGTTAGGTTTGAAGGGAATGAAATCTCAATTCCCGTATCGGTGCGGATTTTATGATTCTTTGCAATTCTGTTAGCAACACCGCGTTTAACAGGAACTTCTTCGGGGAGCTCTCTACTTGCCACCTGAGCTTCGTACTTCTCCTGAATCTCAGGACGCTCCTCAAAGATACGCTTACCCACCTTAATGGGGTCCACTACCTCTTCTACCTCTGCTGCTTCTGCAACGGCAGCCTTAGCACGAGACACCTCAACAGCAGGCTCAAGTCCATACTCTTCGGCCAAGTCTTGAACAATAACAGTTACCTCGCCAATAACCTCATGGCTTGATGCTTCTGACGTACACTCAAGGAAGAGCTCTGGGATGATGAACTTTCCCTCTCCTGCTACAGAGCGGTCATGATCATGAAAATCAATGGCGCCTGTGTCCAAGTCAATGACCGCATACGAATCAACCTTCTGCGTAGGCGATGGTAGCGTAGCGTCTTGGCGCAAAATCTCATTTGCAGAGCCATTAACATCATGGATAAAAGCCTGCTTGCGCGGGAGAAGCACAATGGCAAAGAGTCGTCTTCCCTCACCCTCAAATGCCTCAGCCTGAGCATCCTCGTCATCTGCAGCGGCACTGGCAAGCGCCTGACCAGCATCAGTATCAAGGTAGTCCGCCACAAGAAGATCGCACTGTTCAACGTCATCTGCGCGACGAAGCTCTTCCCAGAACCACTGGGCAATCTGGTGAGAAAACTCTACAAACTCAACGTCTCCGTGAGCATACTCCTGAAGTCCTCCAGCAAAATTGCTGGTAGGAGCAAACTCTCCATGTCTGGACTCCGGATTTGCCGTAATCTTGCGCAGTCTACGCTGTACGTATGACTTTGTCTGACGGTCCTCTAAATCCAAGGTAGATTGAGAGAAGTATTTAGTTCCCGTCTCAAAATCAAAGACGTGAAGAATTGCCTTTGTAACTCTAAGCATGTAAAACCTCGTTTATTGCAGATGTTTTGCTGGCGAGAAACCCTAGTGTTTGACGCACATCAGAGGATCGCCAATCTTAACCAGTGGACGACCACCAATCAGTGTTCCGGACTCACCAATGAGGTCAATGCGCTCATACGTATCTGCGTTAACAACGGTAACAACCACAACGTTCTCATATCCTGCTTCTTCAATAGCAGCAGCATCAAATGAAATCAGTGGAGTACCGGCCTTGACCTCATCATTGGCGTGAACGTAACGGGTAAAACCCTTACCGTTCATCTCGATGGTACCAACACCAATGTGAATCAAAATCTCAATACCAGTATCAGTGGTAAGGCCAATTGAGTGATTGGTTACGTTAGTTGCGGTAACGCGAGCATTGCAAGGAGCATAGACGCAATCAAGACCAACGGGCAAAATGCCATATCCCTGGCCAAAGAGACCGCTTGAGATTACCTCATCGTGAACCTCTTGTACGCTTACCAGGACACCAGAAACTGGTGCATAGATAGTGTCTTCCCTGGTAGCAAATGTAGCCTTCTGAGGCTGCTCTGTTCCGTTAGAAGGAACAAACACATTTTTAACCTTTGACCAAAGACCCATGATGCCTCCTTGAGTATGTGCTCTGCACAGATACCATCTGACATAACGTTTTTATTTTACCTAAGCGAGAAGGACGAATGCTCCACAGAGAAACATCCGTCCTTCTTTCACGAATTTACAACACGAAGATGCAGACTATTGCATTCTCTTAGCACCCCTAAAGATGATCGAGCGTGCAGCAAAATAGGTAACCAGGAAGTAACCACCATACAAAGCAGCTACGACTGCAACCACTCCACCAATGCTGCTAGCTACATCAAAGTTGCCAATCGACTTGATGACAGAAACCATAATAGACATTGCGCATGTTGCGTGTGCAGCTGCCATAAGAAGTGGGAACAGGAAGTACACGCCAATCTGAACAAAGAGTGCACGACTTGCAAGGCCCTTCTCGGCACCAAGCTCTGCAAGGACTTGATAGGCACGTGCGTTATCCGATGCCTCGGAGAGCTGCTGAAGTGCCAGGATAGCAGCACACGCAATGAAGAGAACCAGGCCAATGTACAGTGCCAGATACGTCACAATACCAGAGAATCCAGCAGTACCTTGAATATATTGAGAAGCAGTAACAACAAGCATTGAAGAATACGGATCGGAATCGTTTCCCGTTACACTGCCATCACCTAAGTACTGCTTAATTTGACCCTGGAACTGTGTTTCAGTAGCATCACCTGGAGTTTGGTAGTTGCCTAAGATGTATGAGTTGGTCAAAACAACGCTTGAAGGGAAGCTTTGATCAGCAACAACCACAATTCCAGCTACAGGCATAAGATAAGGGCCACCTTGCGTCTGAGCAATATCCAGTGTTCCACCAACAGCATGGAGCTTGTGACCTTGAATGGTAAGCTCAGGATTATTTGCAAGAGAATCCTGCCAGTATTTTGTGAGATTAGTATCAAGTGTCCAAACCATATAACCGTCAGTACCAAAATCAACAGGCTCAAGACCAGACGCAACGCGCAGTTTGTTGTACTGAGAAGCTCGCATCAGAGTCACACTTTGCTGCGCAGGATCTCCCTGACCGCTATAGCCGGTAAAGTAATCATCAAGGCGCTTGCCTGTTACAGCATCAAGAGTGCTATACGTAAAGCTTGGTGTTGTTGGATTATCTTGAGCATAGTACGTATCTACCTGGAAGGCGTTTTTGATAGTTTTATCCCACTCTGGATCTAACTTCTGCACTACAGAAAGGTAGTCATACGAATCTGCTGGACCAGAGGTATAACTGCGCTCTGAGCCTGGATTAATTTGTACAGAAACATCGTACGTTTTGACTTTAGAAAAGCTAGAGTTCATAGAGTCAACAAGCGAGAAACCCGTACCAAGTCCACAGACTGCCACAAAGAGCATAGCGCAGACTAAAGAGATGGAAACCCAAGCAGTATTAACGCGGGCATTAAACTGACGCAGGATGAACGAGTGAAGACCCTTGTAGTAAAAGCCCTTCTGCATCTGCATAAATCTGAGCAAGAAACCAGAGATTGAGAAGAAAAAGAGTGCTGTGCCCACAGATACCAAAGCAGTAGCCATGGCAAACTCTTCATCTATCTGTTTTAAACCATTGTGCTGAAGCAAAATATAGGAATAAGCAATGATTCCAAGAGAGGCCAAGAAGAGCAGTACAGAGATGGTAAGGTTTCTTACCTTGACGGTCTGAGTTACTTTGTCTGCGTTAAGAAGGTCAATGAGCTTGTAGTGGGAAACCGTGGTCACGTTAAAAATCAGTGCGACCACAAACATCACTACAAAGTAAATAACCGTTTGAATCAACGCAGTTTGTGAGAAGACAAATTTAAATGAATCAAGAGTCGTATTGAACATGTGGGCCGTTGCAAACATCATAAATTGGGAGATAAAAATACCTGCAACAAGTCCAACTACCAGAGCGAGAAAACCAACAAATATCGTCTCAATACTCATAATCTTTGAGACATTTCTTTTGGTCATACCCAGTATCTGATACATGCCAAATTCTTTTTTTCTACGACGAATCAAAAACTGATTAGCATAGACAACAAGAAATCCCATAATAACGGCAAGAAAAACGCTTACTCCAGAAATGGTATTACTTAAGAGTTGAACAATGTTTCTCTGGTCTTCAGAAAGATTCAACACCATAGATTGCTGCGTAATTGAATTAAAGGAATAAAACAGTGCAACGCCTACTGCCAATGTCAGAAAGTAAATGCTGAAATCGCGCAGTGATTTCTTGACGTTGCCAAGCGCGATTTTACTGTACATCAGCACCCTCTCCTCCCAGGAATGAAACAACGTCCATAATCTGATCAAAGAACTGCTTACGGGGTTTCTCGCCACGAACTATCTCATTAAAGATGCGACCATCTTTAATGAAAATAACGCGATGAGCGTAAGAAGCTGCATATGAATCGTGAGTGACCATGGCAATGGTTGCGCCATTACGATTGAGGTTCTCAAGACTCTCCAGAAGTGTACGAGCGTTCTTTGAATCCAGAGCGCCAGTAGGCTCATCCGCCAGGACCAACGAAGGGTTGGTAACAATTGCTCGGGCAGCAGCAACGCGCTGACGCTGGCCACCAGACATCTCGTAAGGGAACTTGTCCAGCACCTCAGTAATCTGAAGCAGCTTGGCAACGTTTTCTACGCGCTCCAAAACTTCCTGCGCGCGGACATGACCAATGGTTAAAGAGAGCGCGATATTCTCGCGAGCGGTAAGGCTATCAAGCAAGTTTGCGTCCTGGAAAATAAAGCCCAAGCGGTCACGCCTAAAGGCAGAAAGCTCTGTGCCGCGCAGTCTGGAAAGCTCTTGGTCATCAATAAAGATGTGGCCCGCAGATGCCTGATCAATGGTAGAGATGCAGTTCAAAAGTGTAGTTTTACCAGAACCAGAAGGACCCATGATGGCGATAAACTCACCGCGAGCTACAGAAAGATTAATGCCGTCCAGTGCCTTAGTGATATTTCCACGAGTTCCATAGTACTTCTCGAGGTTTTGGCAAACCAAAACGGTGTGAGGCTTAAGTGCTGAAGATTGTCCAGCCACAACAGTTGGCTGAGTTGGAGCTGATTGAGTAGCTACCATGTTGCGTCCTTTCATTGGGAGCGAGTAAATCTTGAGATATATACTCCATCACTACCGTTCACGTTGCCATCGATTGACCTTACGGAAACCTTACGCTTTTCTCACTTTGATGTGTCAAAATATCACTATCAAGCATACGGGAGGGGCATGCTATGCAGTTAGTAATTAAAAGATTTGGGCAGCTTACCGCTAAAGAGTTATATCAAATTCTTTCTCTAAGAGCAGAAACGTTTATTGTTGATCAGCAGATTATGTACAACGATCTTGATAACGTTGATCAAGTTTCTACCCATGTCTTTTATCAAGATACTGACTCGGTAGCTGCATATTTGCGCATCATTGATGCGGGACAGTCATACAACTCCCCTCTTATTGGTCGCGTATGTGTTAGCAACAAAGGCGCTGGTATTGGTTCAAAACTACTGCACGATACCCTTGATTACCTGGCACAAGAAAGCAGCGCTTCCAAGGTGTTAGTTGAGTCGCAACTCAAAGCTCAGCCCTTCTACGAGCGCGCTGGATTTACGCAGGTATCTTCTAAGGTGCTTGATCACTTTGGCGGCCTCCACCATGTGCTTTCTCTTGACCTTGATGCATATCGTCAGGCGAGAAATGCGGTCAGCATTGATGATGCTACTGTGTCTATTCGACCTCTTGAAACAGCCGATTTGCGCACACTGCAAAAACTTAGCATAGAGACATTTGTAGACACTTTTATTGACTCAAATACAGCAGATGACTTAGCAAGTTGTATTGACTCGCTCTACAACACAGAAAAGCTTACCCGTGAGCTTGCTGCTAAACACTCATACTTCTATTTTATTGAGGTAGAAAGTCAAGTAGCTGGCTACCTGAAGCTCAATACACGTTATGAGCAGACTGAAGGTCAGCGCGATGACTCGCTCGAAATTGAGCGTCTGTACATTCTTCCGCAATACAAAGGTCTACACCTTGGATCAAAGCTCATGAAATTTGCCCTTGATTTGGCAAAAGAGAAAGGTAAGAAGCGCGTGTGGCTGGGTGTTTGGGAACACAATGAGCCTGCTAAGGCATTTTATTCACGTTGGGGATTCAAGCGCTTTAGTCAGCATACCTTCCAGGTAGGAAGCGACCCTCAAACAGATGAACTGTGGGAACTTCTAATTTAGGAGAAGTGCAATTGACGCTAAAAGGCTCAGAACCAAAAGTGCATAGGTAATTGTTTTTCTTTCTTTAAATTTAACTATCCTAAAAATTTGCAAGAGAAAGATAAAAGCAAAAATACATGCACTTATCTGCTGTGAATAAGGGAATGCTTCTGGATAAAAATGAATTGCCGTATTCAGTACGAGCAAAGCAGCTACGATGTAGTCTGCTTTGCTCGTATTTTCATTATTAATCTGCTTCATCGCAAATCCGTAAAAGACTGGTTGAACGTAATAGAAAAGGTTGAACCTTTACCAATTGTACTACTGACGGCCAGTTTAAGGCCCATTTTCTTGCAGAGCTCATAGCAGAGGTAGAGACCCATGCCGGTGGATTTGGCGTACTTGCGTCCATTTTGACCGGTAAATCCCTTGTCAAAAATACGAGCAAGGTCCTCTTCAGGAATACCAATACCATTATCTTTAATGAAAAGTGTGGTTGAAGTAGTTCCCTCACGTGGCTCTGAGACAGAGGCAGAAATCCAAACGTTCTTCTCGCCAGGTGCGAGCTCTGGATTTGAATACTTTGCAGCATTAATTAGAAGCTGTCGCAAAATAAACTCAAGCCACTTTGGGTCAGCCTTGACCACGTGGGCCAAGTCATCAAAATGTGGAGAAACACCAGCGTCAATGAAGACGCGTGCGTTATTTTTAAGAGCATCTTTTACGATGGACTGCAAATTAACGTCTCTGATAGAAAAATCTCGATCTACAGATGCGCTGCGTGCATAAAAGAGCGCCTGCTCTACTAGAGTTTCAATCTTGGTAAGTTGCGTTTGCACGTCATCCATGGGAAGCGATGGATTATTCTGAGCAACCAAATGAGCTGCAGCGATGGGAGTCTTAATCTCATGCACCCACATCTCAATGTACTCGCGATATTCCTTTGATCGCATATGTTCATCAGCAAGCTGATCCATCATAGACTTGGACATACTAGAAAGCGCGTCCTTAAAAAGCTTCTCCTCCAGCGTTGAAGGCGTGTCCAGCATAGTAGGAACCAGATAGCTCTCTTTATCAGTTGCTGCTAAATTCTCAGCAAGCTGCTGGTAAAACCAACGACGATGAAAATAATCGGCTAGAAGTGCCGCCGCTCCTACTACCCACAAGACCAGGATACAGTAGGCAATAGCAAACGCGTTAAGCCCAACGCCCTTAAGCATAAAGCCAATTAACGTGCTGCTCAATATAAGCGCGAGAAAGAAGATAGTTCGATTTTTTAGATACTTAAAAAGCGTCATGACAGCCTACTCAATAACGTAGCCAAGTCCGCGGCGTGTCATGACAAAGTCCTCAACGCCAATGCTTGCAAGAGTATTTCTGAGGTGGCTAATGTTTACCGTCAACGTATTGTCATCAACAAACTCGTCCGACTGCCACAACTCCTCTTGAATACGCTGGCGAGAAACAACCGTTCCCGCATTTTGCATCAAAAGTGAAAGTATCCTAAGCTCGTTTTTGGTCAGCTCGACGCTCTTTTGATTTGCAGAAACTTTGCAGGAAGAAGAATCGAGCGTCACACCTGCATGTGAGAGCTTTGTTCCTGTTGTGACGTCGCTATTTGCACGCCTCAGAACCGAAGTGATATGCATAAGCAGAATCTGAGTGTTGTAGGGCTTGGCGATAAAATCGTCCGCTCCTAACGAAAGCACCATAAGCTCATCAAGGTCAGTATTTCTGCTGGTAACTACAATGATGGGAACGTTTGAGAGCTGTCGTACTTCTCGACAAATCTGTTGTCCGTCAATGCCAGGAAGGTTGAGGTCAAGCAGAACCAGGTCTGGATGCGCGGCAACAATTTGTTGAGGTGCAGACTCAAAAGACGAGAGAGCCTGGGCCTCAAAGCCGTTTCTTTGCAGCA
Source organism: uncultured Atopobium sp. (assembly GCA_963535155.1). GTDB lineage: Bacteria > Actinomycetota > Coriobacteriia > Coriobacteriales > Atopobiaceae > Lancefieldella. The sequence continues at coordinate 9,875 of CAUSVW010000001.1, forward strand.
TGAGCACCAGCTCTTGCTGAATCTGATGATCATCCTCTACTACCAGAATTTTTGTCATATGTGCTCACCTCCCGCTACGTTACGCAAGTCCTACAAAACGATGGGCGTTTTTCCACAGTATGGCATACGTCCTCACTTCTGAAATATCAAGTTGCTGCCAACGAAGCTCCGCCAAACGCTCAACCGTATACACAACCATCGCTGGCGTGCACTCCCCTCCACGCAAAGGTTCTGGAGCCATGTAGGGAAAGTCAGTCTCTGAGAGCAGTTGCGACTCTGGACAGGAAATCATTGCAGCTCGGATATCATCAGAGCGCTTAAACGTTGCCGCGCCACCAAAGGCAACAAAACAACCAAGATCTGCAAAAGGCTTCATAACCTCTGGACCGTCAGTATAACAATGCAGGTCACAGCCAGCCTTAGGCACGCCCATACGGTTTAATATTTCGAGCGCCAAATCATGAGCGTGCGTATCATCAGCACCGTCACGCAAATGCAACTCAACGCGTTGATTATGCTCGTGCGCAATGGAGAGCTGTCGCTCAAAGACTTTACGCTGGACCTCTTCTGAAACCTCACAGTATGGTCCAAAATCAAGGCCAATCTCTCCCACACCAACACAAAGAGGATGCTCAAGAAGCTCAAATAAGCGCTGTTCAGCCTCTTGGTTATAATCTGGTGCGCTATAAGGATGTGCACCAACCATAAAATACGTGTGCTCGAACAAATACTCTGCAGGTATATCACAGGGTACGCAGAGGTCTGCTTCAACCAGCTTTGTATAAGCACCTCGAGCCTGCCTAAGAATATTCTCAAACCATGTGGTAAAGGTGCTGGTATCTGACCACTTACGAGGAAACTCCGTAGCAATGTCTACGGGAACAATAAGCATGCGAACGCCCGCTGCGGCCGCACGTGCAAGAGAGTCTGCTGCACTGTGCTCATGAAGACTACCCAGGTGACCATGGGTATCAGCAACAGGCACCAAGATACGCGGAGCTGGGTGTGGTGTACCGTAAATATCATGGAATAGATAACCGTCAGAAAAAGAAAGTACTTCCACTTCTTCTGCCGGTAGATGATGTTTTTTCTTACTCATTCAAAGGCTCCAAAGCAGCCGCAAGACAAATAAAGTCTTGGCTAGTTAAAACTTCTGCACGCACCGTAGGTGCAATTCCTGTGGCGAGAAACGCCTGGTCTAGCATGTCTTTATCAAAGCCAGAGGCGCTCATTGAATTACGAATAGTCTTTCTGCGCTGAGCAAAGGCAGCGTCAATAACCCTCATGGTATGCAAGAGCTCTTCTTCAGAAAGAAGCTTGGAGGTCACCGGGTTTCTCGCGATGGTGCGATCAAGGCGGACCACAGCAGAGTTGACGCGTGGTGGAGGCATAAAGTTGCCAGGACCCACCTCAAACCTGCCAGTAACCTGCGCAAACAAGGATAGCTTTGCCGTATAGGCGCCATATGCCTTGGTGGAAGGCTTGGCGGCAATTCTGTCGGCCACCTCTGCCTGCACCATGACTACTGCTCGCTCAAGCGAAGGAAGTTCCTGGAAGAACTTGAGGATCAGCGTAGCTGCCACCTGATACGGCAGATTGGATACAAACTTGGTTGGCATCGGAGCACTCGTCGCCGCGTCATGAGCAACGGTCGGAAGCGTGCTGTAAGCCTCAGCAAGCTTCTGCGGCGTAATTGCCAGAGCGTCTCCCATAACCAGCGCAAACGAGTCTGGATGAGGCTCTTTGCAGGTTACCGCCAAGACTTGCTCAAGCTCAGAGTCTGCTTCAAGCGAGCACACTGCACGGGCGCGGTCGAGCAAGGCAACCGTAAGGGTACCCAGGCCGGGCCCAACCTCAACAATCACATCGGTAGGCTGAACCTCTGCAAGCTGAACGATCTTCTCGATAACATGGTCTTGTACCAGGAAGTTTTGGCCCAGCCTATATTTGGTGGCAAGGCCAAAACGTTCCAGCGTTTCTTTAGTGGCGCGCTGATTAGCAAGCCACGATGTCTGATGCGATGCGTGCTCCGACACGATTACTTGTTTGCAAGTCGTGGGAACAGAGCGTCTCCCTTAGAGACAGCCAGGCCGCCCTGGAGCTTGCCCCATACGCACTCGCTACGGGTATCGGTAGAGGTAATCTCTGCCTCATCAAGGCTCATACGGCGCAGAACCTCTGCAGACGTAGTTGGCATGAATGGCATAAAGAGATGTGCGCAAATGCGGATAGACTCAAGCAGCGTATAGATAATCTCTGCAAGCTCTGCTGCGCGCTCGGGGTCTTTTGCTACCGTCCAAGGAGCAGCGTCCTCAATGTAGTGGTTAGCTGCGTGGACAAGCTCCATGATGATGTTCTTAGCGCCTACGTAGTCCATCTTCTCCATGCACGCGGCGTAGCGGTCATAGATGCCCTCAGCCAGCTTGCGCAGAGGATGGTCTGCAGCAACAGAAGATCCATCAAAAGTTGGAGTGACGCCCTCAAAGTACTTATCGCTCATATTAAGGGCGCGAGAAACCAAGTTACCCCAGCTATTTGCCAAGTCGGCGTTATAGACCTGCTCCATGCGCTCGAAGGAAATGCCGGAATCCTCACCAGGAGTAACGTCGGTCATGAAGTAGTAGCGGTAGCCCTCAACACCCAGCAGGTCCAACACGTCCTTAGGTGCAATGGCGTTTCCGCGAGATTTGCTCATCTTCTCAACAACGCCGGTCTCAGAATTGCGGACATTCAAGAAGCCGTGAGCAAAGATGTGCTCAGGAACAGCCTCGCCAAGAGCCATAAGCATTGCGGGCCAAATGACACAGTGGAAGCGGATGATGTCCTTACCAACAACGTGCATCTGAGCTGGCCAGAAACGCTTTCTCATGGCAGCAGCCTCTGGACTGTCATCGCCGTAGCCAACAGCAGTGTAGTAGTTGAGAAGAGCGTCAAACCAGACGTAGGTTACGTGAGACTCATCAAAAGGAACAGGAACGCCCCAGTCAAAGCTGGTACGGGATACAGAAATATCCTGAAGACCAGACTCAACAAAGCTGCGCACCTCGTTGGCGCGGAAGTCTGGCTCAATGAAATCTGGGTGCTCAGCATAGAGCTCAAGCAGCTTGTCCTGGAATGCGGAAAGCTTGAAGAACCAAGACTCCTCAGAAACACGCTCAAGCTCACGATGGCAATCTGGGCAGAGGTGTGCGCCCTTGCAACCAGCCTCTTCATCTGCCTTCTCTACCTGAGTCTCGGTGAAAAAGGTCTCCTCGTGGATGCAATACCAACCATCGTAAGATCCCTTATAGATGAAGCCGGCCTCACGCATGCGCTCCCACAGATACTGGACTGCTTTTACGTGGCGCTCATCGGTAGTACGAATGAAGTCGTCATATGAGATGTTGAGCTCTTCATAGAGTCCCTTGAAGAAAGGAACCTGCGAGTCACACCATGCCTGTGGAGACAAACCGTGATCAGCTGCAGCAAGAGCGACCTTCTCGCCATGCTCGTCCATACCGGTGAGGAAAAATACATCGTAACCAGCAGCGCGTCTAAAGCGAGCCTGGATATCGCAAAGCAGGGTGCAGTACGCAGTTCCCAGGTGTGGCTTTGCGTTGACGTAATAAATTGGGGTGGTAATAAAGTATGACGGCTTGGCCTCGGGCATAATGACTCCCTTTGTGTAAGTTGCAATAACTTATCCAGTATAGAGCAAATGCTGGGCGTTCTTTGTGTTGGTATGGTGATTATGCCTCGTGAGCAAGAATTGCCTGGTATGCCTCGTCACGCGCAATACCAAACTTCTGAGCAAGCTCCTTGGCCAGAGCTGATTTTCTCGTACCAGCAGCAAGGCCAGCCTCTATTGCATCTTCAAGCGAGAGCTGAGACTCGCCCACTGCCTGCGATGATGCAGCGGTAAGCTCTTCATCTGTAGGAGCTGCAATGACCAGAACACACTCGCCTTTAAGATTCTCTTTTGCAGCAAGTGTCTCAACAAGACAAGGAGCCACGTCGCGCACTACTTCTTCGTGCAGCTTAGTAAGCTCTCTGACAAGAGCCACCTGCCTGGTTGGAAACACCTCGGCTATGACCTCGACCGTTGCAAGCACTCTAAACGGAGACTCATACAGCACAATAGTGCCAGGAATTTGCGCAAGCTGCTGCAAGCGCTGAACAATCTGTCCGTGCTTTCTGGGCAAGAAACCTTCAAAGAAGAAATGATCACTTGCCAGACCCGATGCAACAAGCGCGCAGGTCACCGCAGAAGGTCCCGGAATAACCTCCGTAGCAAGGCCTTCTGAAAGCGCTGCATCAACCAAATGCTGACCCGGGTCAGAGATGCCTGGCATGCCGGCATCTGACACAAACGCAACACGCTGACCTGCACGAAGCCTCTCAAGCGTTGGCTCAATTTGCGACTCAATAATGTTTTGATCACAGCGCTGCAGTGGCACATGAATGTCAAATGCCGAGAGGAGCTTTGAGGTCACGCGCGTGTCCTCACATAAAATGACATCTGCTGCTGCAAGCGTTTCTTTAACGCGCGGTGACGCGTCCGAAAGGTTTCCAATAGGCGTGCCCACAATAGACAGTTTACCTGCTAAAAGAGTAGATTCTGTCATTACTCGAGCATTCCCCTCTCAAACGTTGCAAGCGCAACGCGTGCGTCCCATGCAGCCAAAAATGCAGAGGTCTTCCAAGTCTGGAAGAACCACGCAGGACACGTATTGTACACTTTGAGCTGACCAGAAGTATAAATGCGCTCAAGTGCAATTCTTCCTTCTGCCGTCATAGCGCCGTCAATGCTTGGAAGTGATGCTGACCACTTACCCACCATGACCGGCAGACCGCCTGAAGCAGAAGTCTTCAAATACGCTTCGTTTTTATCAATAAGCTGCTGTACACCCCTAGGACCTGAGCAATCAATTCCCTCGCAGGGTTTATCAAGGTGTGCATCAAGCCAAACGTTTTGATAGGCCTGCTGGCTCATAAAACGCCTAAATCCCTGAGGCCAACCACCATCTGGAAGAATGACCACAGGCTCTTCTCCTGCCACAGATCTAATGGTCTCATAAGCACGGCGATAATAGTTTCTAAGCGAGTGACCAGGAATACCATCTGTGAGCTTAAAGCCCTTGCGCACACGAGGCTTAACCTCATCGGCTACCTCAATGCCATAAAAACCGCTGCGGTGAGCGTAGTGAAGGGCAAGCTTATGCAGAATAGAAAGAGATTTCTCCCCAGAAATTCTCGTGCGCGGAGCACCACCTGGCTGGTCATTCAAGCCATCAGGCAAACCTGGATTTACTGCCAGTACAAAAATAACGTGCAGGCCAAGTTCTTCTGCCCATTCAAGAGCTCTATCAAGCTCGGTAATGCAGCTAACGTATGGAGTCCCTGCAGCTTCTTCATCAAAAACGTACCAAGGCACAGAAATTCTTACCGCATTAAAACCACGAGCGGCAATGCTGACAAAGTCAGAACTCTGAATAAATGAAGAACGATGCGCTTTAACAAGATTGTGGTAGTCCTCAACGCCCAGCGCTTTAATGAGCTGAGCCTCATCAACGCACCCTGTGCGTGCAAACGGCTCAGGAGTTACCCACGGTTCAAGCGTAAGCCAACCAGTTAAATTGACACCTCGCAACGCTCCGTGAGCCATGAAATTCCACCTCGCCAAAAGATAAAACCTCTACATACGTAGAGTATACCCATCGAGGTTACGTTGCTCACACGAGCTTTAAAAAACAACAGGTTACTTCATATTTTTTGAATATATGGCGCAATTGTTAGGGGTCTCATCAACCTCAACGGAAGAGACGGGCAAACCTTCTGCCTCAAGTTGCTCAAAGAGATACTTTGCCAAGTTTTCTGCTGTTGTTCTAAACGGCAAAATAGTGAGCGAGAAACCCTCTTCTTTAAGACAGGCCAACGTCTTTTCAGAAAGTGAACCTTCTTCAATCAAAAACGTATGGTCAAGAGAGTCACACAGTGCACGAACTTTGCGCTTAAAGACACCAAAGTCCATAACCATGTCCTTTTCTGTGCCAGACTCACCAAGCTCTGCAGCAGAAATACAAGCAGTTACGTGCCAACGATGGCCATGCAGGTTCTCACACTTGCCATAGTAGTTTGTAAGAAAATGCGCTGAGTCAAAGGCATATTCAGTCTTAAGCGTATACATTACGCGTTGTCCTTTGAACCGTGACCGCGATCATCACGTCCAGCTCTTCTATGCCTACGACGTGCAGCATTTTGTGGCTGAGCATCTCTAGATGCAGCGTTAGGCGAGCCATTAGAACCAGAAGCACTCTGTGGAGCGTTCTGTGGAGCGTTCTGGGTCTTCATGCCCGCCCTATCACCTGGACGACGAGTCCTCTTTGCACGAACTGGTGCCTGTGCCTCATCGCCTTTCTGTAGTGCCTGAGGAGCATCTGTCCTTCTAAAACGCTTACCCTGAGCCTGCTTCTGTGCAGGAGCTGTACCCTGCTCATTTTTCTGAGGAGCCTGAGTATTTGCAGTGCCCTCTTCTGTTGCGTGATGACGGCGGCGGGTACGACGAAGCGTATCTGTTGAAGCATCAAAAGTACTAGAACCAGGATTTACCTGAGCATTCTTCGAGGTTCTTACACGACGGGTGCGAGAAGAACTTTGAGCGCCTTGTTCTTCTCGGGCATTTCTTGCACCGGAATTCTTGACGTTTTCCTGCCTATTTGCAGAGTTCTGCTCAAAGCGTTCACGCTTGCGCCTTGGAGCCTCAGTCACAAAGAGATCAGGGTTAATCTCTGGTTCTTCATCAACAATCAAACCATTTGCCCTATCAAGTTCTGCCAGAGCCATCTGAACCTCAACAGATTCAAGACGCTCAAGTGCAGCGCGAGAAACGCTGTCTGGCCTGCAAGAACAGCCAAGGTCTTCCGACTTCTGCTGAGCCGCAGGAGATGTGTCCATGTCAGCAAGAGGAATACGTACCACCTTGCCACTCTCAAGACGAAGTGCAATCTCCTCTTTTGGCGTGTTGTACTCAACAATTTTTGCCATACCCAGAGGAGTCTCAATGACAGCGTTGCGCTTTGGAGCACGGTTCTTAAAGTCGCGATAGGCTTCAAACTCATAGCGCAAGCAGCACATTAAGCGGCCACAAGCACCAGAAATCTTAGTGGAGTTCAGAGGCAAATCCTGCTCTTTTGCCATGCGGATAGAAACTGGCTCAAAAGAGAGACCAAACCTTCTACAGCAGAGCTCTTGTCCACAGTGACCGTAGCCACCAATAACCGCTGCTTCTTCCCTAACGCCAATCTGACGCATGTCAATACGCTCGTGAAGCTCATGAGAAAGCTCACGAACAAGTTGCCTAAAGTCCACGCGATCATCAGCCGAGAAGTAACACACGACCTTCTCGCCATCAAAAAGGTACTCGACGCCAATGGGCTTCATCTCAAGTTCTTCTTGAACAGCAAACTTCCTGAACACAGGAAGCGCAGCCTCGCCCTTAGCGGCAAGCTCTTCTGCGCGAGAAAGGTCCTCGTCAGTTGCTACACGAACAACGTCTTTGAGCTCGGCTTTGTTTGTCTTGTACTCAAACTCCTCCTGAGAAATCTCACGAGGGTCAGCGACAGCAAGACCAATTTCTAGACCGCGCTCGGTCTGGCAAATAACGTGGTCACCTTCAAGAACGCCGGACTCCTTTGGATCAAACCAAAGGTCGCGCGCGGCGTATTCAAATTTCACCGGGACAACGGTGGGCATGTAAGTGCCTCCTTGATATGCAGCAGCATAACCTCAAGGGTTAGCTGGGGAGAAACAGAGCGATCCAGGTTGTATTGAGCCTCTTGCACCGCAGCAAGAGCCCCCAAAACACCCTGGGTATGAGTTTGAGATGCAACGCGGTCAATAATGCCTGCTGCATCCGTATTTACTATCTCTTCATCAACCGCTTCACAACACAACAGTACGTCGCGAAGAAGCGATTCCAGAATTGCCAACATTTCTATGATACCCGAACGCTCGCGCGCTGTGAGTTCTCGCTTATTTGCCGCCTCAACCTGCTTTAACGCAGCGCTGGTAAGAAAGTCTTCATTTTGAGCGAGGGCCTCTTCTTGAGCTCGCCTTACATCCCCTAGAGGGATTTTTGCAGCTTCTATCAGCTCTTTTGCGGAAGTGAGTACATCCCACGAGTCATTTCTGAGCAGATTGCCAAAAACATCAATGAGCTGTCTGCGAATGTTTTTTCGCGTAGAAGACTGCAAAAACTCCACGGCTCTACCAGGGGTTCCTGTTGCTGCAAGCGCAATACGAGCTTCCTGCTCTGTGGCGGAAATCTCTCGCATAATAGCGGCTTTAGCAGCAGCGTCAGTGAGTGTTCTAAACGCAACTACCTGACAACGAGAAACAATGGTGGGAAGCACCGCAGAAGAAGAACGTGCAGACAGAATAAAGATGGTGTCTGCAGGTGGCTCTTCAATAGTTTTGAGCAGTGCATTTGCAGAATTTTCTCTGAGCAAATCAGCGCGGTCAATCACGTAAATCTTATGAGTCGAGCGCATGGGCGCCAGACTAACATCAGCGATGAGCTGACGAATCTGCTCAATGAGGTAGCCATTTGCGGAGGCTGGGGCAAGTACGTGAACGTCAGGGTGAGTACCGCGAGAAATACGAATGCAGTCGTCACAGGCAGCGTCACCGCCCTGAGCACAGAGAACACACTGCGCCAGAGCTTTGGCTGCAAGACCTTTACCGGAACCAGGAGCTCCTACAAACAGATAGGCGTGGCCAAGCTTGTGCTCATGAAGTGCGCGCGCAAGCAGATTTTGAACTTGAGGTTGATCCTGAAGACGGGTAAGTGCCTGAGGAAGTGGATAGGTGCTATGAGTAGTATGTGTGCTCTCTTGAGTCATAAACGCGTCACTCACCAAGCTCACAAATACCAGGGAAAAGATCAGCTAACACCTGGCGAGTACGTGCACGCACCTCATCAATTGTGCCATCTGCATCTACAGCTTTTACACGCTCTGGCTCATTTTGCAGAAGTTGCTTATAACCAGCAAAAACTCGCTCCTGGAAGGCAACACCTTCTGCTTCTAGCCTATCGGCATCATTTTGCGTAGCACGCGCATGAGCAACTGTTGGCTCGAGCATAAAAACAAGAGTTCTATCAGGAGAAACCCCACAGCTTCCCAAGCGATTTGCACGATGAACGAGGTCTGTATCAAGACCGCGACCAGCTGCTTGATAGGCAAAGGTGGAGTCATAGAAGCGATCACACAAGACAACTTTGCCCGCAGCTAGAGCTGGTCGGATAACCTCTCCTACCAGCTGGGCACGACTTGCTTCATAGAGTAAGAGCTCACACTCATCGCACATCATGCCGTTTTCTGGATTAAGCACCACGCCTCTAATCTGCTCAGAAATAGCAGTGCCGCCAGGCTCACGAACAAAGACCACATCAAAGCCAAGAGCTTCAAGGTCTTCTCGCAGAAGAGAAGCTTGTGTTGACTTGCCACAGCCATCAACGCCTTCAAGCGTGATAAACAAGCCTTGAGATGTACGTGCGTCTTTGTTCATGCTTCCCTCCCTCTTAACTATCTCACGATACAGGCAGATTGTGTTTCTCGCCATGAATATTCTAAAGGTTTTGCGCATTTCCACATGAAAGGTGCTCAAAAATGGGTAAAAATACGTATGGAGCGGGCGTTGGAGAGGGACGCTCGTTCTTCCGAAAACGGTGCACCTCTCGATGCACCGTCATACGTTTACTTTTTTGCTGCCTTGGTGGATTTGGTGCTCTTAGTACTCTTACGAGCGCCTCTACGCGAGGCAGTTTTCTTTTCTTTACCAGGGCAATCGTAGTTTGGACAGAGCTTCCAAGGACCCCTCTGGGTAGTAACAACCACCATAGGAGCGCCACAATCTGGGCAGACCTCATCGGTCTTCTCGAGCTTTCCACGAGCAGGCAGAGGATAGCTGGTCTCGCACTCCTCGTAGTTGGTGCAGCGAATAAAACGCTTGCCCGTACGCTCTGACTTATGAGCTACCAGGTCCCCGTGCTTGCCATTGGCCTTGCAGGTTGGACACTCACCCACAATAAGATCTGGCTCTGCGTTTGTAGGACAAGCAGGATTAATGCAAGTCTCATACGCGCGCTGTCTAAACGGCTGAACCTTTACGCGAGGAGCACCGCACTCTGGGCAGACACCGGCCTCTCCCTCAAGCGGCTCAACGCGTCCCTGAGGCAGTGGATAGGTAACATCGCAGTCTGGCCAACCCATGCAGCCAACAAAGCTTCCACGAGTCTTCAGAGAGCTCTTAGCAACCAAGTCTTTGCCGCACTTAGGGCAGGTTCCCACCTTAGCGTCAGCAGTGACTGCATCGGCAATAGCCTCGGACAGGTCTTCTTTGTGGTCAATAAGCGTATCAATCATGCCTGCAAGCAGCGCTCTTGAGTGGGTAACAACGCCATCGCGCGTGTCTTTGCCCTCGGCAACGCTTGTCATATCGGACTCAAGCTCTGCCGTCATATCAGGCGAGGTAATGTGTGGTGCAAACTGCGAAAGTGCATCAACAATTGCCATACCAAGCTGGCTTGGCTCAACAGGATCATTCTTGAGGTATTTACGCTGGTAGAGCGTATCAATGATGGAAGCACGAGTGGACTTTGTACCTAGACCGCGTTTCTCCATCTCTTGAATAAGCTTTCCCTGGCTATAACGAGCAGGTGGCTCTGTCTGCTTAGCATCAAGCGACAGAGACTGAATGGAGACAATCTCTCCCTCACCAACATCAGGAATCTGGTCATCCTTCTTAAGGCCAAAGGGATAAATCTCTCTAAAGCCTGGCTCAGCCAGTACGGTTCCATTTGCAACAAAGGGCTGACCAGCAACATCAAGCGTGATTTTAGTGCCGCTCATAGTAGCTGGACCCATAAGGGTTGCGAGGAACCTTCGAGCAATCAAGTTATAGAGCTTCCAAGCTGCAGGCTGCAAAGCATCTGGATTTGCTGCCGCTGTTGGATAAATTGGTGGGTGGTCAGTAGACTCCTGCTTGCCTCGAGTAGCGTGAAGCTTTGGTTGACCCAAAAGCTTTTTGCAGGTAGGAGCATACTGAGGAACTGCAGATAATGTACGGACACAGTCCTTCAAGTCAAGCGAACTTGGGTAGACCGTGTTATCAACACGCGGGTATGAAATTAAGCCGTCCATGTACAGAGACTCTGCCAAACGCATAGTTCTAGCTGGCGAGATACCCTCTGCAGCTGCAGCTGCCTGGAGCGACGTGGTGTTAAACGGAGCTGGTGGCTGCTGCTTTCTGCTACGAGATTCAATCTGGACAACCGTTGCCTGTGTTTGATCTTTAACAACAGCATAAGCTGCATCAGCTTCAGCCTGATTCCAAAACCTTGCGGTCTGGTGAACCATCTTAAACGTTGCTTCCGCATCGTCTTCAGGGGCAGCAATACCAGAAATGACCCAATAATCTTCTGGTTTGAACGCCAGACGCTCACGCTCGCGCTCAACAACAAGTGCCAGCGTAGGAGTCTGAACACGGCCAGCAGAACGCGTATTGCCCAGGCCGCCAAAGCGTGCGGTAGTCAGGTAACGGGTCAGCACAGCACCCCAAATGAGGTCAATATACTGCCTGGACTCACCTGCTGCAGCCAAGTTGTAATCAAGGTCCACCAGGTTATTGAAGGCGGTCTCAATCTCTGTCTTAGTAAAGGCAGAATAGCGAGCGCGAAATACCGCCAGATTAGGATTAACCGAGAGGACCTGTGCTAATGCATCAGAGCCAATAAGCTCTCCCTCGCGGTCAAAGTCTGTACCGATAATGACAGACTGTGCCTTTTTAGCAAGATTCTTCAGAGCGCGAATAATCTCTTTTTCTGCAGGTTGCTTATCTACAGGAGCCCAAATCAAATAAGGTAAGCTGGGAATTTTCCAGCCCTTAAGGTCAACGCCATCTGCCATAAAAGGCTTGCGTTTAACCTTGTAAGGAGGACGCTCTAGACCATCTGGAACATCTGCAGGAAGATGCTCTCCTTCTGCAGTTTCTCCGTACCAACCCTCTTCTTTGTCAAACTTGAGCGTAAGAGGAAAATCTGGCTGCAAAATATGACCACGAAGACCAATGGCAACATGATCTTCTCCGCCGCGTCTAAAACGATAAACAGGAGTGTTGTATACCTTGTCTACCTCAGGCTTACCTGATTCAGATAAAAGGCGAGCAATCTGCTGCGCTGCGTCGTTTTTCTCGGTAACAACTAAAATCAAAGAACAACACTCTCCAAAGTAAAAGCGGAATTACTAGATTTTGTCCAGCTCATGCTGCTCGTAGTCCTCGCGGCTCCACTTAAGAGCAGCTTTGCCATCACGAGCAATGATGACATAACGAGCAACAGCCAGAGCAACTTCATACAACAGAATAAGAGCAGCAAACATCAAAACCATAGTGACAGGAGATGCGTCAGGAGTGACTACTGCAGAGAGAATCATCAGACCAACATAGACGTAACGCCACTGCTCGCGCATATCCTTGTAAGGAACAAGATGAAGAATGGCCAGGTAGAAAATGACCAGTGGAAGCTGGAACGCAAGGCCAAAACCAATCTCGAACATCATAATAATGTTGAGATAATCGCTTGCCTCGTTAATGGTTCCTGCAAACTCTTGCGACTGACCAATCATCCAACCAATAGCTGTGTTCAAAATGACAAAGTAGCAGAACAGCATACCCAAGAAAAACAGGGTAATCATGGCAGCTACGGTAGGAACAACCCATTTACGCTCTTTAGCGTTAAGCGCTGGCAAGAAGAATGCCATAATCTCCCAGATGATAATAGGTGTGCAGATAATCACCGAGAAGAAGAAAGCTACCTTAAACCTGATACTAAAGCCACCAAGTACTGAGATAACGGTAAGTTTACCGTCAGTTAAAAACTCCCTGATGGGATCAATCAAAATCTCAATCAGCGCAGGTGTTGCAAAATAAATAATGATTGCCGTAACAAATAGCGATACCACAACAATGGTCACACGACGGCGGAGTTCTCCCAGGTGATCAAAAAGTGGCATACGAGCTGGAGTAATAGGCATTACACGCGAAAGCTGGACTTATGCGTCCTGGCTTTCTCCCTCCTCTCCAGCAACTTCTTCTTTCTTGTCTTCTGCCATGGAGCGAGAAGAACGTGCAGATCCAAGGTTATAGAGGTCTTTTGCAGATGGAGCTGCAGCAGGAGTTTCTTCTGCAGCCTTAGGTGCTACGTGCTCAGCTACCTCTGAAGAATCACCAGAGAAAGCAACAGAAGACGTAGCTTGTGGTGCAGCTGCAGGAGCCTCTTCTGCAGAAGCGGCCTCTGGCTGCTCAACCTCCTGGGTCTGCTCAGCTTGCTTACTCTGCTCAGCAGCAGCCTTCTCAGCTGCCTCACGCTCTTCCTTGAGGCGAGCACGACGCTCAGCAAAGGTTTCCTGATGGTCAGTATCCTCGCGGTCAGCATCAGATGCAGCATTTTTGAGCTGCTCGGAGCGCTTGGGCTTCTCGTGAAGTGCATCCGCTGCAGGGTCAAGTAAGTCTGCACGGACAACTTTATTAAAGCCTTCTTGCGCGTTCTGGAACTGTCTAAGAGCACGGCCAAGCGTGCGACCCATACCAGGTAATTTATCAGGACCAAATACTAAAAATGCAAAGAGCAAAATTAGTACGAGCTCTGTTTCTCCAATGCCAAACACAAGCAATACCTTTCTGGAACAAACATAAACAAGCTCTTTGAACCGTTTCTCAAAGAGCTTACAAGTTACCAAACCTACTTGCGAACGTTAAGGTCTTTATCAACCCCAAGAAGCGTAAAGACACGCTCCACGTTTTTCTGAGGATTTGCAACAACAAGCACAGAACCACTCTCTTGTGCTCGATGTGCGGCACCCACTAAAACGCCAATGCCCGTCGAATCAATATAAGCTACCTCAGCAAAATCAGCTTCAACTTCTTTTGCTCCATCGGCGAGCGCAGTATCCAAAGCATCGCGAAGCTCAGAGGCGTTTGATACGTCTACCTCACCCTCAATGCGAATAATGGCCTTTTCATCTGTAATTTCAGAGCTTATCTCTAGTGCCATAACTCCTCCTTACTTAGTGTTATTTGAAGAGGTAGAGGTGTTTCCGTTTAATGCATCAAGAACTTTCTGTGCATTATCCCTTACACCGGCGCTATTATCGGAATCTTTCTCAATTGCCTTCTGCAGTGCCTCTTTTGCAAGATCTACTTGATCAGTAACACGATACATCATTCCCAAATTAAGCCAACCGTTAGCATAGTCTGGAGAACGATCTGTTACTGCCTTAAGTGCCTCAACGGCACCTGTTTGGTCTCCTGCATAGAACTGCGCAATAGCCCTATCAACACGAACCTCATCAGAATCATTTGAAGCAAGATACGTATCGTACTCAGCAATTGCCTTGTTAATCAGCTGTAAAGACTGCTTCTGAACAGAATCATCTTGAGAAGAACTTTTAAGCGCCATTCCCCAGCCTAGATACGTACGAGCCAAATCAAGATGTGCTGGTAGATTATCTGGATTGGACTGAATAGCAGACTCTTTTTCTTCTGCCTGTTTCTGATAGACCTGGTTAATAGCCTCAGGAGAATTCTGATGAGTCTGATTCTGCTTTTGAGAGTTAGAAAAAATGCTGGCCAGGGAAGGCAACATCATAGAAATAGCAATAAAGAGCGAGAATACTCCAATAGCAATCTTCATGCCTGTAGAAGGACCTGGTTTTTTAGGAGCCTCATCGGGCTTGCGGTCCTTTGCCTTCTTTTTTGCGGTCTGGTTTGCCATAGCAACCAGCTCTTTTTCTGCCTTCTGTTCTGGTGTAAGTTCTGGCTTTGAAGTATTAGTTGGCATTCAACATCCAATCGCTTTTTCTAAACATAGTTAATCAAGATACGGCAGAATGGGCTTACTTTCAAAGTAAATACTAAAGTTACACAAGCTATCCCCAGACGCTCTGACCACGATCAACTTTTGCTAGTCGAGCACTTACCTGTTTAACAGCAACAATAAAGACATCAAGCGCTGCATCAAGCTCTTCCAACGTTGGATAACTTGGAGCAATTCTGATATTAGTGTCAAAGGGGTCCTTGCCACTTGGCCACGTAGCACCTGCAGGCGTCATAGTAACGCCAAGCTCATGTGCGCGAGAAACAATTGCGCGCGCAGAGCCAACAGGGCCATCAAATGAGACAAAGTATCCGCCCTTAGGATGAGACCAGGTTGCAACAGCTAAATCTCCCAGACCTTCTTGCAACTTGCGCTCAACCAGTTCAAAACGTGGTCGAAGCAGCTCGGCGTGCTTTTGCATATGAGCTTCAATGCCGTGCGCATCTTTGAGGAAACGTACATGCGCCAACTGAGAGATCTTCTCGGGAGAAACACGAGCAACCTTGAACGCGCTCTGGATTTCTTTAATGTCCGCAGGGCTTGCGGCAACCCACGCCATGCCTGAGCTTGGGAAGGTTACCTTTGCCGTTGAGGCAAAAGCAATAACCAGGTTCTTTTGAGCATCGTCTGCAGCAACCTCTGCAAGAACATCAAAGATATTGAGGAGCTGAGGAGCCTCAGATTCTGGTACAAAGGCGTGAATTGCATAGGCGTTATCCCAAAAGATTCTAAAGTCAGGGGCTGCAGGTTTGAGGTTTGCAAACGCACGAACAACCTCGTCTGAATAGGTGATACCGATGGGATTAGCAAAACGCGGTACGCACCAGATTCCTTTAACAGAGCTGTCGTTCTCAACAAGCTCCTTGACCACGTCCATATTTGGACCGTCTTCAGTCATAGGTACTGCAACATTTTCAAATCCGTAATGCTGTGTAATGGCAAAATGGCGGTCATAGCCTGGAGCAGGGCAAAGAAACTTGAGCGTGGTACCTTTAGCCTTTGCAGCCGCCATCTGCTCTGCCCAAGAAGGCTGACCAGCAAGACCATGGGTAACAGCATGAGAAATAATGTCGTGCATAAGATTGAGACTTGAAGAACCGTTTACGATGACCTGATCAGCAGGTACGCCTGTGAGCTCTGCAGCAAAAGCTCGCGCAGAAGGAAGTCCCCAAGGGTCTCCGTAGTTGTCTGCAAAAGAGCCGTTGTCAGTTAGGTCAGAAGCAGAGTTCAGCTCATCGAGCATAGGCTTAGAGAGTGCAGTCTGAGCAGGGCTTGGCTTTCCGCGAGCCATATCAAGCTTGAGGTTTTTCTCGCCAAGTGCACGAGCTTCTTGTCCAATAAGCTCAAGAGCCTGATTAAGCTCAGCGTCGCTCATCTTCTGATAAGCGTTTTGCTCAGAGGTTGATTTTGGCTGGAACAGCTCGCGAGAAACTAGCTCAAACATGACACTCCCCTTTTCGGTCTCTGCGTGATACAAAGTATAGGTGATTTGAAAATCGACGCGACAAGGAGAATCATGGCAAATTCTGCACAGCCTGGCATGCGCTCGGAGGCATATGGCGAGCTCCAGCACCTTGTTGACAACCTTTATAAGCGCAAACCTTCAGGCACAGTTACTAAGGTTGACGTGCTGATTCAAGCCGAAGTAGACGATCTTGAAGAAGATTTGCAAGAAGTTATTGAGTTGATTCCCTCTGGCACATATGTCCGTGCTCGCCTCTGCGATCAGATTAACTCAATTGTTACGGCGCACGGTTGGGGCTTTACCTACGGCACGGTCGAGTAGTCTTAATCTTCCTTTATATTGTTCTGCCTTTGGTGCTTATAGAACTCTGCGATATGTACAAAAAGTAGGCCCAAGATTGCAGAAGCAAACGATGCGGCGAGAACAGCTACCTTAGCTGCAAGAATCTCCCCTGCGTCTGGGAATGCAAGGTTAGAAATAAGAATTGACATGGTAAAGCCTAAGCCACCCATCAGACCAACGGCTGCAATCTGAACCCAGTCAACCTTTGCAGGAAGTTTGCAGATTTTAACCTTTACCAACAGGAATGTCACAAGAATAATTCCCAATGGCTTTCCAAGAACGGCGCCAAAGAATACGCCGTGAGCAATGTTACTGCTAAGAAGCGCACCAAAATCTGCTCCCACAAGCGTAATCTGCGCGTTTACAAAGGCAAAGATAGGCAGAACAACAAAGTTTACAAAGACAGAAATATAGTGCTCAACACGCTGAAGTGGTGGAGTTACGTGGTGCATGACCTGCTCGATTGAGTTGGCGCCATGTGTAAAGTCATGCTGACCTAAAACGTGATGCTCATCATCGTAGTGATCATCAAGTTCACGGGCACGCCTAGAAAGCCAACTGCCCAGCTTGCTCAGACGAACATCAGAGTGAGATGGCAAGAAGAAGGCAAGGAGAACGCCCGCAAGAGTAGCGTGAATTCCCGAGTGATACATGCAAACCCAGAGCACCAAACCAACAAGCAAATACGGACCAGAAGAGTAAATCTTCAGACGATTCATTCCCCACAAAATAACAAGTACTCCAAGAGAAGCTGCTAACCAGGCAATATCTGGCGTGTGACCATAGAAAAGTGCAATGACCACAATTGCCAGGATATCGTCAGCAATAGCAAGTGTCTGGAAGAAAACCTTGGTTTGCGGACTAATTCTGTTGCCTAAGAGCGACATGACACCCAGCGCAAAGGCAATATCGGTTGCAATTGGTGTTGCCCATCCATGAGGAGCGGTACTTGCGTTAAGCGCCAGATAAATAAGGGCAGGAACAGCAACGCCACCAACAGCGGCAAGCATAGGAAGCATTGCCTGTCTTGGCCTTCTGAGCTGGCCAACAGTTACCTCATACTTGAGCTCAATACCTACAAGCAAGAAGAAAATTGCCATAAGGAAGTCATTCACAAAGGTTTCTAGAGCCATATGTGCATGAATCATTCCAAGCGAGAAACCCAATTCAACTTCAAGGATTTCTTTAACAACCTCATGAGCAGGAGAATTGGCAACAACCAGCGCAATCAATGCTGCAAGCACCATGACTGCTGCTGCAATTGTGCTGTTAGAAGTGATTTTCTTTAGAGATGAGCGCTGCTCAATTCTTCTAACTACAACGGGCTCTCTATAAATGCTAGACATTATCTGCCGTTCTCTCTTAGTGCCTAAATAGTAGTAAACGTTACGTTATGAAAGATTTTCTCGAGTTATATACCTAGTGTACCGTCTACCTACCGTTGAGAGCAACTTATCATATCTCAAGAAAACAGGGTATATCTCCATGTAAAATGTGGGTAATAGAAAGTCAACGTTTAGCTACTTGTAGCACGTATATATTTGGAGCGAATAATGGACACTAAGCGAATTGCCATCATCACAGACTCAGGAACTAATGTCCCACCTGATTTTGTTGCTGAACACAATATTCGTATCACCCCACTTCGCATTAACTATTCTGATGGCTCTTCCTACGAGTCTGGCATTACCATCACACCAGCAGAGCTTGTTGCTCGCTTTGAAGAAGAGGTTCCAAAGACTTCGCTTCCTTCTCCTGAGGGCATTAAGGCTGCCTTTGATGACGCAAAAGCCGCAGGGTACGAGGGTGCTGTTTACGTTGCTATCTCTTCCGGACTTTCCGCTACCTGTGATACTGCTCGCATGATTGCAGAATCTATTACAGACTTCCCTATTTATGTTGTTGATACCAAAAACATTGGCATTGCCTCTGGCCTCATTGTTATTGAGGCTCAACGTCTTATTGATCAGGGCCTTTCTCTTGACGAGATTGGTGCCAAACTTGATCAGGCATCTCTGAACACACGCGTATACTTCTCTGTTCCAAGCCTTGAGTACCTGCGTAAGGGCGGCCGCATTTCTGAGGCAATTTATCGTATTGGCTCTATGCTTAACATCAAACCCGTTCTTACCTGTGACGAAAATGGTAAATACACCATTGCAAAGAAGACTCGCGGTTGGCAGAAGTCTCTTGCAGGACAGATTGCGCTAGGATCAGCTTTTGCTCAACAATTTGATCGCGTTCACGTGGGAATTTGCTGTTCAGCGCCTAACATCATTTACTCCGAAATGGAGGCCATGATTAAAGAGGCAATTCCTAATGTCACCGACTTTAGGTATGTTGAGGCTGGCTCAGACCTTGTTGTCCATACCGGACCAGGCCTTGTTGGTTATGCCGTATTTGGCTACTAAAAGTTAATCGCCTCATGCAACTAAGAACAGCCGCCCACTCAGGCGGCTGTTTTCTTGTAGAGAGCACGTAGGGCGAGAAGAGCTTCTCGTCCAAGCATGTGCGTTACAGCAATGGCTGATCCGCGAAGAAACCTTGGTCGTCAAGAAGATTGGAGCCGTCAGCAGCTTCAGTTGCCAGCTGATCGCAGCGCTCGTTAAGCGGATGGCCTGCGTGGCCTTTGACCCACTTAAAACTTACCTCATGGTCTTCCATGGCGGAAAGCAAACGCTTCCAAAGGTCTACGTTTTTGACAGGCTCTTTAGAAGCCGTTTTCCAGCCTTTTCTAATCCACCCCGAGACCCATTTTTGATTAAACGCATCAACTACGTACTTTGAATCGGAATAGAGCTCAACCTGGCAGGGACGCTTAAGCGCTTCAAGTGCAACAATGACGCCGAGGAGCTCCATTCGGTTATTTGTAGTGGATTTATAACCCTGGCTGAACTCTTTTGTATGCTGCTGGCCGGAGGGATCGGTATATAGAAGCACGGCCCCGTAGCCACCAGGACCAGGGTTTCCTCGAGACGCACCGTCTGTATAGACTGTGACGTGCATATATGAGGTTGCAGCCTCCATACCAAATCTCCTCTAGAACGCGCCTCTTACGTGTTTACTTTGCCTCAGCCCAATTGGAGCCATAGCTGACATCAGCAATCAGAGGGACACGCAGGGTAACAACGTCTTCCATGGTCTCTTTTACCAACGCAGAGACTGTCTCAATCTCTGACTCTGGAACTTCCAAGTCAAGTTCGTCGTGAATCTGAAGAATCAGCTTTGACGCAAGACCCTCATCACGCAGGCGTTTCTCGACATTAATCATTGCAATTTTGATAATGTCTGCAGCACTTCCCTGCATAGGGTGATTCATAGCAGTACGCTCGCCAAAGGCAATGAGCTGGCGATTTGACTGATTGAACTCTCTAATGTGGCGCTTACGACCGTACATGGTAATCGCATAACCAGTCTCGTGAGCAGTACGGACGGAATCGTCAAGGTATGCACGGACTCCAGGATATGCGTCAAAATAGCGGTCAATCATCTCTTGCGCTTCCTTGCGGGAAATCTTCAGAGACGTTGCCAGACCAAAGGCCTGCTGACCATAGACAATGCCAAAGTTAACTGCCTTAGCACGGCTACGAAGTGCTGGCGTGACCTCTTCAACAGGCACGCCAAAGACGCGTGCGGCAGTTGCGGCGTGGAAATCGGCACCAGAGTTAAATGCTGCTACCAGGTGCTCGTCAGCTGAAAGATGTGCCAGCAAGCGCAGCTCAATCTGGGAGTAGTCGCAGGCGAGAAAAACGCTGCCCTCGGGAACGGTAAAGGCAGTACGGACACGATGTCCCAGCTCAGAGCGGGTAGGAATGTTCTGCAGGTTTGGATCAGAGCTGGAAAGCCTTCCTGTTGCAGCAACGGTCTGGTTGAACGTGGTGTGAATGCGCTTATCGCCACGAATAAGCGAAGGAAGCGCATCGAGATAAGTTGATTTGATCTTGGCACGCTCACGATACTCAAGAACATCAGCAACAATCTGGTACTCCTGCGCCAGGTCTCCAAGCACCTTTGCGTTGGTGGAGTAGAAACCAGTGCGCGTCTTTTTGAGGCCATAAGTTGGAAGCTTGAGCACGTCAAACAAGATATGAGAAAGCTGGCTTGGAGAATCCAAGTTGAAGTCCTCGCCTGCGGTCTGGTGAATACTTGCCACACGCTCTGCAATATCTTCACCAAGCTGAGCAGACTGCTCTGCAAGCTTTTGGGGGTCAACGTAAAGACCACGACGCTCCATTGCGGATAGGACTGGTAGAAGCTGCATTTCAAGCGCAGCAAAAAGCTCATACGAACCATCATCTTCAAGCTTTTTAGTGAGCACAGGCACAAGAGCCCTAGCAGCTACAGCTCTTAGTGCTGCAGCTGGAATCTCATCTGTAGGCTCAGGAAGCTCAGAGCCAAAGTACAGCTCAACCAAGCCGTTGATATCAAAGCTTGAACGATCAGACTCAAGCAGATACGCGGCAACACCCGTGTCAAAGAGGCGATCAGAATCAATGGTCTCAATATCCAGTTTCTGTGGCTCAGACGAATCAACAGGGCTTACCTCGTGTAGCAGCGCCTTGACATCGTCTGCAGCAACACGGGCTTCTCGCAAAATGCGTAAGAGCGCTGCGGTTGCATTTTCTCCCTCAAATTTAAGAAGTGCCTTTTCTGTAGACACCCAAAGTGTGCGAGAAAGGCTAAAGAGCGCTCCAGCATCGGCCGCAGAATCCTCAGCAACGCCAATCCACTCCTGGTTCTCAATTGCAGCAGTAAGCGCGGCAGATGCGTCTCCTGCCTGCAGATACTCTGATGGAATAGGAAGTGCAGGTGTAGCGGAAGCAGTTTGTGCGGCTGCACCAGCGGCAGACCCACCAGCCATGCGGGCAAGCCTTGAAGTCATACCGGTAAAGCCTAAAGCCGAGAAGGCTTTGACCACGTCATTTGGATCAAACGTTGGGAACTTAGCATCGTCCAGGTTAATATCAAGCGGCGCATCGGTGCGAATAGTAGCAACCTTGCGGGAGAGCAGCGCGTCATCAATATGAGCGCGAAGATTTTCTCCCACCTTGCCCTTGACCTCGTCAGCGTGGGCAATGACCTGGTCGAGCGAGCCATACTCCACAATCAGAGCAGCAGCTTTCTTGGGGCCAATTCCAGGAACGCCTGGAATGTTGTCTGAAGAATCTCCCTTAAGACCATAGAAATCTGGAACAAGCTCTGGCGTAATGCCAGCATAAAGATCTGCTACGGTCTCTGGAGTCATAATTGAGACGTCAGAAACACCCTTGCGCGTAGAAACAATCTTGACGTTTTCTGTGGAAAGCTGATACATATCGCGGTCGCCCGTGAAGAGCAGCATTTGATATCCCTCAGCCTCACCACGGCGGGCAAGAGTGCCCAAAATATCGTCGCCCTCCCAGCCTTCAAGCTGGCAGACAGGAACATCCAGCGTCTTGAGCAGCTCCTTGACTATGGGAAACTGTGCGTGCAAAGCGGGGTCCATAGGAGGACGCTGAGCCTTGTACTGAGGCAACATATCAATGCGAACCTGTGGCTTGCCCTTATCAAAGGCACAAATGACACCGTCTGGCGAGAAGGACTCAACAAGCTTGATAAACATATTGAAGAAGCCAAACAGCGCGCCAGTTGGCGTACCATCTGGTGCTGCCATAGGTTGACGGATTGCATGGAATGCTCGGTGCATGAGCGAGTTTCCGTCAATAACGGCAATGGTTCTACGTGGTTTAGCTGCACCTTCTTTAGTTGATGCAACCTCGTTTTGATCTGTAGTATCAACTGGCATAGTAGTATCAGACATACCTGCTCCTCTTAGTTTTGTGTGCTTCTATTGTACTAAGACTTCCTCTGCTTATGCGCGCCAGAGCCCATGGAAACAAAGCCCACATCTCATTTGGGTGGCGGCTAAAATTTTTTGTAATCGTTATGTTTCTGTTTGCATCCTCGCCACTTTGACTCTTCCAAACGTGCGAAAATAACAACCAACATAACGTGCCCAGCACGCGAGAAAACAGACAAACTGCCAGCATTTACCCACAAGGAGGGGCTGTGGCTCACGACAAAGTTTCTCAGGAATTTGGCTCACTTCTCTTTACCGACGCAGATATGCAAGAACGTCTGCCAAGGCCAACGTACAAGAAACTTCGTAGTGTCATCCAGGACGGCAAACCGCTTGACCTCGACATTGCAAACGAGGTTGCACATGCCATGAAAGAGTGGGCACTTGAAAAAGGCGCTACTCACTTCACGCACTGGTTCCAGCCTCTCACAGGTATTACTTCCGAGAAGCACGATAGCTTTATGACTCCTCAGGGAAACGGCACTATTTTGATGTCCTTCTCGGGAAAAGAGCTGGTACAGGGCGAGCCTGACGCATCAAGCTTCCCTTCTGGAGGTCTGCGTGCCACTTTTGAGGCTCGCGGTTACACGGTTTGGGATCCTGCAAGCCCAACTTTCATCAAAGACGAAGTCCTTTGCATTCCAACTGCATTTATTTCATACACCGGAGAAGCTCTGGATAAGCGCACTCCTCTGCTTCGTTCCCAGGTTGCCCTAGAGAAGCAGGCCAAGCGCGTTCTTGCACTCTTTGGACAAGAGCCCTCACGCGTTGTCACAAACATTGGACCTGAGCAGGAGTACTTCCTTATCAAAGAGGAAGACTTTGAGCAGCGCCCTGACCTTATTCTTTGTGGTCGTACCCTCTTTGGTTGCGAACCAAGCAAAGGTCAGGAGCTTGACGAGCACTACTTTGGTGCCATTCGTCCAACCGTCAACAACTTCATGAAAGAGCTTGATGACGAGCTCTGGAAGCTGGGTATCCCTGCAAAGACCAAGCATAACGAGGTTGCTCCTTGCCAGCATGAGCTTGCACCTGTCTTTGAGCAGGGCGCACTTGCTATTGACAACAACCTTCTAACCATGGAGAAGCTCAAGCTTCTTGCACCGCATCACGGTCTTGCCTGCCTTGAGCACGAGAAGCCCTTTGAGTACGTCAATGGCTCTGGTAAGCACGACAACTGGTCACTCTCTGCAGACAACGAGAATCTGCTTGAACCTGGTGATAAGCCTGGCGAGAACCTCCGCTTCCTGGTCTTCCTTGCGTGCCTTGTTGCCGCTGTTGACTCGCATGCAGACCTTCTGCGCATGTCTGTTGCATCTGCCGGAAACGATCACCGCCTTGGCGCAAATGAGGCTCCACCTGCAATTGTTTCCGTCTTCCTAGGCGCCGCGCTTTCTGTAATTGTTGATGATCTTATTACTGGCTCCGATGTCCACGGTGCAAAGCGCACTCGTATGGATCTAGGCGTACCAACACTTCCTGCAGTTCTTAGGGACAACACAGACAGAAACCGTACCAGCCCCTTTGCGTTTACTGGTAACAAGTTTGAGTTCCGTATGTGCGGCAGCCAGCAGAACCTCTCTGATCCTAACGTCATTTTGAACACCATTGTTGCCGAGCAGTGTGACCGCTTTGCAAACGATCTCTCAAATGCTTCTGAGGAGAACTTCACTAAGGAAGCTTTGAGCTGGGTTATTGACACCTTTAAGGCTCACGAGCGCATCCTATTTGAAGGCAATGGCTACTCAGGCGATTGGGAGAAACTTGCCGAAGAGCGCGGCCTTCCAAACCTCCGCACCACCCCTGAGGCACTTCCTGCAATGGTTGCTCCAGAGAACATTGAGCTCTTTGAGCGCTACGGTGTTCTTTCCCAGGCAGAAGCACAGGCTCGCTACGTTGCAAAGGCAGAGCAATACGCTAAGGTTCTCAACATTGAGGCTCGTACCATGCTGTATATGACGCGCCACATGTATCTGCCTGCACTCTTTACCTACTCAAGTGATGTTGCCTCTTCAGTTGCTGCTAAACAGGCTATTGGTATCAAGAGCGTTGCAGAAACAGAGATTGTTGAGAGGCTCACCGCAGGTATTGACGAGATTTATGCAGCTACCAACAGCCTTGATGAGATCAATACCACAGCTCACCAGATGAAAGATCAGCCTCAGGAGCAGTGCGAATACTACTGCAATGAAGTTCTTCCTGCTATGGCCCGCCTGCGCAGCGCCGTTGACTCCATGGAGCTCATCTGCGGACACGACTGGTGGCCAGTTCCTAGCTACAACAAGATGCTCTTCTACGTCTAATTCTTCATCAGGGCTTCTTGGCGAGAAACCCGGTCTTCTCGCCACTCCATCTATACAGCAAAACGGCTCAGTTTACCTGGGCCGTTTTTTTATCCAAACTCATAAGATGTGGCAAAGGTTATGCGTTGACCAACTTACTGTATGCAGCATGGACGTCTTCAAGCTTGATGAGATTGCCTTCAGCATCGGTGGGAGCAGGAGCTATCTGCATTGATTCGCTCACTGCTGTCAAATTTAAACGGCTTGCATACCAAGGAGTTGGCGTTCCCTCAATAACTGGCGAGAAGAACGAGTCCATTTCTCCCATATGCTCAGCGGAGTCTCGTTTAGTAATAAATTCCTGCCATAAATACGCTGAATACGTATGTTTTGACCCCTGACATACAAATGACCTTATCGTAGAGAAATATGAAGTGCCTGGCAGAATGACTGAAAGATTATCAAAATCGTCTTTAGTAATTGCCCTATAAGCATCGCTCAGCGGACAAACACAAGCCCTATACTTACCAAATCCTGTGTCTCTAATAGCTTGATAGGTGCTCTCAGAAAATGCGTCAACATTTTCAAACAGACTTTGGATAATTTGAGCGCCTTTATCCAGACCATACTGCCCTAAAAAGAGTGATTCAAACTTCTTTCCTGCATACGTAAGTGCAGGGTCAGGAATAACATACCTTCCACGCAGGCCATCTGTAAGAAGATCAGTCCACTCGCGTGGACGCTGAATCTTTTTCTCATTAAGGCGCTCTTGATTTACAAGCAAAACCAATGGATCTGCAGCGTAGGCATACCAGTGCCCAGTAGCGTCAAAAAACTCGGGACGCACGTACTGGTCTGTTGAAGAAGCTTCATATGGCTGACAATATGCGGAAGCCTCAAAATTTTGCATGAGAGCTTCACTTGCCAGAAAAATAACATCGGGTTTCTCAAAACCCCAATCGGCATCAGATTTAGTATCAGAAGTTTCAGACTCCGCGCTCTTACCAGAAGCGTATGTTTGCTTAATAAACTCCTGAATTTCTTCCTCTGTTGCCTCACCCACCGTAACAGGCAGAGAAAACATTCTTGAATATGTTTCTACCAGGGGCTTTACTGCTTCTTTTGAAGTGCAAAGCAGATTGAGAGAGCCTTCTCGTTGTGCAAGTTGAATGAGCGCTCGCGCATAGCCTGGAACTTTTGAATTGAGCTGTGGAGGAAGAAGCTCCTGCTGAACATAAGAAATTCCTGGACTTAAAACGTTTGCTACGGTTGCTATTACGGGCGCAGCAACCGCTGAGACAGCCAGGATAATAAATGAGGTTCGTGTAACAGAAGTGGCAGTTGGTGGAGTGATCTTCTCGTCAGGGTCTTTTGGTCCAAAAGTTTTATGCAGCTTCTGGCGCAGACAATCTGGGATAAACTTCACGCTACCTCCTTACCTGCTACTCAGTCCATCTGGTCAAACAAATTTTATCCAAAAAAGGCTTTTAGTCCAATCAGGATAAGCACTACGCCACCGACCATCTCGGCGCGATCACCCAAAAGCGAGCCGAGTTTTTTACCAATAAACAAAGCAATGGTGCAGAGGATTGCGGTAATAATGCCAAAGAGTGCCGAGGCAACCAAAATGTCTACGCTATGAGCCCTAAAACTTACACCAACAGCAAATGCGTCAATTGCCGTAGCAACAGCTTGAAATACTAGCTTTCCATAAGAGAGTGTTGTAGCACCTTGCTGAGCGTCTTGCTGAGCTTCTTCCTCATCTTCTTCAGAAGCATCTTCTTTGAGCGCCTTATAGCCGCTGTATAGCATGTTTAAACCAATGAAGCCAAGAATAACCAACGAGACAATACCTGCGTACTTCTCAATCAACTCTGCTGCAATGCCACCAACAAAATAACCGGCAAGAGGCATGCCAAACTGAAAGAGACCAAAGAATAGCGGCATACGCATAAGACGAGAAAACCTATGGTCATCAAAGGCAAAGGTGTTAGAGATAGTGACAGAGAACGCATCTGTTGCAAGCGCCACACCCAGCATTAAAATTTCAAGTAGACCCATGTGTCAGTTCCCAAGTATCATTAAATCTTGTAACACGAAGGAGAAATTTTAACGCCTGTAAGCTGTTTTAGGCTACTCTTATATTGAAAAACTACGAGGAGTCTTATGCCTGCTTTAATAACCCACTATCTGTTTGGCGCAGAGGTGGTTCATGATTTACCGCAAGAGCTTGTTGCAACTGACGCAGAGGTTAATGCATTCCTGCTTGGAAACCAGGGTCCTGATCCCTTCCTAGCACGTCATCTTGCCTGGCCAAACCACTCGCTTGCCTGCAATAGACTACATCGTCGTATGCATGCGGGTCATATTGTTGACGCGTTTCTCTCTATTCGCGATGGTGTTTCTCGCCTACCGCAGAGCGACATGCCCGCTGGTCGTGCGTTTGCGCTTGGCCTCTTAGCACACTACGCGCTGGATAGAATTGTCCATCCATTTGTGTATTCCCAGCAAGATGCACTGATTGAGGCGGAACCATCTCTCAAAAATGCCTACAGAGAACTCCACCCTATTATCGAGACAGACTTAGACTCATACCTTCTCTGGCACATGCGTCACACCACCGTTGAGACGTTCCCACCAGCTGAGGTGCTTGAAGCAATTGAATCAACCAAGCATGTTGGTGGCGCACTCTTCTCGCAAGTAGCGCTTCAGGTATTTGGCCTTAATGTTGGCGTTGGTGAGTACGAGAAGGCCCTTCAGGATTACGCTCGCATCTACCACACTGTAGAGCGCACTGATCCTAAGTACACTACTAAGCTTCCTGACGTTTTGTATAAAACCGAGAAGTTCATGCGTCCTTCAAACAATTCATACGTTGCCGCGATGGCTCATCGTATTGTTAAGACTGAAGACTTTCCTACGGCAAACCTCAAGCGTCTGCCTTGGAAAGAACCTTACACAGGAGAGATTAAGACTGAAAGCATTCTTGATCTTATGGATGAAGCTCGTGAGTTCTACAAAGAGCTGGTTCAGGCAACTATTTTGGGTCAGAGAATTACTCTGGAAGAGCTGGTTGACGGCATCAATTACATGGGTAAACCTGTTGTAGAAATGGTTGATGACGAGGACTAACTCACATCAAAATACAAATGCATTGAGCATTCAAACACGTAAGCAAAAGGCGACTACCTTGTGAACTGCCTCCCATTTCTTGGACCTAAGAAATGGGAGGCAGTTCACTTGGTAGCCGCCTTATTACTAACGCTTATCCACAATCTAACGCACGCTATAAAGATGCATGCTGTAAAAACGCACGCTATAAAGATGCATGCTGAAGAAGCTAGTTTTACAGAAGTGCTTCTTCCCACACAGGCTCTTTAAATCCAAGAAGAATAGTATTGCCTGCAACAACCAATGGGCGCTTGACCAGCATGCCTGTAGTGGCGAGCAAATTATAGGCATCACTATCGCTCATACCTGCATCAAGCTGCTCCTTGATGTTATTATCGCGATACACCATGCCTGAAGTATTGAAGAATTTCCTGATGGAGAGACCGCTCAGTTTGTGCCACTCAGCAAGCTCTTCTGCAGTTGGATTCTCCTCTTTAATATCGCGCAGTGTATAAGAAACACCGTGTTCATCAAGCCATTTAAGAGCTCTCTTACACGTAGTGCAGCGAGAATAACAAAGAACCAGAATGCTTTTATCTGCCATAGCTGTCCCTTTTGGATCAATTATCGATTGCACAAACGAAAACTTTTTTGAGTTACAAGCAATCCTAAAATCAATATTCCTAGAGAAATGCCATAGAGCATACCGATAAAGAGGTCATTAACGTTTGATGCTGCGCCCAAGATGATTGCTAAAATCAAAAACATCATTCCAAGAGAAACATACTTACTTTTTAGTAGGTTCATTTGGTCGCCTCCTTTTTACTGACGGTAACGAAGCATTATAAATCAACACCTTGTTACTAACCATGCACATTTATGCAGGTGCCTGACCTGTTTCAAGAATTTGCTGGAGCGCAGCCTCATCAAGTACAGGAACGCCCAAGCTCTCAGCCTTTGTAAGCTTAGATCCCGCGGCTTCTCCTGCTACTACAAAGCTAGTCTTTTTAGATACAGAGCCGGAAACCTTTGCTCCCATAGCTTTAAGCTGGGCACCAGCCTCATCACGTGTGAAGTGCTCAAGAGCTCCCGTTAAAACAAACGTAAGTCCAGCAAGTGTCTGAGGAAGCTCGTTTTCTGCCTTCTCTTCCTCTAGCACTACGCCTGCCTGACGAAGACGCTCAATAACGGCAACATTTTCTGGTATCGAGAAGAACTCGTGTACAGATTCTGCAATCTTGGGGCCAATACCTGGGATTTCAGCGATCTTCTCGACAGGAGCTGTAGCAAGCGCCTGAATGGAGCCAAATTCTTGGGCGAGCAGCTCTGCGACGTTAGCACCAACGTGCCTCATGCCAATACCAAAGAGCACGCGTCCAAGACCACGCGTCTTTGATTCCTCAACCTTTGCCATAACCTTCTTAGCAATAGTGTGGCCCACAGGAATGCTGTCGCCAGAAAGGTGATCTGCAGTATCGGTATCGTATACACGGCCCGTAGGCATGCTGGCCAGCGTTTCTTCAGTGAGTTTGTCGTAGAAGTCGGCAACGTCAGAGAGGACACCCTCTTCAACCATACGGTTAATGAGCTCGTCACCAAGGCCGTCAATATCCATGGCCTTACGGCTACCCCAGTGAATCAGGCGCTCAACTGCCTGAGCAGGGCAATCAATAGAGACGCAGCGGAAGGCAACTTCTCCTTCTTCCTGAATAACAGGACTGCCACAGCTTGGACAGGTAGTTGGCATCTGGAACTCAACAGCATCCGCTGGTCGAAGGCTCAAAACTGGTCCTACAACCTCTGGAATAACATCTCCTGCCTTGTGAACAATGATGGTGTCACCCTCGCGCACATTTTTGCGACGAATCTCGTCAAGATTGTGGAGGGTTGCGCGCGCAATGGTAGAACCCGCAACAGTAACGGGATCAAACTCAGCAACAGGAGTAAGCACGCCCGTACGACCAACCTGAATACGAATTTCTCGCAAAACGGTCTGCTTTTCCTCTGGTGGGAACTTAAATGCAATAGCCCAACGGGGAGCGCGAGAAGTAAATCCTAGAGCTTCCTGGCTGGCAAACGAATCAACCTTTACTACCACGCCGTCAATGTCGTAGTTAAGGTCTCCTCGCTGCTCAAGAGCTTGCGTACAGAAATCGTGAACCTCCTGGGCACTCAAGCAACGACGAGCGTGGGGATTAACATTAAAGCCGCAGCTACGAAGCCAGTTTAAGAACTCCCACTGACTGTGAACATCAAGAGGACCCTCGTCGGCTACCGCGTAGATAAAGGTCTCGAGGTCTCGATGAGCGGTAATCTTTGGGTCCTTTTGGCGCAAAGATCCAGCAGCTGCATTTCTTGGGTTAGCAAAAGGCTGTTTACCAGCAGCATCTGCATCCTCATTCAAACGAATGAAGGAATGCTTTGGCATATAGACCTCACCACGCACCTCAATGCTCTGGTTAAGACCCCTATTTTCAACCTGCTCAAGACCTGCAAGTGCCAGCTCTCGTGGTACGTCAGAGATAGTCAAAACGTTTGCTGTAACGTTTTCTCCCGTGCTTCCGTCACCTCGTGTAGCAGCACGTACGAACTGACCGTCACGATATGTGAGTGCAACACCTAAGCCGTCAATCTTAAGCTCACAGGTATATGCCACAGGGTTTGTGGGTGACGCACCAAGAGCCTCATCAGTTCTGGAAAGCCATGCATCCAGCTCTTCTAAGTTCATGGCATCGTCCATGGAATACATGCGAGCGGCATGCTGGACAGGCTCAAACTGCTCAGAAACGTAACCACCTACGCGCTGGGTATAGCTATCCTCAGTTACAAGCTCTGGATATGCTGCCTCAAGCTGCTGAAGCTCAATAAGAAGGCGGTCAAACTCAGCGTCAATAAGCTCTGGATTATCAAGGGCATAGTAGGCATATGCCGCATGATTCAAGATTCTATTGAGCTCTGCTGCACGAGCGATATCTTTTGGCGAAAGTGCTGCCATTACAACTCCAAACATAAAAACGTAGGTGCAAGAAATCTTGCACCTACCAGGTATTTATTT
Source organism: uncultured Atopobium sp. (assembly GCA_963535155.1). Classification (GTDB taxonomy): domain Bacteria; phylum Actinomycetota; class Coriobacteriia; order Coriobacteriales; family Atopobiaceae; genus Lancefieldella. The sequence continues at coordinate 40,880 of CAUSVW010000001.1, forward strand.
GCGTCCTCTTAAGGTTCTACCAAGGGCCTTAAGGGCTTCTCGCCTTGCGCTGCCATATGGTGCAATGGGGTCAATAATCTTGCGCAGAGGGCTTGCATCAGAAAGCGCACGCTCGTGGAACTCTGTGACATCGGCGTCATTTCTAGCGCCTGGCACCATGTCCTGAATAATAACCTCGTAGAACGGAGTGTTGCGCGCGTACTTCCAGAAATAGGACGCCATGTCGCAGCTAGCGTTCTGCCAAGGCTTAATAGCACCAGCAAAGTGAACAATCTTTGGGGCACGACGTGCTGCCTGATAGTCATCAAAGACGCTATTTGGTGCCATTGGATAGAGTTTCTCGGCACGTCCAAAAATGTTATGCGTCACGTTCCAGTCAGCAGGGAGATAGACAACGCGACCCTGGCACTCGCTGTTCAGAATATCTTGATCGTTGTAGATAAAGATTGGATTGGATGCAATGCGCAACCATTCTGGAACAGTATGATAGCGACGCAGTTCAGCGGTATTAAAGACCATAACTCCCGCCTGGAAGTACGCATAAGGATTCTTGAGGTTAAGCACATCAAGGCTGTACTTCATGCGATCTCCGCCGCGGATGTTAAGGTTTGCCAGATAATCAATATCAAGCGTTGCAGCAATAAGATTGCTGCCCATTCTTACATCATAAAGTTCAGCAACATTACCATTGACCACAAGGTCAGAGTCTAGATAGACAACCTTATCGTAACCAGAAAGAATGTCTTGAGCCAAGAAACGGAAGTATGTCTCCACACTAATGTGCGCATTATTAGTGTCTAGCTTGTAGTCTTTAACCATACGCCACACGTTATAGAACGTAATACGAGCATTCTTATAACGCGAGAAGTACTTCTTAACCATCTCCTGCTTTGAGCTGCCAATATTGGTGTTAAGGACAACTACATCGTAGAAGCGGTTAGGGTCGGCGTTTTCAAGCATTGAACCCATAGCGCAGGTAAGAATTGGAACGTAGTTATTATCTGCTGCAAAGACAACAGGAACAACGTTCTGGCTTGCAATCTCAGGCTTCTCTTCAAAGAGAGGAATGAACTTCTGACGAGGCTCTGGATTGGTAAAGTGAATGCACTGAAGCTCTTTTACCTTCCAGTTTTTGCCCTCTGTACGCAGCATATGCATACGCCAGATATTAAAGAGACGCTCAGTCAGATGACCTGGAGTTCTTAGGGCCTCTTTGCTGTACGTAGACATATCAGTACGAGCAGTCCACTCGTCAACAAGTGGGAACACCCATGCAGCATAGCGGTCAAAGAGCTCTTTACGCATGATGTACATGTTACAGAAGCACTGCTGATGGCCGTTGAGAAAAGCGTTTACATCCTCTGCATACTCTGGGTGACGCTCAATAATGAGCGCAGCCATGGTATCCATATCCTTTGGATGAAGCAGTGGAGCAGCATGGTACTGCTCAAGAGGTGTGTTAGCGCTTCCAGGGAATTTGCGAATATCCTTTACTCCCGTGGTAATAAGGTCATAGCCTTCAATACACTGAGCAATAGTCTGGTCATCAAGACCATATTTCTTAATGGCATCTTCATCAATGAAGTCATCCATAACCTCACCAAACGGATTTTCTGGATAAACCGTATCGGTAAAGTTGAAGTAGCGACGATAATGGCCAAAGCCAACATAGCGAGCATTGGCGATGTTCTTCCATGCCCAATACTGTGTAGTCATCTCACAGTACATTGGGTTTTTCTCGGTAATGGTATCGCCCTCATCGTCGTGGAGCATATACGTAAAGCGATTACTCTTCTGACCTGGTCCCACCTGAATAGGCTGAAGGTAGTTGCTTGCGGGAACATCAACATCTTTATGAGAAGTGATAAGAATGCGAATAGGCTGCTGCTCAAACATCTTTACCATGTGCTTTCTTTCTAGATATTCCATGTGCTCATCGGCAATCTGTTTCATGCGAACTGCCCTGTCAAACGACAGTCCCTCATCCTGATGCATGAGAGCAGCATATTTCTTTGCATACGTCCTGTAGCGATAGGCATCACTGTCTTCTGGAAGCTCTGTATCAGTAGCAATAGCCTCGTAAGCAATATCTCTTACAAAGCGATAGAGCTCTCGAGCTGCTACTGATGGTCCAAAGAGGATGGCAAACGGCTCAAGAGCAGCCTCTTGATCTTCAGGAGCAAGACGGAATCTCCACTCAGCACTCAAAAGCTCCAGCAATCTATGCTTCATACCCCTAAACGAATTAAGATGAGCAATAGTATCTGTCTTGCCAATATAAAGTTCTACTTGATCAATGTTGTCTAAGAACTGATAGCAGAACTCTCCGAACTTATCTAAAGAAATACGAGAAGCACCAGTTACTCCGATACCATAGTGGTACAAAAAGCCTCTGCAAGACTCAAAACCATCGGCAGTCTGAGCCTTATCTGCCAGGATAAATACCTCATAGGCATCTTCTGCTCTTACCAGGCGCTCCGAAGTCATCTCTGCAAAGGCAGAGCGGAAAAGTTCTCCACGATACAAGCGTTGCGTAGCTCGCCAATCAAGCTTCTGCCCATAGCCCTCATCATAAATAATGCGTAGGATATCATCGCCTTGAGTAAAGTCTGATTGCTGGTTAATGTAGTTCTCAAAAGACTTTGCATCAGCTGGGTCAACACCATTTTCTGGAATGACGGTAATACCCAGGTGAAGAATATCAACAGGATTTTGGTCAATACGAGCAACTACCTGCTCAAGAAAATCAGGAGTAACCTCATCGTCACCGTCTAGGCAAAAGACCCACTCGCCTTTTGTATGAGCCGCAGCAGTTTTACGTGCAAGATGAAGTCCCTGGTTAGTTGCATGAGTAACAACTTTGAACCTTTTGTCATCCCCTACTGCTGTAACGATTTTCTCTGGAGTAGAATCTGTTGAGGCGTCATCAACAATAATTGCTTCAAAATCACCAAACGTCTGATTCTTTACGCTTTGAATACAACGCCCAATGTACGATTCGATGTTGTATGCAGGAATTACAAAAGAAACCTTAGGCATACCAACTCCTTATAAATAAGCAATCTCAACTATCTTCTATCTTATCTAAAATGTGCCTTCCTTGGGCGCGCAAAAGATGCCTACTCAACGCTCTTCAAGCTCTCCACCATATCAATATTTTTGAGCTTTGGCCGCATAGCAACATACACTAACAGCGAGAAAACAAGTGTGAGTCCAAAAGCAAACCAATAACTTGGTACATGGATAGCACGACCAAACATAACAAGATCAATCTCTGCAGTTTGAACTACAAATCCCTCAAGATACGTTCCTAGAACAAGTCCAAAGAGCGCTCCAAAGACGGCCAACAAAGCAATTTCTCTAAAGACGTAAGCATCAACTTCATGTCGTGTAAATCCAAGTACTTTGAGGCTGGCAATCTCTCTAATGCGCTCTTCAATATTGATATTAGTGAGGTTATACAAGACGATAAAAGCCAACAGAGCTGCGGCCACAATAAGAATGGCTACCACGCGATTAACTACGGCAAGTGATTCTTTGTAGGTATGAATAGCCTCATTGACATCATCTACTGTTGCAACTCCTGCCTGGTTAATAAGCTTTTCTCCAAACGCATCTCTTGTTGTTTGATTCTCGGGAAGCGTTGCATACCAGCCATCCGTGGCGTCATCTTGAATGCCCAGGGAATGCCATGCAGAAGGTCCCACATATAGATACGACCCAACGTAATTCTCGGCAACTCCTGTAATAGTAAGCGTGCTTGGCTCACCTGAAGCGTTTCCAATTCTGTCTTGAGCATAGACCTGAATGGTATCTCCCACACCTACACCCAGCCGTTTTGCAAGCTTTTCTGTAATGACAACCGAATCTTCTCCAAGCTCTATTGCCTGACCAGAAAGACGATTGCGCAGGGTAACTAAGCCCGTGAGGTCTTGAAGAGAATTACTGGTCATAATAGTTGTTCTTGTAAGCGAGCCTGCCTTTTGTGTAGGTGACTCAAGAAGAACATTTTCTCTTGTTATGCGATGAATGTTTGTGGCACCCACTTGATTAAGCTCTGCATTAATCTGATTAGCTTCTTCACTTGAAACATCGGAGGTCATTCCCACAATGTAGTCATAATGCGAGATAGCTGGCCATTGGTTATCAATGATGTCGCTAATAGAATCTCTAAGGCCAAAAGCCACTAACAAGAGTGCAGTACATCCAGCAATTCCTACGAGCGTCATAATCAAGCGCCGCTTATAACGGACAAGGTTTCTGATTGTAACTTTCCACGAGAAAGACAATCTGGACCATAGAGGCTCAACGCGCTCAAGTAAAATCTTTGAGCCCGCTTTTGGAGCTTTTGGAAGCATGAGACTAGAAGGCTCTTCTTTCAGAGAGGACAAAACGGCGGCCATGGTCGAAAGAAGCGTAATGCCTATACCAGAAAGTCCCGAAAGCAGCGCGCTATTTAGCTGGATAGGATAAGGAGCTCCCCCATTTGGGATGGTATAAATTGACCCGTATGCAGAGATAATAACGCCTGGCAACACTTGACTTAAACATGCTATGCCAATAACGGAACCCAAAAGTGAGGCAAGCAAGGCATATAACAGGTACTTTGCCGCAATCTGAGCAGTTGAATAACCAAGCGCCTTATGAACACCAATAAGCGTACGCTCTTCAGATACCATGCGCGTCATACTGGTAAGTGACACCAAAGCAGCCACCAAGAAGAACATCAACGGGAACACATTGGCAATATCGTTGATACGCTCAGAGTCTGCTTGATAAGCTGCAATACCAATCTCTTTTGTGCGATCAAGTACATACACATCAGGCTCTTTAAGCTCATCAATCTTCTTTTGTGCCTCATCAATTTTTGCCTGGCCATCAGCAAGCTGTTTCTCAACCTCAGTGCGTTGCTCCTCAAGACTCTGTCTTCCCTCGTTAGTCTGAGCTTCTGCACTTTGGAGAGCTGTTTGCCCTGCGTTCAGGCGGCTAAGCGACGCAGCGAGTTTTTCCTGAGCTGCAGACAGCTGATCTGCAGTAGCACTTCTCGCCTCACTCAAATCCTGACGCGCCTGAGCTACCTGAGACTCTGCCTCATGCAGTTGAGCCGTACGCTGATCTAGCTCTTCTCGCGCGGCTGCTAAAGCCTGCTGCTGAGAAGCCAGCTCTGCCTCTGCAGCGCTAATCTGCGCCTGTGTGGCGAGAAGAGCGTCTACTTGCGAGGTTGGTAGACCTAAAGCACTGAGCTGCTGCTGTGCATCTTCAAGGGTAGAAGCCGTAATTCCTTGCGCAGCAAGTCCTGCGAGAAACGCATCTCTACCCGCTTCAAACGCACTCTTTTGCTGTGTAAACGTTGCTTGTCCTGCATTGTAGGCCGCAAGACCAGCCTGATACTGAGCTTCTCCTGCACTAAGCTCAGCCGTTCCCTGGGCTATCTGTGCCTCTGAAGCTGTAATCTGAGCTTCCGCTTGTGCAAATTGCTGCTCAGCACTGTAGCGCGAAGCTGTAAGCTGCTGACGTCCTGTATCATATTGCTTCTGACCATCATCCAGCTTTTGCTGCTGAGCGGAAATTTGTGCCTCCGCATCATCAAGCTTCTTCTGAGCATCCCCTAGTTTATCCGCGGCCTCTTGTCTTGATTGCTCCAGCTTTTGACGAGCCTCATCAACCTGAGTTTGAGCGTCATCTTTGAGCTCTTGCAAACGAAGAGCAGCAAGCGACGGATTCATCTGTGTAATGCGTTCTGCAACGCTATCAACAGCGCTCTGATACGCCGATGAGCCGCTCTTATACCTGGTAGCACCCTGAACTGTCACATACACTTCGGTATAAGGGTCATCATCTGCAAAAGCATCTTCAGTGACATACACAAATTGCTGCACAATGCCATTGCCTAACGATGTAGTACCAAAATTGCTGACATACGGATACGTTGGCGCATTTACAAAACCAACAACCGTGTACGAGCCGCCCTTTAAATGAACGCCGTTTGAAGTATCTGGTAGCTCAATCTGTTGACCAAGACTGATATCTGCACGTTTCTTGGGATCTGCGCTCATCACGCACTCGTAAGGTCCTTGAGGAAGTCTTCCTTCAACCACTATTGGCTGGTTAAGCTCACCGGGTCTAAAAGAACTCACACGAGCAGTAGATTGCGACGACGTCAGTGTAGCCATAATGTCTACCGTACGAGAAGGCATAACCGCTTCAACACCCTCAACTGATGCCAGGGCGGAAACGTCCTTCTCGCTTAATCCAAGCGTTGAGATGACGCGAAGGTCATAGAGGTGCTGGTTTTCGTAAAACGTATGAGCCGCTTCTTGCATGTCAGGGCTTGCCATTTTGAGTCCCGCAAAGAAGCCGCAGCCCAACGCAACAATTCCTGCAATTGCAAGAAATCTGGCGAGAGACCCTTTGATGGTCCGAGTAATCTCGGTAAAAAGAGCGCGGGGCATAACTACCACTCGACAGTAAGCGCGTCAGCTGGGTGTTGATTAATTTCTACCGATTGAGCTTGACCCTCTTTAACGTGGATTACCCTATCGGCAATTTGAGTGAACGCAAAGTTGTGCGTGACAATAGCCACGGTCTTATGCTGCTCTTTGCACATATCCTGCAAGAGCTTAAGAATTTGCTTTCCTGTTTTATAATCCAGCGCACCTGTTGGCTCATCGCAGAGCAGAAGACGCGGATTCTTTGCCAAAGCGCGTGCAATAGAAACGCGTTGCTGCTCTCCACCGGAGAGCTGAGCTGGGAAGTTATCCATACGATGCTCAAGACCAACAGCTCGAAGTGCATCTTCTGGCTGCATAGGGTCAAGACAAATCTGAGAAGCAAGCTCAACGTTTTCTTTTGCAGTGAGATTAGGAACAAGATTGTAAAACTGGAAAACAAAGCCAATGTCATGACGGCGATAGAGCGTTCTTTCTTTTTCCGAAAGCCCGCCAATTTCTTTTCCGTCTAAATAAATAGACCCGGAGGTACAGGTATCCATACCTCCGAGCATATTTAAGACAGTTGTTTTACCGGCACCTGATGGGCCAACAATTACGCAAAGCTCGCCCTCTTCTATGGAGAAGTTCATGTCATGGACAGCGTGTACCTTGACGGAGCCCATGGTATACGTCTTTGTTACCTCTTTAAATTCAACAAAAGACATACGGTTCTCCTATAAGTAAGAATTCCTCCAAACAAGAAGAGAGTGGGTGAGCAACTACTCCTGTGGAGCCTCTGGTGCTGCAGGAGCCTCAGGTGCTGCTGGAGCTGCTGGTACCTCAGGTGCTGCTGCAGCCTCTGCAGTTACAGGAACTACAGGAGCAACCTCTGCGCCCTCGGTAGCAAGAGGCATTGGAGAAACAACAACCTCTTCCTCCTCAAGATCAGCCTGACGCTGGTCAAACTCTTTCTTAGCACGAACCCAAATGAGAAGTGCAAGAAGAGCCGTGAGGAACAAGAAGCCCACAATCATGATGTTAAGAATAAGGGTGGTGAAGTTTACCGCCTGGCTGATAGAAATCATCACAGAGAGCTCGGTAAGTGCGGAAGTCAAACCAACTACAGAGAGAATGGAAAGACCCCACCTAAGACGAGGACGGAAGCCCCTCAAAAGACCTGAAACCGCAGCAAAAAGATAGCACAGGAAAATAATATAGGTAATACGTGCAAGAATCAGAGAGATGGGATTTGTCTGACGAGTTGCAAAGTTAAATACCGTGTGGAAATAGCTGAGATACTGAACTGGTGCAACAAAATCAATGATGATAAAAATGAGAGCCACAATTGCTGGAATGGCAATCTTTGCTTTGGGGTTCATGAAACCTCCTCGATTTCTTTATACGACCTGTCTATTTTATCGTATAAACCTATGACCAGTGTGGTAAGTCATGAAAGTCTTTTATATGGTCTTGAGCTTCTTGTTCTCTTTCTGCCAAGGCTTCTCGTAAACCTTTCAGAGCATCAAAAGGCATAAATATTTTTGCCCTGTTTGCTCGCGACATGCGAGGGTGTCCGTAGTGCATCTGCGCTGCAAACGCATCCTCTTTTACGCTAGCTTCTGCTGGCGAGAAACCCTGTTTAGGCCTCATTGGTTTCTTCTCCACTACGATGTCCTCCAATCTGAGCGTTTCTCTGTCGTGCAGTTGCTTCGGGGAGCAAGTCCATAGCTTTGAGCAAAGAATTCTTACCAAACTTTTTCTTTATGGCATTGATAGTATCTTGACGCTGGCGTTCTCTTTCTAAAACAGTGTTGTCCTGGAAAAGAGAAGTCTGAATACCTGAGCCCGTTTCTTCTTGAGTGTTTCCGAAGGTAAGACCCACGCGGTGCACACTTTCTGAAGGTATTACGCGCTCGTCAAAGAAAGACAAAACCTCTGCCATAAGCTCATCTCTAGAGTTAGTAGGATAAGAGAGCTTCCTAGTGCCACTGCTGGAGGGAATATGTCTTCTCCAGCTCCTATAATCCCCCGTCTGCCTCAGCTCTTCCATCTGGCTCTCTGTTGCCGAGTAGCCAATATAGATGCCAATAGAAGAGCAAACGAGCTTTTGCGTTACAAGCTCTAAAGACAACGCCTCAACCATCTCTTTAAAGATAAGACGCGCGCCCTCTGTATCTCTATTGTGATCAAAGACCTGCGCCGTTGAGACAGAATGACTTTGAGACTTGTAGGCCTTAATATCCGCAATGGTAGTTGGCTCAATTCCCCATGCATGATCAATAAGGATTTCTGCATCAACACCAAATTCTTTATACAAAGGCTCTGTAGGAGCTGTAGCAAGCTGTCCCATGGTGTGAATATTCATTGCCGCAAGTCGCTTTTGAATACCTGCACCAATATGCCAAAAATCAGTTAAGGGCTTATGGTTCCAGAGTTTAAGCTTGTACGACTCTTCATCAAGCTCACCAAAAAAGTTGGGGCTGTGCTTTGCAGTGATATCAAGAGCTATTTTTGCCAGATACAAGTTTGGACCCAAACCACAGGTAGCAGGAATGCCAGTAGTTTTTGCTACATCTGCACGGATTTTCTCGCCCAACTCTCTTGCTGTACATCCATAAAGCGATAAGTACGGTGTTACATCAATAAATGCCTCGTCAATGGAGTAAACGTGGATGTCTTCTGGTGCAATGTATTTGAGATATACCGAATACACATCTGCAGAGCGCTCCACATACAGAGCCATGCGAGGAGGAGCTACCTCATAGGTAAGGTTTTTAGGAATCTCAAAAACACGGCAACGTCCAGGAACACCCAGCGCACGAAGCGCCGGTGAAACAGCCAAACAGATTGTCTTTTCTGTCCTAGTAAGATCTGCCACAACAAGCTTGGCCTTCATGGGATCAAGGCCTCGCTCAACACATTCAACCGATGCGTAAAAACTCTTTAGATCAATAACCAGGTACTGTTTTTGAGAAGGCGCCATGGTCTAGATAAGCACAATGCCTTTAGAAACTTTTTCTGCCACGTCATTACCTACAAGATAACGAACAATCTCAAGACCAAACTTAAGAGCTGTTCCCGCACCCTGACTGGTAATAAAAGAACCATCAACACAAACCGCATCTTGCGAAAGATTGGCGCCATTCTCTGAAAGAAAATGCTGGAAGCCTGGATTAGACGTAGCCTTCTTACCCGCAAGCAATCCACGCTTAGCGTAAATTGAAGGAGCAGCACAGATTGCAGCAAGCGCACGGCCATCTTCCGCAAACGCATCAACTGCCTGCATAAGTGGCTCACAAGCCTCAAGATTAGTAGTTCCAGGAAGACCTCCAGGAAGCACCAACATGCTGTAATCATCAAACGAGACCTGACTAAGTAGCTTGTCTGTTAGAAAGGTAACCTGGTGAGATGAAGTCACGCTCAAGGAATCAGAGATAGACACTTTGTCACAGGGAATACCTGCACGATACAGGACATCAACAACGCTCAGTCCCTCAATCTCTTCACAACCATCGGCAAAAAAGACAGCAACGCGCTTGTCAGTACATGGTGTAAACATCTGACTCCCTTCTCGACTAAAACTAGTACAAGTGTACGCCTTTTTACACAAAAAGGACACTCAAGTTTGTGCTTGAGTGTCCAAAATTTTACCCAGTTAAACTGTTACAGAAAGCAACTGCTAAGCCCTCTATAACTTGGCGAGAAACCCTACTCCTCGCTAATGCCCTCGTTAATAGCCTGAGCAATAGCTTCCTGATCATTAGAGCCACGAAGTAGAGACTTAAACTCATCTCTCATCAGAAGAACAGCGGTCTTAGAAAGAAGCTTGATGTGAGTGGTGCCAGCCTCTCCATCTGGAACAAGCAGTGCAATGGCAACATCAACGGGCTTCTCGTCAAAAGAAGGCCACTCAAGAGGGGTGCTGTTCTTGAAGACAAAGACAGCTGCGTCCTTGATAGCAGCATCTTTTGCGTGTGGAACTGCAAAACCGTCAGTCATGCCGGTCTCGCCCATTTCCTCACGAGCCAAAAAAGCATTGTAAACAGCGTCTGCATCGTCAGTTACGCCAGCTTCCAGTGCTTTATCGGCAATAAAACGCAGGACATCATTACGGCTCGCTGCGTTCTGGTTTACAAAAACATTGTCTGCCTTAACAAAACCGCTCATGAATCTTCCTTCCGTATATTTGAGCTTTTAGCTCAGTAACTTCGTATGTAGTAATAATACCCGCAATGAAACAAAATTTACCTTGAGAAACTTTACTTTAGGGCCATTCTTAAAATCTGTTGAACATCTGCTGTTTTAAGCTGCATAAAGTTGCCCGCATGATCTCCACCGCGAGCATCAATAGTGCCTTTTGCCATCTGGAGAATGTCCTCTTCCGAAGGGTCTACTCCAAGCTCGGCAAGGGAGGTTGGCATACCAATTGCATGACACCACTGATTCCAAGCTTCGATTCCCGCAAGGCCTGTAGCGGTTGGATTATGGAAGTTATTTTGAACTCCAAAAACATTAACCGCAAACTGCGCAAAGCGCTCTGGATCTTGGCTCATAACATAGCGAGCCCAACTTGCCCAAATAGCCGTGAGACCAGCACCGTGAGCTACATCATACTTTGCGCTCAGCTCATGCTCGATTGCATGAGAAGCAAAATCGCTTACGCGACCAGTTCCGGTAAGTCCGCAGTGAGAAAGCGACGATGCCCAGAGCAAATCTGCACGTGCAGCGTAATTCTCTGGTTCTTTGACAGCAATCAAGACAGCTTCTTTTACGGTGCGTAAGAGCCCCTCGGCTAGCTCGTCAGTGAGTGCCACGTCCTTCTCGAGCGTAAAATAGCGCTCCATGGTGTGCATCATGATGTCGGCGCCTGTTGATGCCGTCTGATAAGCACTCACGGAATAGGTGAGCTCTGGATTCATGATGGCAAAGCAAGGACGGCCGCTCTGATGGTGATAAGAACGCTTAAGAACACGGCCATCAGCCAGCGTAATGTTCATGACGGAAGAATCAGAGGTTTCAGATCCAGTTCCTGCAATAGTAGAAATGACACCAAGAGGAACTGCCTTTGAAACACTGACCTTATGCAAATAGAGGTCTTCAAGAGAAACGTCATTGGCCAGGCCATATGCAATCGCCTTAGCAGAATCCATGACAGATCCGCCACCGATGGCCAAAATAAAGTCAACACCCTCGCGATTGCCCAGCTCTACAGCTTCTTCTGCAAGCTCTAATCGAGGATTAGGGACAACTCCACCACAGTCAACAAAAGCAATTCCCGCATTGCTTAGAAGCTGGTGGATCTGGTTAAGCAAGCCACTCTTTACCACGTGACTGCCACCAAAATGCACCAGCACCTTGGTACCTCCGTGAGCAGAGACAAGCTCTGCCACACGAAGTTGAGTATCTTTTCCAAAAACCACTTGAGTAGGTACAACGTACTCAAAATTAACCATGACTAAAGACCTTTCCTACCTACTCGAACAACATCTTAAGCGCGAGGTTCTTCTCCCCACCAGAATGTTGCAACAGTTCCAGGACCAGTATGAACACCAATAGTTGCACCAATGGTAAAGATGTTGATATCACCGGTCTGTGGAAGCTTTTCTTGAATAAGCTCTTTGACAGCCTGGGCATCAGAGGCGCATTCAGAGTTAGAGATAAACACTTTACGTGCGTAAGCACTGCCCTGCTCTGCAGTTTGAGTCATGATCTCAACTACGCGAGCGATTGCTTTCTTTTTGCCACGTGCCTTCTCTTTAACAGCCAAAGAACCGTCGGCCTCAATATCCATAACAGGACAAATGTTAAGCATGCCGCCAAGCAGGCCAGCTGTCCTGGAAATGCGACCACCACGAACAAAGAAGGTCAAATCTGTTGAGAAGAACCATCCATACACACGGTGACGAGCCTCTTTGGCCCATGCAACTGCCTCGTCAAAAGACAGACCCTCGTCGCGCTTATCGGCAAGACCGTCTACCAGCAAACCGTAGCCAGAAGATGCCTGCAGAGAGTCGACAACCTCAATCTTTCTGTCAGGAAACTCCTGCTCAATTTCTACCTTTGCCTGACAAGCAGACTCATACGTTCCAGAAACGCCAGAACTCAACGAAACATGAAGAACGTCTTTGCCCTCCTCAAGGAAAGGACGCCAGAAAGCCATGTACTCACCAATTGATACCTGTGAAGTACGGCACTCAGCGCCTGCAAGCATCTTTTTATAGAGGTCAGCTGGTGCATTAGTGCGACCAAAGTCATCCTTGCACTGAACACCATCAAGCTCGTAGTTGAAATATACGTATTTCACATCACGTGACTGAAGGTACTTCTCACTTACATCGGCCGTAGAGCAACAGGTCAGAACGTAGTTGGACATACGAGTCTCCTTGAAATATCTTCTTGCATAAAATAAACGCACACTTATTTTTCTTGCAGATGTGAGTATACTTCTAATCTCATTTTTATGCTGCTTGTGGGGCGCTTCAAGTGCAAAATCACGTATACTTGCACGCGTTTGATTTTCTCAAATCACTACCTATACCTTAACTTTTACCTTCGACGGGAATGGATAGCGCGTGGCATCATCAGATCTTTCTACTAGAAACTCTTCCGGACTCACACTAGATACTTCTTCTACGCTTGTATGGAAGTTTGCTCTTCTTATCTGCGCACTTATCTGGGGCGGGTCATTTGTCGTTATCAAAGATGCAATTAGTTATATCTCGGCAGCTTGGCTTATGACCTTACGTTTTGTCTTTGCCGTAGGTATTGTTGCCATCATCTTTAGAAAAAAACTTAAAGAACACTTGAATGTCACACATATCAAATACGGCGTGCTCTTAGGCGTTCTTAACGGTCTAGGATTTCTGTTCCAAAATGGAGCTCTTGCTTATACCACTGCAGGTAAAGCTGCTTTTATTGCATCAATTTATTGCGCGATGATTCCGTTTGTAAACTGGCTCATTGCAAAGAAAAAACCTCATGGAACCAGTATTTTTGCAGCCTTTTTATGCGTAGCTGGCATTGGTCTTATCTCACTGGGCACTGATTTTTCGTTCTCGTTTGGCTTGGGCGAGCAGATGACATTGCTCTCAGCCATTATTTTTGCCTTCGTTTTTGTGCTTACTGCCGAGCTTGCTCACAAATACGACATCATCACACTTACGGTGGTGCAGCTTGGCGTGAGCGCCCTTCCCTGCCTTGCCTACGCGCTTTGCTTTGAAACGGTTCCCAATTTTGCGGCACTGCCCATAAATGCCTGGGTTGCCCTCGCCTACATCACTCTTATTGCAACCGCACTGACTGGTGTTTTGCAGAACCGCGCACAGAAGTCAGTTACTCCTGTTCAGGCCTCACTAATAATTTCTCTGGACAGTATTTTTGCAGCAGTTTTTGGCGTGATCTTCCTTGCTGAGGTTATTACCCCCACAATCTTCCTTGGCTTTATTGTTATCTTTGTTGCAATCTTTATCAGCGAGCTTGGCGAGAAACCCGCAGAGCCCCAAACCCCTTCAGAAAGCTAAGGCTCTCTCCATAAAACGTACTTAAGAAAAAGCCCGCAGACGCGGGCTTTTTAATGCGATAAGCAGCTTTTACATCTCTCGAGAGCTCAGCATTGGTCCGTCGGACCAAAGGGTAACCTCTCCTGAGGCCAGTGTTTTAGGGACATCAATAAGACGCTGGTTGGAAGAGCCTCTAAAGCGCAGCGTAATATCGTGAAGACTCTGAACCCATGGGCCATCTACCAGAACATCTATACAAGACAGAATGCGATCAGTGTACTCTGTGTGCCACTTTCCCTCGGTCAGCTGATCCCAGGTGTGACCTGAATACATCCAGATGCTCTTTTGTGGATAGGTAGCTCTGACCTTCTCGACAAACTCAACAAGGCCTTCTTGGTTTTCTGGCTCAAATGGTTCTCCGCCCAGAATGGAAAGACCGTTGATATAGACAGGTGCAAGCGAATCAATAATCTCTTGCTCAACTTCTGGAGTAAACTCTCCTCCGCTCTTGAAGTCCCATGCCTCGTAATTAAAGCAGCCTTCACAGTGCAGGCGACAACCTGAAACAAACAGAGTTGTTCTTACGCCAACACCGTTTGCAATGTCTGAAAACTTAATATTTGAATAGTTCATACATAACCTTTGATGGGTAACTTCCGCATATTGTGGATGTTACCTGATAGAGATAATAAAAACGAGCAGAAGGGCCAAAGCGCTCTTCTGCTCGTTTGTCTAGTACATAAATCTTAGAGGTGAAGGACGCGGTCCTTGATCTCCTGGGTACGGCCCTGGTTCCAGAACTGGGTACCAATGTAGCCGCAGGTACGACGAGCAACATTCATCTTGGTCTGGTCACGGTTGCCGCAGTGTGGGCACTCCCAAACCAGCTTACCGTCCTCCTCGACAATCTGAATCTCACCGTCATAACCGCACTCCTGGCAGAAGTCAGACTTGGTGTTGAGCTCTGCATACATGATGTGGTCATAGATGAACTGCATGACGCTGAGAACAGCCTCGATGTTGTCCTGCATGTTAGGAACCTCAACGTAAGAGATTGCTCCACCTGGGGAAAGACGCTGGAACTCAGACTCAAACTGGAGCTTCTGGAATGCGTCAATCTCTTCTGCGACGTGGACGTGGTAGCTGTTAGTGATGTAGCCCTTGTCAGTAATGCCTGGGATAACACCAAAGCGACGCTGAAGTGCCTTAGCAAACTTGTAAGTAGTGGACTCAAGAGGAGTTCCGTAGAGGGAGTAATCGATATCCTCTGCTTCCTTCCACTCGGTGCACTTATCGTTCATGTGCTGCATAACCTGGAGTGCAAATGGAGTTGCCTCTTTATCGGTGTGGCTGTGACCAGTCATAGCCTTAACGCACTCGTACAGACCTGCATAACCAAGGGAGATAGTGGAGTATCCGCCGTAAAGCAAAGGATCGATAACCTCACCCTTGTCCAGACGAGCAAGTGCGCCGTACTGCCAAAGGATTGGAGCAGCATCGGACAGAGTACCCTTCAGGCGATCGTGACGAGCACGAAGTGCGCGGTGGCAAAGCTCAAGACGCTCATCAAAGATCTTCCAGAATTTGTCCATATCGCGACCAGCAGAAAGAGCAACATCAGGAAGGTTGATGGTTACAACACCCTGGTTGAAGCGGCCGTAATACTTAGGCTTGTTTGGCTCATAGTTCTTTGCGCGAGCAACGTTGTTGAAGCCATTACCAGAACGGTCTGGAGTCAGGAAGGAACGGCAGCCCATGCAAGTGAAGGTATCGCCCTCGCCTTCCTTCTCGCCCTTAGAAAGCTTGTACTCCTTCATCTTCTTCTCAGAGATGTAGTCAGGGACAAGGCGGCGAGCGGTGCACTTTGCAGCCATCTGAGTGAGGTAGTAGTACTTGGAATCCTCGTAAACGTTGTCCTCTTCAAGAACGTAGATGAGCTTAGGGAATGCAGGAGTAATCCAGACACCCTCCTCGTTCTTTACGCCCTGGTAACGCTGACGGAGCATCTCCTCGATGATGAGTGCAAGATCCTGCTTCTCCTGCTCATTCTTTGCCTCATTGAGATACATGAAGACAGTAATGAAAGGAGCCTGGCCGTTGGTGGTCATCAAAGTGACAACCTGGTACTGAATGGTCTGAACGCCACGAGAAACCTCATCACGAAGGCGCTTCTCAACCATCTCGTTGAGCTGCTCAGCAGAGAGCTCAACACCGACGGAGTTCATCTCCTCCATAACGGTCTTGCGGATCTTCTTACGAGAAACATCAACAAATGGAGCAAGGTGAGCCAAGGAGATGGACTGACCACCGTACTGGCAGGATGCTACCTGAGCAATAATCTGAGTTGCAATGTTGCATGCAGTGGAGAAGCTGTGTGGACGCTCAATCAGAGTACCAGAGATAACAGTGCCGTTCTGCAGCATGTCATCAAGGTTGATGAGGTCACAGTTGTGCATGTGCTGTGCAAAGTAATCGGAATCGTGGAAGTGGATAAGACCCTCGTTGTGAGCAGCAACAATATCCTCTGGAAGAAGCTCACGCTGAACGAGGTCCTTAGAAACCTCACCAGCCATGTAGTCACGCTGAACAGAAACAACAGTAGGATTCTTGTTGGAGTTCTCCTGCTTGACTTCCTCGTTGTTGCACTCAATCAGAGACAGAATCTTGTCATCGGTGGTGTTCTTGTGACGCTTCTGGTTCTGGATGTAGCGGTAAATGATGTACTTACGAGCAACCTCAAAGCGGTCAAGAGCCATGAGCTGATCCTCGACAAGGTCCTGGACCTCCTCGACGGTGACGGTGTGTCCAGCCTTCTCGCACTCATCGGTAACGTTGAGAGAAGCAAACTGAATCTCACGCTCAGTCAGGCGCTGATCCTCAGGGACCTCTGCGTTAGCCTTAGCGATTGCGTTAACAATCTTCTCTACCTCGAAGGTAACCTCTGAGCCATTGCGCTTGATAATCTTCATGTGCAAACTCCTTGAACAAACGTTGGTGAAAGCAACGCTTTCATGCGTGTTTAATTGGATTATCACTGCGGTTCCTAAGCTTTTGCCTAAGCGAAGTAGTTGGGAACCCGCTTGTGTGATGGAAACTACTATGCCACAACTTATAGTGTTTGGGTTCGAGAACTATAACAATATATTGTGAAATTTCCACACGAATACAAAATTATGTATTGACACGTTGCGGCAACCAATATCTCTGCAGGTAGAAAATTAGCTAGAAACTTCGCTAATTACAAAATTTATTAATGGTCAAAAAATAATTCGATTTTTTGTAAGTAGGCATTCGTCGCCTTTCACAAATGCGCCACAATTCACCCCTCAGCGCTCACTTTTGTTGAGCGTTTGGGGACTAAAAAAGCCGACACAAAATGTCGGCTTTGGTGGCTAGTCTAGTGGAGGTTGCGGACGCCAAGTTGCGTCTTTATAGATAAGACGTGCATCCTTCCAGCCCTTTATTAGGCGAGAAAGACCAGACGAGAAGTGCGCTCTATCTACCAAAATGAGTCGAATAATCTCTTTTGCAAAGGTCAGCGCAGTGCCAACACCAAAGAGCACAGGATTGTAATCACCGTGAACCTGGAAGTAACGGGCAATATAGCCGCGGTTACGTGTGATGTAATAGCGTGTCATGTCAGAGGTTGAATTGAGTTGACGTACAGAGCCAATGCTCTGACCAGGAACTTCTCGACATCTTGAAAGAACAAAGTCTGGAATCAAAATAGGCTGCGTTACCTTGCTGGCCAAATAGCCATACAGAGCATCGTCCCAATAGATAAAGAAACGCGCATCAGGTAGGCCAATCTTCTGCACTACAGAGCGCTTAAAGCAGGCACCCTCAAAGCACATAACATTACATTCGCGGTACGCAACGCCATCAAAACCAGCCTTTGCCAGCGGATTATAGATGCCCAAAGCGGTACTAAAACGATACTGCCAGAAGAAAGGACCGCCATCAAAGTCGTAGCGCTGGCCCTGAATGACCCCGGCCTTGTCTGACCATGCGTCAAGCTTATCAAGGCCATCAGGCAGCACGGCAACGTCATCGTCCATAACCCAGAACCACTCAGCGCCCAGCTCATAACCTACGCGCACACCCTCAGAGAAACCACCAGAACCGCCGGTATTTTGCTCCATAGGCACGTAGCACACGCGATTAGTACCTCCGTGAACATCGGGATCTGTAGTGGTTTCTCCCCACAAGGTTTTGACCTTCTCGGAAAAGTCAGACACAAGTGAGGCTGTTTCAGAGGAGTTCTCGTTGTCCACAACAATGATGCGCCATGGTGCCTGCGTAAGCTGCGTAATGGAATTAAGCAGGTTAGAAAGCAGTTCCTGGCGTTTGAAGGTAACTATGACAAGAGCAGTGCGCTTCATATTTCCCCAAAATGTGACTTCGTGAGTGGGTTAGTGCCTATATAGTATAGAGCAGCAATCAAAAGGAGTTTAGATGAGTCACACGCAAAACCACCAACCCTTGGTTTCTCTTGTTGTGCCTATATATAACGTTGCGGATTATCTGGAGCAGTGCCTGGCAAGCATTCAATCTCAAAGCTACACCAACCTGGAGATTATCTGCTTAAACGACGGCTCAACTGACTCGTCTTTAGCTCTTTTAGAAGCATATGCTGCCCGTGATGGACGCCTTGTCATCATAGACAAAGAAAACGAAGGCTACGGAAAAACATGTAATCGTGGTATTGTCGCAGCTCATGGCACATGGGTGGGCATTGTTGAGCCTGACGATTACCTTGAGCCAACAATGGTTCAAGAGCTTGTTGATCTTATCCAGGCAAACGGTGGAGAAAGCAAGGTAGATATTGCCCGCTCTGCCTATTGGCGCGTATTTGGCAATCAGAAAAATGGTCGAGCAGGAGTAAAAGCGCAGGTAAAGAATGGCGCTGGTTTTGCCGAGCACAGGATTCCATGCGCTTATAAGGGCCGCGTCAAACCCAAGCATCAGCCCTGTTCTATTGACCAGATGGCTCAGCTTCTGTTGCACCACCCTGCCATTTGGACGGCGCTCTATCGCAAAGAATTCTTGACCCAGAACAACATCAGCTTTAAAGAAGTCCCTGGTGCAGGCTGGGTAGACAACCCCTTCCTTATTGCTTCACATTGCTGTGGTGCCCGTTTGGTGTACACAGACTCAGCGCTTTACAACTATCGCGAGAATGGCTATGCAGAAGCAGCCACCTTTGCGCAGCGTCAGCCCAAAATTCCGCTTGAGCGCTGGAATGACATGATGGACATTGTGGACGCACGCAACATCACCTCAGACGTAGTGCTTGATGCACTCACGCTGCGCGGCATCAACTACGCGCTGCTTACAAAAGACGCACTTATCTGGCGAGAAGAACATGATGCTGCAGATCAGATTGACTCAGAAGTGCGCGATCTTCTCGCCAAGAGCTTTGAGCGCATGGACGCAAAGCGTGTGTTTGAAAACCCCGCAATCTCAGGCTCTGGAAAAGCTTTCTTTGCACAAGTGCGAGGTATTGCTTTGCCTAAAGATGACAAGTTTTCCCGCTATGCTTATCTAGCCAAAGAGGGATTCTTCCGCGTCAAAAACGACGGCATTGCACAGACGTTCAAATCGCTTATGGATAGGCGCTAAGGCTAGCGTCATCAAGCGGTCAAATACCGGCCTGTCTTACACAAAGTTACTTACGCAAGAGGTATACGCATAAAACGTGCATACCATACGGCTCTACGTACATAGGCATAACGAGCTCGTGTTGTAGTAGACAAAATAGCACCAAGCAAGGCATGAGCTACCAGTCGTGGAGAAGTCGCTTCAGTGACAATAAGGTGTGCTACAGGATTAGAAAGAATCTTGACAATAAAGTTTTCTTTTTCCTCGTGGCTGAGCTGGGATTCTCCGTTAAAAACGGGATACATGTTCTTAAGAAGCTTGCTGATCAGATAACGACTAATCAACTTTTGAACTTTCTTAGAGTTTGCAAAGCCAAGATGCTTGGCAAGAGCACCAAGTGTCTGACGCTCTTGGGTAAGTTTATCCATAGCGTCAGTAATAGTTTCTTCTTCCTTAGAAGAATCTGCTGGTACATCTACAAAAATTGCCTCTGGAGCGTACGTGATGTTTTTTGCAATCTCAAAACAGTAGCCAACAAAATTGCACTCACCATCAGTCTCTGGCTCATGTTTGATATCGGTCAAAATACGTGTTGAGCACAACTTTCCGCTCATAGACGTCAAATAAGGAAGCTGTGACTCCTCAAATACCTGCGACAACGCAGAAGCCTTTGCACCAAAAGCCTTTTTGCATTCCATAGGTGAATTGGCGTTTTTCATGTACGCAATAACAATATCTGCCGCTTTAGGTGAACCAACAGGACCGAGGGCAGTAGCTGCAGCATAGAGCTTCTGCAAAACATGGGGATTAAACCTATAAGAAGGCTCAGTAGTAAGCGTATAAGCTCCACGAGCTCGACCCTGAGCAATCTCAAGCGCAACAAAATGGCTAATGCCCGACTGGAACAGGACATCTAAACGAGGCTCTTGATTAGCAAGGTTATCCAACATGCGAGCAATCTGAGGATCAGAGCTGTTGTCAACAATGATGAGCTCCCAATGAGGATAGGTCTGCTCTTGCAGTTGCCTAATTACCGTTCTAATAGCATCAGCATCATTATCAGCGGCCATGAGAACCGAAATCATATGTGGATTGTATGAGCGCTCGTGCATTCCACATCCCCCAAACTGGTCCTAAATTTTAGATACCAGTTTACCCATAAAAAGTGAATTAAAAAGACATTTTTATTCTATCAAAATCTCTCCACATAACGTGTTTAACTGCTGTTATGTGGACATCTGACCTGTTTTGTAGGAGCGGCGCTACACACAACGCCCATAACGTCTATACGAGCATGCCAACAAGCTTTCCTAAGGCCGTAGGGTCAACGGTAGTGCCACTTGAACCTTCAACAACAGGAGCTTCATCATGCTCAAGATTAGACACGCCAATTGGCTGCACAATCTCTACAAGCTCAAGAAGCTGATTGGGCTTCATATCGGTAATCATTGAAGACAACAAACTAGAAGCATTACTTACCAGTGAACGAGCGCCCGAACCAGAAAGTGCCGAGATTTTCTCCCACACATCATCTGTGGCAATGATAACGTGCGTAATCTTGATGTTGGTGACAGAAGCAAGTGCGCTAACAAAAGCGCTCTGACCGTCATCTTTGTAAATATCTGCCAGTGTTTTAGCGTTTGAGTCTACTTCTGCATACACATCAGTAGGAATAGACACTATATGTCCGGTTCCCTGCGTGCGATTAATGACCAAAAGCCGTATAGACTGAAGCGTCGACTCCCCTGCCTTAAGCGAATTTGTGCTGATAACGGCATAGGTAAGAAAGTCATCATCAGATTGTGTAGTGCCATCCGGATTGCCTGAAACACTTTGGCTCTTTATAGCCTTGTTAAGCCCATGATCTCCCAGGTGAGACTCAAGCTGCGCGCGATCCCAAAGAGTTACAACAACAATGCCTACAAGAACAGCAACAATGGCAATTACGGCAAGGCCAATCACGTTGGTATAGGGATTCTCACGCGGAACATCGCTGCGCTCAAATCTTTCTCTTTTCCTAAACATACTGGCTCCCTGCCTCACTGTTCATCAGTTCTGCAAGAGCTCCTAAAAAAGACGCTCTCTTCTATGATGCTATTTCTTTGCGAGGGAAACCACCGCACACAATACAAGTGGTAGAAAAGACTTCGTAAACGGCGCGAGAAGACCGATGGAGCTGGATTGGCACACAGAAACTACGACGCAATCAAGGAACCGAAAGCGCTACCAGGGTTGCAAAACACCCTCTGGATAGCGAACGCTCACAAACGTGAGGCCCTGAGCAGGTGCACAACTGCCAGCAGCAATTCTATTCTGAGCAGCTAGAACCTCGTCGATCCACTCAACAGGCCTGTGACCTCGTCCAATCTCAACCAGTGTGCCCACAATCGTGCGCACCATGTTATGCAAGAAGGCGTTACCCGTAATATCAACTGCAATGAGTTTCTCGCCAGCCTCTTCAATTTCTTCAACGGTAAGGCGCTCCACAAAACGATGCGTTGGCTTGCCCTCGGCAGAAATTGCCTTGCAGAAGCTCTTGAAATCGTGCTCTCCCACCAGCGCCTGCGCCGCCTTGTCCATAAGCTCTGCGTCCAAGTGACCGTTGTACCACCACACGTGGTCCCAGCCCAGCACGGGACGAGCGCTATCTGCACAAATGCGATAGCGGTACGAGCGAGCCTGGGCATCAAAGCGTGCCGAGAAACCCTGTGGGGCACGGAAGAGTTGTCGGATAGAGATGTCATCGTCGGTCAGAGCGGTGAGCGAGCGGACGAGTTTCTCGCCAGACAGCACCAGTTCAGCGCCATATACGGGAAGGCTCACGTACTGGGCCTGGGCGTGCACGCCGGCATCGGTTCTGCCCGCGCAGGTGAGCTCAACCTCTCTGCGCAAAACGGTCTGAAGCGCGCGACGAAGGTCTCCTGCCACGGTGCGCTGGGTTGGCTGCTCGGCAAAGCCGCAGAAGGCAGCGCCGCGATAGCCTAGCTTGATGACAAGCGTAGCTTCAGGCTCAGCAGAAGCGTCAGTAAGAGCCTCAGCAGCTGATGACTCAGCAGAAGACTCCTCGGATGCATAAACGCTGCAGTTTGATGCATTGTTCTGTGACGTTTCTGAGTTCATGAAGCTCCCTGAAAAGACTTTTGGCGCAACAAAGTGATTGTATCGTAGGCTCAAAGTTGACGCACGTATTGTATCTGCTGGACGCAAGACCTCTTCAGCATTGCAAGACCGCTACAGCGTTACAAGACCAAAGCACACGGCAGACCAGAGCAGAAGCACAACCCAGTCTACAAGCTGCATTTTTGCGGAGACACGTGTACGTTTTGCGGCACCAAGACAGCGATCCGTCATGGTTTGCGCCATCTGATCGGCTCGCTGAAAGAGCGATACGGTGAGCGGCACCAGAAGCGTAAACCACTTTTTGATTCGCTCAACAATACTGCCTGATTCAAAATTAAACCCGCGTGCCCGTTGAGCTGCTCTAATTCTGTCGAGCTCTTCGAGGGTAAGAGGAATTGCTCGCAGCGCAATTGAGAGCGCAATACTCAGGCCGTCAACGTCAACACGAATAAGGCGCAGAGGCATCAACAGTACAGAAAAACCGTCAGCAAGCTGCGTGGGTGTAGTTGATGACGCTACCGATAAAACCAGTGCTAGGGCAAGCAATACGCGAGCAATAGCCACAGTACTCCTGTAAAAGCCCGCCACAGAAAGTCCAACTGATCCAGAAAAAATGATATCGGGGTGTCCAATAAACACCAGCGTATTGGCCACAAATGAAAGGAGCAAAACAAAAGCTGCAGGCTTTGCCACGCGCAAAAACTCCAACAAACTTACACGAGCGCTCCAAAGAAGACCCACACAAATCAAAGTAAATGCAGCAAAGGCAAGTGGCTGTTGCACACAGAAAAGGGCAACAATACCCACAAGGGTGGCAACGATTTTTGTCTGCGCTGTCAACGAGGCAAGCGAGATGCGCTTAAGCAGAGCACAGGGGCACTTAGACATAGCAAGCCTCCAAAAGCTCATGCAACACGCTTACAAACAGCGGGCAGTCAAGCTGCGCAGCCTCGTATAGCTCTGGGGTTGTCTGTGCTTCTTGTACGTCGACGCTTGCAACAACACGGCCCTTCTCGAGAAACACTACCTTATCGGCAAAAGGAAGCCATTCGCTTACGTCGTGGGTGATTGCAAGAACTGCCTTGCCCTCGTTTGCCAGCTCACGAGCAAGATGCAGCACCTGCGAGCGCGCCTTGCCATCAAGCCCAGACGTTGCCTCGTCAAACACAACCGCGTACGTTGCGCAGGCCAGTGTTCCTGCAAGCGCCGCGCGACGAGCCTGGCCACCAGAAAGCGTCAACGGAGACGCGTCCATGACCTGCTGATCAAGCCCCACACGTGCTGCCGCATACGCGACAAGCGCCTCAACATCATCTGGTGAGAAACCCTTGTTATTTGGACCAAACGCAATATCTTCAGCAACACTTTGGGCAAAGAGCTGATC
Source organism: uncultured Atopobium sp. (assembly GCA_963535155.1). GTDB lineage: Bacteria > Actinomycetota > Coriobacteriia > Coriobacteriales > Atopobiaceae > Lancefieldella. The sequence continues at coordinate 64,915 of CAUSVW010000001.1, forward strand.
TTGAGGGCGCTGGAAACACATGCCGACATCTCCAGGACTTACCAGTCGCGCATCAATTGTTGCATGACCAGTATCAGCCTCTATGAGGCCAGCAGCTATTCGGGCGCAGGTTGTTTTTCCAGAACCAGAAGCGCCCACCAAAACAGTAAGCTCCCCCGTGGAAGAAAGCGTTATATCGTGCAGGACTGGCTTGTCAAACGCATGAGAAACGCCACAAATTGCCAGTTCATGAGCCTCTCCAAGCGCTTGAATTCCGTCATAGTTATTTGCTCGCACTACCTCAAGAGCACGCTGGTACACAAGGGTATCCAAAGCGTCAAACGCAAGGTTGTTCTGAATAAGAAACGCAACAAATTCTGATGCGTTAAGAGGCACATCAAAGTTGTAGCCAGCCTGCGCTGCTACATGAGCTATTCCCGTAAGTGCATCATCAAATCCGGCGCGGGCAATTATATCTGCATCCAAGAGAAACTCTGTGGGAGTGCCTGTCCAGACCAGCTGGCCCTTCTCCAAAACAAGAACCTGATCAGCTCCAGGTAAAGACTCAAAAGAATGAGAAATCTCAAGCACACCCATCCCGTTAGCCACAAGGTTGTTTACCAGCTTAGAAAGGTGATTTCTGAATCGCGTATCAAGCTGAGCAAATGCCTCATCAAGCACCAAGTAGTATGGACGCAGAGAAAGCGCTGCTGCAATAGAAACAAGCTGCTGTTGACCACCAGAAAGCGTGTGTGTTTGGGAATTGGCCAAGTCAGCAATACCGCAAAGCTCAAGTGTTTGAGAAACGCGAGAAACAATCTCTTCTTTTGGCAGTCCAAGATTAGCGGGACCAAAGGCAACCTCGTCAAAGACAGTTGCACATACCAGCTGAGCAGTTGGGTCTTGACGAACCATTCCCACAGCAGAAGAAACCTGAGTAGAAGGCACTACAGCAACTGAATTGCCGTCTACTAAAACCTCTCCGGATAGAGGAAAAAGTGATGCATTACAAAGATTCGCAAGCGTTGACTTGCCTGAACCATTGTGGCCAAGCACAACCGTTCTAGAGCCAGGCTTTAGGGTAAATGAAACATTATCAAGGGTTAGTGCCATTGGGTGCGGAGATTGGCTCTCTGTGGCTCCTATGGCATCTTCAGAAGTAGAGAAAGTCATAGATTGTGTAGCAGTTGAAGAACCGTATGCAAATGAAACGCTTTTGAACTCAATCATGACAACCCTCCTTCATTTGAAAAAGAGGTCCCAGCAAAAAGCCAGGACCTCTTTAGATTCACTTTGACAGAAGTTACTCTGCAGCCTCTTCGGTCTGCTCGGTCTCCTCTGCTTGAGCCTCGGTCTCCTCTTCCTTTACAGGAGCAGGAGCAACCTTGGTTGCCTTAGCCTTCTTGTTAGAAGCCTTTGGCTGAACTGGCTCGGTAACAAGCTCAAGGATAACAACCTCAGAAGCGTCGCCCTTACGAGGACCAAGCTTCATGATACGGGTGTAGCCGCCGTTGCGGTCAGCCCACATACCCTGAGCAGCCTTGTCAAATACCTCACGGACAAGCTCTGCGTTACCAACCTTGGCCATAGCAAGACGACGAGCGTGAAGGTCGCCGCGCTTTGCCCAAGTGATGACCTTGTCGACCTCGCCGCGAACTGCCTTAGCGCGGACGTCAAGAGTCTTAATACGATCGTTAGTGAAAAGGGCTTGGATCAGGCTCTTCTTGATGGCCTTGGTGTGGCTAGCATCAGTACCAAGCTTCATGCCCCTCTTCTTATTGTGCCTCATAATTTACATTCTCCTATGCGTGACAAGGCGCGACTAAGCCTTAAGGGACAGGCCCATGCTCTCGAGCTTTTCCTTGACTTCTTCAATAGACTTAACACCAAAGTTTCTGATGTTGAGAAGATCGTTCTCAGAGAAATCAACGAGCTGACGGACAGAGTGAATTCCTGCACGCTTGAGGCAGTTATAAGAACGGACGGAAAGGTCCAGATCCTCAACCTGCTTCTCAAGCTCGGAATCGTCCTCGACGTCTGCCTTAGCAAAAATCGAAGCCTCTTCCTGAGTCTCGTCAAAATCAGTAAGTCCCATGAATGCGCTCATGTGCTGGTTAATGATGTTTGCAGCCTCAACGACAGCCTCGCGAGGGCTGATTGCACCATTGGTCTCAACCTCAAGCACCAGACGATCATAGTCGGTGTGACGGCCAACACGGCAAGGCTCAACAGCCTTAGCGCAGCGGCGAACTGGCGAGAAGATCGAGTCAACGTGAATGAATCCAATTGGATCGCTCTCACGCTCGTTATCCTCACCGGAAACATAACCGCGACCATTACCAAGGCGAAGTCTCATGGAAAGATGAGCTCCCTCAGCAAGGGTGCAAATGTGCTGAGCTGGGTTAACCAGCTCGTAGCCCATAGGAACATCAAGATCAGCACCAGTGACTTTGCAAGGACCATCAACAGAGATGGAAGCCTCAGCCTCATCAGAGTTGTTGGTGTTGCGGAAAACTAGGCCCTTAACGTTCAGAACGATGTCAGTAACGTCCTCATAGACGCCTTCAACCGTAGTGAACTCATGCTGAACGCCATCAATCTGGATGGCCTCAACCGCAGCTCCCTCAAGAGAGGAAAGCAGTACGCGGCGGAGGGAGTTGCCAAGCGTGTCACCATAGCCACGCTCAAGCGGCTCTACGCTCACACGAGCGACGTTTGCGCCGATTTCATCTACCGACACATTTGGTCGGATAAATTCGGACATTGCTACCTCCAAAACGGGTCGGGCTTACTTGGAGTAGAGCTCGACGATCAGCTGTGCGTCAATCTCAAGGTCGATCTGATCGCGGGTTGGAAGCTGAAGAACAGTGCCCTGCAGCTTCTCAATGTCAACCTCAAGCCATGCAGGAACTGCCATGTGCTCGGAGGAAATGAGAGCTTCCTTGATTGGAAGAAGATCCTTTGCCTTGGAAGCAACAGCGATAACATCGCCGCTCTTTACGCGATAAGAAGGAATGTCAACGCGCTGACCGTTAACGGTGATGTGACCGTGACGGACAGTCTGACGAGCCTCTTTACGTGTACGAGCAAAGCCAAGGCGGAAGATGACGTTGTCAAGACGAGTCTCAAGGATGCTCATCAGGTTGTCACCAGTAATGCCTGGGTTCTTCTTAGCCATCTCATAGTAGCCGTGGAACTGGTTCTCAAGGACGCCGTAAATGAACTTAGCCTTCTGCTTCTCACGGAGCTGCATACCGTACTCGCTCTCCTGGCGACGACGGCGACGTGGCTCACGGTTAGAAGTCTTATTGATCCCCATCACAACGGGATCGATGCCAAGCTGACGACATCTTTTAAGGACCGGGGTCCTATCAATTGCCATTTGCTTGTCCTTTCGTGCTAGTTGCGACGGCGCTTTTTAGGACGGCAGCCGTTGTGTGCAATAGGTGTCTTATCCTGAATACCCGAAACCTCAAGGCCTGCTGCCTGAAGGGAACGGATTGCGGTCTCGCGACCAGAGCCTGGGCCCTTAACAAAAACAGCTACCTTGTGGAGACCGTGCTCCATTGCTGCCTTTGCTGCTGCCTCTGCTGCAAGCTGTGCAGCAAAAGGAGTGGACTTACGAGAGCCCTTGAAGCCGACGGTACCACCGGACTGCCAGGAAATTACATTACCCTGGGGATCGGAAATAGAGACAATCGTGTTATTGAATGTGCTCTTGATGTGGGCCTGGCCCACTGCAATGTTTTTACGCTCGGAGCGGCGGACGCGTGTAGTGCGAGCGTTCTTTTTCTGTGCCATTAGCTACTCCTCGCCTACTTCTTCTTGCCGCCCACCTGACGCTTCTTACCCTTACGAGTACGAGCGTTAGTGTGGGTACGCTGACCGTGGACAGGGAGGCCCTTGCGGTGACGGAGGCCGCGGTAGCAGCCAATCTCCATCAGGCGGGCAACATTTTGACGCACCTCGCGGCGAAGATCGCCCTCGGTGGTGTAATGAGCGTCAATAAAGTCACGAATCTTAGTGACTTCTTCCTCTGTGAGGTCCTTGACGCGAGTATTTACATCGATACCAGTCTCGTTGCAAATCTTGGTTGCACGAGTCTGACCAATGCCGTAAAGATAGGTGAGTCCGACCTCAACACGCTTATCGCGTGGCAGGTCGACGCCGTTAATACGGGCCAACTTGGTGCTCCTTCCTTAGCCCTGACGCTGCTTGTGGCGCGGGTTCTCGCAAATCACGTAAACCTTACCGTGGCGACGGATGACTTTGCACTTGTCGCACATCTTCTTTACCGAAGGACGTACCTTCATGTGTCTTCCTTTCGGTTCTGCTGATACGAACTATATACTCGCCCAGCCGCTGGCGTGAAATACCGACTGTACTTACGTACATATGCCCTTGCAACGTGCGCAAAGACACAGATAGCCTCATGCATGACACAAGGCTTTTGCACTACTTACTTATAACGGTAGGTAATGCGACCCCTGGTAAGATCGTAAGGAGAAATCTCTACTACAACCTTGTCACCAGGGAGAATTCGAATGTAATTCATTCGAATCTTACCTGAGATGGTGCAAAGGATGGTCTTGCCGTTCTCTAACTCAACGTTAAACATAGCGTTTGGCAGGGGTTCTAGTACCTTGCCTTCAAGCTCAATCGCGTCTTGTTTAGCCAACTTTCATCCTCTCGACACATCGACAGCGGTTATCAATAATACATAAAAATGTGCCACTCGTCTATCACTTATTTTTTCAACACAATTAGATAGCGAGAAGAACAATGTATGTGTTACTCAAGACCGCCTTGCATCTCGCACCATGGACCAACTTCATCTTCTGAAACGATAACGGGACCATCGGCAGTAATAGCAACCGTGTTCTCATAATGTGCTGATGGCAGGCCATCATCGGTAACAACGGTCCAACCATTTTCAAGAACGGTGCAATCGTAGGTACCCATAGCAATCATAGGCTCAATTGCAATTACCATTCCCTCACGAAGAACAATGCCGTTGCCTGCACGACCGTAGTTTCTGACCTCGGGGTCCTCGTGAAGATCGCGGCCAATACCATGACCAACAAAATCACGAATAACGCCATAGCCATTATCCTCAGCAAGTTTCTGAACTGCATGACCAACGTCGCCAAGGCGAGCACCAGGAACAGCAGCTGCAATACCTGCCTTAAGGCAATCGCGGGTAACCTCACAAAGTGCCTGGGTTTTCTCGTCAACTGTTCCGCAGTAGAACGTCCAAGCGTTATCTCCTGCCCAACCGTTAACGGTAGCGCCTGTATCAATGGTCAGAATATCGCCATCTTGCAAAATGACATTAGCTGATGGAATACCGTGAACAATCTGCTCGTTAATAGAAGAACAAACAGATCCAGGGAATCCACCGTAGCCCTTAAAAGTAGGGGTTCCGCCGTGAAGCCTAATAAAAGCTTCTACAGCGCGGTCAATCTCAAGCGTTGAAACACCAGGTCTAATCATGGATCCAGCACGGCGAAGGGCTGCCTTAGAAAGGGCGCCCGAAACCTTCATTGCCTCGATTTGTTCAGGTGTTTTTATGGTAATCATAGTGCGAGGAGAGTCTTAACGTCGGCGAATACCTCGTCAACAGGACGGTCTCCGTTGACCTCCTTCAGAATTCCATGTCCTTTGTAGTACTCAATCAAAGGAGAAGTCTGATTCTCGTAAACATCAAGACGCTTACGGATAGTTTCTGGCTTATCGTCATCACGCTGATACATCTCACCAGAGCAATTTGGGCAAGTCTCTGTACCAGCAGGTGCAGTGTAACCACACTCTTTGCACGTACGGCGAGAAGAAAGACGCTCAACAATAACCTCTGGCTCAACAGCAACAAGTAGAGCTGCATCAAGCTTGAGGCCCATGTTCTGAAGCTCAGAATCAAGGGTTACTGCCTGAGCGGTGTTGCGTGGGAAGCCGTCAAGAATGAAGCCTGCTTTTGCGTCATCTGCAGAAAGACGCTCTTTTACCAGGTCAATGACAAGCTGATCTGGAACAAGCTGACCAGCATCCATATACTCTTTAGCCTTAATGCCAAGCTCAGACTGAGCTTTAACAGCAGCACGAAGAAGGTCACCGGTTGAGATATGAGCAAGTCCATACTCTGCAACGAGCTTCTGAGCCTGTGTACCCTTACCAGCGCCAGGTGCGCCGAGAAGAACAATGTTCATGCTTCGCCTTCCTTTCAAATAATAAAAGGGGCCTGTTTCCAGGCCCCTTTATGCTACTTACTAAGAACTACTTAAAGAAGCCCTCATAGTTGTGCATCTTAAGGTGGGACTCAATGGAAGAGAGTGTATCCATTGCAACACCGACCATAATCAGGACGGAAGTTCCACCAAACGCCTGTATCAACGAATCTCCCGTGAACCAGAAAATAATGGTTGGGACGATTGCAAGAACTGCCATAAAGATAGCACCGGGGAGGGTGACTCTGTCAATAACAGTCTTGATATACGTTGAAGTAGCAGTACCTGGACGAACACCAGGAATAAAGCCACCCTGCTTCTTAAGCTGGTCTGCTGTCTCCTCTGGATTGAACACCATTGAGGTGTAGAAGTATGCAAAGAAGACAATGAACATAACTGAGAGAACCCAGTTAACCCATCCAGAAGAAAGTGAAGTAGCAAGATTTTGAATCCACTCTACTCCTGGGAAGAACACAGCAACCTGAGCAGGAAGGTACAGGATTGCAGATGCAAAGATAATTGGTACAACGCCTGCAGTGTTTACCTTAATTGGAAGGTACGTTGACTGACCACCCATCATACGACGACCAACAACACGCTTGGCATAGTTGATAGGAATACGACGCTGACCGCGCTCAATGTAAACAATGAGCGGAATAATAGCGAGCATAACCACAACAGTAACAACGGTAAGAACAATGTTTCCACGAGTAGTTACTGAAGAAATAAGGGCTGTTGGAAGTCCAGCCATGATGTTTGCAAAGATGATAAGACTCATTCCGTTGCCAACACCCTGCTGAGTAATAACCTCACCGAGCCACATAATAATGATGGCACCAACTAGCATGGTAAAGACTACCAGGAAGTTTTCAAGTGCCTCAGGCACGCCCTCCATAGATGCAAAAGATACACCATAGCTCTTAAACAAGAACAGGTAACCAATTGCATTGAGCAGAGCCAAGCCAACCGTAAGATAACGCGTGTACTGCGTAATCTTACGCTGGCCGCTCTCACCATCTTTAGCAAGCTCGCCAAGAGATGGAATAACGGACTGCATCATCTGGAAGATGATCTGAGCCGTAATGTAAGGCATGATGCCCAGACTGAAAACAGACATGCGAGAAAGAGCGCCACCCGAAAATAGGTTAAGCACGGCCATTGCACCATTCTTAGCAAGACCATTCTGATAAACAGAAAGCATCTGCTGGAATGGAGCACCGGGCACAGGAAGATAGGCACCAAAACGGTACAGAAGAAGAATCAGTACCGTAAGGAGAATCTTTCCCCTTAGTTCCGGAACACGAAATGCGTTGGCGATTCCTTTACTCACTACTCGGCCTCAACCTTTCCACCGGCCGCCTCGATCTTAGCCTTTGCGGAGGCGGAAACCTTGTCGACCTTAACAGTAAGCTTCTTAGAAAGCTCGCCGTCACCCAGAACCTTGACTGGGATGTAGTTGTACTTGATAACTCCCTTAGCAACCAGAGCCTCTGCGTCTACGGTCTCGCCATCTGCAAAGAGTGCATTCAGACGAGCAACGTTGACTGGAGCGTACTCAACACGGTTGTGGTTAGTGAAACCAGGAAGCTTAGGAAGACGCATAGCCAGTGGCTGCTGTCCACCCTCGAAGCCAGCGCCCTTACCGCCACCAGAGCGGGAGAGCTGACCATTCATACCGCGGCCGGCAAAAGTACCATTGCCTGAAGAATTACCGCGACCTACGCGCTTACGATTTTTGCGCGAACCCACTGCGGGGCGAAGATCATTGAGCTGCATTATTACTACCTCTAGTTCTCTTCAACCTCGACAAGGTGCTTAACCTTGAAGATCATTCCACGAATGCTTGGGTTGTCAGGCTGCTCGACGGTATCGCCGATCTTGTGGAGGCCGAGGGCCTTCACCGTAGCAGTCTGGTCCTTCTTGACGCCTGCAACAGCGCCACGGACAAGCTTGATGCTAAGGTTCTTAGCCATCGTTAGTTCTCCTTTCCGACGAACATATCGCCGACGGTTAGGCCACGACGCTCAGCTGCTTCTTCTGGGCTGGAAAGCTCCTTCAGACCCTCAGCTGCTGCCTTAATCATGTTCAGAGCGTTGTCGGTACCAAGGGACTTAGAAAGTACATTGGTGATACCTGCAAGCTCGAAGAGTGGACGAATAGGACCGCCAGCAATAACACCAGTACCCTCGAATGCAGGCTTAATAAGAACAGAGCCTGCACCGTAGTGACCAGTGACTGCGTGTGGAACAGAACCAGTCTCGGTCAGTGGGACCTTGAACATGTTCCTCTTTGCGTCCTCGACGCCCTTCTGAATTGCCAGAGGTACCTCAGCGGAACGACCCTGGCCAATACCAACGTTACCCTTACCATCGCCAACGACTACCAGAGCAACGAGTGACATACGGCGGCCACCCTTGACGGTCTTGGAAACGCGGTGAATATAAACGACGCGCTCCTGAAGATCCGTATCCTGCTGGCGCTTACGATCACGTGCCATTGAATCCTCCTAGAACTTCAGGCCCGCGTTGCGGGCGCCATCTGCCAAAGCCTTGACGCGGCCGTGATAGAGACGGCCACCACGGTCAAAAGTGACCTCAGTGACGTTCTTCTCGGCAGCGCGCTTACCGATAAGCTCACCTACGAACTCAGCTGCCTCCTTGTTGGAGCCAACCTTGCCAGTAGAACGGAACTCTGGGTCAAGCGTAGAGGCAGAGCAGAGAGTTCTTCCAGAAGCGTCGTCAATAAGCTGTGCATAAATGTTTGCGTTTGTGCGGTGAACTGCAAGACGCGGACGCTCAGGTGTACCAAAGACCTTGGCACGTACGCGGCGCTTGCGGCGTTCAAGACCCGCCTTTTTCGCCTGCTGCTTGTTCATTCCTTCTCCTTAGAGACATGCCATCACCTAACGGGGTGATGGTCTTTTAGCCTAAAAGTAGGGTTGCTTTACTTAGCAGCCTTACCGAGCTTCCTGCGGATGTGCTCACCTTCGTAGTGAATGCCCTTGCCCTTGTAAGGCTCTGGTGGACGCTTCATACGAATCTCAGCTGCAACCTGGCCGACCTTCTCCTTAGAAATACCCTTAACGGTAAGGTGAGTGTTATCAGGTACCTCAAAGCTAATGCCCTCAGGTGCAACATAGAGAACTGGGTGAGAATAACCAAGGGAAAGGTCAAGATCCTTGCCCTTAAGTGCTACACGATAACCAACGCCAGTGAGCTCAAGCTTCTTCTCGAAGCCCTCAGAGACGCCAACAACCATGTTGTGGATAAGGGTGCGGACAAGACCCTGCTGAGCGTTGGACTCAGAGGACTCGTCAACGCGAGTAACGAGAATCTCCTCGCCCTCCTGAGCAATAGCAACAAGCTCAGAGAAAGTACGAGTCAGCTCGCCCTTAGAACCCTTAACGGTAACGGTGGTGTTATCAACTGTCACAGTGACTCCAGCAGGAATCTGGACAGGCTTCTTACCAATACGAGACACGGCTGTCTCCTTTCATTCCTGTCAGATTTACCAAACGTAAGCGATGACCTCGCCGCCAACGCCGTTCTTACGAGCGTCGCGGTCGCACATCATGCCCTTAGAAGTGGAAACCACTGCGGTACCAAGACCACCAAGAACGCGTGGAAGCTTCTCAGCGGTGGAGTAAATGCGCAGACCAGGCTTGGAAATGCGACGGATGCCGCGGATAACCTTAGCGCGCTTCTTACCATACTTAAGGGTGATGTGAAGAGTCTTCTGAGGCTTAGTATCCTCAACGGTGTAACCCTCGACATAGCCCTCTTCGGTGATGACGCGAGCAATCTCAACGAGCACCTTGCTCGATGGCATGGATACGGAATCCTTGCCAGCTGAGTTTGCGTTACGAATACGCGTCAGCATGTCTGAAATGGGATCGGTAATTTTCATTTGATCCTTCTCCTTCGTTAATGATGAAACTGCGTGTCTGGTTCATCTACACCCGTGGCGCAGATGCCTTGACGCCAGAGCCCTGAGTCCTACCAGCTTGCCTTGCGGACACCAGGAAGCTCGCCCTTGCTCGCTAACTCACGGAAGCACACACGGCACAGACCAAACTTGCGGTAAACGGAGTGGGGACGTCCACAACGCTGGCAACGGTTCTGTGTGCGCGTAGAGTACTTCGGCTCACGCGAGGCTTTGACGATCATCGAAGTCTTAGCCACAAATCCTCCTTCAAAATGCAACTTGGCGAACGCCAAGATGACTTCAAACAATAGTGCTGGTGACTATGTCACCCGGCATCAATGATGCCAACAGGAATGCGCTTAACTTAAAGCGCAGGTAAAAGTTAGTCCTGCTTGAATGGGAAGTGGAAGGCGTCGAGAAGTGCCTTGCCCTCCTCGTTGGTGTTAGCAGTGGTGACAATGGTGATGTCCATACCGCGGGTGTGGTCCATCTTGTCAAAGTCAATCTCTGGGAAGATGAGCTGCTCGGTTACGCCCATGGAGAAGTTACCACGGCCGTCGAAGCTCTTAGCAGAGATACCACGGAAGTCGCGGATACGAGGAATTGCAACTGCGATCAGACGATCCAGGAACTCCCACATACGATCGCCACGAAGGGTAACTTTAGCGCCGATTGGCATACCCTGACGAAGCTTAAAGGTTGCGATAGACTTGCGAGCGTGTGTAACAAGTGGCTGCTGACCAGTAATGGTACGGAGGTCGTTTACAGCGCCGTCGATTGCCTTAGCGTCTGTAGCTGCCTCGCCAACACCCATGTTGACAACGATCTTCTCAAACTTAGGAATCTGGTTAACGTTGGTGTAACCAAATTTCTCCTTCAGAGCATCACGCACAGATGCGTAGTAAAGCTCTTTAAGGCGAGGTGTGTACTTCTCGTCTGCCATGGTTTCTCCTTAACTCTTGGGGTTTTAAGTGCGGGGATCGCCTCGCACCTCCTAGTTTGGCGAACTAGGAGCCATCTGCGTCCTCGAGACATACGTGTCCCATAGAAAGACGCAATGAACAATATTAGACCTTATTGAGCAAAAATGGGACGAGAATTTCAAGCTAGCTGATATTTTTTCATGTCATCACACGACTTACACACCACACCGTACTTCTCGCCCAAAAAAGAAAACCCCGCTATCTGATGATAACGGGGTTTGAAATAGCTCTGAGATGTTTCTACAAAGCGAGAAACACGTATAACTTAGAGCTCAGCGCCTGACTTCTTGGAGACGCGGACCTTAGTGCCGTCCTCCTTGATCAGGTAGCCAACACGGGTTGGCTTGTCGGTCTTAGGGTCGATAAGAGCAACATTGGAAGCGTCGATTGCTGCCTCTGCCTCAACGATGCCACCCTGCTGGTTAGCTGCGTTTGGCTTGACATGGCGCTTTGCAATTGCAACGCCCTCAACGACAACCTTGTTCTTCTCTGGATATACGCGAAGAACCTCGCCGCGCTTACCCTTGTCCTTACCAGTGAGGACCTCGACCTTGTCGCCCTTCTTGATCTTCATCTTAGGCATGTCGTTCCTCCTTAAAGGGTCTCAGGTGCAAGTGAGACAATCTTCATGTACTTGTGGTCGCGCAGCTCGCGAGCGACTGGTCCAAAGATACGAGTACCCTTGGGCTCACCCTCTTTGTTAACAAGAACGCATGCGTTCTGGTCAAAGCGGATGTAGCTACCGTCCTTGCGACGGGTGTCCTTAGCGGTACGAACGATGACGCAGCGAACAATGTCGCCCTTCTTCACCGAACCACCTGGAGTAGCCTCCTGGACAGCGCCAATGATGACGTCGGCAAGGCCGGCGTAACGACGCTTGGAGCCACCAAGGACCTTGACGCACTTTACGCGCCTTGCGCCGCTGTTGTCAGCGACGTTGAGAATGGTCTCCATCTGAATCATGTGACGTTCCTCCGGAACCTAATTTCTCAGAGGTGCGCGTATTTGCGCACATGAGAAATAATGATAGATACAAAACTAGGTTGAGCTAAAAGCTGTTTCCTAGGTGCTAATTACTTAGCGCGCTCAACGATCTCTGCGAGACGCCAACGCTTGGTCTTGGAAAGAGGACGAGTCTCCATGACGCGGACGGTATCGCCCAGACCAGCCTCGTTGTTCTCATCGTGAACGTGAAGCTTCTTGCCGATGGTCATCATCTTGCCATACTTAGGGTGGTGCTTACGGTACGTAATCTCTACCGTAATCGTCTTGTCGCCAGAGATGGAGACGACGAGTCCGGTACGAACCTTACGCGCATTTCTGCTTTCGGTCTCTGCCATAACTTATCTCCTGCGATCTAGTTCTGCTCTGCGGATGCTTCCGCAGCAATTTGACGGGTGCGCATCTCGGTCTGAACGCGAGCAATGTCACGCTTAACAGCCTTGACACGAGCGGTGTTGTCCAGCTGGCTGGTTGCCATCTGGAAACGAAGATTAAAGAGCTCTGCGCGGCCTTCCTCGAGTTTCTTAGCGAGGTCTGCATCGCTCATAGCCTTGATTTCGGTGTACTTCATTAGTTCTCACCGTCCTGATCGGCCTTGGAGACAATCTTGGTCTTGATTGGAAGCTTGTGCTGAGCAAGACGAAGAGCCTCACGAGCAACTTCCTCTGGTACGCCATCAATCTCGAACATGATACGACCAGGCTTAACAACTGCTACCCACTCTTCTGGGTTACCCTTACCAGAACCCATGCGAGTCTCTGCAGGCTTCTTGGTGATTGGCTTATCTGGGAAGATAGTGATCCAAACCTTACCGCCACGCTTCATCTCACGGGTGAGAGCAATACGAGCAGCCTCAATCTGGCGGTTAGTAATCCAGTGAGCCTCCTCTGCACGGATGCCCCAGGAACCAAAGTGCAGCTGGGTGTTACCCTTTGCCTGGCCCTTCATGGAACCGCGCTGTACCTTACGGTGCAATACACGCTTTGGAGCAAGCATTAACGGCCCCTCCTCTCATTGCGAGCACGACGAGGACGAGCGGAGCCCTCAAGAGCTGGGTTAGGTGTTGGCTGTCCAGGCATCTTCTCGCCGTAATAAATCCAAACCTTGATACCAACAGCGCCCATGGTGGTGCGACCTGTAGCGGTACCATAGCCGATTGCAGCACGAAGGGTGTGCAGAGGCACGCGACCCTCACGGTACCACTCACGGCGGCCCATCTCAGCACCGTTCAGACGACCGGAGCACTGGATACGAATACCCTTAGCGCCAGCCTTACGAGCGGACTGAACAGCCTTACGCATAGCGCGACGGAAAGCGACACGCTGCTCAAGCTGCTCTGCGATGGACTGAGCAACAAGGTTTGCGTCAAGTTCAGGACGCTTAACCTCGACAACATCAACGTTGACCTGACCCTTGCCGACCTTAGCAACACGCTCAAGATCTGCACGAAGTCCGTCAATCTCTGCACCCTTCTTGCCAATGACAATACCAGGACGTGCGGAGAAAATAGTTACCTTGACCTTATCGCCAGCGCGCTCGATATCAATACGAGCAACAGCTGCCTTCTCAAGGCGCTTCTCGAGATACTTGCGGATAGCAAGATCGTTGCCGAGCTGCTCGGCGTAGTCCTTATCGGCGTACCAACGAGAACGCCAGCTCTCGGTTACACCAAGACGGAAGCCTGTAGGCTGTACTTTCTGACCCATTCCTACGCCTCCTTTCGAGGTGCAACGACAACGGTAATGTGGCTCATGCGCTTGTTAATGCGGGAAGCCGAACCCTTTGCACGAGGGCGAATACGCTTAAGCGTTGGGCCTTCGTCAACAAAAGCGGTCTTGACTACCAGGTTGTTAGCACGGAGACCATTGTTGTTCTCAGCGTTAGCAACTGCAGAGCGCAGAACCTTAGCAACATCAGTAGCGGCAGCGCGAGTCGAGAACTGAAGAACCTCAAGGGCCTTCTCGACAGACTTACCGCGGACAAGCGCGACAACTGCGCGAGCCTTACGAGGAGCAACGCGAACATACTTAGCTGTTGCGCGAACCTCAATAGAATCGGTGTTCTTAGCCATTTACTACACTCCCCCTATTTGGCCTTGTGACCGCGGAAGGTACGGGATGGGGAGAACTCGCCCAACTTGTGACCAACCATGGACTCAGTGACGTACACAGGTACATGCTTACGACCATCGTGAACAGCGATGGTGTGACCGACCATCTCAGGGAAGATGGTTGAGGAACGTGACCAAGTCTTGATAACGTCCTTCTTGCCAGCCTCGTTCATTGCAGCGACACGCGCAAGGAGGCGAGTCTCCACAAAGGGGCCTTTTTTGAGACTTCTGCTCATTTATCTACTCCTACTCGTGTCTTACTTGGACTTACGACGGCGAATGATCAGGCGGTTAGAAGCCTTCTTCGGGTCGCGGGTCTTATAACCCTTGGTTGGCTTACCCCATGGGGTGACGGAAGGACGACCAGAAGTGTGGTTCTTACCTTCACCACCGCCGTGTGGGTGGTCAACAGGGTTCATGACAGTACCACGGACGGTAGGACGGACGCCTGCCCAGCGGGAACGACCAGCCTTACCAACAACAATGTTGGAGTGCTCAGCGTTGCCAACCTCACCGATGGTTGCACGGCAGGTCAGAAGAACACGACGGAGCTCGGAGGAAGGCATACGCAGAACTGCATAGCCGTTGTCCTTACCCATGAGCTGGACGGAAGTACCAGCAGCACGTGCCATTGCAGCACCCTTGCCAGGCTGGAACTCAACTGCGTGAACAAGAGTACCTACTGGAATCTGCTCAAGAGTGGTGCAGTTACCAGGCTTGATGTCGACGTCCTTGGTACCAGAAAGAACAGTGTCACCGACGCTCAGGCCCTCTGGGCAAAGGATGTATGCCTTTGCGCCGTCTGCATAGTGCAGAAGAGCAATACGAGCGGAACGGTTAGGATCGTACTCAACAGTGGCGACCTTAGCTGGGATGTCATCCTTGCGACGCTTGAAGTCGATACGACGGTACTGGCGCTTGTGGCCACCACCCTGGTGACGGGTAGTGATGCGGCCATTGTTGTTGCGGCCAGCCTTCTTTGGCAGAGGCTCGAGAAGGGACTTCTCGGGCTTATCAGTTGTAATCTCAGCAAAGTCTGAGATTGTCTGGAAGCGCCTGCCTGCGCTTGTTGGCTTTAGATGCCTAACTGCCATAAACAGTATCCCTTTCTTCTCCGTTGGCTAGCCCGCTTAAGGGAAAGTCGAGCTAACACCGGATTACCACGGTACCGCGCGTATCTATAATGCGCGGCATACGAACCCGTACCTCAAAAGAGGCACGGGAGAAAAACCTTACTCAGCAGAGTTATTACCGAAGATCTCGATAGTCTCACCAGCAGCGAGGGTAACAATAGCCTTCTTCCACTGGCGGGTTTTACCTGCCTGCTGATAACGTACACGCTTGTTCTTTGGCTTAACAGAAAGTGTGTTTACCTTGGTGACGTGTACAGAGAAGAGCTTCTCTACAGCTGCAGCAATCTCTTCTTTACCTGCGTTACGAGCAACCTCAAAAGTGTACTTGCCCTGCTCCATCAGATCGAAAGCACGCTCTGAAACGATAGGACGAATGATGACCTCATAAGGAGAGTTCATTATGCGAGCACCTCCCCAAGCTGCTTAGCAACATCAGCGGACATAACAAGTGCGCCGTTGTCGATCAGGAAACGAGTAGTTACCTCAGAAACGCCGAAGACCGAAACCTTAGGAAGGTTGCGGAAAGAGAGGTAGGTGTTGACGTCGTCGTCTGGGACAATGACGGTAACGCGCTTACCCTCAATACCGAGGTTCTGAAGTGCAGCCTTTGCCTGCTTGGTGGAAGGCTGAGCAAACTCAAGAGAGTCAACGAGGACAAGCTCGGAGTCTGCAACCTTGCCGGAGAGGACGGACCTCATAGCAAGCTTGACCATCTTGTTGTTAATACGACGTGCGTGTGAACGAGGGGTAGGTCCAAAGATGACGCCACCACCAGTCCACTGACCAGCACGAATAGAACCCTGGCGAGCACGACCAGTACCCTTCTGACGGTAAGGCTTAACGCCACCGCCGGATACCTCGTGACGGTTCTTTGTAGAGTGGGTACCCTGACGTGCGGATGCGTCCTGGCAGACTACAACCTGGTGCACAACAGGGATGTTTGGCTCAATGCCGTAGACGTCAGAGGAGAGCTCGGCGTCGCCGACCTTCTTTCCCTCTACGTTCTTAATCTCATACTTGGACATGTTGTCTCCTTGTTAGCCTAAGTGTTTGCCTAAAGGCCCTTAGGCCATGCGGACCTGGACGAGGGCATTCTTGCCGCCAGGAACAGCACCCTTGATAAGCATGAGGTTCTGCTCAGCATCAACGCGGACAAGCTTAAGGTTCTTGACCGTAACGCGCTCTGCGCCCATGTGACCATACATGTGAAGGCCCTTACGAACGCGTGCAGGGTATGCGCACTGACCAATGGAACCTGGACGACGCTGGTTACGAGAACCGTGAGTCATTGGACCGCGAGAGAAGTTCCAGCGCTTAACGGTACCCTGGAAACCCTTACCCTTAGAAGTGCCTGTTACGTCAACAGCGGTGACCTCAGAGAAGTCAGCAACTGTGACAACATCGCCGGTCTTGTGCTCAGAAGCATCCTCAACGCGGACCTCGCGGAGGTAACGCATTGGCTCGACGCCCTGTGCCTTGAAGTGACCAGCCATTGGCTTGTTGACATGCTTCTCGGAGATGTCGCCGAAGCCAATCTGTACGGCATTGTAGCCGTCCGTCTCAACAGTCTTTACCTGTGAAACGGTGCAGGGGCCAGCAAGAACGACGGTAACAGGAACGACGTTGTCGTTCTCGTCCCATACCTGGGTCATGCCCAGCTTGCGGCCGAGGATGGTATTAACCATGCTCTTTCCTAACCTTCGGTGGTCATGGGACCTTGAGAGCACATCGGGTACTCTTCCCCAGCGGACCACGTCCTGTACATACTGCCTTTAGACATAATTGTCCTGTTTGAGCAGCCCGTCTACTTTACACTCATTTTTGACAAGAAACAAGCCTAAAATCTCTAAAAGATGAACGCTTTGTGAAGAGCGTTTGATACCTTCTAGCTGCGAGATCTTTCTTCTCCCCTATTTTGCGAGGTCAAACCGCTGACCCGGGCGTATCCATTGGCGAGAAACCCAAGTAATTTTGCAAAATTTTTCCAAAAAATTTTGCTGGAACAATTCGCTGGAGCTAGTTGCCGAAACAATTTGCTGGAACTAGTTGCCGGAGAAATTGCGGTGCAGGCTATCTGGCTAAAATTTTCTTGAACAACGCTTCGCAGCCTTCTGTAACGTCCTCGTACGTCAGGTCAAAATTACCCGAATACCACGGATCCGCAATGTCGCGAAGCTTCTCTGTCCAGTCAAGAAGCAACGAAACCTTTCCAAGCGGATCATCCTTGAGCATACGCATCATGTTGCGCAGGTTGTTGTGATCCATACCAATGAGGTAATCAAACTCCTCGTAATCTGCGCGAGTCATCTGCCTGGCACGATGATTGCCGCAATGAATCCCCTCTCGCTGCAGCTTTCTACGCGTGCGAGGGTCCACAGGATTGCCGATCTCTTCTGTGGATGTTGCGGCTGAATCAATGAAGAATGAATCTGCCAGACCGTTTTTCTCGACAAGGTCTTGCATGACATATTGCGCCATCGTTGACCTGCAAATATTTCCATGACACACAAAGAGAATCTTGGTCACGTGGGAGTTTTCAGGGTGGTCGGTGTTCAGTTGGCTGCTTGCGTTCTGCTGGCTATGCTTCATCTCTTCTCCTGCGCTTTGTGCGAGTATTCGGTTCCCTATTCTACGGGTTTCTCGCCAAGTACAGATGTGAGTTACGTATAGAAAAGTCTGCCTGAAAAGTGCAAAGAATCTGTATTTGAGGCACAGATTCTTTAACAAAATCAGGCAAATCCACAGAATCTTTGATGCATTTAGGCAAAATCCACAGATTCTTTGAAGAAATCAGGCGCGTCAGGCTCGCATCGCCCACCTGGCGAGAAACCCGTCCACTTCCAGCATATGCGCACAAGAAACCCGGCATCCACACGAAATGGATGCCGGGTTGAAATCGCTTGCGACCCGTGTTCGCACGGTCTCCGCACTTGGTTCACGCGTGATTCGCACGTGGTTCGACGCCACTCACGCAAAAACCCTCCCGCGCGAAAGAGCGCAGGAGGGTTTGCACGTTGGATTAAGCCGTATGCTTAGAGCTTGATCTCGATATCGACACCAGCTGGAAGGTCGAGACGCATAAGCGAATCAACGGTAGAAGCGCTTGGGTCGAGAATATCGATGAGACGCTTGTGAGTGCGCATCTCAAACTGATCACGGGAATCCTTATCCTTGTGTGGGGAGCGGATAACCGTGTAAAGGTTACGCTCGGTTGGCAGAGGGATAGGACCGGAAACACGCGCACCTGTCTTCTGTGCGGTGTCAACAATCAGCTTAGCGGACTGATCAATGACCTCGTGATCATAGCCCTTGAGGCGAATCCTGATCTTCTGGCTTGACACTTTGGGTACCTCCATACATGAGCTAGAGCTCGTGGTCGTTTACTAGGATGCGGAGCCGCCGTTTTTGGCGACAATCTCTTCGCGTACAGCGTTAGGAACGGGCTCGTAAGAATCGAACTGCATAGTGTAGCTCGCACGGCCCTGGGTCTGGGAACGAAGGTCGGTTGCGTAACCGAACATCTCACCAAGAGGCACCTTAGCGCGGATGACCTTGGCGTCCATACGATCGTCCATACCCTCAATCTTGCCACGACGGGAAGAAAGGTTACCCATAACGTCGCCCATGTACTGCTCAGGTGTCTCAACCTCAACAGACTCAACTGGCTCGAGAAGGATAGGATTGGACTTCTTGAGAGCATCCTTAATTGCCATAGAACCAGCAATCTTAAATGCTGCCTCAGAAGAGTCGACCTCGTGGTAAGAACCGTCAACAAGGGTGACCTTGATGTCAACTACTGGGTAACCAGCAATGACACCGTTCTCAAGAGCCTCGCGGATGCCCTTATCGATAGATGGGATGTACTCCTTAGGAATGACACCACCAACGATAGCGTTGACAAACTCGTAGCCCTTGCCCTCTTCCTGTGGCTCAAGATCGATGACTGCGTGGCCATACTGACCCTTACCACCGGACTGACGGACAAACTTGCCCTCAGCATGGCTTACTGCCTTACCAGCAGTCTCACGGTAAGCAACCTGTGGCTTACCAACATTGCATTCAACCTTAAACTCACGACGGAGACGGTCAACAATAATCTCAAGGTGAAGCTCGCCCATACCAGCAATGATGGTCTGGCCGGTCTCGTGATCAGTGTGAACCTGGAAGGTTGGATCCTCTTCAGCAAGCTTAGCAAGACCGATGGACATCTTCTCCTGCTCAGCCTTAGTCTTAGGCTCAACAGCAACGTCGATAACAGGATCTGCGAAGCTGATGGACTCAAGGATGATTGGGTTCTTCTCGTCACAAAGAGTATCACCAGTAGTGGTGTTCTTCAGACCAACGCATGCAACGATGTCGCCTGCGGAGCACTCTTCACGGTCAACACGGTCGTTTGCGTTCATCTCGAGGATGCGGCCAAAGCGCTCACGGTTGTCCTTGACGGAGTTGTAAACGTAAGAACCAGCCTCAGCCTGACCAGAGTAAACACGAATGTAGGTAAGCTTACCAACATAAGGGTCAGTCATAATCTTGAATGCAAGAGCGGAGAAAGGCTCCTTAATGTCTGCGTGACGAACTGCCTCGTCACCCTTAGGAGTGACACCGTCAATCTCTGGAACGTCCAGTGGACTTGGGAGGAAGTCGATGACTGCGTCCAGAAGCTCCTGGATACCCTTGTTCTTGTAAGCAGAGCCAACGAAGACAGGGTTAATCTCGCCAGCAAGAACGCCAGCACGAAGAGCGCCCTTAAGGGTCTCAACGTCAACCTCTTCGCCCTCGAGAACAGCCATCATGAGCTCCTCGGAGAAGTCAGATGCTGCCTCAAGAAGCTCTTCACGCTTCTCAGCTGCAATCTCTACAAACTCTGCAGGAATCTCGTCGAGTGGCTCAGGGTAAATCATGCCCTTAGCATCCTCTTTGAAGTCCCATGCAGTGTTGGTGACAAGGTCGATAAGACCCCAGAAGTTGGACTCAGCGCCCATTGGGACCTGAGCTGCAATTGCGTTTGCGCCAAGGCGGTCACGCATGGTCTGGATTGCACGGAAGAAGTCTGCGCCTACGCGGTCAAACTTGTTGATGAATGCAATACGAGGTACGCCGTACTTGGTTGCCTGACGCCAAACGGTCTCGGACTGTGGCTGAACGCCTGCAACTGCGTCGAAGACTGCAACTGCGCCGTCCAGAACACGAAGAGAACGCTCAACCTCAGCGGTAAAGTCAACGTGACCTGGGGTATCGATAATCTGGATGACGTGGTCTTTCCAGAAGCAAGTGGTAGCTGCGGAAGTAATGGTTACGCCGCGCTCCTGCTCCTGAACCATCCAGTCCATGGTTGCTGCACCGTCGTGGACCTCACCAATCTTGTGGGTCTTACCGGTGTAGTAAAGAATACGCTCCGTAGTGGTTGTCTTACCAGCATCGATGTGAGCCATGATGCCGATGTTGCGGAGGTCTTTAAGATTGTACTTAGTCTTAGCCATTTGTTTGCTACTCCTGAATTCCGACTAGAAGCGGTAGTGGGAGAAGGCGCGGTTGGCCTCAGCCATCTTGTACAGGTCCTCGCGGCGCTTGACGGATGCACCTACGCCGTTAGTTGCGTCGATGATCTCGTTTGCAAGACGCTCTGCCATGGTCTTCTCTTTACGGCTACGGCTGAAAGTGACCATCCAGCGGATAGCAAGAGTAGTTGCACGGCGGGAGTTGACCTCCATTGGAACCTGGTAAGTAGCGCCACCAACACGCTTAGGCTTAACCTCGAGTGTTGGGCGAATGTTATCCATAGCCTTCTTGAAGACAGTGAGGGCATCCTCGCCAGTCTTCTCTGCGACGATGTCAAATGCACCGTAGACAATGCGCTCTGCGGTTGCTTTCTTGCCGTCGAGAAGGACCTTGTTAATGAGCTGGGTTACCAGACGATTGTTGTAGACGGCGTCAGGCATAACCTCACGACGTACTGCTGCTGCGCGACGCGGCATATTAATCTCCTAAGAACTAGTTCGAGTAGTGGACGTGATTACTTAGCACGCTTAGTGCCGTAACGGGAACGGCCCTGAGCACGATTCTGAACTGCTGCGCAGTCGAATGCACCGCGAACAACCTTGTAACGAACACCAGGAAGGTCACGGACACGGCCGCCACGAACCAGAACAATGGAGTGCTCCTGGAGGTTGTGGCCCTCACCAGGAATGTAAGCGGTTACCTCAATGCCATTAACAAGACGAACACGAGCAACCTTACGGAGTGCTGAGTTAGGCTTCTTTGGCGTAGTGGTGAAAACGCGGGTGCAAACACCACGCTTCTGTGGGTTGTGCTGAAGAGCGGCGTTCTTGGACTTTGACTTGACGCTCACGCGGCCCTTACGTACGAGCTGGTTAATAGTAGGCAAGATCTTCTCCTTCTTATACCTATCTACCTGCAGTTTTACATATTCGAAAGGCGACACAGCACTGTCCCCTTGGAATTACGCAGGGAAGTACTTTACGCTGATGAAAGCCACATGTCAACAAGCCACTGTGCCGGGCGTATCCATACTTCATAGAAATTACACGATGAGACAAAAATCGCTTTGTAGCTTCTTTACCACCCACTTTTGGCGAGAAACCCGGTGTGCTCGCAAACAACCCTGCAAAGCAATACAGAACCTAGGTATCCCCAAGTGGCGTATCCCCTAGTGGCCCAACAGATGCGCGGCATGTGCGAGGCCAACACGAATCAGCGTTGTGACATGCTCATCTGCAAGTGAGTAGATGACTTTTCTGCCATCTCTTTTTGCATTGACAAGGCCACGATCTCGCAAAAGACGCAACTGATGAGAAGTTGCTGACTGTGAAACAGAAAGCATTTCCTGCAGCTCTGTGACGCTTTTCTCGCCATTTACCAGGGCACCCAAAATCTGGAATCGAGTGAAATCAGACAGTGCATCAAAAATCTGAGTTGCATCGTAGATAATGTCATCGTTTACCAGGTATTCGTTCAGTTTCTGATCAGAAACATAATCGCACGTAGAGTGAGTGTGCTCGCACTGTTCAGAATCGTGGGAGTGACTATCCATTTGCTATTCCTATCCTTAAGAGCCGCAAAGTAAATGGCTTACCAAACGTAATTCATAAAAGATTAGTATATACCGATACTCGCTTCTGTAAGCGCAACTAAAAGAGGACTCCAGCTAACGGCTGAAGTCCTCTTGTGTATCGGAGGCAATCTCCGAAAAAGTTTGATGTATCAGGCGAGTTTACTTACTCGTCTTCGCCGTCTGCCTCAGCGTCCATACGGACAACCTGGTTAAGCAGGTCATCCAGAGAACCAAGGTCCTCGTTGATTACATCAGGGCTGACCTCGTCGGAAGAAGAGCCGATGAGTGTCTCGGTGTAATCAGAGTGAGTGGATGGAGCTGCGGAACCCAGCATGAGGCCACCGTCGCCTTCTGGCGAGAAGACCATGTTGAGCAGCTGAGAAAGATCCTCAGAATCAGCCTCATCCTCTTCTGGCTCAAGGATGTAGAGGAGGTTACGAGCCTCAAGGCCATCGCGGAGCTCCTCGATTGCCTTTGCACCAATACCATCGATGCGAAGCAGGTCTTCCTCGGTCTTACCAATAAGATCGCCTACGGTCTCAATGCCAACCTCGCTGAACTTGTTAGTCCAACGCTGTGACACGCCAAGATCGTCGAAGAGGTACAGCTTTGCGTCCTCGCTTGAAAGCGTGCGGCCATTCTTGGAGTAAACGCCACCGTTGTAATCCTCATTGACCCAGTCAAGCTGCTTAGGAAGCTGCTCCTCGATGTCCTTGAGCACTGCTGGTGCCCAGTCTGGAAGAGACTTAGCAAGAGAAGAGGTTGGGCCCTCAATCTTGGTGCCGTGGTAGGTAAGCTCAACATCGTTGTATGCGGAGAGACCCGTACCTGCAGGAATCTGCTTACCAACAATAACGTTGGACTTGAGGTCAAGCAGGTGGTCAACGTCGCCCTCGATAGCTGCAGAGGTAAGAACGCCTGCAGTACGGATGAACGATGCGCTGGAGAGCCAAGAATCAATAGAGCTTGCAACCTTCAGAGTACCAAGGATTGCTGGCTCTGCCTCTGGTGGAGTACCACCAGCAAGGGCAATGTTCTGGACAGTCTCTGCAAAGACATAGCGGTCCACATACTGACCAAGCAGGTACGAAGAGTCACCTGGGTTGGTAACCTGAACACGGCGAAGCATCTGACGTGCGATAACCTCAATGTGCTTATCGTTGAGTTCTACACCCTGAGAGGTATAAACGTCCTTAACGGACTCAACGAAGGTGTGCATGGTGGACTCAATGTCAGTGAGTCGACGGAGCATACGGAAGTTGACGAAGCCGCGGGTAATCTGATCACCAGCACGGACAACAACGCCATCCTCAATGCCAGGCATAAAGCGGACGGATGCAGGTACACGCCACTCCTCGATAACACGGGAAGCATCGTCTGCATCAACAATACGCAGCAGGTACTCGGTGGTCTCTGGGGTGATGTGAAGAACACCAGAAACAGGAGCCAGGTCAGCCTCGCGACCAAGAATCTTCTCGTTGACGTTGCCGACGACGTCGAACATACGAGCAACGGTAGGAAGACCCTGCGTAATATCGTCTGCGCCTGCAACACCACCAGAGTGAATGGTACGCATGGTCAACTGAGTACCAGGCTCACCAATGGACTGAGCTGCAATAATACCAACTGCAGTACCAATGTTGACAGGACGACGGGTGGAAAGATCCCAACCGTAGCACTTCTGGCAGACGCCGTACTTAGACTTACAGGTCAGAAGCGCACGGAGCTGAACCTTAGCAAGGCCGTGCTCAACAAGACGCTCAAGATCCTGCTTGGACTCAACATAGCCACCAGCAGGGATAAGAACCTCACCAGTGTTTGGATCGCAGACATCCTCAAGGGTGCAGCGGCCAATCAGATCAGTATCAACAGAAGTCTGACCAGGCTTAATCAGAGGATAGGTAACTGCCTCATCAGTGCCGCAGTCCTCCTCGCGAACAATGACGTCCTGCGCAACGTCGACAAGACGACGAGTCAGGTAACCAGAGTCGGAGGTGTGGGATGCGGTATCTACCAGGCCCTTACGAGCGCCGTAGGTAGAAATGAAGTACTCAAGAGGCTCAAGACCCTCGCGGAAGTTTGCCTTAATTGGAAGGTCGATGGTCTCACCGGACATATCCGCCATCAGGCCTCGCATACCAGCAAGCTGGCGAAGCTGTGTCTTAGAACCACGAGCTCCAGAGTCAGCCATCATGTAAATTGGGTTGTCCTCTGCAAAGCCTGCAAGCATCTCAGAGCCAAGAAGATCGGTGCACTCGGTCCATGCGTTAACAACCTCAACGTGACGCTCTCGCTCGGAAAGGAAGCCGTCCTCGTAGTACTCGTTGATCTGGTCAACGCGGTCCTGTGCCTCCTGAAGCAGCTGTGGCTTGTGTGGAGGAATGACAGCATCCCAAACGGAAACAGTCAGACCAGCAAGAGTTGCGTAGTGGAAACCAGTCTTCTTGATGTTGTCCAGAATTGGCTCAACATCAGCCATTGGGTAACGGTCGCAGCAATCGTTGACCAGAACGCCAATGTCAGACTTGACCATCTTGTAGTTGATGTATGGGTAATCCTCTGGCAGGCACTGACGATTGAAGATAATGCGACCAACAGTGGTCTCAAAGCGCTTAGTACCCTCAGTAACGTCCAGGTCCTCATACTGACCGCGGCCGGTCATAACGCGGAAGATAGCACGATCGCTATCAGCAACGTTTGCATCCTTGGAGCTTACGCGGACAACAACCTTTGCCTGGATATCAAGGTCACGGTTGGCCTCAATAGCCAGAAGAGCATCCTCAAAGCTTGCGAAGGTAAGAGTCTTAGCGTCTTCACCGGTCTTCTCGGAAGTGAGGTAGTAGACACCAAAGACCATATCCTGAGAAGGAACGGTCAGAACCTTACCAGAAGCAGGGCTTCTGAGGTTGTTGCTGGAGAGCATCAGAATGCGAGCCTCTGTCTGTGCCTGAGTAGAAAGTGGCACGTGGACAGACATCTGGTCGCCGTCGAAGTCTGCGTTGAATGGTGCGCAGACCAGTGGGTGCAGGTGGATTGCCTTACCCTCGATAAGGACTGGCTCAAATGCCTGAATGGACAGACGGTGAAGGGTAGGTGCGCGGTTGAGAAGAACGAGGCGGTCCTGAATGACCTCATCCAGAACGTCCCAAACAACTGGAGTACCACGGTCAATAGCGCGCTTTGCGCCCTTAATGTTTTCAACCTTGCGGAGCTCAACCAAACGACGCATGACAAATGGCTTGAAGAGCTCAAGTGCCATAGCGGATGGAAGACCGCACTGGTGCAGCTTCAGGTGTGGGTCAACAACAATGACGGAACGGCCAGAGTAGTCAACACGCTTACCCAGAAGGTTCTGACGGAAGCGACCCTGCTTACCCTTAAGAGCCTCAGCAAGAGACTTCAGAGGACGTCCACCACGGCCGGTAACAGGACGGCCACGGCGACCGTTGTCAAACAGAGCGTCAACGGACTCCTGAAGCATGCGCTTCTCGTTGTTAACAATGATGGAAGGTGCGTCAAGGTCAAGCAGGCGCTTAAGACGATTGTTACGGTTAATAACACGACGATACAAATCGTTTAAGTCGGAAGCTGCAAAACGGCCACCATCAAGCTGAACCATTGGACGAAGATCAGGTGGAATAACTGGTACAACGTCAAGAATCATGTTAGCTGGATCGTTGCCACCCTTAAGGAAGGCGTCAACAATCTCAAGACGCTTAATGGCCTTCTCGCGCTTCTGCTTCTGAGCATCCTCATTGGCGATAATAGCGCGGAGCTCCTTGGCCTCTTTCTCAAGATCAATGTTGGAAAGAAGGTCGCGGACTGCCTCTGCACCCATACCACCCTTGAAGTAGATGCCATAGTAGCGCTTAAGCTCGGAGAACAGACCCTCATCGGAGATGAGCTCTCTGGTCTCAAGCTGCATGAACTTCTCGAAAGCCTCACGACGAAGCGTCTTCTCTTCCTCGTACTCTTCCTCAAGATCAGCGACACCTGCACGAATCTCGTCCTCAGAAAGAGGCTCAAAATCGCCAAACTCGTCATCCTGTGGCTGGCCCTGCTCACGAAGGCGTGCGATCTGATCGTCACGCTCTGCGTCGAGCTCTTCGATATCTGCTGCAAGCTCCTCACGAAGATCGTCTACGTCAGCCTCACGTGCCTCAGTGTCAACACTGGTGATTACGTAAGATGCAAAGTAGAGGACTTTCTCGAGGTCCTTGCTCTTGATGTCAAGAAGACGTGCCAGAGGGAAGCTGGTTGGGCTCTTGAAGTACCAGATGTGGCTTACAGGAGCAGCAAGCTCAATGTGGCCCATGCGGTCACGACGAACCTTTGCGGTGGTTACTTCAACACCGCAGCGCTCGCAGGTAATGCCCTTGAAGCGAATGCCTTTGTACTTACCGCAGGCGCACTCCCAGTCCCTTACAGGTCCAAAGATCTTCTCGCAGAAAAGACCGTCCTTTTCTGGCTTAAGGGTACGGTAGTTGATGGTCTCAGGCTTCTTTACCTCGCCATAGGACCAACCGCGGATATCATCAGCAGACGCTAGAGAAATTTTAATAGCGTCAAATTCAGTGGAATCGAAATCTGCCACAGTCGCTACTCCTTATCGGTGGTCGCGTCGCCTACAAGTGCGGATGCACCCTCAGCGTCTTGGGACAGGTCGGAAGCGGTTACCTCAGTGAAGCCAAGGTCGTTGAGGATCTCAACAGCGTTCTTCTCCTCAGGATCTGTGACCTTTGCGGTATTTGCACGCTTACGATAGGAGATTGGCTCAATGTCAAGTGCCAGGGAGCGAATCTCTTTGACCAGGACCTTGAAGGACTCAGGAATTCCTGCAGTAGGAATGTTCTCGCCCTTAACAATGGACTCATAGGTCTTAACACGGCCGTTGGTATCGTCAGACTTAACGGTGAGAATCTCCTGGAGGACGTTAGCAGCACCGTATGCATACAGTGCCCAAACCTCCATCTCACCAAAGCGCTGACCACCGAACTGTGCCTTACCACCCAGAGGCTGCTGGGTAACAAGAGAGTAAGGACCAGTTGAACGTGCGTGGATCTTATCGTCAACCATGTGGCCGAGCTTCAAGATGTAAGAAACACCAACGGTAATTGGGCTCTTGAAAGCCTCACCGGTACGGCCATCGTAGAGGGTAGTCTTACCACGCTCGTTGAGCTGTGGAACAAACTCCTCACGCATGTCCTCGCCGTACTCCTTGAGAGCCTTGTTGATCATGTTGATGTTGGTGCGGCGAACAATCTCTGCAACGGACTCATCAGTAGCACCGTCAAAGAGTGGTGTTGCAACAGGGATTGGACCCTCAACGTAACGCTTGGAATCTGCGTCATCGTCATCCCAACCATGTGCTGCGCCCCAGCCAAGGTGACACTCAAGCAGCTGACCAACGTTCATACGGGAAGGAACGCCCAGTGGGTCGAGAATAACGTCTACTGGGGTACCGTCTGCCATGTAAGGCATGTCCTCAACAGGGAGAACCTTACAAATAACACCCTTGTTACCGTGACGACCAGCGATCTTATCGCCCTGCTGAATCTTTCTGCGCTGAGCAACAAAGACGCGGACCAGGTCGTTTACTCCTGGAGGCAGGTCGTCTCCAGCCTCGCGGCTGAAGCGAACAACGTCAACAACGCGGCCGTAGGAGCCGTGTGGCATCTTGAGGGAAGTATCGCGAACGTCGTGTGCCTTAGCACCGAAGATTGCGCGAAGCAGGCGCTCTTCTGCGGTCAGAGCAGTCTCACCCTTAGGAGTGACCTTACCAACCAGAATATCGCCAGGGCCAACCTCAGCGCCGATGCGGATGATACCGTCATCGTCGAGGTTTGCGAGCATGTCCTCACCAAGGTTTGGAATCTCGCGGGTAATCTCCTCAGCACCAAGCTTGGTGTCACGAGCATCAATCTCGTGGCGGGAAATGTTAACGGAGGTCAGGAGATCTTCCTGAACAACACGCTCGGAGACGATAATACCGTCCTCGTAGTTGTAGCCTTCCCATGGCATGTAAGCAACGGTAAGGTTTGCACCAAGTGCCAGCTCAGAGTGGTCAACAGATGGACCGTCTGCGATTGGCTGGCCCTTCTCGACCTTCTGTCCAACTGTGACAATTGGACGGTGGTTGATGCAAGTGGACTGGTTAGAGCGCTCGTACTTAGGAAGATCGTAGCGCTGAGAACCATGCTCATCGGAGTAGATGACAACGTGAGCTGCGTCTACCTCGGTGACCTCGCCTGCAAACTCTGCGCAAATAAGCTCGCCAGAGTCCTGAGCTGCGCGACCCTCCATGCCAGTTCCAACAAATGGAGCGTGGGACTGAATCAGAGGCACTGCCTGACGCTGCATGTTTGCACCCATGAGGGTACGCTTTGCATCGTCGTGCTCAAGGAATGGAATGAGGTTAGCTGCGACGGAGAGAAGCTGACGTGGAGAAACGTCCATGTAGTCAACGTCCTCAACAGGAACCTGTGCAGGTGCACCGAAGGAACCGTCAAAGTCGCGGGTACGTGCAATAACACGGTCTGCATCAACAATCTTGCCGTCTGCGTCAACCTCAACAAACTTCTTAGACTTAGGGTCAATTGGGGTGTTAGCAGGAGCAATAATGTGATTCTCCTCCTCGTCTGCAGTCATCCAGACAATGTCGTCAGAGACAACACCGCCTGTGACCTTACGATAAGGAGCCTCGATAAAGCCGTACTCATTTACGTGAGCATACAGTGCCAAGGAGCCGATAAGACCAATGTTTGGTCCCTCAGGAGTCTCGATTGGGCACATACGGGAGTAGTGTGAGTTATGAACGTCGCGGACTGCGGTAGGAACGTTGGTACGACGGCTGGAGCCGGACTTGTGTCCTGCAAGACCACCAGGTCCCAAAGCAGAAAGACGACGCTTGTGAGTCAAACCAGCAAGTGGGTTTGCCTGGTCCATGAACTGCGAAAGCTGAGAAGAACCGAAGAACTCCTTGATTGCAGCAACAATTGGACGGATGTTGATCAGAGACTGTGGAGTGATGTCGTCTGCGTCCTGAGATGCCATACGCTCACGAACAACGCGCTCCATGCGGCTCATACCAATGCGGAACTGGTTCTGGACCAGCTCGCCTACGGTACGGACGCGGCGGTTGCCAAAGTGGTCAATGTCATCAAGGTGCTTAGACTCATCACCTGCATGCACTGCAAGAAGGTACTGAAGAGCTGCGACAATGTCCTCTTTGGTAAGGACACGAACATCTGCAGGAATCTCTTCCTCAAGCTTCTTGTTGATCTTGTAACGACCAACGCGAGCAAGGTCATAGCGTTGCTCGTTGAAGAAGAGGCCGTCAAGCAGAGAACGGGCAGAGTCAACAGTTGGTGGCTCGCCTGGACGCTGACGACGATAAATCTCGATAAGAGCATCCTCACGTGTGGTTGCAACGTCACGCTCAAGTGTGTTGCGAACAACATCGGAATCACCAAGGAGCGAGAGGATCTCGTCATCGGTAACAGCAATGCCAAGTGCACGGAGGAAGACGGTAGCGCTCTGGCGACGCTTGCGGTCAATGGAGACGACCAGGTGGCCGCGCTTATCAACCTCAAACTCGAGCCATGCACCACGTGCAGGAATGAACTGAGACTTGTGGACCAGAACACCGTTGTCCATCTCTGACGAGAAATACACGCCAGGTGAACGAACGAGCTGTGAAACCACAACGCGCTCAGAACCGTTGATGATGAAGGTACCGCGCTCAGTCATCAGTGGGAAATCACCCATGAAGACAAGCTGCTCCTTCATCTCACCAGTCTCTTTGTTGACAAAACGGACGTCAACAAAAAGAGGTGCTTGATATGAAATGTCTTTTGCACGACACTCAGCCATTGAATTGGCAGGGTCGCCGAACTGATGGTCACCAAAGGTGACCTGCATGGTTCCAGCGCTGTTCTCAATTGGCGAGAACTCAGCGAAGGACTCTGCAAGGCCCTCTCCCATAAAGCGCTCAAATGATTCCTTCTGTACAGAAATCAGATTTGGCAGCTCCATAGCTGCGGGAATCTTACTGAACGTCCTGCGTCCAGTATGCGCCTGAGGCGTGGTGAGGGAAGTCTTTTTAGCGGTAGACACCAGGTTGTCCTCCTTCAAAAGGGTGGAAGGTGGCAATTGTCGCAACCTAGTAATTTAGTCAAGATTTTAATGCGCGTCAACAGAAAAACACTTGATTTTTTAAGACGTTTTGACTATATTATCGCGTTTATGTTTTTCAACTGGACAAACGTTATGTTGCAGGTAAATCCTTAACTAACTCGTCTTTTCTAGTTATGAAGATTTTGTGGAGAAGGTCCACGGAAGCGAAAATTGCTTTCGGTGAGCGGTGCTCCCCTGCTGCCATGCTCCACACGATGCGCCAAGCGCGCGGGTTTCTCGCCGGGTGCGCCTGACTAACAATGTGCGCCTGAAAAGTGCAAAGAATCTGTATTTGCGCCACCGATTCTTTTGCAAAATCAGGCAAATCCACAGGTTCTTTTACATTTTTAGGCAAAAGTTACAGATTCTTTGAGGAAATCAGGCGCGAGAAAACTAGGACAAGTCACGCAGGAAGCTAGAGCAATCACGCAGGGTTTATAAGCCTGAAATGCATACCAAGTCTGAGCAAAAGCACTCAGATAAGGCGAGAAGAACAGGCAAATCGCTCAGACATGGCGAGAAAATCCGGCAAATCTCTCAGACTTGATGCACTTTTCAGGCTGCAGCTAAAGCGCTCAGACTTGATGCACTTTTCAGGCTGCAGCAAACGCATCCAAGCTCCATGCACTCCAAGCACACCGGGTTTCTCGCCAGGCAAACAAAAAAGAGGCCAGACCGAAGTCTGACCTCTCCAGTAAGCTATGTAGGATGGACTTACTTAAGGGTGACGGTAGCGCCAGCCTCCTCGAGCTGAGCCTTAGCAGCCTCAGCGTCCTCCTTCTTAGCGCCCTCGAGGACAGCCTTAGGAGCACCCTCGACGACCTCCTTTGCCTCCTTGAGGCCAAGGTTGGTAAGAGCACGGACAACCTTGATGACGCCGATCTTGTTGTCGCCGAAGCCCTCGAGGACAACGTCAAAGTTGGTCTTCTCCTCTGCCTCCTCAGCAGCGCCACCAGCTGCAGGAGCAGCAGCGACAGCTACAGGAGCAGCAGCGGAAACGCCGAAGACGTCCTCAAGCTCGTGAACGAGCTCAGAAAGCTCGAGTGCTGGCATCTCTTTAAGGGCCTCAATGATCTCATCTTTAGTGACAGCCATGTCAATTCTCCTTTTTAAACGATGCAGCCTTTGTACTGCATCTGGGCAATAGCCCGGCTTGTATGTGTGCGTTTAAGTGCGTCTACACTCTCACGCGGTTTGCGCCAATGCGCGGGTACAACAAAACGTTGCTTATGCAGCGTTCTTCTGATCTGCGACTGCAGAAAGAGCGGTTGCGAGTCCACGAGCTGGACCAGCGCAAACCTGTGCAATGCCGGTAAGTGGGCTTGCAACAACGAAGACAAGCTTTGCAATGAGCTCCTCGCGAGAAGGAAGATCTGCGTAAGCCTTTGCCTCGTCAGCAGTAAGTGCCTGACCATCAGCGATACCACCAATGAACTCAACTTTCTTGAGCTTCTTGGCCTGATCCTTGATGACCTTAGCGGCCTCGACAGGATCATTCTCATAGAAAACGTATGCGCAGGTACCGGCGAGCATCTCGTCAATCTCTGGCATACCAGCGTTCTTAAGAGCAATCTTGACGATGTTGTTCTTATAGACCTTCATGTGAGCGCCTGCTGCGGTAAGTGCGCGGCGAAGCTCCTGAGTCTCCTTTACGGAGAGACCACGATAGTCAATAACAAACAGGCCCTTGGAGTTGTCGAGAGAAGCGGAAACCTTCTCGAGCAAATCACGTTTAGACTGAGCTGGCATGTAGTACACCTCCTTTATCATGTCTCAGGCACGAGCGCCAACAGGTGCGGCCCTCACATGAAAAGACCCCACTTTGGCAACCAAAGCGGGGTCTGGATGTACTAATCTCAAGACCACCTCGGCAGGCGGGAATTCCCATTAAGCCTTGGATTCAAGGCGCCGGCTGTCTTTGGCAGCGAACGTGCAACTACAAGACGTCTGTCTTGCGTTGGATATTGTGCAGCAAAAAATTATCCAAGTCAAGGTTGAGTGCACAATTTCTTTCTCTTCACAAAAATTTGACGAGAAAGACGGTCGAGCTGCGGACCCAACTCAAACGCGGCACAATTGCACCTTAGTTGCAGACCGCCTATGCCGACCAGGCGCTTCAAGCCGCATGCACGCTTCAAGAAAAATCCGGTACCTGCAAGCAGATACCGGATTAAACGTGCTAGGTACTTCTAAGCGTTTAGCTTAGTCCTCCATGAGGTTACGAACCTTGGTTGGATCAACCTTGATGCCAGGGCCCATAGTAGAGGAAATAGCAACGGTCTTGACGTACTTACCCTTTGCGCTGGATGGCTTGACGCGGATGATCTCGGAGATCAGTGCGCCATAGTTCTCAACAAGCTGCTGGACCTCAAAAGAAGCCTTGCCGATTGCAACGTGGCAGATACCAAAACGGTCTGCACGATACTCAACACGACCAGCCTTGAGCTCGTTAACCATCTTTGCAACATCCATGGTAACGGTGCCAAGCTTAGGGTTAGGCATAAGGCCACGAGGACCAAGAACGCGACCAAGACGGCCAACCTTACCCATCATCTGAGGGGTTGCGATTGCTGCGTCAAAGTCAAGCATGCCCTTCTCGACCTCTGCGATGAGCTCGTCGCCACCGACGATGTCAGCGCCAGCTGCCTCAGCCTCGCGGGCCTTCTCGCCCTCTGCGAAGACTGCAACGCGAACGGACTTACCAGTGCCGTGAGGCAGAGAGATGGAACCGCGAACGTTCTGGTCAGCCTTACGAGTGTCGACACCAAGGCGAATTGCTACCTCAATGGTCTCGTCAAACTTAGCAGTTGCAAGCTCCTTAGAAAGGGTTACTGCCTCTTTTGGGCTGTAGAGGTTTGCACCGTCTACCTTGGCAACTGCATTCTTGTAGTTCTTTCCGTGCTTAGGCATTATGTACCTCCTGTGGTTAGCGGGCGTCTGCCCTCCCACTCCTGCATCTTCCGTCCATAGTTACGCCCTCTTGGCGAGAAACCCAACTATGTGCACTAACGTCGGATGCTCTGACAAAACAACCGTCAGCCACATTAATGGCTGACGGGAGTAAACATTACTCGGCGATGGTTACACCCATGGAACGAGCGGTACCAGCGACGATCTTCTTTGCAGCCTCAATGTCGTTTGCGTTGAGGTCAGGCATCTTGATCTCAGCAATCTTAGTGAGCTGCTCCTGGGAGAGCTGGCCAACCTTATCGCGCTGAGGAACACCGGAACCACCCTTG
Organism: uncultured Atopobium sp.; assembly: GCA_963535155.1. Classification (GTDB taxonomy): domain Bacteria; phylum Actinomycetota; class Coriobacteriia; order Coriobacteriales; family Atopobiaceae; genus Lancefieldella. Next base: position 98,753 of record CAUSVW010000001.1, read on the forward strand.
AGGTGAAGCTCCTTCTTGATGAGCTGAGCTGCTGGAGGAGTCTTGGTTACGAAGTCAAAGGAGCGATCCTCGTAAACAGAAATCTCGACTGGGATGATGTCGCCAGCCTTGTCCTGAGTTGCAGCGTTGAATGCCTGGCAGAACTGCATAATGTTGACCTGTGCAGCACCCAGAGCTGGTCCTACTGGAGGAGCTGGGTTTGCCTGGCCTGCAGGAATCTGCAGCTTAATAAAGTTAACAACCTTCTTTGCGGGCATGTTAAGCCTCCTGTTTGAATTCTTGTGAGTCTATTCTCGCGCACTCCCGAGAAGCAATCCACAAGGGACGAGAAGTGCGGGATAAGCCGTTAGTTACTAGTCTATCAGGGAAATCTGATCCATGGTGAGCTCAACCGGAGTCTCACGACCAAAGATGGTGAGCATAACCTTAATCTTGCCGGACTCTGCGTTGACCTCAGAAACAGTTCCGTCGAAGTCAGCGAGAGGACCAGAAAGAACGTGAATTGCCTGACCGACCTCAATATTGGTTGCTGTACGCTTAGGTACAGGGCTACCCGTCTTCATGCCGCCACGACGCATGATCTTATCGAACTCGTCGCGACGCAGAGGAACTGGCTTGCCGTCAATGCCAACAAAACCAGTTACGCCTGGGGTGTTACGAACAACAGCCCAGGTATTATCATCCAGCTCCATGCGAACAAGAACATAACCTGGGAAAACCTTAGACTCTTTGGTCTCGCGCTTTCCGCCGTCCTTGACCTCAGTAACTTCCTCGGTAGGAATCTGAATATCAACAACAGCACGCTCAAGGCCATAGGTCTCAATACGGTGCTCAAGGTCAGTCTTTACCTTGTTCTCATAACCTGAATAGGTGTGAACTACATACCAGCGCTTAGCCATTGATTATCCCCTCAGTCCAGTAAAGGCAACGAGACCAGCAACAATGCCAGTATCAACCAGCCAAGTTACCAAGCCAAAGAAAATGATTGTTGCAATTACGGCTACAGAGAAACCAGCAAGCTCAGAGCTTGAAGGCCACACAACGCGGTGCATTTCTGTACGAACGCCTGCAAAATAAGCACCCAGGCGGCCAAAGAAGCCAGGGTTAGCGTTACGCTGAATGGACTTCTCCTGCTTCTTTGCCTCAGCCTTAGTGGCCTTAGCAGAAGCTTCAGGAGTAGCTTCAGCCTGAAGGGCCTCACGCTGGGCGCGCTCTTCTGCGCGAGCCTTACGTGCGCTCCTCTTATTGCGCTCCTTATTTGCCATCCTACGCTCCCTTGGATGTTATACCTACATACAAACCGGCCAACCCTTATGGGAAGGCCGGTGAAGTTATCTGGCAGGCCAGGAAGGACTCGAACCCTCAACAAACGGTTTTGGAGACCGCCGCTCTACCATTGGAGCTACTGGCCTAGAACGAACCCACCTAGCCTAGCGGGTCTCGCGATGTACCGTGTGCTTGTGGCACCATGGGCAGTACTTCTTCAACTCCATACGATCTGGGTTGTTGGACTTGTTCTTGTCCGTAGTGTAATTACGACGCTTGCACTCAGTGCAGGCGAGAGTAACGAGTGTACGCATTGATCCTCCTGAACACGGTCACGAGATGTATTCTCGAAATGTGACGCGGTTGCTTAGGTTAGCACCCACTACCCAGAGATGTCAATACTTTTCTCTAATTACTCTAGGCGTTCACATATTTTTTCTCGACAAAAAACCCGGCGCGCAAAAGAGCACGCCGGGCAAGTTAGCAACTTTAAAAGAAGTTACTCGATGACGGTGGAAACACGGCCATCGCCGACGGTGTGGCCACCCTCGCGGATAGCGAACTTCAGACCCTGCTCAAGAGCGATTGGGTGAATGAGCTCGCAGCCAACGGTGATGTGGTCGCCAGGCATAGCCATCTCTACCTTGCCACCGTTTGCATCGGTGAGCTCGTAGATGTCGCCGGTTACGTCAGTTGTACGGAAGTAGAACTGTGGACGGTAACCAGAGAAGAATGGGGTGTGACGGCCGCCCTCTTCCTTAGTAAGAACGTAAACCTCACCGGTGAACTTCTTGTGTGGAGTAACGGTACCAGGCTTGCAGAGAACCTGACCGCGCTCGATGTCCTCGCGCTTAACACCACGAAGAAGAATACCAACGTTGTCGCCAGCCTCGCAGAAGTCCATGGTCTTACGGAACATCTCAATGCCGGTAGCAACAGAGTTCTGAGTTGGCTTAATACCAACGATCTCGACTGGATCGTTGAGCTTGAGCTCACCACGCTCAACACGGCCGGTAGCAACGGTACCACGACCAGAAATGGTCATGACGTCCTCGATTGCCATCAGGAATGGCTTCTCGTTGTCACGAGCTGGTGTTGGGATGTAGGAGTCAACAGTGTGCATGAGCTCACGGATGGACTCAACCCACTTCTCCTCGCCGTTAAGAGCGCCGAGAGCGGAACCACGGATGATTGGAAGGTCATCGCCTGGGAAGTCGTACTCGGAGAGAAGGTCACGGGTCTCCATCTCGACGAGGTCGATGAGCTCGTCATCGTCGACCATGTCGCACTTGTTCAGGAAGACGACGATGTAAGGAACGCCGACCTGACGTGCGAGAAGGATGTGCTCACGAGTCTGAGCCATAGGACCGTCGGTTGCAGCAATAACGAGGATTGCGCCGTCCATCTGAGCTGCACCAGAAATCATGTTCTTGATGTAGTCTGCGTGGCCAGGGCAGTCGACGTGAGCGTAATGGCGCTCCCAAGTCTCGTACTCAACGTGAGCAACGGAAATGGTAATACCACGCTGACGCTCCTCTGGAGCCTTATCGATGTTCTCGAAGGCGGTATAGTCTGCCTTGCAGCCCTCGGTCTCAGAGAGAACCTTGGTGATTGCTGCGGTAAGGGTAGTCTTACCGTGGTCGACGTGACCAATGGTACCGATGTTTACGTGTGGCTTTGTGCGGTCAAACTTTTCCTTGGCCATTGCCAATCCTCCTTCTGGAACTAACCCTCGGGCTAGACCGTGGTGAAAAAACGTCTGTTTATACTCAACGGCGCAAATGTCTAGGACATGTACGCCGTAAAGAGTCTGGTACCGGCGACTGGATTCGAACCAGTGACGTCACGGGTATGAGCCGTGTGCTCTAACCAGCTGAGCTACGCCGGCATAAATGCCGCTTGAAAAATGGAGCCCGCGACCGGATTTGAACCGGTGACCTCTTCGTTACCAACGAAGTGCTCTACCTACTGAGCTACACGGGCGTGGTGGGGATACTTGGACTCGAACCAAGGAACCCAGAGGGAGCGGATTTACAGTCCGCCGCAGTTGCCGCTGTGCCATATCCCCAAATGCCGTTTTCAAGCACTCTAGAAGCAATTGTGTACGCTGTTTACCTTGCGGTTTAACGTACGCAGGAAGTCTAGTTGATCTTCCAATTACCTCTCAAGCGGGAAAATATTACGATTGAATAAAAATCTTGTCAACGTAATCCACCCAACCGGGCGTATCTTATCAAATTTTTTTCACAATTCCAAGCGATTTTCTCGCCACAATTCCATGCGGTTTTTGGCCACAACTCCAAGCGGGTTTCTCGCCAAACGGATATGGGCTTTCGCGTCGGCCTGAAGTGGCGTTTGTTCACGTTAATGGCAATTTGTCTTCACGATTTTTTTCGCCATACATATATTTACATGAATTACTACCCGAGCGGTTCCTCGAGTGTTCCAAAATTCGCACGAAAAAAGCCAGGCAATGCCTGGCTGAAAATTCAAGTGGTGCCGCCACCAGGCTTCGAACCCGGGACCTACTGATTACAAGTCAGTTGCTCTACCAGCTGAGCTATAGCGGCATCAAGTGCAGAGGATATTCTATAGACTTTTCTGGCTTTGGTCTAGTCTCAATTTTTGATAAATTTTTCTCCACAAACTGGCCAATGCAGCTCGTAGGAGCACTTCCCTTCTGTAGGGGTGAACTTGGTGCGAGTACGCTGTCTGATTAAGTTTGGTCAGCCTGAAAAGTACATCATGTCTGAGTAAAACAGCTCAGACATGGCGAGAAAAACCGGCAAAAAACTCAGACTTGGTGCACTTTTCCGGCAAATCATTCAGACTTGGCGAGAAAATCAGGCTCGATGAAAGCGCCCATGACACCACACTGGACCCAAAAGGTACGTCACGAAAGGCCTGCCTGAAAAGTGCAAAGAATCTGTATTTGAGGCACCGATTCTTTGACAAAATCAGGCAAATCCACCGATTCTTTGCTGTTATCAGGCAAATTTTACAGATTCTTTGCAGAAATCAGGCGCGCTGATTGCACCCAGGCGCGCCGGACGTATTGGTGCGGTCGAGCACGTTAGCGCATCGCGTGCGTGAGACGCTGACCTGGTCACCTATTTGCCCAGCAGCTTCCAGAGTTTCTCGCGTTGTTCTGGAGAAATGCGGTCTTCAAGCGTCATGCGCGTACTGACCTGATCGCGACGCATCTCTTCGACAACGTTATCTGCCTGGGAAATCTCGTGGACCAGTGATGCGCTTGCAATGCGCGTGACCTCGCCGGGGCCAAAGCCGGCCGTGGCGCGAATGTCTCTGTCCGACGTAACCAGAAATACTTTGCGACCAGCCTCTCGAGCGTCCGTGACCAGGCGCTCGATGACGCTATCTGCAGACTCCCCCGTCTCGGAAAAAACCAGCTGCACGCCAGCATGGCTGCGCTCCGGGCGCTCGTCGTTTACGTTTCCCTTGCCGTCGAACACAATAACGGCCTCGTAGGTGCTTTGCGCAAACGTGGCAACGTCAGAAATGAGCGCCAAACGGGCGCGATAAAACGGATCGGTGTTGAGGTGATAAGCCCTCTCAGCAGCGGTTTCTTGCGCAGAAGAACCATGCTCATCCAACAGCGCCTCATAACGAGGAGTTGCCAACATGACGTTATAGCCATCGACTACAAGCAGCGATTTTTTCTGAGCCATACCTTACGCTTCCTGGGCTTACACGTCCTGGGTCCTGCGGAGCCACTCGTAGCACATAACCGTCGTTGCCTGAGCAACGTTCAGGGATTCTACCTGGCCAAACTGAGGAAGCTTGCACGTAAAATCGCACTTCTCGAGCATAAGGCGAGAAATTCCTGAGCCTTCAGAACCCATAACAAGTGCGAGGCGACCTCCCATGGGAGCCTCCCACACGGACTGAGTAGCGTGCTCGGTGGAGCCACACGTCCAAAAACCTGCGGCTTTGAGCTCTTCAAGAGCGCGTGGCAGATTAGAAACCTGAGCGATTGGCAGGTGAAGCACGGCTCCTGCGGAAGTCTTGTATGCTCCAACGCCAACTCGGGCGGCGCGGGCGTTTGCAATAACAACGCCGGCTGCGCCAACTACCTCGGCACTTCTTACGATTGCACCAAAATTTCCCTCGTCAGTGACGTGATCCAAGACCACAACCAGCGCGTTTTCAGAACCGGCGCGCTGAATGATTTCAGAGAGGTCGGCGTAGGCAAATGGCTGCGTACGGACAATAACTCCCTGGTGAGCGCCGTGGCTTGAAAGCGAGTCAAGCACCGGCTTTGCAACACGCTCGACAGGAATGCCCTCCTGCTCAAGCTGGCGTGCAAGCGCCTCAATCTCCTGGTCCTTCTGTCCGCTTGCGGCTTGTACCAGCGCATTCTTCAAAGGAATGCCCACAGTCAGCGCCTCAGCTACTGCGCGACGACCCTCGATAAGATCGGTTGCAGGCTTCTTGTTGCCGGGACGTCCAGCACCAGCACCTCGCTGTCCGCCAGCGCTTCGCTGTCCGCGAGTGTCCTGAGCTGCGCGTGCACCTTGTGCGGAGCGGCCACCCTTTGAGCCCTGGCCATTCTTGGCACCGAAATAACCGCCCCAGTCGGCAGCCTTCTTGGAGCCGCGACCTGCAGCTCCCCCGCGGCCTGCAGCTCCGCCGCGACCGGAAGAAGCGCCACGACCCGCAGAGCCGCCGCGACCTGCGCCAGCGCCGCGTCCCGCAGCGCCCTCGGAACGAGTGTTTTTAGAGGTAGAACGCTGATTTCTTGCCATAGTTAGTCTGCCTTACGCTTAAGTCGAGCGCCAGCGGCGGTGTCTTCAATCAAAAGTCCAAGCTCAGCAATGCCGTCTCTAATTTGATCGGCAACTGCCCAGTTCTTCTGGGAGCGAGCCTCTTGACGAGCAGCAAGCAAAGCCTCTGCAGCCTCGTCAGCTGACGAGCCCTCATAGCCTGCTACCTGAGCGGCAAGCGCCACAAGCTCTTCTGGTAAATCAGAGGTAGATGCTGCCTGAGTCAAATCAATTCCCAAAGCTCCCGTAAGCTCGCACAACATATCTGCTGCACGGAGAACAGGACTTGCGCCAACGTTCTGACCAACCTCTGCAAGATACGTATTTGCAGCAGTTACCAGTGCAAAGATAGCAGCGAGTGCCCCTGCAGTATTGAAATCATCATCCATCTGAGCGTCAAACTCGCTCTGAGCTGTGTTAATAGCCTCGGCAAGCGTGCTATCAGCATCGGAAAGTTCGTGCTGAGCAGAAGACTGCTTGAAAGCCCAGCGGAGATTTGCAACGCAGGTCTTCATGCGCTCAAGCGTACCAACGGTACCCTCAAGGCGCTCAAACGAGAAATCAAGTGGTGCACGATAGTGCGTCTGAAGCATCAAAAGTCTTACTGCATCTGCAGGATACTTGTCCAAAACTTCCTTGAGTGTGTAGAAGTTACCCAAAGACTTGGACATCTTCTCGCCGTCAACACGAAGCATTCCGGTGTGCATCCAATAATTGGCGAGAGGAGCGTGCCAAGCGCAAGATGCCTGTGCAGTCTCATTCTCATGATGAGGGAATACCAGGTCAGAGCCACCACCGTGAATGTCAATTGGAGTTCCCAGGTAGCGATGAATCATGGCGCAGCACTCACTGTGCCAACCTGGACGACCTTCTCCCCAAGGGCTTGGCCAGCTAGGCTCACCAGGCTTTGCAGCTTTCCAGAGTGCAAAGTCAAATGGATCGCGTTTCTCGTCATTAACCTCAACGCGCTCACCTGCGCGAAGCTGATCAAGATCTCGACCAGAAAGCACACCATAGCTGTGATCAGAACGAACCGAGAAGTACACATCGCCCGAAGGCACCGCGTAAGCGTGACCCTGATCAATCAAAGATTGAATCATCTGAAGCATAGCTTCAATCTCGTGCGTTGCGCGCGGACGAATATCTGGGTCCAGTATATTGAAGCGGTGCATCTGCTCGATAAACGCCTGTGAAAACTCTTCAGAAACCTCTTGTGCAGTCCTTCCCTGCTCAATGGCTCGCTGAATAATCTTGTCATCAACGTCAGTCAGGTTCTGAGCAAAGGTGACCTCATAACCCTTGTGCATCAGATAACGGCGAATAACGTCAAACGAGAGGAAGGTACGGGCATTTCCGATGTGAATCTGATCGTAAACCGTAGGACCGCACACGTACATGCGGATCTTGCCCTCATCGATTGGCTTGAACTCTTCTTTTTTATGCGTCTGAGTGTTATAGACAAGCATGTATACTCCTCGCAACCATTGTGTATTGGTGTAAGTATAAACGGTTTGTGGAAAACCTTTAAGTTCCATACCCTACTAATCAAGATTCAATTTTGTAACCGTTTGCGGATTAGTACTGGATTGTTTTTTTTGTTTTATTAAACTTGATGAACAAAAATTTAAAGAATTTATATTTGAATCAAAACTGCAAAGAACTAGAAGACAAGAAATCTTACTCTTAACAACTTCAGAAGGTGATTCGAATGAGTAAGTTTTTTAACATTATCCGCTACTGTATATCTACCATTCTGGATAAGGGCAGTCTTGCGATTTTTCTCTTTCTGTCATTCTTTGTCACAGCGCTTATGGTGATCCAACCGCTTCTTGTTGGATTTGTAATTAATCTTTTTATTTCAGGAACAACTTGGAGCGAGATACTTTTCTATTGCGCCGTAGTTGCCGCACTAGGAATCCTCATTGCCGGCTGCTCCTATCTTGCTAAAACACGGTATTGTCAGTTACAGGTTGATTCTGCGTTTACTATTGAGCGACAGCTGATTGACAAGATTCAACATGCAGATTCATCATTTTTCTCGTCATATGATTCTGGACATTACCGCCAGACAGTAAATAACGATTCTAATGACGTTTCGATTTTTATACTTACACAATGTGTGAGCTTTGTAACAACTATGGTCTCTGTCTTAGGCACACTGGCAATTATTTTATATTTGAACCCATTAACCGCTCTTGTAACAGCTGTTCTGCTATTGGTGAGTTTTATTATCTATAAGCAAATCCAAGCTTCGGCCTATAAAAGATACAAAGAATCTAAAGAGCTGCGGTCCCAGTATGGATCAATTGAACTCTCGCAGTTCACTGATGTAGATTTCATCAGGCGTCATTCCCTCTTTGAGCGTTTCTTTAATCAGCACTATGCCGTCAATCAAAAACTTCGTAGTGCCATTCATGAGCAGTACAAGCTTGAGTTTGGCGTACAAGAATTAAACAATGCTGTGATTGCCGTATTCCAAGCTATTGTCTTTATTACCTGTGCATATCAAATTTTCCTTGGAGCACTGCAACCTGGCTATATTGCAACAATCTCAAGCTATTTTGTATCGCTTTTAAGTTCTATTACGCTTCTTATGGAGTTTGGCATGGCTTATCAGAGCATTACGGTAAGCCTTAATCGAATTGAGCAGATTCTAGATTTACCTCAAGAATCCGTTGGAACCATCGTTCCATCAGGCGATGTCAATCAAATTACCTGCACAAATGTGTCTTTCTCTTATCCGCATTCAAATAAAGTACTGATGAACAACTTGTCTTGCAGTTTTGCAAAAGGAAATATATACGCCATTACCGGTGGAAACGGTACAGGCAAATCAACATTTCTGAAGCTCATTAATGGAGAATGGTCTTCTCACCTATCAGGCAGTATTGCTATAAATGAGGACTTGCTAGCTCAAATTAATCAGTATGAACTTCGAAAAAATACTCTTGGATTTACCGAGCAAGAGCCAAGCATTGTTGACGATACGGTAAGAAATAATCTGACACTGCTGTGCAAAAACCAACCAACAGATGAGGAGATAATCAGCTATATCAAGCTGTTCAATCTGGAAAAATTGCTGCTTGGTGATGATCAAAATCTTGACGTTCGCCTGAGTGAACGAAGCTCAGCTATCTCTGGCGGAGAAAAACAAAAGATTGCAATTATCCGCATGATGCTTATGAATCCAAGTGTTATGTTGCTTGACGAGCCAACTTCTGCGTTAGATCAAAAAAGTGTTGATGTCCTTCTTACTCTTCTAAAGAAGGTCAAGCAAGACCACATAATACTGCTCATATCTCATGATCCTAAAGTGGTGGAGGCAGCCGACCATATCGTAGAGCTGTAATTTATTGCGCGCTGCGTCCCGGCTTACACGCTGCGTCCCGGCTTACGCGCTACGTTCCAGCAGCACAACTGCCCAGGCAGCAATGCCTTCTTGAGTGCCCACAAAACCAAGGCCTTCGGTGGTAGTTGCTTTTACACCAACTTTATCTGGCGAAACACCCATGACCTCAGCCATGCGGTTTCTCATAGCATCGCGATGAGGGAGCAACTTAGGAGCTTGAGCTGCAACGGTGCAATCACAATCCAGAAGCTCAAAGCCCTTATCACGAACAAGCTGCATAACCTGGGACAGGAGCACCATAGAATCAGCACTCTCATAAGCAGGGTCTGTATCGGGAAAAAGCTGACCAATGTCGCCGGCGCGCAGAGCTCCTAGCAGGGCGTCCATAAGTGCATGAGTCAAAACATCAGCATCGGAGTGGCCGAGAAGACCTTTGGTGTGCTCAATTTTGATGCCACCTAAGATAAGATCTCTGCCCTCTACCAGGCGATGAACATCGTATCCGTGCCCAATTTTAAGCTTCGGCATACTCACTCTACAGCCCCACTTCCAGTTGCGCCTTCTACCAGGCGACGGCTGAGCGTAGCCTCAACAATTGCAAGGTCAGACGGGTACGTAACCTTTACGTTTTCTCGTTGTGACTCAACGCACAACACCGTAAGACCCAATCGCTCAACGAGCGATGAGTCATCGGTTCCCTGATACCCCTCCTGACACGCCACCTCGTGAGCTTCAAGGAGCGTACGCATCTTGAACACCTGAGGGGTCTGAGCAGCCCAGAAAGTTGAACGGTCAGGTGTATCTACAATGGTTGCGCCGTCCACGCGCTTCAAAGTATCAGTTGCGCGGTGAGCCAAAATTGCTCCTGCAATCTTAGGTGACTTGCGAACCGTGCCAATGACCTGCTCGATTGTCTCCACCTCAATGAGCGGACGAACCGCGTCATGAACAGAAACAAAATCATATCCAGCAGGCACTACCTGGAGCGCGTTGTAAACTGACTCCTGCCTAGTAGCGCCAGACGTTGCAAAGTGCACGGGTTTGTGGAGCACAAGCTTGCCCACAACACCCTCTTGAACTGCAGTGCGTTTCTCGTCAGAGCAAGCAATCACAATGTGAGCCACGCTTGGGGCATGATCAAACGCAAGGATTGACCAGCTCATCAGCGGCAGACCACAGACAGAAATAAACTGCTTGCCGTCAGGATATCCAAAGCGCTCGCCAATGCCGCCAGCCACAATGACGGCAACGGTATCGGCTTTTGCTCCATGTGTTGCAAGGCGAGAAGGACGTGGCTTTGACACGACCTTTGCACAAGTGCTGCTTGCAGCCATTATTCTGACTTACCCCACATTCTGCGGAGACTGTTAGCAAGTGCACCGGGGTTCTCGACACCCAGAGATTTAAGGCTAGACGTATCGTTTTCTGCAACGTGAAGCAGCTGCTGCAGATTATCGTAGGCGTCAACAATTCTGGCCGCAATCTCATCGTTGACCACGTGAACGCGGGAAAGTGTGCGCAGGCCCAGAGGCTCCATGGACGCATCTTCTCCGCGGCCATCGGAGTAACCTAGAATCTGGCCAACACTTTCTGGGGAGCGAAGCTCCGTGTTTGCCGTCTCGTGGAAGCGGCGGCGAATGGCGCGTGCCTCTTCAGCAGAAGAATCTACAGCGTAATCGCGAATCATCAGGTTATAAGCCTCGTCGATGCCACCCAAATATTCCTCGCGCTGCATAGCGGTGGTTTTACCTTCGCTACCCAGCTCCAAAAGGCAAGCATCAAGCTGATCAGCGGCACTAAACAAAACCTCAAAAAGGTAGAAAATGCCTGCTACATCACCAAGAGTGACGTAGTTATCAAGCTCAAGGGCAGTCAGGCGAAGAAGGGCGCGATCAAGCTGCTGGCGCGTATTTTGCATGGCAACCGAAAGCTGGTTGACGGTAGACATAATGGCTGGTACCGACTTCAGTGGAATAACGTGACCATCAACGTAGACCGTAATCAATGAACGGCGAGAAGATACTGCAATCACAATTGCCTTGGTGAGCAAACTCATACGAGCAGCAGTACGATGACGAGTGCCTGTTTCTGCAGTTGGAAGCGTTGCATCAGGATTGAGGTGGAAGTTGGCACGCAGAATTCTGGTAAGGTCTTTATCCACCACCACGGCGCCGTCCATCTTGCAGAGCTCAAACAATCGGTTTGCCGTGAAGGAAACATCAAGTTTGAAACCATCTCCACCTGCAGCAAGGACGTTTTCTATATCTCCCACACAAATGAGAGCGCCCAGGCGACCGGCGATAATCATGTCCAGCGCCACGCGGAGTGCCGTACCAGGAGCAGTCATCTTTAGAGCTGTGGCAATGCGGTCCTCATTTTCTGTTGCATTTGGATCAAGTTGCGTTGGCTCCATGGCTCTCCCTCAATGACGTGCAGCTTACAGGCTGTGTTTTGCATTTCTAGTACGTTTACGGTTTCAATTTGTTTCAACGTTTCAAGTATACGGTTTTGTTGCCGGCGCGTGTAGTGACGGTTTTGAGAAGACGGGTTTCTCGACGGGTTTCTCGGCGGGTTTCTCGCCAAGAGAACCACGCATGTTAGCTGCAATACAAAAAGACCCGAGGCAGAACCTCGGGTCAGAACTAGCTTACTCAGCGGAGGACATCAAATCGGACGAACCGCCCGCGCTACCCTGTGACAGCGAGGATGGGCCCATGCTGACATCCATCTGATCAAGCTGCGCCATTGTCTCTTTCTTTCGAGGCTCAGGGATAACGCCTGTGGTCTTGGTGAACACAAGCTTCTTACCCTCAGCGTCAACATCAACAGCAACAATGTCTCCTGCAGCCCACTGGCCAGAGAGAAGCTCCTCAGACAGGGGGTCTTCAATCATCGACTGAATGGTGCGGCGCAGCGGACGAGCACCGTAGACAGGATCGGTTCCGTCTTTGGCAATCAGATCCTTTGCTGCCTCAGTGAGCTCAATAGACATACCGTTGGCAATCAAACGATCGCGCAGCTCAAGAACCATGAGGTCAACAATGCCACGAAGCTGCTCGGTAGAGAGCGACTTGAAGACAACAATCTCGTCCACACGGTTCAAGAACTCTGGGCGGAATCCACGCTTGAGCTCAGACATAACACGGCTGGTAATCTCTTTATCGGAAAGACCCTTAGAACCCTCTGACGAGAAGCCCATAGTGTTGGTACGGGCAATCTCGCGAGCACCAATGTTGGATGTCATGATGACAACCGTATTGGAGAAGTCCACGTGACGGCCTTGACCGTCAGTCAAGCGGCCCTCGTCCAGAATCTGCAACAGAATGTTGAAGACGTCTGGATGTGCCTTCTCAATCTCATCAAAAAGCAGGACAGAGTATGGACGACGGCGAACAGCCTTGGTGAGCTCGCCGCCCTCATCGTAGCCCACGTATCCTGGAGGAGCACCAACCAGCTTAGCTACAGTGTGACGCTCCATGTACTCGGACATGTCGTAAGAAAGCAGGGCATCTTCGGAGCCAAACAGGAACTCTGCCAGGGCTTTTGCAAGTTCAGTCTTACCTACGCCGGAAGGGCCAAGGAAGATGAAGGAGCCGCCAGGACGCTTAGGGTCTTTAAGAGGACTGCGGCTTCTGCGAATTGCCTTTGCAACCTTAACAACAGCCTCATCCTGACCAACAACGCGCTGGTGAAGAATGTCTTCTGTACGAAGCAGCCTTGAAGCCTCAGTCTCGGTGAGGTTAGAAACAGGAACACCGGTGATGCCAGAGACAACCTTTGCAATATCGTCTTCGTCAACGGTAACAATGTTCTTGTCTAGCTGCTCACGCCACTCAGTCTCCAAGCGGTCCCTCTCTGCTACCAGGGATTTCTCCTGATCACGCAGACGAGCTGCTTGCTCAAACTCCTGAGCGCTTGCTGCCTCGGACTTCTGGGTACGAACGCGGAGAAGATCTGCGTCTACCTGGGCAATCTCTGGTGGAAGGCTCATCTTGTGGATACGTGCGCGAGCGCCAGCCTCATCGAGGACGTCAATAGCCTTGTCTGGCAAGAAACGATCCTGGATGTAGCGACTAGAAAGCGCAACAGCAGCCTTGATAGCAGCCTCGGTGTAGTGGACGTGATGGTGCTTCTCGTAGCGGTCCTGAAGACCGTGGATGATAGAAATGGTGTCGTCGGTATTTGGCTCGCCGATGTTGACTGGCTGGAAACGCCTTTCAAATGCAGCGTCCTTCTCGACATGTTTACGGTACTCTTCTGCCGTAGTTGCGCCGATGACCTGGATTTCTCCACGAGACAGCGGTGGCTTTAAGATGGATGCGGCATCGATGGAGCCTTCTGCGGAACCGGCGCCAATGACGGTGTGAATCTCGTCGATGAAGAGGATGTCATTCTTGGATTTCTCCAGCTCAGCAACAACCTTCTTCATGCGGTCCTCAAACTCACCGCGATACTTAGAACCAGCTACCAGACTTGCCAGGTCGAGCGTCCAAACCTGCTTACCGCGCAGAATGTCAGGAACGTTGCCGGAAGCAATGAGCTGAGCCAGGCCCTCAACAATAGCAGTCTTACCAACGCCGGGATCTCCCAGGATAAGTGGGTTGTTCTTCTGGCGGCGGGCAAGAACCTGCATGACACGCTCAATCTCGCGGTCGCGACCAATGACAGGGTCAAGCTTTTTATCTGCGGCAAGCTTGGTAAGGTTGCGGCCAAACTGCTCCAGCATGGAGGCATCGTCGTTTGCGTTAGGACGCATCTGACCAGCGCCAACAGGCATGCCAAAGATGCCACCCTCAATGCGAGGTTCTGCCATACGAGGACCAGCAGATGCATCTTCTGGAGTCTGGGCAACCAGCTCATCAACAGCGTTTCTTACCGCGTCGCCGGAGACACCCATGGTACGCAGGGCATCCATAGCGCGACCATTACCCTCGGACACAATACCCAAGAGCAGGTGCTCTGTTGCAATATAGCTTTGACCATGGGTCATGGTTTCTCTGTACGCGTCCTCAAGCACGCGCTTTGCGCGAGGAGTAAACGGAATGTGGCCGCCAGGAATAGGGTCTCCTGCGCCCGTGGTGAGCTCTTTTACGGTTGCCAGGGCCTCGTCGTACGAGACCTCCAGCTTAGCCAGAGCCTGAGCAGCAATGCCCTCCCCCTCTTTGATGAGAGCAAGTAGCAGGTGCTCGGTACCAACATACATCTGGCCAAGACCGCGAGCCTCGTCCTGAGCCAGGCTCATGACTTTACGCGCTCTGTCAGTGAATTTATCAAACATGTGCTGAAACCTCTCAAAACTCTCTTGATTTGGATAGGTATGTACCCAAAAGGTTAAACCCACAATCACAAGAAACCGGTACCCGTAAAAGTGCAGGTACCGGTTTTAATTGATGTGACTATCATGTGAACACAAAGGATTTTAAGACAGGCGTGTCACAAACTTTCAAGTCTTATTGTGGGTATGTCGCGAGCGTTGAATTCGCAGTGCGCTCAAGCTCTTAGCGCTTCTCAGGCTTGAGCTGTGGGAAGAGAAGGACGTCGCGGATAGAAGGCTGATCGCAGAAGAGCATAATCATGCGGTCAATGCCATAGCCGATGCCGCCCGCTGGTGGCATGCCGTACTCAAGTGCGCGGATGAAGTCGTAATCGTACTCCATGGCCTCCTCGTCACCCTGACGCTTAGCCTCCATCTGGGCAGCAAAGCGCTCCTCCTGGTCAACGGGGTCGTTGAGCTCTGAATATGCATTTGCATACTCTGCGCCACAGATAATAAGCTCAAAGCGGTCAGTCAGGCGAGGATCGTCTGCTTTACGCTTGGTAAGTGGAGAAACCTCTGCAGGATAATCGCAGACAAAGGTTGGGTTTACGATGCTCTTCTCGCCAAGCTCGTCGTAGATCTCAAACAACAGCTTGCCGGCCTGCCACTCTGGATTCCACTCAATCTCATAGCGGTCCAGGACTGCACGGAGTTTCTCGACAGGAGTGTCAATGGAGAGCTCCTCGCCGGTAACCTCGGACGCAATCTCTGCCAGAGACGCAACACGCCAATTGCCGGAAAGGTCAACCTCAGTGCCCTGGAAGGTGATGACCTCATGGCCCTCCTCGCAGCCGCAAGCCTTGCGGGCAATCTCCTGGAAGAGGCTCTGGGAAAGCTCGCGCATGCCGGCCAGGTCAGAGTAGGCGGCGTATGCCTCCATAGAGGTAAACTCTGGGTTGTGCGTAAGATCGGTGCCCTCGTTTCTAAACTGGCGGCCAAGCTCGTAAACGCGCTCAAGACCGCCAACAAGCAGGCGCTTCAGCGGAAGCTCGGTTGCAATGCGCAGGTAGTTCTCGGTATTCAGAGCGTTGTAGTGCGTGATAAATGGCTTTGCATTTGCGCCGCCAAGAATCTCCTGGAGAACGGGAGTCTCAACCTCCATGTAGCCGTCAGCCTCCATGAACTGGCGGATGATGGAGATGATCTGGGAGCGCTTGCGGAACACGTCGCGGACCTCGGGGTTCATGATGAGGTCAACGTAGCGCTGGCGATAACGAACCTCGCGGTCGGTGAGACCATGGAACTTTTCAGGCAGAGGACGCAGCGACTTGGAGAGAACCTCCAGCGAGGTGACTGCCAGGGAAAGCTGACCGCGGCGAGTACGCATAATAGCGCCGGTTGCGCCGATGATGTCACCAAGGTCGAGAAGACCCAGGAGCTCCCAGTTCTTCTCGTCAAGGTTATTGATGCGACAGAAAAGCTGAATCTGGCCAGTATAGTCCTCTACCACGACAAACGCGATCTTGCCCTGGTTGCGGATGGCACGGACGCGGCCAGCCACGGAATAGACTTCCTCGCCAGTCTGGCCGTCCTCGAGGTCAGCGTAGCGCTCCTCCAGCTCAGCAACGTGAGCGGTAACGGTGGACTTGATTGGGTATGGGTCAATGCCGGCGTCGATGAGCGCCTGACGACGGACGCGGCGCTGAGCACGCTCGTCGTTGATGGAAGCCTCTGAGGTGACCTCGGTTGCGTCGACGTTCTCGGCAGCGGTTGCGTCAGCGGCAGCCGAGCTACCAGCGATGTTGTTCTCTACTTCGGACATGTATCCTCCACGTAAAAACGCCCCGCGCCAGACGGACACGGGGCGACCAAAAATCTTTTGTGCCAGTCTAGCGAGTAATAGAGGTAATGGTGTACTTCTTCACCTTGCCGTTTGGCGTGGTGAACTCAACCTCGTCGCCCTTCTTATGACCAATAAGAGCCTCGCCAGCTGGGGACTCGTTAGAGATCTTGTGCTCAAGGGAGTTAGTCTCAGTAGTACCAACAATTACATACTTAGTTGTCTTGCCTTTTGCATCAGCAAGCTCGACGGTTGTGCCGATTGCAACGGTGACGTTACGCTTGCTGCCACCCTCGACAACCTTTGCGACAGAGAGAATCTGACGAATCTCGTTGATGCGGGACTCGTTGTGGGACTGCTCTTCTTTTGCAGCGTCATACTCGGAGTTCTCAGAAAGGTCGCCAAAACCGCGAGCCTCTTTGATGCGCTCAACAATCTCGTCGTGTTTCTCGCCCTCACGATAAGCCAGCTCATCGACAAGCTTCTGACGGCCCTCTGGGGTAAGTACAATCTCTTTTGTAGTGTCCATCGTATTCTTTCTGTTGATGGGTCAAGTAGGTCTATACGTGTGAGATGGGGTTACTCAGCCTTTTTGGACTCTTCGTCCTCAACGAGCTCAGCCTCTGGCTCCTTGGCTTCTTCCTTGGTCTCAGACTCCATGCCCTCACGAACGCTCTTGACGGTCTCGCCGACAGCCTTGCCGAGCTTTGGAAGGTTCTTAGGTCCAAAGATGACCATAACAACGCAAACAATAATCAGAAGCTCAGGAATACCAAGTCCTAAAATCATATAAACCCCCAGAAAATCTTTTCCTGTAAAAGCGTTCAGAAAAAACGCCGTATCGGCTAGTATAACCGAGGGAAACCTTACTAACAAGGAATTAACATGGTCTTACATGATTTTTGGACATTTTTTATCTGGTCGACCGTAGCGGGGCTTGCTGTTATTGGCATTTACCAGCTACTTCTGTTAATTCTGCGTGCTCGAGGCGTTTTTGTGACGCGTACAAAATTTGGCCTCACGATGATTTTTGACTCCGAGGACGCCGACGGTACGCCCATCAGGCTGCTCAACGTTAATGGCACCTTCCAGTCCGTAAGCTACATTGCGCCTAAGCTGCGCTTTGAACTTTGCGTTCACTATCACCGTATGATGGCGCAGCTTATCCAGCAGGTGGCACCAGAGGGTCACATTGTAGTCATGGGCGGCGGAGGTTTCTCGCTGCCAAAATACCTGGCTACGCACATGCGCGGCGGCGTTATCGAGGCGATTGAGATTGATCCGAAGATTGTTTCGCTTGCACGCGAGCATTTCTTTCTGGACGAGGCTCTAGCTGCGGCTTCAAGTGAGCTGCGTATTGTCGAGGACGACGCCTGGAAGGTTCTGCAGGATGCAGATACTAGCAGCATTGACGTGCTGGTAAACGAAGTGTTTGCTGGTCGAAAGTCACTTGGACCCCTGGGAACTCTGGCTGGCGCGCAAGTGGTCAAAGAAAAACTTGCAGCTGGCGGGGTATATCTGGCCGATGTTCGCTGTCCGCTCGAAGACCGTGGATCTGCACTACTTCTGGAGGTTGCAGGCGTGTTTGCGCAGGAGTTTGCGCACGTCGCGTATGTGCCCGAGTGGCCTGATACTCCTAAAACACCAGGTAACAACCTCTTAATTGCAACCGATGCGGATATTGCGCTTCCTGAAGGTGCTGTTGCAGTGAAATAACGTCACTTTGAGGGCTGGCCACTATCCAATTGACTGAGCAACATCCAATCACCCAAGGAAATTGCATACTCCACCTTGTTTATGCGGAGCTTTGTATCAAAATTTCAGTCCACAAAATTCGACCCCCTCTTTTGGGTAAAAAATCCGTTTAGTTGGAAGTCAAATCGCAATCACGTGATTTTCTGCCTCACGTTTGCGCAGGTGGCAAAAAGTATCCAGATTTTGCAATTTTTGTCCAACGAAAAACCGCAGGTAAACTGCTTGCATAAAAATCAGTCGCCACTGCATATTCCAACTAAACGCATTTTTTACCACTTGCATCCCGAGCGCGCAACAAAACCGCAGTTGGCTGCAATTTGTACCACCTCGGTGAAGTTTTGTCCCGCAATATGTACGGTCCCAGTGTTGTTTTGGCTTGCAACTTCGGGCCGTTTACCTTTGCCGAGAAGTAAATTCCTCAATTTCACAAGAAAACGTAATATGAAATGAGTATTGTTATCTCTAAGAGTCTACACAGACACCATTAATGCCGCACGCTTAAACGCGCTACGCATCAGTCAATGTGCCTGGGAATACAATGCATTTGGGAGTTGCTATGAAGACGGGTTTTGAACTACTGAACGATCCATTTTTGAACAAAGGAACCGCATTTACGCAGGAGGAGCGACAGAAATATGGCCTGGTAGGCCTTCTTCCTCCAAACATCCAGACCATCGAGGAGCAGGCTGAGCAGGCATACGTACTCTTCCAGCAGTACCCTGACCTCGAGACTAAGCGTCACTACCTGATGAGGCTTTTCTCTGAAAACCGCACGCTGTTCTATAACCTGTTCTCCAAGCACATCGAAGAGTTCATGCCAATCGTCTACGATCCAACTATCGCGCCTGACATTGAGCAGTACTCCCAGCGCTATGTAGACTCGCAGTATGCATGCTTCCTGTCAGTTGATCGTCCTGAGGATCTTGAAACCTCGCTGAAGAACGCAGCCGCAGGTAGAGACATCGACCTGATTGTCGTCACCGACGCAGAGGCAATTCTGGGCATCGGCGACTGGGGCACCAATGGCGTCGAAATTTCCGTCGGTAAGCTCATGGTCTACACTGCCGCAGCTGGTGTTGACCCTAATCGCATTATGCCTATTATTATTGATGCTGGTACCAACCGCCAGGAGTTGCTCGATGACCCACTGTACCTGGGCGAGCGCCACAAGCGCGTCGACGAGGACCGCTACAACGCCTTCATTGACAACTTTGTGACCACCGTCGAGAAGCTCTTCCCTAACCTCTACTTGCACTTCGAGGACTTCGGCCGCTCGCATGCTGCAGCAATCCTGGACCGATACAAGAACACCTACCCTGTCTTCAACGACGATGTCGAAGGCACCGGCATCGTCACCCTCGCAGGCATCCTCGGTGGCCTCAACATTTCTGGCGAGAAACTCGTCGACCAGGTATATCTCTGCTTTGGCGCAGGGACTGCTGGTTGCGGTATTGCTGAGCGTGTGCTGCAGGAGTTTGTGGACCAGGGAATGGATCGCGAGGAGGCTCGCAAGCGCTTCTACCTGGTAGATCGCCAGGGTCTGCTCTTCGACGATATGGACAACCTCACTCCACAGCAGAAGCCTTTTGCTCGTAAGCGTTCTGAGTTTGCAAACGCTGATGAGCTCACCAACCTGGCTGCCGTTGTAAAGACGGTCCACCCAACAATCATGGTTGGTACCTCTACCGTTCACGGTGCCTTCACCGAGGAGATTATCCGCGAAATGGCAGCTCATTGTGAGCGTCCAATGGTCTTCCCTCTATCCAACCCAACTAAGCTTGCGGAGGCAACCGCCCAAGACCTGCTGACCTGGACCGATGGTCGCGCGCTTGTAGCCTGCGGCATTCCATCCGATGACGTGGAGCTTGGCGGCGTAACCTACCAGATTGGCCAGGCCAACAACGCTCTCATCTACCCTGGCCTTGGCTTGGGTGTTCTTGCATCAAAGGCTCGCCTGCTCACAGACCAGATGATTTCTCTGGCAGCTCACTCGCTTGGTGGAATCGTCGACACCACAAAGCCTGGAGCTGCAATTCTTCCTCCAGTCTCCAAGATTACCGAGTTCTCCGAGCGTATTGCTGTTGGCGTTGCAGAGGAAGCAATCAAGCAGGGCCTGAACCGCGAGCCAATTGCCAATGCAAAAGAAGCAGTTGACGCACTCAAGTGGTTCCCTGTCTACAAAGAGCTCTAATATCTGGCGTGGAATTTAGCGAGAAGGTCCATTTACCAGCACTTTTACGCACAACAAAGCCTCTTCTCAATGGCGAGAAGAGGCTTTTTCTTGTGATTTTTGATGCGGTGTCCCGCCTGGCGGCACGTTGATCCAACGGTGCCTTAGTCCAGCAGCACGCCTTCAACTGCAGAGGCAGAGCCGTCGAGGACGTTGCACTTTTGGATCTGGTGAATAAACCAAGTACGGAATGCCTTTTGGTCAACGCCAACGCACACAGTTGCGTTGGGTTTCTCGCCAAGGTATCCGGCCAGGTCAACAACGGTGCAGCCGCTTGTCAGAGCGCCCGCGCATTCGACGTCCACAAACACATCTTTGGTCTCAAACATCTGGGGCGCCAGCAGGTAGGCCACGGCCGTTGGATCGTACATGCTGAAGCCCTCCTCCTGGTAGTGGACGCGATAGTTGAGCAGCAGCTTGACCAGCATGTCTCCACTCTTGCCGGAGTTCTGGATGTTCTTGATGTCTTCGGGCATCACGCGAGCAGCGTCGCCCACCTCAAGGCCAACCATGGCCACGTGCACGCCGGATGCAAAGACAATCTTTGCCGCCTCGGGGTCAACGCCCACGTTGAACTCGGACATGACGCCAAGGTTTCCGCGGGTCAGAGCGCCGCCCATCATGACAATGCGGTCGATATGCTCCTTGACCTGTGGGTATGCTTTCAGCAGCAGCGCAATATTGGTCAGAGGTCCAAGCGTCACCAGCGTGGTTTTCTCACCAGCCGAAGCGCCTTCCATAATGACGCGACGCTGTGCCTCAAGTGCAGTTTCTTCAAGAAGACAGTCCGGCTGAATGCCGTCGAACTCGTAGCCCCTCATGCCAGATGCACCGTGGACGTCGCTTGCGTCCATAGGCTTTCTGAGCAGAGGCTCGGCAGCGCCGCGCGCAACAGGCACGTACTGGTTCCAGAATTTGAGCAGCTTAAGGGTATTGTTGGTGACGTTCTCGATGCCAACATTTCCGCTGACAGTAGTAATAAGCTTGATATCCAGCGCCTTTGCGGCCAGGGCAAAACCCAGGGCGATAGCGTCGTCGATGCCTGGATCTGTGTCGATGATGACGCGCGTCTTAGTTGAAAGCGTTGTCATAAGTCTCCTTTGTACGTTTGAGCTGCGTGTGGACTGCGAATTATGAAGCAACAATCACGGTAATTTTAACCTAAAACTCAACTACCTGCTGATACGTTGGGATTGATTGCTGAGCGCCAACCTTAGTGGTAGCGAGCGCTGCGGCCTTCGCGGCCACGTCAAGCGCCCGCTTGATGTCGTGACCCTCCAGCTGCCCCGACGCCTGGAATGCAGCAAGCGTGCCCATGAACGTGTCGCCCGCGCAGGTAGTGTCCACGGTGTCCACACGATAACATTCCTGCTGGTAGATACCGTGTGCGTCGGCAGCGATTGAGCCCTTGGAACCCAGCGTCAACACCGCAGTTGTCACGCCACTTGCAAGCACCTTCTGCACTGCAGCCTCGGGATCTGCCAGCGGGCTTATCTTGCCCTCGCCAAACAGGTCCGCAAACTCAATCTCGTTCAGGCAAAGCACGTCCACGCTGGCGAGAAGACCGGTGGTCATGGTAGCTGATGGCGATGGGTTCACCATCGTATAGAGCCCCAGCTCATGCGCGTACCTGATAAGCTCAAACGTGGTCGACAACTCGCACTCAAACTGCGTCAAAAACGCGTCACCTGGCTCCGCAATGCGATCGAGCACCGCTTTTACGTCATCGGTTGTGCGAACGTAATTAGCGCCATGGTCCAGGATGATGCGATTATCGCCGCCTACGCGCACAATCACAGCAACACCAGTGGAGACCCCAGACAGCTCTTCTACCTGCTCCGCATTGACGCTGTTGCCAATAAGCGACTGCTTGAGGTCCTGTCCAAATGAGTCAGCGCCAACAGCACCAATCATGTGGACATCTGCACCCATTCGAGCTGCAGCAACAGCCTGATTAGCGCCTTTTCCACCTGGGCTGGTGACAAGATTTTTGCCGCCAATAGTCTCGCCCTGCTGAGGCATCTTGTCTGCCTCGATGGAGACGTCCATGTTCAGGCTTCCAAATACAATCACTTTGCCCATGAGATGCTCCTTCTTAGCAAGATTGCAGTGTACGGCGTTTTGTCGTTCTGCTTGTCGTTTCTTCTCTGCGTTACTGCTCGACAGGGCTTCTCGCCATATTGCGGTGAATAAACACGCAGATTAAACACGTTATTTATAAGATATATAGTAATAGGTTGACCAAAGTCGTCAACCCAACTACTCTTAGAGATGTCTGAATAGACGTGACGTCCGTCCATCGCATGGTGCCTCGCTTCACTGGACGTCCCTTGCAGAACTCCAATATAAGGAGGTGCTTTATATGCCTAGTCGAAGTAGCAGCTTACGTCTGACAGCAGATGCTGACCCTGTTCATTTATGTGTGACGGATATAAAGAAACCTCTTATTCAAAAGTTTTAATTTTTACTGCACCGCAAGCCTATAGGGATATAAATTTGCAGGTTTATAGAGCAATCCTGTAGATATATGAATCTATGTGGCAGGTTTCAAGATTATCCAGCCTTGATCGACTGGCTCGGATCGTTCGGTTTCAGATTGTCCGGTTTCAAGTCCCACACATAACAGAACGCTTTCAGTTTGCGTCATACACCAACCAGTTAGTCATTCGTTTCCACTAATCATCGGAGGTGCACATGGCAATCATGAAGCGCACAACCCAAACAAAGACAGCCCAAACCACTTCGGGAGAGCTTGGACAGTCCTTGACCTTTGCCGCAACTCACTCGGTAAAGAGCGTCTGTCGAAAGTTCCATACCACCCCGGACGGCCTTGCCCTTGATATTGCGCAGGCAAAATACGACCTCGACGGCCCAAACGTTATCACCAGCGCCGCTGAGGAGCCCTTCATCATCCGTCTGCTCAAGAGCTTTGCAAGCCCCTTCACCTTCATTTTGATTGCGCTCGCAGGCATTTCTTACGTCACTAACGTGGCCCTTGCCGCAGATGGCGAGAAGGACCCCTCAACCGTCGTCATCATTACTGCAATGGTGCTTATCTCCGGCATTATCGACTTTGTCCAAAGCTCCAAGGGAGCATCGGCAGCGGCCGCGCTCTCCAAGATGGTGACCTCAACTACAAGGGTCATTCGTCGCCCCATCGACTTTGATGACACGAGTGCGGATCAGGTCGTCAACCAGGACGTTAACCAGAACTCGGATGACGCTGCAAATGCCGCCGTGGACTTCGAGGATGAATACGCCGCAGATGAAGCCGCAGACGATGCCGAAGACCCCGCCGACGAGGCCGAAACCCCTGAAGAGCCCAAGCTTGCTTCTGCTCTGGGAGAAGAGATTCCCTTTGAACAGGTAGTTATTGGCGACATCATCCGCCTTGCCTCGGGCGACATGATCCCCGCGGACTGCCGCGTTCTGGACGCCAAGGACCTCTTTGTCAACGAAACCGCACTCACCGGAGAATCAGAACCTGTCGAGAAAACCGCTGGTGTAGTACACGCTCGCCGCCGCGCAGATGGAACCCGCTATCCCCTCTCGCTCTCTGAGTGCACAAACCTGCTGTTCGCGGGTACCACCGTTCAGTCAGGAAGCGCAACGGTAGTGGTAGTTGCAACCGGCAACAAATCCTACGTGGGCACCATGTCCGAGCTGCTCCAGCAGCCTGCTGGCGAGACCAGCTTTGACGAGGGCCTCAAGTCCGTCTCCAAGGTACTTGTCTCGTTCATGCTGATCATGTGCCCCATCGTGTTCTTTGCAAACGGATTCCTCAAAGGTGACTGGTTTGACGCACTGCTCTTCAGTGTTTCTGTTGCCGTTGGCATTACCCCTCAGATGCTGCCTGTTATTGTGACCACTTGCCTTTCTCGCGGTGGAACGCAAATGGCCAAGCAAGACGTTATTGTTAAGAATCCGGCCGCAATCCAAAACCTGGGTGCCATGGACATCCTGTGCACCGACAAGACCGGTACCATCACCGCAGACGAGGTTGTGCTTGAGCGCCACCTCAACATTCTGGGTGAAGAGGATCCTCGCGTGCTCCGTCACGCATATCTGAACAGCTACTTCCAGACGGGACTTCGCAACCTCATTGACAACGCAATCATCAAGACCTCCAACGATGAGCTGCCCACTAACCTGCTGAGCATTGAGTACGAGAAAATCGACGAGGTCCCATTTGATTTTGAGCGTCGCCGCATGAGCGTTGTGGTCAGAAACACAAAAACTGACAAAACGCAGATGATCACCAAGGGCGCCGTCGAGGAAGTTCTGAACGCATGCTCCTTTGTTGACCTGGACTCTGAGATTAAGCCGCTCACTCCCGCCCAGCGTAAGAGCGTTATGGACCGCGTCTACCAGCTCAATCAGGAGGGTATGCGCGTGGTTGGCGTTGCTCAGAAGAGCGACCCTCGTGGCGTCGGCGAGTTTGGCGTAGACGATGAGCGCGACATGGTGCTTATTGGCTACCTGGCCTTCTTGGATCCGCCAAAAGAGAGCGCTCGCGAGGCAATTGCCAAGCTCAACCAGAGAGGCGTGCAGGTCAAAGTGCTCACCGGTGACAACGAGGGCGTTGCTGCTGCCGTCTGCAAGAAGGTGGGCATCCACGTTGACGAGCTCTTACTTGGAAGCGACGTAGAGAATCTCAACGATGAGCAGCTCAAAGAGCGTGTCGAGAAGACCCAGCTTTTTGCAAAGCTTTCCCCTATGCAAAAGGCTCGCGTTGTCTCTGCGCTCAGGTCCAACAACCACGTGGTCGGCTTCATGGGCGACGGCATTAACGACGCTGCCGCCATGCGCTCTTCCGACGTAGGAATCTCCGTCGATACCGCCGTTGACGTGGCAAAAGAGTCCGCAGACATCATCTTGCTGCAGAAAGATCTGCTGGTACTTGAACACGGTGTCGAAGAGGGTCGCAGAACCTACGGCAACACCATCAAGTACATCAAGGCAACCGCAAGCTCCAACTTTGGTAACGTGCTGTCCGTTTTGGTGGCCAGCTTCTTCCTGCCGTTCTTGCCTATGAGCGCCCTCCAGCTGCTCCTTTTGGGATTGGCATATACCGTTACCTGCATCGCAATTCCATGGGACAACGTTGATGATTCGTTCCTTTCAAGCCCTCGCTCTTGGGATGCTCATTCGATTACAAACTTTATGCTTTGGATTGGACCAGTCAGTTCAATCTTTGATGTACTGACCTTTGCGCTTATGTTCTTTGTGGTCTCTCCCGCCCTTGCCGGAGGAACCTGGGCAGAACTTGTCGCAGCCGGAAATACCGCAGCTCAGGCACTCTTTATCCTGTCTTTCCAAACAGGCTGGTTCATCGAATCCATGTGGACCCAGACCTTTGTTCTTCACGCACTTAGAACCAACAAGATTCCGTTTGTTCAGAGCATGCCTTCTACCTCGCTGTTTGCCCTCACAACCGCAGGAATCATTGTGGTCAGCGCTCTTCCGTATCTGCCCATGTTTGCCCAGCCTTTGAGCCTTGTTGCTCTGCCTTTGTCATTCTTTGGGTGGTTAGTGGCGCTTATGAGCGGGTATATGGTTCTTATCACCATAATCAAGAGTCTCTACGTTAAGCGATTTGGCTCTCTGCTTTAACCTTGCTCCAGGAAGGACCACAATGGACGTAAAAGAAGCCATGGACCTGCGCATTTCTCTGCGCGCTTACGACCAAAAGCCTATTGAGCAAGAGAAACTTTCTCAGCTCCAGGAAGCTATTGACGTCGCAAATGCCCAGATGGCAGAGGTTGCACCCGATCACCCCGCAATTCTTACCATCGAAGGTCCTCACCTCGAGGACGGCACCTCTGTCCACATGAAGAACAAGTCTATTGTCGGCCCCATTTACCACTACGTAGCAGGTTATTGTGAAGACGCAATTGCCCGTGAGCTCATCGGTTACTATGGCGAGAAGATCGTTCTTCTCGCCACACAGCTGGGCATTGGCTCGTGCTGGATTGCCGAGACCATGGACTGGAAGACCCTGGCTCGCGACGAGTATAACGGCCTCAAGCTGGGCATTATTATCTCCATCGGATATGCTCCGGAGAAGATTCCGCTCAAGCAGGAGGGCATTCGTACCGCAATTCGCCTGCGCACCAAGAAGCCTGCGCAGATTATGACGGCAAACGGCGAGCCAACTGAGCCAGAGCAGATGCCCGAATGGTTTAACCGCGGCATTAATGCGGTTTTGGCATGTCCGACTGCCATCAACAAGCTGCCTGTTGTGTTTGACCTGACAGATGGCGTGGTAAGCGCGTCTATGCCTAACCAGCGCCACCTTGTCCAAGACTACGACCTGGGTATCTCCAAGCTGCACTTTGAGCTTGCCGCCGACCTCAAGGGCACGTGGGAGCTGGGACAACCTGGTCGCTTTATCGTTTCCGAGTAGCGCGCTCTCCGAGTAGCGCGCTCTCCAAGTAGCGACTCAGCTCACCGCACCTCCCAGCTCACAGCTCACAGCCGTCCAACAGCGTACCTCCAGCTCACCGCAGCACCACCAACAAGAAAGGACCACGTATGGCCTGTTCCGCACAGCACGTTGCAAACAAAGTTCTCTCGTCCTACCAGTGGAGACTTGCAACCAAAAAGTACGACCCTACCAAAAACGTCTCTGACGAGGACCTTGAGGTAATCCTTGAGGCTGGTCGTTTGGCACCAAGCTCCTACGGTCTGGAGCCCTGGCGATTCCTAGTTGTTAATCTGCGAGATGATCAGGCCTCTGAGCAGTCACTTCGCCTTAAAGAGAAACTTTACGAGCCATGCTATGGTGCTCGCGCGTCCCTTAACGGTGCTCACTACCTGGTTATTCTTCTTGCTCGCAAGAACGTCAACGCAGAGTCAGCTTACGTCAAGCACATGATGCACGACATCAAGCAGCTTCCTACAGACTTTGAACCAACCTATGCAGCTGCTTTCAAAAACTTCCAGGAGAACATGTTTAACCTGGTAGGCAACGATCGCGCGACCTTTGACTGGGCTTGCAAGCAGACCTACATTGCGCTTTCAAACATGCTTACCATGGCCGCTATGATTGGAGTCGATAGCTGCCCAATCGAGGGCTTTAACCGCGAGGCTGTCGATAAGATTTTGGAAGAAGAGGGTCTTCTCGACGGCGGCCAGTACAACGACTTTGGCGTTTCCTGCATGCTTAGCCTGGGCTATCGTGATATGGATCCTGTCCAGAAGCGTCGCCAGCCAGCCGAGGATGTTATCGTCAAGCTGTAAAGCGTTATTACACTAACTTTTGAGCTGCCTCCTATTTCCCAACACCGGAGAAATAGGAGGCAGTTTGTTTAGCAGGCAATTCTTTGTTGAGTGGGAAAACCTTTGCTATTTAGGAAGCTTATTGCTCGTGCGAAACACGGTTGCACATAGCTTGGTCGCCTGCCATTTTGGCGGCAACTGGCCTTTTTTGGCGCGAAGTAACTTACTTTGTTCCAAAAATGGCCCATTTCAGTGCAAAGTGGTAAAAAACGCGTTTAGTTGGGGTATGCAGGATTGGTAAACTTCTATGCAATCGTTTTACCAGCGGTTTTAGTTGGACGAATTTTTCGTGAACATTCACATTATTTCTGAACTGCTTAAACGTAAATGCCAAAATGACAAAACTAAAAAATTATCCCCAACTAAACGGGTTTTTTACCCAAAACAGCACCCTCTGAATGACATATCAATTTCTTTATTAGTTTTCGTGCATATTAGGCGGTCTTTATGCACGCGAGGAACATTCGTGCGTTTTCGAGCGCCTTGCCCGCCCAGTACGCCCCGCGCGCTCCGGCGCGCCATACACGCCGCTCAACCGCGGTGTGCTTGGCGCGCTCACGTAATCAGCTCAACCAGCAAGAAAACCGTTGGCTACCTGCGGATAAACCTAAAGCCTCGACCGGAGTGGATGTACGGCAAGAAAGCGCGATCTTCCTCGCAGATACTACCTGCAACGTTGTCGCGAGCATCAAGCTCCAAAAGACCTCGAGCAATCGAAAGCTCGCCCGCATAACGGCCATATGCCTTGCTACTTACCAAGATGGCGCCAGTAGCAACAGTTTCCCAAGTAGAAGGCTTTGCGTCGTATACGGGAGCGTCTTTCCACAGTCTGGACTCCTGCGAGCGAATAATGTACGAGCTGGAATCAGGTCGATCGGTCTGAAGTCGATCGTACAGATACTCAAATTCAGGCTTGAGCTCGGTCTTTAGCTCAATGCAGTTTTGCTCAAGCTGGCCAATGCGCTTCCACGTAGACTCAGTAACATCTGGGTCGCCAATAAGCACCACGTCAGAGTCAGCGTCGTAGAGAGCAAGCATTGCCTGAATAAGCACATCGCCCGAAAGTCCACGGTGTTCCTCGACAGTTGGCAGTCCCTCGTAGAGAGGACCGCGGAAAATCTCGCCAGGAACAAACGAGAAAATCTGGAATCCAAGCGCCGAAAGGCGCGCGTTAATCTGTGCGACGCGCTCCAGCGAAAGGCCCGTGTAGCTCTTGGGATAGTAATTGTGGCAGGCAGCAAAACGAGTGAAGTCGGCGCCAGCTGCTCGCCATGCGGAAATGTCATCCTTGGTGATGGTCGAGGCGTTAAAGACCACATGAAACTTGCGAGAAAGCTCCACGGTCTCTGCCGCATCAAACCCAAAGTCCAAGCGCACGTACGTAATGCCCAGCTCGGCAAGCTCGTCAAACTTCTGAACGCCAAGTTTGGAAAGAGTAGCAGGAGAAACATCAGCAATGAGGTTAATCTCCGCCTTCCGGCAAAGTTCCAGGAGCTTACGAGCCTCGGTGCGATAATCAATTCCCTCTTCCTCGGGAATCTGGAGAGACGTAAAGGCGTAGTGGCATCCGGCTGCCTGCGCTTTTGCCACAACCTCAGCATTAGCTTCATATCCACTGGCAAAATACAGTGAAATTCCGGTGCGCATAGATCCTCCAAGTAAATTGCAAACGCTTCTAGAAGACGGGTTTCTCGCCAGTTGGACGCCGGGCGAGAAGACCGACGAGCAGCCAGGCGGTCGGTCTTTCGGTCGGCCAGTCGGGCGTCGGGCGAGAAAAAAATCCCTCTTCCTAGGATACCTAAGAAGAGGGATAAACGTTTCTAAAACGTGTGGTTTTTACTCGCCGAAGACGTCGTTAATGCGATCCTCGTCAACGCCGAAGAACCAAGTGAGCGCGAAGCCTGCAGCGTAAGCAAGAAGCATTGCAAGCAGGTAGAAGACCTGGTTACCAGGCTGGACAATCAGCAGACCAAAGAGGCCGGAGACGCCCTGGGAAACGGTACCAAGGTGGAAGAGGTAAGCAATTACGGAGCCAACACCGGAGCCAAGGCATGCGGTGATGAATGGCTTACCAAGAGGCAGGGTAACTGCATACATAAGAGGCTCGCCAATACCGAGCATACCAACTGGGATGGACTCGGTGAGGTACTTCTTGACGCGCTTGTTCTTGGTCTTGAAAAGAATTGCAAGACCAGCACCAACCTGGCCGCCGCCTGCCATCATCAGCAGAGGAAGCAGGTAGTTGATACCCTGAGTTGGGCCCTCTGGGTTGTTAAGCATAACGTGGATTGGAGTAAGTGCCTGGTGAAGACCAACGGAAACCAGTGGCAGGAAGGTAGAACCAAGCAGGTAAGCACCAAAGACGCCAAGCTTGTCATAGAAGAACTGAAGGACAAAGAAGATTGCCTGAGTAAGCCATGCGCCTGCAGGCTGAAGAATCAGGACAGAACCAATAACACCGATGATAACGGTGCAAAGTGGAGTCAGGAAGGTGTCAAGAACGCTTGGCATAACCTTGTGCAGGTTCTTCTCCAGGAATGCAAAGAAAATTGCGCAGATGATTGCACCAATCATGCCGCCTGCTGCTGCGTTGAACAGGTCAGAAGAAGCGACGATAAATGCGCCCTCCTTGAAAGCAACAGTTGGGAGGCTGAATGGAAGGTGAACCAGACGAGTTGCAACGCCGTCGACAGTCTTGGAAGCAAGAAGAGGCATACCAGCGTTAGCAATGGAGAGTGCACCAGCCATAGCACCAAGAACGCGAGAACCGCCAAACTCCTTAGCAGCGTTCTCGCCAGCAAGAACTGGCAGGTAAGCAAAAAGTGCCCAACCCATGGTCCAGATAGCTGCGAACCACCACTCGTTGGCATAAGCCTTACCAGTGGAGAAGTTGATAACGTTGATGATACCGTTGATCAGACCTGCAGAAATGATGCCAGGAAGCAGTGGAACAAAGATGTTAGCAATCTTCTTGAGGAAGCGCTGAACAGGCTTGTTCTCATACTTAGCCTTCTGAGCTGCCTTGTTGTCCTTAGCTGCGGAAACAACGTCGTCCTCAGATGCGTCACCAGCAGCAACGCCGGTAAGCTTGGAGAACTCAACAATAACCTTGTTGACAACGCCAGGACCAAGAACAACCTCAAGGTACTCTGCATCCTCGACCAGACCCATAACGCCATCAATAGCCTTGATAGCCTCAGAGTCCACCTTTGCAGGATCTGCGGTCTTAATGCGGAGCCTGGTCATGCAGACCATGTTGCTCTGAACATTTTCTTTGCCACCGACGGCAGCAAGAATCTGTTCTGAAAGCTTGGTGTAATCCATACTTTCCTTCTTTCTCTCGTTGCGATGTTGCAACAAATACTTATCAAGAATACATAAAAAATGAACTTGACGGTATAACAATCCATACCTGTGGTTCATTGTTTCATGTTTTGACCTAATTCGAACGCCCCGTTACTGCAGGTAAATTAAGCGTTTTTTAAAAACTTTGCAACCATTTGCACGTCACGCTGATACCACTGACCGATGCGGCCGGAACAAAATGCTCTCGCTTGTGTCATTTGTTCCTACAGTAGTTACTACAGAGCACCTCTGACATGACCATGAGCCGCCTCAAGCTTAGCTTTAGCCTCTTCTACAGGCATCTTGGTCAGCAGCATGACAATAGCAAGCTTTGCATTACCATCAGCCTGATCAAGCGCCTGAGCTGCCTCTTCACGAGTACACCCAGTTGCTGCCATGGTGATGTTCTGTGCGCGAACTACCAGCTTCTTATTGGTCTGCTGCACGTCAACCATAAGATTCTGATAGGCCTTGCCCACGCCAACCATAGAACCAGTAGAAATCATGTTCAGAATCATCTTCTGAGCGGTACCAGACTTAAGGCGCGTGGAACCTGTAAGAACCTCAGGACCGCAGGAAGGCTCAATGGCAAGCTCTGCCTCTTTGCCCACTTCAGAACCCTTATTGCAGGCAATAGCAACGGTCTTGCAGCCCAAAGAACGAGCATAGCGCAGGCCGCCGATAACGTAAGGAGTGCGACCACTAGCTGCAATTCCAATAGCAATGTCGTTCTTGTTCAGGCCAATCTTCTTAAACTCTTCTTCGCAAAGCTCAAGAGAATCTTCCGCGCCTTCAACTGCACGTACAAAGGCCTTCTCGCCACCGGCGATAAGACCAACAACCACGTCAGGAGAAACGCCAAAGGTAGGTGGACACTCAACCGCGTCTAAAACACCCAGACGGCCTGAGGTTCCAGCACCAAAGTAGACAATTCTGCCGCCAGCTTCTAGCGAGGAAACTGCCCACTCAACTGCCTGTGCTACCTGCGGAAGAACCTCTTTGACGCCAGCTACCACGTTGAGGTCTTCCTGGTTCATAACGCTGACCAGCTCAAGCGGGGTCATCTGATCCAGGTCCATGGTGTTGGGGTTTCTTGTCTCGGTGACAAGCTTTGTTAAATCAATCACGTTTTCACCTTCTGTGTTGTGATTTTTACGCAATTACGTCGTTGTCTATACCGGGCAAATCTTGGTCAGTTGAAAGCGTATTAACGCGCTCAGTCGAATCCAGCTTGCCAATATAGTTTGTCGAGAAACGCTTAACGCTCTTCTCGTAATTTCTATTTACATAGGCTGCAAAGAGCGCATCCACCACGTTGAGCTGGGCAATTCTTGAAGACATGGCGCCGCTTCTCATGATGTGCTCGGTCTCTGCCACGCCCAAAACAAAGTCGGAACGGTGAATGAGCTCTGAATCAATGCCACCGCGGGTAATAGAGACTACTTTGGCACCGTTTGCCTTTGCGATCCAGGCACACTCAATGGCTTCTCGCGTAAGGCCTGAGTAGCTGACCACAATAGCAAGATCTTCTCGCCCCATGTTTTTGGCGTAGAGCATCTGAGAGTGGTAATCGTCGCTCAAGTTGCAGTTAATGTTGAGGCGCATGAGTTTGAGCTGCAGATCTCTTGCAACCAGAAGCGAAGCTCCCATGCCAAAGAGGCAGATAGAGTGCGCTTGCATCATAAGTGAAACAACTGAGTCAACAACCTGAGCGTCAAGCAATTGCCTGGTAAGCTCCAGCGAAGAAATGTTCTTTGCCGTAACTTTTTCGATGATCACATCAGTGGTGTCACCTGCGATAACGCCGCCGACAGCAATATCATTGCTTTTATTGCTTACCGCCAGCTCGTAAATGAGCGCCTGCTGGAACTCTTTATAGCCACCGCAGCCAAGCTTCTTGCAAAGCCTGACAACCGTTGATGCAGATGTATACGTTTGAGCTGCTAGTTTATGGATTGATTGACCAACTGCCGCCTCTGGATCCGACAGAATATAGTCGACAATATCGCGTTCAGCTGAACTAGCATCCTTGCGATACTCTTCCAGGCGTAGAC
Organism: uncultured Atopobium sp.; assembly: GCA_963535155.1. Lineage (GTDB taxonomy): Bacteria > Actinomycetota > Coriobacteriia > Coriobacteriales > Atopobiaceae > Lancefieldella. The sequence goes on from CAUSVW010000001.1 coordinate 131,914, forward strand.
GAACACCTCTCACGCAATCACCTCCGGCCGTCCAGTTGACTAAAACGTTTGACTATATTGTTTCACGATGCCATAAAAATTTCATCTGTAAAGTAGGCAGTGCCGTAAACGGTAGTATTGCGTGCGCAAGTGTAAGCGCGCTCCATGTGCGTTGCATGCACGACTGCTCATGTTTTCCCAGCATAATGCGGGGACAATTGTCGCAAAAATCTTGCTTTACGTTAGGTACATTACTATCACTTCATAAAAACTTTTACTACCCAGTAGACATTTGACCACGTAAAACCTGATTAAAATATTTCATTTTTGCCTAAAAAATTCAAATTTAGATACCATTGACAGCTTTTTTGATACCACTCGCAGTACGTTAACGTACCCATTATTTCATCTTGGACAAACTAGCTGCAATTTTGATGAAACGCACGTCATCATAAGCGCAAATTATCTCAGCCAATTGAGATAGCAGGTGTTTCACCTAAGGCAAAACCGAAGGAGACGATATGCGCACCAACGAAGATTTGCACCAGAATCAAAACGCTTACTCTGAGCACTCATCTAACGCAGGCTCCCCTGCTGGACAGACCAGAAGGCAATTTCTGAGCAGAAGTGCTCTTGGTCTAGCCGCTCTAGCAGGTCTTGGCCTTACCGCCTGCCAGACAAAGGGTGGCGCAACTGCTGCTAAGGGAACCGCAAAGAAGGTTGACTCTGTAGACGGAACCTTCCAGTACGAGAAGGTCTTCCCTGTTCTTAACGACAACGAGGCCTTTGACGACTCTCTTGTTACCAACCAGCTCAACAGCTTTGTTTGCTTTGCTGGTCAGGGCACCGTCTATGTAAAGAGCTCCGAGCCTCAGAGCTTTGCGCTCTTTGTAAACGGCCACCAAGTTCCAACCGACAAGCTTGACGGTTCTTCCTGGAACCAGATTGACATCTCCGACGTAACCGTCAACGGCGATAACCGCCTGCAGGTCAGCACCGTTAAAGAGACTCAGGCAACCTTTGAGGTCAAGATTGGCTACCCAACCCTTATTGACGGCACCAAGGACTACGCCGACAACGACAACTTCAAGCTGATTGACCAGATCATCAACGCAGAGATTGCCAACGGCTTTACCTCTGCTCAGCTGGTTGTTACCAGATACGGCAAGATTATCAAGAAGACCAACTACGGCAACGTCAATTCTTACAACAAGGACGGCTCTCGCATCAAAGACGGCAAGGCTGTTGATGACAACACCCTCTACGACCTGGCCTCTAACACAAAGATGTATGCCACTAACCTGGCAATTGAGAAGCTGGTTACCGACGGTCAGCTGGACGTTTCCAAGAAGGTTCAGGAGTACATTCCAGACTTCAAGGACCAGGAGGGCGATAAGATCCTGGGCAAGAATGACCTTACCGTTCGTGAGATTCTTGAGCACCAGGCTGGATTCCCACCAGATCCTCAGTACCACAATCGCAACTACAACCCAGAGAAGCCTGACGATCCTCAGCCAAACGCAAACCAGAAGCTGTACTCTCAGAATCGCGACGAGATTCTGCAGAAAATCATCGAGACTCCTCTGCAGTACGTCCCAGGCACCAAGACTGCCTATTCCGACGTAGACTACATGCTTCTTGGTTTTATCATCGAGAAGATCACCAATAAGCGTCTTGACCAGTACGTTAAGGAAGCTCTCTACGAGCCACTGGGACTCAAGAACGTCACGTTCAACCCACTGGACAACGGCTTTAAGGCTGACGGAATCGCAGCTACCGAGCTTAACGGCAACACTCGTGACGGCCTGATTACCTTTGACAACATGCGCACCGATACCATTCAGGGTACGGTCCATGACGAGAAGGCCTACTATGCCATGGGTGGTATCTCTGGTCATGCTGGTCTATTTGCCAACGCTTCCGACCTGGCTGTTCTTGTCCAGACCGTTATGAACCGTGGTGGCTACGGCAACACCATGCTCTTCAGCGAGGACGTTCACGACCAGTTCATCAAGCCAAAGGACACCAACGTCACCTACGGTTTGGGCTGGAGGCGTAAGGGTCACATTGGCTACCAGTGGGCCTTCTCGCCAATTGCAAACGCTGCAACCGTTGGCCACACCGGTTGGACCGGCACGCTTACCGTCATCGACGTCTACAACAACACTAGCTTGGTGCTGCTCACCAATACCAAGAACTCGCCTGTCATCGACAACAAGGTCAATCCTAACGACTTTGTGGGCAACCACTTCCTGACTGGTGGTTACGGTGTTGTTTCTACGCTGGCATTTGATGGCCTTGACGACGCAAACGCCGAGGGCAACAACGCCAAGCTCATGGACATGGTTATTGCCAAGTACAAGCTCATTCAGGCCGAGGCAGATTATCAGACTGACCCCGATAAGGCTTCTCTGAAGGCACTGCTTGAGGTCTGCGACCAGAGGAAAGATTCCAAGGTTATCAAGGACTTCCAGGCAAGCGACCTGTACAAGACCATCTCGGAGTTTGTTGGTAAGTAAAGCTCGTGTAAACAAGCTGCGAAGCGGGAATAAACGCAGTACACGAACAAGGTACGATACACATCTTGTCTAGCAACGGCCCTCTCCTCCGTCTAGACACACCAAAGCCCGGATGCTATTGCGCGGCATCCGGGCTCTTTTTGTGTGTGCGTGTGCGATGGCCCCGCGAGCTGCTCGGGTTTCTCGCCGGGCGCGCCATGCGAGCCTAAAAAGTGCAAAGAATCTGTATTTGGAGCACCGATTCTTTGACAAAAACAGGCAAATCCACAGATTCTTTTATAGTTTTAGGCAAAATCCACAGATTCTTTGCAGAAATCAGGCGCACAAGCAACCTTATGCAGCGCACCTTACAGTGCGGCGAGAAAAGCCTCTGCTTGCTGGGCAATTGCCTCGTGAACCTCGGGCTCGGGCTCCCAAGTTCCCTCGGTCCAGGCGGTAACGGGAAGCGAGAAGCCATTGAACGGCTCAACCGGCTTGGTGCGCAGGGCCAGGAACTGCTGCTTTACCACGGCGAGCGATCCCGCAACCTTGTTTCGGCCGCCAACGCCACTTGCGGTGACAACCTTGCCAGCGATGGCAGTCTCGGACTTCTTCTCGTAATCGGAAGTGAGCGGACGGCTCAGCCAATCCAGGATGTTCTTAACGGTACCGGGGATGCTGTAGTTGTACTCCGGGGTAAAGAGCCATACGCCATCGGCGGCCGTGACGGCGTCCCTGACCTTCTGGACACCTTCAGGAGCTGGGAATTCTTCGTCCTGATTGAGCAGAGGAACGTCCAAAACGTCGACAACCTCAATCTCTGCCTTGCCCTCCAGCGCCTTTGCGGCGACCTGGCTCAGCGTCTTGTTGAACGAGTTTTTACGGCCGGAACCGATGATAAATACAATTTTCTTCATGAGCAGACCTCTCCGTGAATGCTGCGTGGATATAAAAATCATGCACGAGCAAACTCGCCCGTACATGATTCGTGTACCCAAATGCTAGTTCTCTAGTCGTATTTAGAGGCTGCCAGACGTATTTAACAGAACTCCAAGTTGCACGTAAAAGAAGTCCAAGTCGTTCTTAGCAAAAGGCCGAGAAATTCGTGCAACTCTCAAGCGCTTTTACCACCTGTTCAAGACCCGCAAGGTCTTCCTGGGTAAATCGCGCCACGCTCGGACTGTCAATATCCAGCACGCCAACTACCTGGTTATCCTTGACGATAGGAACGACTACCTCGGAGTTGGATGCAGAGTCGCATGCAATATGTCCCGGGAACTGATGTACGTCCTCTACCAGCTGACTTGTCTTTGTTGCTGCAGCTGTACCGCACACTCCCCGGCCAAACGGAATACGCACGCAGGCAACTTTGCCCTGGAAGGGTCCCAGGCGCAGCTCGGGAGTGCTCACACCCGAACCCGTCACCGTAGCGGGATCTACCAGGTAGAAGCCCGCCCAGTTAATGTCGTCGAGCGCGTCCCACAAAAGAGCGGCGGCGTTGGACAACACTGGCAGCCAGTGAGCATCAACATCGGCAAGCGAGACGATCTGTTTTGCAAGTAAACCGTAGTCTGTCATGGTTACTTCTCTGGCAAAATCTCAATCCAGCAGCCATCAGGGTCTGCAATAAAGTAGAGGCCCATCTTTGGGTTCTCTTTAACGATGCAGCCCATCTCCTCGTGAAGCGCATGGAACGCGTCAAAATCGTCGACGCGGAACGCAATGTGCGTATCTTTTCCGCCGTTGTCGTAAGGCTCTACCCAACCGCGGTTCCACGTGAGCTCCAGCTCAAAGGGAGACCAATCGTTTACCAAAAACGTGTTAGTCCAAGAACCGTCCTCTGGTCCCTTAACGCGGTCAACACGGAATCCCAGAGCCTTCTTGTAGAACTCGACGGTTTTCTCGTTATCCAAAACGTGGGTGCAGCGGTGAACAAATCGTGCCTGCATAAATCCTCCTTTGATATCGAGAAACCCCGCTACTAGACGGGGTTTCTCGCCATGTGAACTACGCGCTGGTAGAGCGCTTGTGCGCGACCCGCGCTAGTTGAGCTCCTGCTCAAGCTGGTCGACAAGCTCGCCGAAGTACTTGAGCGCAGCGTTAACGGGGTCTGGAGTTGCCATGTCAACGCCAGCACCGCGAAGCAGCTCGATTGGAGTCTTGGAGCAGCCGCCGGACAGGTAGCCGATGTAGTCCTTGACCGCAGGCTCGCCCTCGGAAAGGATGCGCTGCGACAGGGCAATAGCTGCCGAGAAACCAATGCAGTACTGGTAGACGTAGAAGTTGTAGTAGAAGTGAGGGATGCGCGACCACTCCAGCTTAATCTCTTCGTCCAGCTCAATGCCAGGTCCAAAGTACTCTGCACAAAGCTTGCCATAGCGCTCGGAGAGAACCTCGGCGTTCAGAGCCACGCCGTCAGCATTCATCTGGCTGATATCGCGCTCAAACTCGGCAAACATGCACTGGCGATAAATGGTGCCACGGAAGCCCTCAAGGAAGTGGTTGAGGATGTACGCATGACGGGCAGGATCGGTCTCGTGCTCAAGCAGGTAGTGCGAGAGCAGCGCCTCGTTGCAGGTAGATGCAACCTCTGCAACAAAGATAGAGTAATCAGAGTAGGTAATCTCCTGGTTGTGGGACGAGAAATACGTGTGCAGGGAGTGGCCCATCTCGTGAATGAGAGTGTAAACGTCGTCGAGGCCGCCCTGGAAGTTGAGGAGCATAACAGGGTTCATACCCTTGCCACCTGCGGAATAAGCACCGGAGCGCTTACCTGGGGTCTCATACACGTCAACCCAACGGCTCTCCAGGCCCTTTTTGACCAGGTTAACGTACTCCTCGCCCATAGGTGCCAGAGCCTTAACAATAAGGTCGCAAGCCTCCTCGTAGGTGAACTTCATGTCAACGTCATCAACAAGAGGAGTATAGACGTCCCAGAAGTGCAGCTCATCCAAGCCCATAACGCGCTTGCGCAAGTCAACATACTTATAGAAAGCTGGGAAGTTCTGGTGAACTGCGTCGATGAGGTTGTTGTAGACCTCAACAGGAATCTCGTTCTCTGCAAGAGCAGCCTCAAGGGAGCTTGCGTACTTTCTAGATGACGAGAAGAACTGCAGGTTCTTAACCTGACTGGTCAGAATTGCAGCGGAGGTGTTACGGAACTCGCCAAAGCGGCTGTAAAGCTGTTTGAATGCGGACTCACGCAGGACGCGGTCGGCATCCATCAGCAGAGGAACAAATGAACCGCTGGTCAGCTTATGGGTCTTGCCCTCAGAGTCAACTGCGTCATCGAAGGTAAGGTCCGCGTCATCAAACATGGAGAAGATGTTGGTTGGCTGAACAGCAAGCTCTTCAGCGCGTGCCAAAAGAGCCTCTTCCTCAGCAGAAAGGGTGTGCTCACGCTGGTTCAAGATCTTGTTGAGCTTACGACGATAAAACTCAAGAGCTGGAACCTCTGCATAGAACTTCTCGACAGATTCTGCTGGAATTGCAAGAAGCTCTGCGGCAAACCAAGAAGTTGCCTCGCCAACCTGCGTATATGCGCTGGTAGCGTTTGCGACGTATGCCTGGTACTTGGCAACGCGGGTATCCTCATCACTCTTGCGCTCTGCGTAGTTGATAATCTTGTAGAGAAGAAGGTTCATCTGGTCCTCAAGTTGCAGAAACTCCAGAAGAGCCTGAGCAGAGGTGGAAATCTTGCCCTTGAACGCAAGCAGCTTTGGACAGTAAGCTTTGAGCTCCTCGAGCCCAGCCTCAAATGCCTCATCGCTAGGGAACATTGAGGACAGGTCCCACTTATATTTGCTGTCAATTTCTTCGCGAGACTCGTATGCCATGAGCCTTCCTTTCTTGACTGGGTCAGTATTCACTGATATTTAGTGTCCCACATACGCACTGATTTCATGCTGATAACAAGAAAAAATGAACCCATTTGATACAAATCAACAAATGGACGTAAACCCTCACAACTCCATCTCTACCGTTCACGGAAAAAGTCAGCTTTGGTGAACAAACTGCAAATCCGTTTACCCATCAGGGATATAATCGCAGGTGAACAACGGATGGAGGACCGTCATGAAGATGCACCTCATTGAGCCCAACACTTGCACCCAGACTACACCTACTGTGTTGCTGATTCACCCCATGCTCTCTTCAGCAGAGGGAATGAAGACAGTTCTTGTAAGTAACATGGACGATGACCTGCGCTATCTGGTTCCAGATCTTGCTGCCCACGGGGAAGAAGACGCGACGGAATATGTCTCAGCGTCCCAAGAAGCCGTGCAGATTCATGACTGGCTGCTGGAACACGACATGAACCATCTCTCCCTTGGCTTTGGCGCTTCTCTAGGTGGCGTAGTTTTATTTGAGCTCCTCAAGTTCCCCGATTTAGTCTTTGACCACCTCTTCTTTGAAGGAACAAGTTTCTGGACAGGAGGATTTTTTGCCTCCGCGCTTGAGTTTGTGCTCAAGAAAGTGTTCCTTGCCAAGCATCGCAAAGCTATTGCAGACCCCGAACTTTCCGTACAAAAGATGGAACAACTTTACGGAAAAGTTGCAGCTAAACCTATGTCAGAACACTTTATTGCGATGAGCGACCAAAGCATCCAGAACATCATTCACGACTGCAGCAACGTTGACCTCCCCACCCTTAGCCCTGAGGTACAACGTCGCTGTATCTTCACGTATGGCGAGAAGGACTTTGACTTGAAACGTGCAAGGCAGGTTCTGCCTAAGGTGTATCCCGAGGCCACGTTAACTATCTGGCAAGGCTATGACCACTGCGAGCGCATGACCAGCGATTCAGTAGCGTATGGTCAGATGCTCAGAGAGCTTGTGGTTTAGAGAGCAAAAACTCGTAAAATAGAAGAAACCAAACTAATCAAATAAATCTATCAGCATAGAAGCTGCTCATTGATGCTAGGAGGCTTCATGTATTACACACCCATGACTAAAGCTGCGATGAAGCTCTGCTTTGAAGCACACAAGGACCAAGTTGACAAAGCAGGAATCCCCTACATCTTCCACCCCATCAGTCTTGCTGAGCGTTTCGGGGAGGGTCAAGAAACCGAGACTTGTGTGGCGCTTCTGCACGATGTTCTAGAAGACACAAATTACACGGTAGATAATATTCGTGCAGCTGGCATGAATGAGGAGGTTATTGAAGCTCTGCTTCTCTTGAATCACGATCCCAAAGTCGAGTACATGGACTATATTCGCCACCTAAGCAAAAATAATATTGCACGACACGTGAAAATTTACGATCTACAACACAACTCAAACTTGTCCCGCCTAGAAAAGGTCACTAAGAAGGACTTAAAACGTGTCGAGAAATACAAGGAAGCCCTCAGGATTCTTTTTGAGGTAGAAGAAAATTTAGAAGCGTAAATAATTCTTTACAATGAGGCACGATAGAAGCCGTTTATAAAGCTACAAGAGGTTAATAGCTCACTTTGCTTTCATGTTTACCAAGCTTCCTATTCTTTTCTAAAACCAATCTAAGTGGGTACTACATTGGACAGTAGAAGACTATGTCATTGCTAACGAACATAGCGATGAAAGGACTCGCATTATTCAATTACCCAATTAAATTCGAAGGTATATAATTCAATTAACAAGCAGTTCGTTCCTGATTGGAGTGAATATGATGTTATATTCAGTTATAACGTGGTCTTTAACCGCAATTCTTGGCATTTGGTCTCTTGTACTTCTATCTGGTCATGGTGCTATTTCAATTGCTGGATATAACACAATGACTGAAGATGAAAAGAAAACAATTGACGAGAAAAAACTCTGTTTTGTAGCGGGTATTGGCACGCTTATAAGTGCGTTAGTACTCTTTTTCATGGCACTACTTGGTCCAAATATAACAAACACAACAGCAATCATTGCGGGCAGTATTATTGCGATCGATGCGGTAGTAATGGTTTATATTGCAAACACAAAATGCGAAAAACAATAAAAACCTTACGATAAAATACTTGAAATTCTTATCACCTTTAGGCAATGACTCTTGTCAAAACAAATACAGAGCGTCACCTCAAGCTACTCGTCTCTTTCGTCTCTCTCAAGACAAAGTCTGATCCCTCACGTACGCAAGTAATCGTACAAGTACAACAACACAAAGCCCTGCTGCAAGTACCGTTTCAACAGAGGCTATTCCATCGAGCCATTGAAGGGGCTGGCCAAGTTCCGTCAGGTATGCCGATGTCTGCGTACGTGCAATAACACAAATTACAAAAGGAAAGGTAAACGCGGCATGACTAGGAAAGAATGGTTTTGTAAGACACCTGACGCACCACGCAAAAGAAACTACATAAATAATTGAAGCGATTGCCAGCAAAACCAAAAGAAACGGTACAGACTTTGACGAAATAGATTGAATATATCCCGCAATACAAAGACTTGTTGGAGCTGCATAAATACAAGCGAGCGACTCAGCAGAATCAGGCACTGGTCCATATTTAACATACTTTATGCTTACTACTATAAAAAGAACTACAAGGCAGATAAATCCAAACCAAAATGCAACCGTACCAACACTTGTTTCAAAGTTGAACGCCGGTGCGGTAACACTGGCAACGACAATACCCACATACACAATGAACCAGCTAGCGTGCACATTCTCCCAATTAAATTTTGCAATATAGCGAGAAGTAAAGAGAGCTATGCACAGGATGTGTAATGCAATTCCAGCGAACCAAAACAATTGCGCTGCATCACCAATATCGGTCTTCATATACACCGAAATCAGCATAACTGCCATCGAATATGTTGCGGCAACTGAAAGTCCGATCGGATCCGAGAGCTCTCGTAACACAACTTTTGTAGACACCATAAATTTGAGGGTATAGAGAGCTAAAAGAGCAATGGAGATTATGCCGCAGGCAAGATAAAACCCCTCGAAAGAAGTCTTAAAAAGATTTCCAAGTGCCGCAAAACCTAATGCAACACCGCAAATAGCAACGGGAACTTTTTGGACATAGTTCATAAGGACTCTTCTGTCTGTTTAGGAATTTCTTTTCTAACTTGAACATCTATACGATAGTGTATCTAAATGACCCCTTAAAACTAAAATCCAATGAACTTCCACAACAGCTTTCTGTCATAATAAACACCGACGTTGTTTCTTACAACAAACGTCCACAAAGATAAAAACGCAACGTGTACTGGATAAAGTATGCTAGAACCGGTAGGTAGCCCGGTCGTCTCGTAGATATGAGATAAGTAACCTTCCCTCCTTGGGTTGTCCATTCTTTGTGTAACTACATACAAGGAGGAATTCCATGAATCGATCTAGCGTCACGCTAACCGTTTTATTTGATGCTCCCTTTTGGGTCGGCGTCTTTGAACGTGTTGAAGACGATAAGCTTACAGTGGCAAAAGTTATATTCGGCGCAGAACCAAAAGACTATGAAGTATATGACTTTATACTCAAGAATTTTTATCGCCTTAAATTTAGTCCATCATTGATTATTGAAAATAACCGTACCTTTGAAAATCCCAAACGAAAACAACGTGCTGCGCGCAAACAGATGCAGAAAACGGGCATAGGCACTAAATCACAACAGGCCCTACAGCTACAACTTGAAGCTAGAAAAATAAAACTCAAAAATTTCAATAAAGTGCAACAAGAAGTCCTAAAACAGCATCAATTTGAGCTCAAGAAACAAAAACATAAAGAAAAACATCGAGGCCATTAATAGCCGTATCCTTTCAATCTTGTCAAGTACTTGGAAGAAGACCAAGAAACCAAGACTTGTATGGCACTTCTGCACGATGTTCTAGAGGACACAAATTACACGGTAGATAATATTCACGCAGCTGACATGAGCGAGAAGGTCATAGAGGCTTTACTTCTCATGAACCTCAATCTCAAAGTCCAGTACATGGACTGCATCCGCCATCTAAGCAAAATGACATTGCGTAACAAATGAAAATTTGTAATTTTCAACATAATTCGGACCTGTCCCACTTAGAAAAGTTACTGAGAAGGACTTAAAACGCGTTGAGAAATACAGAAAGACTCTTGAGATTCTTTTTAAGGTGGAAGATAGTTTAGGAAAATAAACAATTCCTTGCAGTAGAGCGTAATTGAAGCCATTTACAAAAGCTATTAAGAGATTTAATAGCTAACTTTGCTTTCGTGCTTATGAAGCTCGCCATTCTTTTCAAGCTTCATATCAAGCCACCAAATTGGAATTGGAAGAATTTCATCAATAGGTTGAGTATTGTCCCAGATATCGATAAATTCCCGCGTTTCTCTGTCGTATAAGAATTTGCAATATACGTGATAATCAGGGGCTGAAAATTCTCCACCATAGAATCCGTCATCATACTCAATGTTATGAAAATAAAAATTAATATAATAACTGCCCATTTTTGCCTCACTTAGTAATGAATGCCTTTTGAGAATGCATTTCATAAATTCATTTTCAAGCATGTAAAAAAGATAAGACCTAAAACCAATCTTAGTGGGTACTGCAATGGACAGTAAAACTTAACGTATTTTACTTTCTTCTTGTACTTCCTCTTTCCTGCATACATTGTTCGCACACAAGACGCGTCAAGGAAACGAATCTCCAACGCAAAGAGTCAAACAGCCACAAGAATATCGACGAGAAGCTGCATGAGATGATCCTCGAACACCTAGATTACAGAAGTATCAAGATTCTAAAGGAGGGCTGGGCGCACAGTTCGGACAGAATAGGCTTCAGCGTCATAGATGCCTAGGGGCTCGTCTTCGTAGATGACGCCACCAAGTACGGAAGTTACGACATACCCAAAGAGGAGCCTGACCAGGAGTACTTTGAGTGCATTGCAGCGTCCTACCTCGCCGAGGCCGAGGTGGAGAACCTCACCAGCATCCACTACGACACCGTCAGCCTCCTGGTGACGGACTTCAAGAAGGTTCTCCTAGTCACCACAAGAACTCCCTCAACGATGGGAGGTTCCTAATGCAACCCTGCCCAGGACATTCGAACTCGTGACAGGGTAAGCAAGTTGCTAAAGAGACTATCCTTCTACTCGTTTTGGCTCGCCACAAGACTCAGATTCGATGCAACGAGTTGGCCAGGATAACGGTCCTGCAAATGGTTCAACACAGCCAGACAAGCGCGCCTTATTGCTTCATCGTCAGGTAGTTGGTCCCTATCGAATATCGACGCGCCATGTGACTGATCGTTGCACACCGTATAGATAAACTCACAGTCACGAAGGTCTCTGCACTCTTCTGCATTGAGGTAATGGAGCAAATCAGGCTCTGCTGGATTGTCAAAACGCCAAAGCGTTTCGATAACCTGTCGTATCGAATTGCCTGTGGTGTGAGTTGGATTACTGCCTTCAATTGCGACATCATACAAATCCTGTAAATGCTCACTATAAGGAGTGATATAGTGCTTGTCGCATTTGCTAATCTCAGCACCGTGTAATGTGTAGAGATCTTGAACAATTTTATTCCTCGCCAACATGTTAAAGAAGGCGCTGTTGTGAGTCAGCAGGAGGAATCGCACTCGCAGATTACCGGACTTGTCAAATAGCATATTCAATTCTCTAATAATCTGAACGACGCTATAAACATAATGATAGTCGAGGCTCGAAATCGGGTCGTCAATTACAAAGAACAGCTTCTTCGCATCATCATCGTTTTCGAGCAGGTTCCATGTCGAAGCCACATAGTGGCAGAACGCAAGAACAAATTTCTCGCCGTCGCTCATTATGTCTTCAACATCATTCCCGAGCTCAACGTCGCCGAGGGAAATGGTGAAATCATCTGGATTAAAAATATATCTTGCACCAAATACGCTATGAACAAGACTTTCAAGCGTATTGGCAACAGCCTGTCTTTTTGGACGTCGACCCTTAGATTCAGCTTCTTTTATTTCATCATCGAGGCTTTTATATTGTTCAAGAAGCTCCGTGCGCTCCAAAATAATCTTGTCACACTCGTTGCGTACTTTATATTTTATCTCGATACATAGCTCATTTTTAGCGTCAGCCATCTCTTTTTGACGCTTGCTTGCCGCTAGATTAAATTGACGGAAATCTTCTTGTATAAGCGAAACATGCTCTCTTATGCTTTCAAGCAAAACTCTTAGAGATTCGACACTGTTCGATGAAAGAACTAATGAAATATTCTCTTTCTTCTTGTTGAGAACATCGTTGACAGCAGTTGCTACATTTTCCACTTCAGAATACTCAGGAAGTTTCTCCAGTGAGATTTTCGCAATGTTATTAAATGCGCTCTTTAGAGAGTCAAATGTAGTCGCCTTTGCTCGATAGTCGAGGCAAAGAGACTTATAGTCATTTAAGAATCCTCTTAACGCATTAATTTGACCATCTATAGCAGATATGGTCTTAACCTCTTGACCCTTCAAATACTCCTCATACATATGGATAAGCTGAAGAGCACTATCGTCAAATTTCCTGCCGCAGAACGGACAATCATCTACCCCTGTCCCCTTAAGAAATGTCAGACCTTGCTCGACAAATACCTTCTTTCGACGCATAGAATCAGCAAAATCTTCTGCAAAGCTCTCCCTTGTATATGGCGTCTTCAAAATTTCCTTGAGCACATCAGGCGACAAGGTCTTATCGTCAAAAACGAAATCAGCAAGAATCGGGATATCGTCGGGCAGATTGTTTAGAGCGTTAAATTTCGCAAGAGCAGCGTCGTATCGATTGGTGCGATTCTCCAGTTTAAGAACGTTTTCTGTTGTCAATGTTTTATATTCGGTTAAGCGTGACAGTTTATAATTCTTGAGCTCTAACTGTGCTTGGGCAACTGCGCCATCTATCGCAATACGCTTTTGCTTGCCCTTCTTTCCGAGTTCATCAAGTTGCTTCCTTTTATCTGACACATCAATGTTCTCTCGACCAACGATATAGCCAGAAAATGCATCACCGTTAATCGAATAATGCTGAGACTGCAGATTATCTCTCACGTAATCGGTATTGAAAACATGAAACAGGTATCCCGTTTCGTTCTCTATGGTTGGATTATCTCCACGAGTTTTACTAATATGCAGTTTCCCAGAGTTGTCCTTCCCACTAAACGAAAACTCGAACTCACCGGTTGAGCCAGCGCGATTTATCATCGTATCACTAATCGACATTGCGCAGTCTTGATCCGCAGCACGAAATAGTCGACTGATACAAGTTTTACCTTGCCCATTTCCTGCATAGACAGCAACTTTTGAGGCGCTGAGTATAAGTTCGGCATTTAACAAATCCTTGAACGGCCCGAATCCTTTAAATGTAATATTCCACGTTAGATTTGTTCCCATTTTAGTCACGCCATCCTTGATTTTTGTTTGCGCTCATCAGCTGTCCAACCCGAGCAGTTCTACAAAGTGAGGTAAATCAAGAATATCACTTGTACTACCGTCGAACCCCTATGCATTGTTGTGAAGGTAGAATTCCACTGCATCACACAAGCATGAACGGAGCTTGCCAATATCCATACAAACGGGCCATTTCACAGAATCAGGTGCCACACCTTCCGTCATATCCCTAATATCATCACATACGTAATAATAGGATTATGTCATCGTATCCATACTGTTTAAAACTGAAACACGGAAAGCCCGAGATGCCCTAGATAAAGCTCAATATCTCTGAACGGTTCTGTTAACCCCTCTTACTTAGCTCTTCAATCATGCACATGCAAATGAAGACGCTAAAGCCAATACCGCACAGGTTTGCAGCCTCTGAACCAGCTTTTTAAGATTCTGGGGATGCGCATAGTGATGGTTGTCATCCCTCCATCGAATTGCTTCTTCTACTTAGTCACGGTAGCGGCGCTGTGCACTAACTCCGAATATTTTACCTCATGCACCTGTCTTTTTAATGAATGCAATGGAATACACTTATAATCTCATCATTAAGACGATAATGTACTAATACGTTATCGTCTTAACAATCAGCAAAATACACGCATAACCTTATGAGACCCATTACCACACTAGTTTAAAAATCTGAGGATCTTTCTCATCCAGTATCAACGTTCGTCATCCCCAATTTAATGAATTAATAGAAAATCTCTTCTTTAAAAACTGATACAAACTAAATAAGACCAAGCAGGAAACAAAGTTCCTACTTGGTCTCTACGGTGCCGTATGTTCAAATACGTCTATTTCTGAGGATACAGAGCCTCAAGGATCTTCTCGGCAGAATCAAATGCGCGTGGCGAGTAATCAATGTACTCTGAGTATGGAATCTCCACGATGCTCTTGTTGGCAATAGCTGGGACGTTCTGCAGGGAGCTCTCGCCCAGAAGAGTGTCTTTAGCTACGGCATCTGTTGCCTTGTTGCGCTCTGCGGTAACGTAAATAATAACGTCAGGATTGAACTTAATCAGATTCTCATACGTCAGGCCGTTTGCAGACTGAGTTGTCGCAGGAGTAGCTCCAAGCTGATCAATGATAGTAAACTCAAGGCTCTTCTCGCTACCGCCAAAGAGACCAAACGTGCCGTCCTTGAGGTTGGTCATAACCAGCACGGTCTTCTTTGCGTCTTTCTCGTGTGCTTTAACTCGCTCATTAATGGCATCAAGGCGCTTCTGCAGGTCAGCAGTATAGGTGTCGGCATTGCTCTGAACGTCAAAAATAGATCCAAGGTTCTTAATATCAGAGATAATTCCGGCAAGCGTTGGATCGCCCTGCTCAGAAGATGCCAGCTGTGTATAGACAGAAATGCCTAGGTCAGCGTAGTCCTTTGGAGAAGTCTGGTCCTTTGAAGTAAAGAGGCGTGAGCGGCCCACAATAAGGTTTGGATTAGCGGCAACAACAACCTCGCGAGAAAGGCTCTTCTTATCGCCCAACTGCTTGATGGACGCATACTCGTCAGCAATATCTGAAGGCATTGGCGCATCAGGCTTGATAGTACCAATAATCTTGGAACCAAGGCCTAGACGCAGCAGAATCTCGGCTGCGGAGTCTGTCAAGGTAACAACACTCTCAGGAGCCTTGTCAAACTTTGCCTCAAACTCATTGCCGTCACCGTCATAGAGCTTGAATGATACTGGATAGCTCGTATTGGCCGATTTCTTTTCTTCTGCAGCAGGGGTAGATGGGCTAGACGGTGCATTGTTGCACGCAGTAAGACCCAGTCCAGCAGCAGTTGCAGCAAACCCTGCCGCAATGCTCAAAAAATTCCTTCTCGTAAAGAGATTTGAACTTACACGAGGATCCATCGGAT
This sequence comes from uncultured Atopobium sp., assembly GCA_963535155.1. Taxonomy (GTDB): domain Bacteria; phylum Actinomycetota; class Coriobacteriia; order Coriobacteriales; family Atopobiaceae; genus Lancefieldella. The sequence continues at coordinate 147,585 of CAUSVW010000001.1, forward strand.
ATCCTTTCATTCATCTGTTGATACTCAACAGGCGATTAATACACGTAATCAATGCTGATACCGTTTCCAGCAGTTGATGGCCTCACCGCACCCTCAACGCCATAGACATCAGCAAGTAACTCAGGGGTCACAATGTCCTCAGGTGTTCCCTCGGAAACAATAGTCCCCTCTTGTAAGAAATACAGGCGGTCGACATAATGAGCTGCCATCACAATGTCATGCAAAACAGCCAGGCAGCTGATACCAAGATTGCGAACAAGGCGCAAAATATCAATCTGGTACGTAATATCCAGGTGATTAGTAGGTTCATCAAGCACCAGAAACTCTGGTTCCTGAGCCAACGCACGAGCCAACATGACACGTTGTTTCTCGCCACCTGAAAGTGTGGCAAAAGAGCGATCTTCAAAGCGAGAAAGGCCAACTTTCTGAATGACGTCAGACACGATTGACTCGTCATGGTCGGTTTCTTTTGACAGCGCCGACTGATGAGGACTGCGTCCCAACGACACAATCTCTCGAACGGTAAAGTCAAAGGACAACGAGTTAAACTGGCTTACAACTGCAACTTTGCGGGCAAAGTCACGTCGTGATATCTCAGTGGCGTCGCGCTCGTCCCACAAAATCTGGCCGTCATAGCTACGCCCAAGGCCATAAATTGCCCGCAAAAGCGTAGACTTGCCTGATCCATTAGGACCGAGGATGCCCACAAACTCGCCATCTGCCACGCTAAGCGAGACGTCCTTTACAATCGGCTTGTTGTGAATGGTGACCGAAACATTTTGCACTTCAAGGCGCATGCTACTCACCATCCCTAAAGCTGTAGTTACGCGCAACCATGATGTAGACAAAGAACGGCGCGCCTACAACAGCAGTCAGAATGCCAATAGGAACTTCGGCGTTGCCCAGGATGGTTCGAGCGCATGCATCTGCCCAAAGAATAAAAATAGCTCCAAGCACCAACGCAGTTGGCACTAGCCTTCGGTGATCGGACCCAACAAACGAGCGCGCAATATGAGGAATGATAAGACCAACAAAACCGATGGTTCCCACTGATGAAACGAGCGTACCAACCATGAGCGCAGAAATGGTCAGGTATGCCCATCTGCACAAATTGGTATTGAGGCCAAGCGTTGTTGCAGCCTCGTCTCCCATTAAAAGCACATTGAGGGAGCGGAACTGTGTTAAGAAAAACACGCTAACGAGAAGTACTACGACAACAGAAACGCCAACGTTTCCCCAGCTTGCTCGTGCCAAGGAGCCCATGGTCCAAAACTTCAGATCCATCATGCCCTCAGCATTAGCAGCAATAGTGATGATGAAATTAGACAGCGCCGTGAACAGGGCATTCAAAATCATGCCCGAGAGAACAAGCTTTGACGACGTCATATGTCCGCCGGTAGATGCCAACAACAAAACGCCAATCGTGGCAATTGTTGAGCCAATAAACGAGAACAGCGGCACCGAAGAAATTCCCACAACGTGTACCGCGCCAGCTCCAAGCATGATGGCACAGGTGGCTCCACACGAAGCTCCTGATGAAATGCCCAAAATATATGGTTCAGCCAAGGTGTTTTGAACCGATGCCTGCATGACAACACCTGCAAGCGCAAGGCCAGCTCCAGCTACCACTCCCAAGATGATGCGGGGAAAACGCAACGACCAGACGACCTTCTCGACAGGTCCTCCTGCTGCCAAGGCTTCCGGCAACGGCATGCCAAAAAGATGATGTGTCAGCACAGCATATGCGTCTTGCAGGGACACACCAATGGCGCCCATCGTTGAAGTTATTACAATGCTCGCTGCCAGAATTGCAACGAGAACGCCAATGAAAAGACGGAACGGTCCGGCTTTTCTTATCATACGATACCTCTCTAAAGTGACACTGCGTTTTTGCGCACAACGTACAACGTACAAGCTACAACGTACAAAGCGTTTCGCACAGAAGCAGCGGAATTTTGCGAAAGTTAATCTTAGCTTACTTTTTTAGTTATGAGAAGCTGAACGAATTGAAAAATGCTTAAAATATCTACACCACTGCAGGCGTGCGTCCCCGCGGGGACGGCTCCACGAGGCGGCTACTGCGAGACGACGACGGTGGCAAACAGACAACAGACGAGGACTTTCATGGATTTATCAGCTCTACCAGACAGCACAATCACAATCGGAGAACGCTCCGAAGTTCCTGGTCTTCTTGTTATTCTCCACGGCTCTCTGCTGATGCCAAAGATAATTGCGCTTCTTTCTGCTGGGAAACTTGACGTGACAAAGCTTCCCCAATGGATTGCCATTACCGCGCCGTCTGATCAAGACTGCTATTCCCCTTGGCCAGCAACAAGCGTACGCACAAAGGCTCCAAATTTTGGAGGATGTGGAAAAGAATTTCTTTCGGACGTTGTGTTCCCAGCTGTCGAGAAGTACGCTGCTCTAGCTACTCATACCGCTCAGGGCACATGTCCTGTTACTTTGCTTGGCTACTCATTATCGGGCTTGTGCAGCCTCTTTGAGATGCAGACAACCTGCCGCTTTGACCAGTATCTTCTGGCAAGTCCAAGCACGTGGTTCCCTAATTTTGTTGAAACTTTTGATGCAAGCCATGTGCATTCAGACATTCGCTGGTGCATCGCTAGTGGAGAAAACGAAGGCGATCGCCACCCCGAGCCCCTGTTCTCAGTGAGGCAAACTACAGATGCACTGGTTGAGAAGCTGATGCCTGCTGCTCCGAAGTATCAACGCATGCTGGATCCTTACGACCATCACAAGGGTCTTGAGCTGAGGTTGCAACGTTTGCTGCAGTTTGGATTTGACGCGTAAAAAGGTGTTTTCCTGCGCGGATACAGCGTTGGTGACTTGTCAGGCGGTCAGTCCTACCAGTGATGATTGCTAACAAAAAACCCGCCGAGGGCGGGTTTGAAATTCTTATGGTCGCGGGGGCAGGATTTGAACCTACGACCTTCGGGTTATGAGCCCGACGAGCTACCAGACTGCTCCACCCCGCAATGTAAACGCTTGCGCGAACAAGTACTATACCTCGCGGCTCTCGGTGAGTCAAGCAAAATCGACGATTTTCTCGCCATAAAGGTGTGAGGTTGGCATGCAAAAGCCAAGAAAGTTGCGATGTCGGCAGCACAATTGGGGGCAGACGGCTAAACTATTGATACTGTCTTTGGGGCGCTGTGCTTGCGCCAAACAGCTATCGAAGGACTTTTGAGGATGACATTACACGAGCTCCTGGCGCTCTTTACCAGCAAGAACATCGAGTACACTGCCGCGCATCTTGACGCGATGGATCAAGACGCACAGCTTACCGATGTTGCAAGCGATTCTCGTGAGGTCACCCCAGGTTCGCTCTTTGTTTGCAAGGGCGCGCACTTCTCGCCAGCATATCTGGCAAGCGCGGTAGAAGCCGGAGCTGTTGCGTACCTCTGCGAGCAGTCGATTGCAACAGAGCTGCAGGCAGTGGCACCAAACGTGGCTGCCATTTGCGTGAATGACGTGCGCCTTGCCATGGCCTACGCCGCTGCGGGCGTTGCGGGACATCCCGACAAGAAACTCACCACCATCGGCATTACGGGCACCAAAGGCAAGTCTACCTGCTCGTATATGCTACGCGCCATTCTTGACGGCGACGAGCCGTACTCCAAGTGCGGCGTGATTGGCGGCATCGAGGTGTTTGACGGCAAGGACACGCAACCCGCACACAATACCACGCCCGAGGCTCCTGAGCTGTGGCGTCACCTCAAGCACGCCGCAGAGGCTGGCCTCCCCTACGTTGACATGGAGATTTCCAGCCAGGGACTAAAGTACGACCGTACGGTTGGCCTCAATCTGAGCGTCGCGGTGTTCCTAAACATTGGAACCGATCACATTTCCCCTGTTGAACACCCTACTTTTGAGGATTACTTTGAGAGCAAACTGAAGATTTTTGACCTTGCTCGCGTGGCCGTTATCAACAAGAACACCATGATGTTTGACCAGATCATGGAGCGTGCGCAGAGGTGCGAGAAGGTCCTGACTTTCTCCACAACTGATTCCGACGCCACCGTTTGGGCGGACGAAATCACTCCTCACCAGGGCATGGTCACGTTTACCGTGCATGCGCCAACCTGGACCGGAGCCGCCGCGCTGCCTATGTCCGGCCTTTTCAACGTGGAGAATGCTCTTGCAGCAATCACCGTTGCTGATTACCTGGGCATTCGCGAGAAGGACGCTGTGCTTCCGCTGATGAACGTTAAGGTGCCAGGCCGCATGGAGCTCTTGAGCTCGCCCGACAACAAAGTAACGGGCTTGGTCGACTACGCCCACAACAAGCTTTCCTACCAGAAGCTTTTCTCGTCAACATCCAAAGAATTCCCTGGTTATGGCCGCTATGTGGTCATGGGGGCCGTAGGCGGCAAGGCGTACAACCGTCGCCAGGAGCTGCCGGAAGAGGCGTCCAAGTGGGCGGACCTGATGATTTACACCACCGAAGACTGCAACATGGAAGATCCTGCGGTGATTTGCGCAGAAATGGCCGAGGCCACGCCCGAGGGCGCCGCGCACAAGATTATCCTTGACCGCTACGACGCTATTTACGAGGCAGTTTCCGCAGCTTACGATGACCCTCGCCCGGCGCTGGTGTACTTGCTGGCTAAGGGAGACGAGCCGTTCAACATTATCGGCGGCAAGCACGTTCCATGGATGACGGACGCTGCCGCGTTCAAGGCCGCTGTTCGCGCCAAGCTGGACGAACGCGCTGGGCGCAGGTAGCGGCGGCGCAGCGAGTGCGGGGCGAGTGCGGGCTGGGAGCGCACGGGGGTCCGAGCTCCACATAACATGCAGGTCAGACCGGTGTTCACGCAGGTGGGTACCGGTTTTGTGTGCGGGGATAGCGTCGTGTGCAGATAGAACTGCAGGTCAAGCGCGAAGCGCCGCTGCGAGTACGCGGGTTTCTCGCCAGATGCAGATGCAAGCCTGAAAAATGCATGAAGTCTGAACGAATTTACTCAGACTTGATGAGAAAAACCGGCAAATAGCTCAGACTTCATACAATATTCCGGCAAACTGTTCAGACTCGGCGAGAAAATCAGGCTCCATGAAGGTGTCCGTGAAGGTGCTCATGAAATAAGCCTTGGGTATGCCTAAAAGTCCGCCTGAAAAGTGCAAAGAATCTGTATTTGAGACACAGATTCTTTGATGAAATCAGGCAAATCCACAGATTCTTTTGCATTTTCAGGCAAATTTTACAGATTCTTTGCAGAAATCAGGCGCGCGGTGGTCGCGTCGCTACCTGGCGAGAAACCCCGTCCACTAGCAGCGGCTACGCACAAGAAAGCCCGGTACCCACATGAAGTGGATACCGGGCTGAAGGCACGTTTGTGCAGCTAGCGCGATTGTGCCGCACGTTGGTCGCGGCTCGTGGCTTGTTACTCGTTGTCGCCGGCGGTTGCCTGAGTTGCGGAAATAGCCTGATCAGCATCGGAAGCGTCTGGCCAAGACCAGTCGGTGAATGCTGGGTGATCATAGCCCTTCTCGACAGTAAAATTGAATGCCTCGGTGCGGAACTTCTCCCACTCGTCGATCTGATCTGCCCACTTCTGAGCGTCGATCATGCGGAGAGCGTCAGCAGCAAGTGCCCAACGGTCCATGTTGTTCAGGCGCAGCATGTCGTAAGGAGTTGTAGTGGAACCCTGCTCCTCGTAGCCGTGAACATTGAAGTTGTCGTGGTTTGGACGGTCCCAAATCAGACGACGGACAGAACCAGCGTAAGCGTGGAATGCGAAGAGGACTGGCTTGTCTGCCGAGAAGAGCTTGGTGAACTCCTCATCGGAGAGAGCCTCGTCGTTCTCGGATGCATTCTGGATCTTGAGCAGGTCAACAACATTGACGAAGCGAGCCTTGATGCCCAGCTTGCCCAGCTTGCCAAGCATGTCCAGAGCAGCAAGAAGCTCCTGAGTTGGGACATCGCCGCAGGATGCGAGGACAATGTCCTCCTCGCCAGCCTCAGCGTTGGAAGCCCACTTCCACTCCTTAGCGCCAGCTGCAAGCTCCTCGCGAGCCTCGTCGAGAGTTACCCACGTTGGAGCAGGCTGCTTACCAGCGAAGATTGCGTTGATGCAGTTTGTGGAGGTGTAGCACTTCTCGCCAACTGCAAGCAGGAGGTTAGCATCTGCTGGGAAGTAGATGTTGGTGATGTGATCGTTGTTGAAGCTCTTGTTGAGCATGATGTCAACAAAACCAGGATCCTGGTGAGAGAATCCGTTGTGGTCCTGGCGCCAAACGTGGCTGGAGAGGACCAGGTTGAGAGCGGAGATAGGCTTGCGCCATGGAATGTGGCGGACGGTAGCCTCGAGCCACTTAGCGTGCTGGTTGATCATGGAGTCAATGATGTGAACGAATGACTCGTAGCTGGACCAGATACCGTGGCGGCCGGTCAGGGTATAGCCCTCAAGCAGACCCTCGCACTGGTGCTCGGAAAGCTGCTCGATAACGTTACCAACTGGGGAAATGTGCTCGTCGTTCTCAAAGTCGTCGTTGAAGCCGCCGAACCACTGCTTATCGGTTACCTGGAAGGAAGGCTGCAGACGGTTGGAAGCGGTCTCGTCAGGTCCGAAGATACGGAACTCGGAGCGGTTGCTGTTGATGAGCTCGGCGGTGTACTCGCCAAGGACGCGCGTTGCCTCAGTAGCACCAAAGCCGTGGCCCTTCTCGGCAACTGGGATCTCGTACTTCTTTGCGTCAGGAAGGACGAGGTTGCGGCGGATTGCGCCACCGTTTGCGTTAGGGTTAGCGCCGAGGCGGAGGTCGCCCTTAGGCATGAAGGCGGTAACCTCTGGACGGATTGCGCCCTTCTCGGTGAAGAGAGTCTCTGGCTTGTAGGAGCCCATCCAGTCGCGAAGGACCTGGAAGTGAGCCTTGGTGTCGCGAGCGGATGCCAGTGGAACCTGATGTGCACGCCAAGAGCCCTCGGTCTTCTTGCCGTCGATGTAAGGAGGGCAAGTCCAACCCTTAGGGGTGCGGAAGATGATCATTGGGTAGTAAGGACGGGATGCGTCACCTGCGGCTGCGCGAGTCTTGATAGCGCAAATCTCGTTGAAGACAGCCTCGAGAAGAGCTGCGAAACGACGGTGGATGGATGCGTGATCCTCGTCGTCGAAGCCAGCAACAAAGTTGTATGGGTGGTAGCCCATACCGCGGAAGAACTCGTCGCGCTCACCATCGGAAATACGAGCCAGAATGGTTGGGTTAGCAATCTTGTAGCCGTTGAGGTGCAGGATTGGGAGGACGATACCATCGGTCAGTGGGTCCATGAACTTGTTGGTCTGCCAAGAAGTTGCAAGTGGGCCGGTCTCTGCCTCGCCGTCGCCGACAACAGCGACTGCCAGCAGGGATGGGTTGTCCAGGACAGCGCCGTATGCGTGGGACAGGGTGTAGCCCAGCTCGCCGCCCTCGTGGATGGAGCCTGGAGTCTCAGGTGCGTAGTGGGAAGGAATTCCGCCAGGGTAAGAGAAGCGGCGGAAGAATTTCTGGAGTCCCTCTTCATCGTCGGTGATGAATGGATAGGTCTCGCGATACGTGCCGTCGAGCAGGGACTGTGCGGTACCTGCAGGTCCACCGTGACCAGGGCCCATGAGGAAGATGGTGTTCTGGTTATGGTCGCGGATGAAACGGTTGACGTGGCCGAACAGGAAGTTCAGGCCTGGGGTGGTTCCCCAGTGGCCAACCAGGCGATGCTTAACGTCCTCGCGAGAGAAGTCATCCTTCATAAGTGGGTTGCTGCGAAGATAAATCTGACCAACAGACAGGTAGTTAGCTGCGCGCCAATACCTATCGACGCCGGCAAGAGCCTCTTCAGATACAGGCTGATTCAGGGTCTGCCAAGGTGTTCCGTACACGGGCTGAGCCATGTGCTCCTCCTTTTCTTGGGCTGCTGCCTGCGCGTTTGTGCAGGTTAGGCAACCTCGTTGCTTCCATCACCTGAGCGTTTGTTTTGTTCGCACTCAACTGGGTGCGCATAAAACAACACATACATAACAGTATGATGCTTCGGCTATGTTTCAAATACTACTGTAAGTGATAAAACGTTTTATCACTGTGAGATTTCTTGAAATTTCTTTCACGGAAGACTTTTGAGATGTCTTTTGAGCACCAAAATGATCCCCCGACAGTACCCACAATGCCAAAATGCAACCAAAATGGTGCCAAGTAGAGTGCATACACACCAAAGTGGTAAAAAAGTCGTTTAGTTGGAAATTTCATTTTTCTGCATACAATGTTTGCCCAGATAAAAGTTTTTGAGGCGGTAAAAAATCGTCTTAGTTGGAAATAAAACGTCTATTTTTCAATTTTCATTTCCAACTAAACGGGTTTTTTACCTTTTTCGGCACATAATTTTGAGCTCAAAAATTACGTATTCATAGAAATGAATTTAATTGCACAAATATGCAGAAATCTGATTAGCGCCCCAAAAGACGCACACTATTCTTCTCAATCATGCGTGGCTCAAGGATTATCTGGATTGACGCACTGTCATCCTGCGCTTCGATGCCGTTATTTTTGCCAGTCGCGGCTGATTGCGCCGCAGCTGATTGCGTCGCGGCTTCTTGCGTCGCGGCTTCTTGCGTCGCGGCTCTCTGCACAACATCCGCCCCATGCTCGCCCAGACGACGAAACATAATCGAAAGCGCGGCGTCAGAAAGCTCATCAACATTTTGCTCAATCGAGGTCAGCGCTGGCTCAAACAGTGCGTCTGAAATGCTGTTATCGTATCCGACAACAGAATAGTCGCGCGGAACATGCAAACCGCGCTCGTACAGATAGCGCAGCAGGCCCAACGCAATGTTGTCCGACGTTGCAACAACCGCCGTAGCATTCACGCGAATCAGCTGCTGAGCTGCAAGATACGCATCAGGAATGTAATAATCGCTGGTCAGCACAAGCGACTGATCTAGCTCCAGGCCCTTCTCGCCAAGCGCGCGAACGTAGCCGTTGAGGCGCGCGCAGCCGGTGTTGGAGGCGGTGTTGACCATGCACGCGATCCGACGGTGACCGTGGTCTAGCAGGTATTTTGTGGCCAGATAGCCGCCGAGCTCGTTGTTGAACGTGACTTTGTCGCAGTCGAGCGCGTCGATGGTTCGGTCCACCATGACGTACGGCACGGGCAACTGCTCCAAGTCGGCGATGAGCTGCTTCGAGGCTTCTACCTCGTCTGACGTGATGATAAAGATGCCGTCGGCGCCGCGATTAACCAGCAGTCGCACAAGGTCCGCGTCGTTTGACGTGCTGTTATCCGAGTTGGTGATAAACAGCGCGTACCCGCGGCGGCGGCACTTCATCTCCAGCATCTTTGCAAACGACGAGAAAAACCGGCTCTCGATATTCGGCACGATCAGCCCCAGCGTCTGCGTGTGCTGCGTGACCAGGCTTCGTGCGATCTGGTTGGGAATGTAGTGCTCGCGACGGGCAACGTCGAGGATGCGGCGGCGGTTCTCGTCGCTCACGCGCACTGGCCGGCCGTTCAGCACCAGCGAAACCGTGGCGGGCGACAGCCCCACCTCGCGCGCAATCGTTTTTAGGGTGACTTTTTCTGCCACGTTACCTCGCAACTTGCCCCGTTTGTCGTTGTTGCTTAAGTATAATAGTCGAGAAACCCCTGCGGCTGGTCGTCCGCCAAAAGCCAGATGTTGTCTCCACACGACAACCGCATCTGGGCCCCAGCTCCACACGACAACCGCACCACGCCCCGGCACCGCACGCAAGCTGCGGCCTTCGCCCCAGCACCGCACGCAAGCTGCACTACGCCCCGGCAGCGCACGCAAGCTGCACCTGCGCCCCGGCGCTCGCACGACAACCGCATTCCGAGAGGACGCGCATGAACATTACTCCACAGGAAATCGCCGAAACCCTCGCCATGGTCAGCGAGCAAAACCTTGACCTGCGCACCATTACCATGGGCATCTCGCTCAATAGCTGCGCAGACGAGGACCTGGATCGCATGTGCCAGAAGGTCTACGACCGCATCACGCGCCAGGCCGAGCACCTGGTGGCCGTGGCCGAGGACCTGGAGCGCGAGTACGGCATCCCCATTGCCAACAAGCGCGTTTCCGTCACGCCAATCGCACAGATTGCGGCATGTACCTCGGCGCAAGACCTGACCCCACTGGCCCACACACTGGACCGTGCGGCCGAGACACTGGGCATCGACTTTTTGGGCGGCTTCTCGGCGCTGGTCCACAAGGGTCTTGGCGACGCCGATCGCCGACTCATCGCATCCATCCCCGAGGCGCTGGCTACCACGTCACGCGTCTGTTCCTCGGTAAACGTCGCATCTACGCGCGCAGGCATCAACATGGACGCCGTCCTGCTCATGGCAGAAACCGTGCTCGAAGCCGCTCGTCGCACCACCGACATTCAGTGCTACGGTGCCGCTAAGCTGGTCGTTTTTGCCAACATGGTGGAGGACTCCCCCTTCATGGCCGGCGCGGTCCACGGCAGCGGAGAGGCGGACGCCGTCATTAACGTGGGCGTTTCTGGTCCTGGCGTCATGGCTGCGGCCCTCGCCGAGCTCCCCGACTCCGCAAACCTCATGGACGTTGCCGAAAAAATCAAGCAGACGGCATTCAAGATTACCCGCGCAGGAGAGCTGATGAGCCGCGAGGCTTCAAGGCGCCTGGGTGTCGAGAAGGGCATCGTAGACCTCAGTCTTGCGCCTACCCCAGAAGCTGGCGATTCCGTCGCTAAGATTCTGGAGCTCATCGGCGTTGGCGAATGCGGAGGTCCCGGAACTACCTGCGCACTTGCCCTGCTCAACGATGCTGTCAAAAAGGGCGGCGTCATGGCGTCGTCCAGCGTTGGCGGCCTGTCTGGCGCGTTCATCCCGGTCTCCGAAGATGCGGGCATGATTCGCGCAGCTCAAGACGGCGCGCTTTCTCTCGAGAAACTCGAGGCAATGACGTCAGTCTGCTCTGTTGGCCTGGACATGATTGCCATTCCTGGCGATTCTTCTGTGGAAACCATCGCGGGCATCATCGCAGATGAGATGGCTATTGGCGTCATCAACACCAAGACCACGGCGGTCCGTGTTATCCCAGCTATCGGTTACAACGAGGGCGACGTCCTGGAGTTTGGTGGCCTCTTTGGATCCGCGCCCATCATGCCGGTCAACCAGTTTGCGGGTACGGTGCTTGCCCACCGAGGCGGTCGCTTCCCCGCTCCACTCAATTCACTCAAGAACTAGCAAAAGAGCCTCCACTTCTGAACTACCTCCCATTTCTTGAAGATAAGAAATGGGAGGTAATTCATATGCAGGTGATTATGATTCTGCAGCGTGTTAGCGCCGGCTTTTAGGCCTGGCGCACAAAATAGCGCAGCTTTGGTAGGTTCTGCTGAAGAATCGGCATGATTTTCATCAAGATAGCTAGGCAGCTAGGCGGTCGCACTACCTGATATACATCTCTATGCATAAACTTCATCTAATATGCTTGAAAATGAATAGAGAAATATAAAAAATCTAACTATAGGTAAATTCCGCTTCTAAGGAACACACCTATGACAGATATTCTGCTCAATTACGGCCATATTACACATCAAATGAAGATAATCTGCGCGTTTGAGGTATTTTCAGCGTCATGTATACGTCTTTTTGACAGATTATCTGACTTAAGTGTGTTTTGAACTACCTCCTATTTCTCGTGTCCAAGAAATAGGAGGTAGTTCAATCGGAGGCTCTTTTTAGTTGCAGGTTTTATGCGCTTGCGACTCAGTGCTCGCCGTGCTCGTGGTGCGCGTGGTGCTCGTTGTGCTCGTTGTGACCGTGCGCGTGGTGCTCGTGCTCATGTCCCTCGTGCTCACAGTGACCATGCTCGTGGTCGCAATGCTCATGCACGCAATGACCGTGCTCGTGGTCGCAATGCGAGTGATCGTGTTCGTCAGCCAAGTCCGACTGCTCGTGCCAGAACGCCGGAACAAACGCCTCGCGAAGTCCATGACGCAGCAGGTCGCGGCCGATAAACACACACCTGGACTCTTTCTGAGGTTCGTCACCAGTAATTGCCCACGCACGTTCTACCAGGTCAAACTTGACCCACTGATTACCGCACGGCAATGTTCCTTTTGAGCGCGCAAGCTTTCCAAAAACGCCAGCCGATGCTGCGTCCAAAAGCCAAATCAAATGCGTTGGACTGGGAAGCTCAGCGTGAGTGAGAGCCATAGTCTCCAGGTCAGGCCCCTCGTCCTTCTCGCTAGCTGGATCTTTAAGAACAGAACCATCAAGCGCGCGAGTCAGAAGACCATTCCACCACTCGTCGGGAATATCAGCATACGAAGACTCGACGATAACCTCTGCCTGCGGATTCATCTCTGCCGCAAGCTGCTTAATGGGCTCGGCGGCATCCTCGCTACCTGGAGCAAGCTTGGAAATCACCACGCTCCCGGCAGCACTCAACTGATTATCAAAAATCTCTGGAAAATCGGTGCGCTGATTCTGCCACGAAACAGCGTCAACCACAGTAACCGGCGCCAGCAAACTAATGCGTTCCCAGGCCACCTGATTCACGTTATCAAGAATGCTCTGCAGCTTAGCCACGCCAGTTGGTTCAACAATTAAATACTCGGGGTCAATGGTGTTTGAAATGGTCAGCACCGACGTCGCAAAATCCTGCTTGCCCGAACAGCAAATACAATTCTCGGTAGACTCCCAAACCTTGAGGTCGGAGTCCTGCCTCAGACGGTGCGCATCGATGTCTGCCTGGCCATATTCATTCTCGTAGATAGCAAAATCACGCCCAGTCCGGCGCACGAGCTCCTGAATGAAGGTGGTTTTACCAGCTCCAAGAAAGCCTGATACAACAAGGATTTTCATGAATACAACCGCTTCCTAAACTCCGTTGGCGTCGCGCTCTTGTTGGCTCTGCCGACGCGTTCACCGGCACATACCGGCGCGTTTGGTGTCCACCAACGCAAAAAGCTGGCGAGAAAACCGAACTTCTCGCCAGCTTAAACGTACTAAATCACGCTACCTGATTAGTTACCTAGTCGATAACAACAACTGGCTTGATGAGGTCGGATGGCTTATCACGCATGGTGAAGAGAGCCTCCTCGAGGTGATCCCAGCCGTGATAGAGGTGAGTAACCTCTGGGTGAAGGTCAAGACGGCCGGAAGTGACCAGGCTGGAGAGCTTCTCCATGCGCAGACGGCCGCCAGGCATGAGGCCGCCACGGATGTCCTTGTGGCCCATACCAACGCCCCACTCGACGCGAGGAATGTTGACGTAGTCGCCGGAGCCCAGGTAGTTGACGTTACCAATCTTTCCGCCAGGCTTGAGTGCCTTGACAGCGTCCTCGAAGGTCTCGCAGCCGCCGCCGTCGACGCAGACGCGGTCAACGCCCTTGCCGCCGGTGAGCTCCATGACCTGCTCCCAGATTGGGCCGTCCTTGTAGGAGATGAAGTCGGTTGCACCGTAGCCCTTAGCTGCCTCAACGCAGACTGGACGGGTACCAACAGCAATGATGCGAGAAGCACCGTGGAGTGCAGCACCAGCAACGGACATAAGACCGACAGGTCCAATTCCGATGACCAGGACAGTGTCGCCGAACTCAACGCCAGCCAGCTCAACTGCGTGGAAGCCAGTTGGAACCATGTCGGAAAGGATGCAGGCGTCTGCTGGATCCATGCCCTCTGGCATGTGAGCAAGGTTGCCGTCTGCGTCGTTTACGTGGAAGTACTCGGAGAAGACGCCGTCCTTGAAGTTGGAGAACTTCCAGCCAGCAAGCATGCCACCGGAGTGCATAGAGTAGCCGGCCTGAGCCTCAAGGGAGTTCCAGTCTGGAGTAATTGCAGGAACGAGGACGCGATCGCCAGGCTTGAAGTCCTTGACGCACTCGCCAACCTCGACAACCTCTGCGGAGCACTCATGACCAAGAATCATGTTGTGACGGTCGCCAATTGCGCCCTCCCACAGAGTGTGAATGTCAGATGTACAAATTGCGACCGCAAGTGGCTTGCAGATTGCGTCCAGAGGACCACACTTTGGTGTCTCCTTCTCAATCCAGCCGGACTCGCCGATCTTGAGCATTGCATAACCCTTCATAAAACCCTCCTAAAATCTGTGTTTCTGCAGTTGAAACACTACCTACCTCGTGGAGGAGCACACCTTTTGCGTGACACTGACGAGGCTTATAAACGTTTTTGCGAAAGCTCGCGTGCACGAGCGATCACTCGCAAACATCCGCGATTACTCGCGAAGTACATTTTCAAGTACTTTTTCGCGCAAAGCTAGAACGAAACCGTGAAAGGTTGAGCAGACTTTCATGAATTTTAGTTTGGCGAGAAATGCGGTTTGCAAATATCCGATATTTGCGCACGTAGACAATGCGTACGCTAACATACCGCTCGACAAACCCCCGACCGATGAGAAACAACGCTTATCGGCGAACGGTTACCGTTCACCGAATCAAATGGGCAGATGTCCACTTTTCTGTTGTACGCGGTTGCTCCGTGGTGTTATGCAGGGGCGCTTTGTTAGAATTCTAGTAGACGGGTTTCTCGCCACATGAGTTTTTAAGCAAGCTGCTTCAAGAAGAGAAATCCACTGGTCAAGGAAGGAATTCACATGCTTTTAGACACCCTACTCAAAGACGCTGGCGTTCACCTTGACTGGCAGTACATGATCTCGTACGCCATCCTGCTGGCTCCAGCGGTTATTCCGGGTGTACTGTTTATTTACTCATTTATCAAGGAACCTAGACAGTTCCGCAATGCACTTTTTCTGTTCGCGGCTCTTGCGTGGTCATCAATTCTTCTGGTGCTGAGGCTGAACAACTTTATCCTTGGACTAATTCTGGTTACTCTTGTACTGCTGACACCATTTCTGACCATTGGTTTCTTGCTGATCAACACCATAGTTGTGGTAAGAAATAACGGATTTTCACTGACATCGATGCTGCCGTTTTTGATGGCTGGATTCCTTGTTCTGCTGATTGCGTCGCCGACCATCGTGAATTATTTTGACCCGGACGTTCGACACATTATTGTCTTTGTGCTGGGACTTTTTACGCTCGAGGGCCTGTGGTTCTCGTTTACCTTTATGGCTTTGCTGTTCTATTCGTGGGTGTATCGTTTGCTTCCCCGCCGACGCCAATACGATTACATCATTATTCACGGCGCTGGGCTTGACGGTCCGCGACCAACTCCGCTGCTTGCAGGCAGGATTGATAAGGCGCTTGAGCTGTGGAAGAAGCAGCATCAGCACGGAAAGTTTGTTGTTTCTGGTGGTCAAGGCGCTGACGAGATTGTCTCCGAAGCTCAGGCCATGCGCGACTATCTTCTGGAGAAGGGCGTTTCAGCTGACGCAATTCTCATGGAAGACAAGTCCACTACCACCTGGGAAAATCTTAGGTACTCGCTAGCCATTATCAACGCTGATCGGGCAACGGGTGTCGACGCCACAAGCTCGGCCGCCGTCGCCTCGAGCGGGGACGTCACAACAACAGCCAGCGACGCGTCGACCAGCGACGCGAGCGGAACCGTCGCCTCGAACGGCGACTTTACCACCGCGGTTGTTACCAGCGATTTCCACGTTTTCCGTTGCGCCGAATACGCCCACAACCTGGGCATTAAGGCAGATGGCATCGGTTCGCACACCAAAGGCTGGTACTGGCCCACGGCGTTTATCCGCGAGTTTATCGCAATCACCAAAGCGCACCTCTGGCCCTACCTGGTCATTGGTGGTCTGTACACGTTAATCAACGTGCTCAACTACGCATTCTTCTACCTGGGAATTGTGTAATCTAGGGGCGCTCAATTTTTGCTCCGCGCCTGATTTGCTCCGCGCCTGATTTCTTAAAAGAATCTGTAAAATTTGCCTGAAAATATCAAAGAATCTGTGGATTTGCCTGATTTCCTCAAAGAATCTGTATCTAAAATACAGAATCTTTGCACTTTTCAGGCTCACTTTTCAGGCTCGCTTTCCAGGCTCGCTTTTTAGGCTCACTTTTCAGGCAGAGTTTAAAGCGCATCCGAGCTCACCCTTTCATGGAGCCTGATTTTCTCGCCATGTCTGAGTAATTTGCCGGAAAAGCTCACCAAGTCTGAGCTGTTTGTCGGTTTTTCTCGTCATGTCTGAGTAAATGTACTCAGACTTCATGCACTTTTCAGGCTCGCAATTCCAAGCCTCACTGATAGAGCTCACGAATCACCGCAGAAACCATGTGTTATCTGCACAGGAACAAAACGCAGTGGCAAAACCGTATATACTCGAATGAAGCGTTATCTGGCGAGAAGCCCCGTGTGCTCGGAACCCTCGTGGATCCGCCGCTTGTCAAGAACCCGCCGCTCGTCAAGAACCCGCCGCTCGTTGCGGACCCACCGTCGCTCGACGCTCGCCGTCGTTACCACCTACGACCAGGAAGGAAGCCTGTTGGAGACATTCGAATTTGTGCTCATTGTTTTAACCTGCGTCGCGGCTTCCTCGGTTATCGACAAGTTTGTCAACGTCTCCATCCCCGTTATCCAGGTTGTTATCGGCCTGCTTGTTGCGCTCGTGCTGCCCAGCGTACAGGAGGTTCACCTGGAATCCGAGCTCTTTATGCTGCTCTTCATTGCCCCACTCCTGTTCAACGAGACGAGAGAAACCAACATTCGTGCACTTCTCCTCAACCTGAACAGTATTTTGTCGCTGGCGATTGCTCTGGTGGTTGTTAGCGTGCTTTCGGTCGGCTACGCCCTCCACCTCATGGTCCCTTCAATTCCTCTAGCTGCGGCGTTTGCGCTGGCCTCGGCCCTGGGACCAACCGATGCAGCCACCGTCACCGCGCTTAAATCCAACATCCACCTGACCCATCGCCAGCAAACGCTTCTCTCGGGAGAGTCCTTGATTAACGACGCATCCGGCGTCGTTGCATTCCAGTTCTCCGTAGCTGCGGCTGTGACGGGTGCGTTCTCGCTGGTAGACGCAGCGGGATCTTTCACAGTGCTTTTTGTGGGCGGCGTGGTAATGGGAATTGTCACTGGCTTTGCCTTCTCTGCCATCAACGCAATGCTTGGTAGGTTGGGTTACGAGGACACCGTTGCAAACGTTCTCTATGAAGTACTGACACCGTTTCTTGTCTATCTTCTTGCCGAAACCTTCCACGTTTCTGGCGTACTTGCTGTTGTAGCGGCTGGCTTGGTGATTGCGCTCCCACGAAGGCAGAGCAATAATGCACTATTTGCAAGGCAAAAATTGGTCTCAGATTCCACGTGGAAAGTCATTAGCTTCCTCATCAACGGTACCATCTTTGTCTTCCTAGGAATGCAGCTCCCCCTTGCCGTGCTTCCTGGCACCAACGGCGGCCTCAATATCCTGCAGATTCTAGGAATTGTTGTCGTGATTACCCTGTTCATGCACGGTGTCCGCTTTGCATGGCTCTACGCGCTGGAAACTTACAAGCTCCACAAGGGCGGTCATCTCTGCACCGGAAAAGACGACGCCAACGACTCCGAAGACACGAACGGCGAGAATGACCTCGCAGGTAGCAGCTCCGACAGCGAGAAACCCGACCAGCCGCTCGCTGAACTGGGCTCAGAGCAAACCTCGGAGCAGATCGCTGAGCAGCCCAAACCCACGTGCGCTATAAAGCCCATCTCAATCACGTCGGCCGAGCTCATCAAAAACGTGCTGGTTACCACTATTGCAGGTGCAAAAGGTGCGGTAACGTTGTCGATTATCCTTACCTTGCCTCTCACAACCCAGTCCGGAGCAGCGTTTCCGCAGAGGGATTTGCTGATCACCATCGCTGCCGGCGTTATTCTCGCCACGTTGCTTTTAGCGGACAATCTGTTACCCGTGCTATCAAAGTCCCCTGAAGCAGACTCTGACCTGCCCGAACGTCTTCACAAGGGAGAGATTGCCGTTCTTGAAGCAACTCTTGGCGAGCTCAGGAGCATGTTACAGTCAGAAAATGCCAAAGCAAAGTATCTACCTGCACTTCGTTTGACTATCACGCGCTATACCAACCGCTTGTTTGCCTCTCGCATCACTGTCCCTGGCTCGGGAGAACTTGTCAAAAAGCTGGTCCTTCACGAGACAGAAGTCCAGCAGAAATGCCTCGAGGAGCTACGTGAGCGCCATATTAAAACGCACAACCCCATTCCGTGGGATCAAATTGTCGATGACATTACTTCAATCCGCAGGTCAGTAGGCTATTACGGACCTATTGCAAATATTGCTGCAACAACAAACCACCGCTCGCGTATTACCGTTGCTCTTCACGAGCTTAAGCTGGCAGCGCAACGCATCATCGACGGCGAAATCAGGCACCTTGAAGACGCAGACCAGTCCTACTACCAGGCGTGTTTATACGCGCTTGAGATGGAATACGCGGAGCTTGATGACCTGGAACGCATCGCTAACGGTGACGACGAAGAGCTAGCAGTCATCGCATCTAATCTGATGATTGACCACGAGTCAGCAATTGAGTCCATTTGGGGACGCATCAACATCAATGATGAGCATGACTCCAGCACCACCCAAGTCTCCTACCTGCTGCCTTACAATCTAAGCTCACACAAGATGTCGCCTCACTTTAGGCAGCAGATTGCGGACGCTCGCAAATACGCCGACGACGTGGCAGAAAACGCCCTGCGTATTGAGTTGGACCAGATTTCGCGCCTGCAGTTTGAGGGTGTCATCGACCGCGAAGTAGCCGCTCACCTGCGCGAAAACGTCTACTACCTGCAAATGACGTTGAGTGAGTAGCATGAACGCTACACCAGATACACACCCCACCGGCACGGCTACACGTCCCGTTGCGGCTGCAACGCTGCACTCCGCCAGCCCCGTGGCGAGAAAAACGACCATCTCTGGACTTTCCGTCCACACGCAAATGTCCTCTGTAGCTGGAGCTCCCATTGTCTACCTCTTGGGTGACGTGGCCGACCACTCTCCCGTTCAG
Source organism: uncultured Atopobium sp. (assembly GCA_963535155.1). Lineage (GTDB taxonomy): Bacteria > Actinomycetota > Coriobacteriia > Coriobacteriales > Atopobiaceae > Lancefieldella. The sequence continues at coordinate 166,491 of CAUSVW010000001.1, forward strand.
ATACCTGAGGGCGTCAGCCTGGTGAATATCGGCGTTGACCTGTGGGAAGAGAACTTCTCGCCCTGGTGCGCGCCGCGCGTTTTTGCCAAGGGTCCCAACTTTGGCGACGGCGCCCAGAAAACGCTCGATACCCTTATCAACCAGGTCATCCCCTGGGCGGAGTCGGAGCTTACCGATCCACCGGCATATAGGATGCTTGTGGGATACTCGCTTGCTGGCCTGTTCAGCCTCTGGGCCGGCTTATCACAGGCTTGCATCACGCCTATCCCAACCTTCCAGCGCATTGGAGCTGTCTCCGGATCGTTTTGGTTCCCAGGGCTTTTGGACTACGTAGATCAGCAGCTCAGAGGAGGGGCGGTCAGCCTCACACACGCTTATCTTTCTTTGGGCGACCGAGAAGCACGAACCCCCAATCCACAAATAATGCACGTGCGAGAAAACGCTGAACTTCTCGCCAGCAAGCTGCAGAACGCGGGAATAACCACGACGTTTGAGCTCAACCGCGGAAACCACTTCCAAAACGTTGAGGGAAGAATGCAGAAAGCCCTAGACTGGCTGGTCAAATAGGGTAAGATTCTTCAGAACACACGAGTCCAGAGAGGTTTTATGCCCAACCAAAAGCAATTTGACAGCAAAACTGAATCGACAAACACTGCCTCTGGCAAGCAATCTGACTACTTATTTGCGCTTATTCTTTCCTTAATCTTTGGCATTTTTGGCATTCCACAGTTGTATCTTAAAGGCTGGAAATCGGGACTTACCAGACTTGCTATAAACGCAGCGCTGATTGTTGGCGCATTTGCCCTGGCGCAAACACTTGCCTCGCCGTCGATGCTTTCTTACCTTCTACCAGCAATTTTTTCGCTTCCGGTTATCGAGAGCGCTCTGAACCTCATCTACGAGGATGCCAGTGCTCCCAAAAAACTCATAAAAGGCAAGCTCAAACCACATAAACGATACGCCGGAAAGCAGAAAGCTGGAATCGCACTAGCCACGCTGACGGTAGCGCTCTACTTTAGCGCAGCGCTCACGCAACCGCTTCCAACCACCCTATCTACCGCGGGGTCCTCAGGCCAACAAACCGCAGTTCAAGCGCCTGGCGGGTCCTCACAATCAGGCTCCAGCGCTCCGTCAGCCACCGCTCAGACCAGCGCAAACGTAACCATCAAGTTTATCGACGTTGGCCAGGGAGAAGCCATTCTCATCGCACTTCCCGAGAAAACCGTACTTATCGACGCAGGGCCCACAGGATCTGCCCCAAAAATTGCCCAGGTCCTCCAAGAACTTGGTCGAGACAAGATTGATTACCTGGTGGCCACCCATCCCGACGAAGACCACATCGGCGGCATGGCGGATGTCATTTCCAGCACTCAAATCGGGACCATTTACGCACCAAATAAGACAAACAACACGGCAACATACAGAAAGTTTCTGACCGCTATCCAGAACAATAACCTGCAGATAACCCTTGCCGAGGCGGGCACCATCATCGACCAAACCGACAGCTACAAGCTAGAGATTCTCTGGCCCAAAAAAGACGCAAATTTCCCCGAAACCAACGATTACTCGATAATCATCAAGCTGACCGTTGGCAACAAGATGTTCCTCTTCACGGGAGACGCCCCCACAAGCGCTATCCTGGACTCCAATCCAGGTCACATTGACGTGCTCAAACTTTCGCATCACGGCTCCCGAACAGGCACTACCGAGGTGCTGATTCACAAACTCTCGCCCACGTACGCCGTCCTTTCGTACGCCGTGGACAACTCCTACGGACACCCCATGCAGTCGGTCCTGAACGCCCTCCACAAGCATTCCGTTGAGGTCTGGGGCACGGGCGCCAATGGAACCATTACTATTACCTGCGATGGTACAAACATTGATATCTCTGGCGAGAAACCCGGCACAGTCGTAGCTCCAACCTCAAAAGATAAATCTGGCACGTCGTCGACATCGAGGTCCAAGTAATGAAAGCAATCATTGATCGATTTGAAGACAACAATCTTGCCGTGCTTGAACTAGACGATCAGCCAGGCAATATGCTTACCGTTTCTGTTGATGAGCTTCCAAGCAATGCTTGCCAAGGCGACGTTCTCTACTACCAAGACGGCTCGTGGACGCTAGCCGAGGAAGAAACCACCCAACGTCAAGCCGATATCGACGAGCTGTTCAACTCCCTGCTTTCTCATGACGATGACGCACCAACCGAATAATCCCAGATAAAACCTAAAATATGCGAATTTAGAATATTTATAAAACCGCACGTTAATCCATAAATATGCGATTTTCGCATATTTTGTAACATACCCTTTTACCTGCATAAATAAAAAAGACGTCTTGTCGAGAAAGACGTCTGTGTAGAGCACTTTTATCCAAAACAAAATGTGATATATTAAAGATTGCTGATGGCGCGCAGCCTCGCTCTGCATAGAGGGAGGGCACGCCATCCGCTTTATAGGGCCACAATAGCCGCAGCCATTCTCTTCTCGTCTTCAGCTAGAAGTACTCGCATCACTCAGCCCCATTGATTCCAGCCATTTTTGCACTTCACTAAAAGTATACGTGCCTTTTGCCGCCAGCCCTGGTATCACGCAAGAAGCACCACATTCTGTCTGATACTCCTCAATCATGTTGCCAAATCCTCCGCCGCCGTGCGTGCAGAACGGAATGACCGTCTTGCCGCTCAAATCCGTTGCTCGTAAGAACGAAAGCACCGGAGGGGCAAACGTTTTAAGCCAGTTAGGAGATCCTATAAAGACAGTATCAAAGTCAGCAACGTTTATATCGAATTGCATCAGTGCAGGACAAACGCCCTTTTCTATTTGAGCCCTGACCTCTTTTACTGCCGTGTTATACGAGAAAGAATACGAATCTTGAGGCTTAAGCTCCAGCAGCTCGGCATCTGTAATCAGCGCAATATCCTCCGCAAGCCTTCTTGTGATGCCGGAATACGAATAGTACACAATCAAAGACTTCATATAAGAATCTCCACCATCAGTCGAGAAGAACGTGCCGTTGAGACATTACGTCAAATTATTTGCCACAAGCCTACAATATAATGTCAACAAAATAAGCTATGACCAGCGCTTTCCGTCTGGATCTAAATTAGACAGCCAATTTATTTCATCCTGAATCTGTTGTCTTGATTCCTCGCTTTGATCCCAGTAGCCGCGTCCAACTGAAGTTGGCGCCATGTGGGTAAACATCCAGATGTTACCGGGATTTTGAAGTGCAATTACAATTTCCGAATCACTTACTTTCTCTAATGCGAAATGTTCAAGTTTTCTGACATCCATAACAACGCGTATATATTTATCTGTATAACGAGGGATGCCTATTGCAGCAACACGTTCGTCCCAATTTGGTGGATGAAGAAAAACTTTTGTACCCGGAGAAAAATGACGTGTTCCATGAACTATGCGTTTATCCTTACCAATCTTATTTTCATCTCTAACTTCTGCCGTAAGACACCATACCCATTCTGGAATATGAGGTGTCTTTTTTATGCATTTAGCAAGTGTTGCATAGAATTTCTCGACGTCTTCACCAATCGGGACCTGAGACATCTGTCCGTCAAAAAACCTATAACATTTCCAAATGCCCTCTTTTAACAAGATGAAATCGCAAGCATAAAACAAGTTCCAGGTAACATCCTGAAATGATCCAATAAGCTTTTTAGGTGGTTTGGGTAAATTGGGACAAATTGTTAAGGCTTCTGGCTCTAGTGGACTTTTAAAAAAAGCCTTACCCTCAAAATAAAATACTCTCCAAGTCACAGGAACATCACTACATGTAAGTTTTGTTACATGTTTCTCGAAAAAAGCCCTGCCAGTAAAGTAAGTACCTTTTGCTTTCTCAAATTTTTTAGCAAGTTCTTCGCCCTCATCTCCTGAAAAATATCCTATAGCTAGGCTTTCATTCAAATCACTAAGAGGACCATCGGCATCTCTTACAACATAAACAGAAGGAAGGTAAGAACCATGACCGCTTGAACCAAAACATGCACCAACATTAATGCTCTCTATTGCATAATCCCCTGATGAAGAATGTCCTCCCAAACCTCTTTCTTCAGGTCCGATTACGCGCCAAGAATCAGTCAAAAGCCTATACCCTAAAGACAAAAGATCATGCTCTAGGCGTTTGTAATTTTCTTTAGAGGTTGGATGACAGCGAAGAAACGTTGGCATGTCATGTCTTGAAGCTCTATCACAAATAAGTTCTTCGCCATTAAGATATGCCTCATAATTAAAAAGATGAACATCAAACTGTGGCAACTCTTTTGCCGCTGACCACTCGTTATACCAAACAGAATCAACAACATTAGGGTTCTCTGCAGAAGATTCGAACAACAGAGCAATTTGCTCCATTACATTCTCCTTTAAAAAATGGCATCTCCATGCAATATGAAGATGCCAAAAAAGATAATTGGCTCTCTTGAGCCCGTACTATCCAGTACGCAATTTAGTAGCATTATTTTACATCAAATGAGAAGTAACATGGAATAGTGAACCTTAAGTTAAATCCACGCCCAACAAAAAACGAGACCGTATCCTTCCAAGCAACTGGACGGGCGTATCTCGTTTTAGTCAGTCTATGTAATCGTTAGCGCTTAGTCAAACCAAATCTTCACGACGTCGCCGTCTGCGGACGTAATATCCACAAGTGTGCCACTCTCGCCAGTCTTTGCAGCTTCCATAAGTGCATCAAGATTGATGTTAGAGAGCTGCTCCTGAGTCTCCTGATTAAGATAGCTTCCGCTGACCTGAATTCCTGAATTCAAAACAAACTTTGCCAAGCCCAGAGGCACGCACATATCAACAACGTCGCCGTCGTCGGAGACTACATACACGTGCAGACCGTGCTTTGCAGAACCGTTGCCCAGGCGAACGCCCTTCTTCTTGCTACCATCAGCCTCGTCGTTCTTCTCGACTTTGATCATGCTCTTACCAAAAAGCTTACCAAAGCTGAAACCCGAAGACTGAGTGGCAATGCCCTGGTTATCCTGCTCTACAGGCTCTTCTACGATTTCTGCGGGCTCGTCAGCTGCAACAGAAACAACCTCAGCAGTGCTCTTCTCGGCAGCACTCTCCTGAGCAGCTTCAGTCTCCTGAGCGGAAGCGCTTGCGCCGCTTAAAAGCTCGTCAACAGACACGCCAAGGAAGCGCGCAAGATCTGGCAACAGCGAGATATCTGGGTAGTTAATGTCGTTCTCCCATTTGCTCACCGCCTGCGGGCTCACGTTCAGCTCTTTTGCCAGACGCTCCTGCGTTGCAGTTTTAGTCAAACGAAGTCGTGCAATGCGACGACCAAGGGTCTCAGATGAAGTAGTCATAGTTGCTCCTTTTTTCTCAACTCATTATTACTGAAATAGCTTGCGGGCCGCTGATTTCACTATGAGTCGTAACAATACGTTCAACAAGAACGCATCAGTTGAGTTGGGTATCGCAACGGTTTCCAGCCACTCAACAGCAGGTTGAGTTCGCAGGTAAACTATGCTTTTTGACCGAAAATTACTTGCTCTAAAATCATTCTCCCACTACCATTTAAACAAGAAACTTTTGATGTTTGAGAAAGGTCTGTCTATGGCTGGCGAGAAGAACTGGGTGTTCTGGACCAGTGGTGCGCATATTGTTTCTGGTTTTGAGCAATGCGCTACAGACGGTTTTGTTGGTGTCGATGCAGATGGCGTCGTCTACCTCTTTGATAACAATCAAAATGTCTTTGCTTCTGCCCATGCTTCAGATATTGAGGGAACGGTCGGCGGCTGGGGAGGCACCTGGCTTACTATTGACGATAAAAGATATGCTCTGGAGTTTGTACCTCTGGCAGATAAGATTGCTCCTCGTCTGATTTTTGGAGCCATAAGCAATGTCTTTATGCAGGAGCTCCATCACGGAGATCAGGAGAAGGTTCCTCGAGAGCTCCTTGAAGACTTCAAGATTGCATTCGAGAACGCCAAGTATAGGCGCTAAAGCAAGCTAATTTTTAATTTACTTATATCTTTGCGGAGGTACGATCACCGATATCGGCGCCGGCGGATGAACTGCCTCCCATTTCTTGGACACGAGAAATGGGAGGCAGTTCAAAACACACCTAAGTCGGATAATCTGTCAAAAAGACGTATACATGACGTCGAAAATAGCTAAAACGTGCAGATTATCTTCATTTGATGTGTAATATGCCTGCAATTGTGCAGAATATCTGTCATAGGTGTGTTCCCTAGATACGGAATTAACCGATAGTTAAATTTCTTATATATCTCTATTCATTTTGAAGAATATTAGATGAAGTTTATGCATAGATATGCATATCAGGTAGTACGACCGCCTAACTGCCTAGCTATCTTGATTAGGAACATGTCGATTCTTCGGCAGAACCTACCAAAGCTGCGCTATTTTGTGCGTCAGGCCTAAAAGCCGACGCTAACACGCTGCAGAATCATAATCACCCGTATAGCGGGTGATTATGTGTTTCGCGCGCTTCTCGCGCTCAACAGGCTAAAGCCTCGAACAAAAAAGACCCAAGTTTTTTACCTTGGGTCTTATAAACGTTTAAGTAATTTACTTAGGTTCTTAGGTAGTTATTTACCTAAGCACTTTTTAATTTCTTGCTTAAAAACAATGGAACGAGCAAGAAACGTAGCAGCTACAGGAATGACCAATAAGGGCGCTACCACAAAAATACCCGCAACAGCCACTCCCTGGGCCGTAACTCTTCTACCAGGTCTTGATAATATGCTGTTCAAAGTATCGGTCATAGTAAATATAAACGAGCCATCGGTAAGCACATACGCAAGTATCAACTCAAGCGAAAATAGAACAACAAAGACAAGCGCCATGGTATTTCCAGTTTTTTTGCATATAGCAAGTCTCTGATCAAATGAAAGATCAGCTGCCTCAGGAACCTTCTCAAACCATTTAACTGCTCGTTGTTCTGGCGTCATTATGCGCTCTCAATCTCATTAAGATCTGCATCAACCAATGTTGCACCAAGGGTATTTTTGAAATGCGCAAGCGCAAACTGATGATTCTCAGGCGTCAGCGATGCAACTGCTGGCTCAACAACCTCAATGTGATAACCCAGGTTGTAAGCGTCCACTGCCGTGTGCAGCACGCAGATGTCGGTAAGAACACCAGTCAGGATAACCGTGTTAATGCCGCGCTCCCTCAGACGAATATCAAGATCAGTTCCCGAGAAGGACGAGTAGTGACGCTTGTCCATCCAGAACACATGACTATCGTCTTTGTGCTGCTGATAAAAATCATTCAGAGGGCCAAACAGGTCTCTACCACTTGTGCCAATAATATTGTGAGGTGGGAAAAGCTTAGTCTCTGGATGGAAGTTATCCTCTGGGTCGTGAGCATCAATAGCAAAGAAAATATAATCACCACGATCAAAAGCGCACCTTGTTGCCTCATAAATAGCATCTGAAATAGCCTGAGCTGGCTTGCCTGCCGTCAGCTTTCCGTCATCTGCTACAAAATCGTAGGTGTAGTCAATCGAAATCAAAGCCTTCTGCATGATAGATCACGCTTCTTTCTTAAGCTCAAAAGAGCAGTCAGTAAAAGAATAGACGCCACCATTGTACAGGTGACGTCTCTGTATTCCACGCTTAACTCGCAAATGTTTTATGTGTACGTACTTGGTGCATTGCGACAGTCCACTTACTTCTTCTGAGAAATAATTAGGTCAACGTTTTCTGTCTTAGTGTCTTCCATACTCTTACCGCCTTTGATGTGGTAATACTCAACAACTGCGTCTACCTCAGTCTGATCAGCAAGAGGCTTTTTCTGATTTGCACTATTAACTACAAATGCAAAGACTCTCTCGCCACGCTCAAGATAGTTAGAGTCGTAAGCCCATACAGAATTCTCAGAATTATCTAACTTAAAGGTGCAATTAACCCAGTTTTCAGACCTATTGATAATCTCAAAAACGTAACCTTCAGAGTAACCATCTGGGGATTTAGCAATACCAACATACCTGACATAAAGATCGTCATTATCGATAAGTACCTTGTCCACCTCGGTCTTTAGCTTAAAGCGCATCTTGTCTTCGCCCTTAGTAGAAGAGAAGTTATACGCAATGGTGCCCTTGTCTGCCATTGCGTCAAAAGGCTTGTACTTAAGGCTGGAATAATCACCTGAGGTTTTAGTGATTTGCTTCAGAACTGCCTTGGAGCCATCGGAACCCTCAATAGTCATCTGGCCCGAGGAATCAACAGTTGCTGTGTAGCTTCCAGCGTTGCCAGCAAGAGTGATGGTAATCTTGCCATCGGCATCAACAGACCAGGTAAAGGGCTTCTGAGCACCAAAACGGATGAAATTGCCCGTGCCATCATCAGCAAAGTCATAGCCATAAATTGACTTCATGGATTCTACTGCCGTTGGGTAAACACTCTCGGGAATATCTCCCTGGCTAGGATCACTAATAGACTTTGCTTCCCAAACACCCACAAACGGAGCAAGAGCAGCTTTCTTCTCTTCTGCTTCCTTCTGAGCTGCAATCTCTTCAGGAGATGGTCCGCCGATGTTAGGAGTGCAAGCCGTAAACACAATGCTGGTAGAAAGCACAAGTGTAAGTACAAGCATAAAAAGTAGTCTACGCTGTTTCAAGAAAGTCCCTCCAACACCAAAGCTCTCTAGATTGACAATGTCTTTTCTTAGCGACACTTTTTTGGCAAAGTTCATTCTGCTCAATCTAGGTATCGTATGAGTGCATTATTTATTCTGCGAAATCGTCAAATCAAACTGCTCGGTCTTCTCGTCTTCAAGACTGCTTCCATCTGCAACATGGGAATACTTAAAAGTTCCCTTAGCTTCAGAAAGCTTAGCCAGAGGTACATCTGCGTTGGAGCTATTAACTACAAACTCATAGAATCTCTCACCAGGCTCAAGAACATTAAGAGCTGTTCCAAACACAGTGGAGTCCGAATTATCAATACTAAAGTCATATGAGGCCGTCTTATCGGACTTGTTGATTACCTCAAAAACATAACCTTCGGAAAGACCGCTTGGTGTTGTAGCAATTCCAACATATCTGACGTACATGTCGTCATTATCAACAACAACCCTGTTGACCTCGGTAACGACCTTAAAATTCATGTAGAAGTCATCGTGGGAGGAATAATTTCCTCCAATAGTTCCCTTGCCCGTAAGTGCATCAAATGGAGCATATTTAAGAGAAGAGTAATCACCTGAGGTTTTAGTTACTTGGGTAAGCACTGCCTTGGAACCGTCAGAGCCCTCAATGGTCATCTGGCCTGAGGAATCAACGGTTGCTGTATAGCTTCCGGCGTTGCCAGCAAGGGTAATAGTAAGCTTTCCATTAGCATCAGCGGTCCAGGTAAAGGGCTTCTGAGCACCAAAACGGATGAATAGTCCAGTGCCGTCGTCGGAAAAGTCATAGCCGTAAATGGCCTGGAATGTGTCTCTTGCTGTTGGATAGACACTCTCGGGAATCTCGCCCTTCTTTGGATCACTAATAGACTTTGCTTCCCAAACGCCCACAAACGGAGCAAGAGCAGCTTTCTTCTCTTCTGCTTCCTTCTGAGCTGCAATCTCTTCAGCCGAAGGCCCACCAATGTTAGGAGTGCAAGCTGTAAACATAACACCAGCAGAGAGCGCCAAGACAAGCGCAAGAACTGGTAGCAGTTTATGTTGTTTCATCAAGTGTCCTTTCAGTGGTAGTGGTGAGTACGCTGAAGATATGCGTTCTTTTGTTATTCAGACTTAGGAGGGATGTTTAGGTCAAGCTGTACTTTCTCCCTTTCCGAAACAGGTGTATAGGTTGTTCCGTTATTGTAACCAATAGAAACCTGGGCTTTTGGATTGGAAAGTGCCACAAGAGATCCAGGTGTCTGCGAGACATTAGGAACGAACAAATAGAACTTCTCACCAGGTTGTAAGGAGGCTTGACCAAAGGCATTCAGAGGACCAATTCTGTCTCCAAGAGAGAACTCTCCGTAAAATGACTCAGGACACTTGTTGATAATCTCAAATACGTAACCTTCTTGAGAGCTTCCCGGTACCTGAGCGATAGCATACAGATTCATATACAGCTTATCTGTATCGATAAGAACTTTATTAACCTCTCGAGTTATTTCAAAATTCTTGAACTTGAGATCGTCATACCTAACCATGGTTGGTAGGGTACCTTTATTGGTAAGTTGGTCAAATGGCTGATAGGTAGCACTTGCATAGTCTCCAGCAGTAGTTGAAATCTGCTTAAGCTCGGCGTCAGTCTCATCGTCGCCTGTGCCCTTGAGCCTTAACCTGCCAGTCTTAGCGTCAATCTGTCCCGTAAAAGATCCCGCAGTTCCCTCAAGGGTAACTGTAATCTTTCCTTCTGCATCAACAGTCCAGGTAAAAGGCTTCATTATGCCAAAGCGAGTAAACAGACCAGTTCCATCCTCAGCAAAGCTGAAAGCATAAATTGCATGGAACTGCTCTTTATAATCATCGTAGGCTTCTCCCTCCCTCAGGTTTCCTAGTCCGGGTTCAAAGATGTCATAGGCTTCCCAAACACCTACGATCTGACCAGCAGACTTTTTGTTTCCTGCGGGACTGTTATCCCCTGATGAGCAGGCACTAAGCACTGCACTTACGGAAAGCACCAGTGCAAGCAGACATCCTAACAGCATTTGACGCTTTTTCATAAGACCTTCTTCCATACGTGCAGCGATATAAAACTAACTTTTAACTGTTACTTGCTCTGTCTTGAAGGCAAATCAAACGTCACGGTTTTCTCGTCATTATGAAGGGCGCCATTGCTAGAGTGGTCATACTCAAGAGTGCCTTTTACATCTGTGACTTCAGAAAGTGACTTATCTCTACGTTGGTCATTAAGAACATATTCATAGACTCTCTCACCTGGCTCTAACACGTTAAATCCATAAGCCCAATAGCCATCGGTTGGATCTTGAATAGTAAATTGATAGCCGGTTGTATAAGGAGTTCTATTAATAACCTCAAAGACATAGCCTTCAAAACCCTTGAGGTCTTTAAGGGAAGCGATGCCAATAAGCCTTACATAGAGCTCATCGGTATCAACAATGACCTGATCAAGCTCAGTGGTGATATTAAAGCGTAGTTTATTTTCATGCGATGACTTGTTTTTAGAAATATTGCCTGTTCCTGTTAGTGGATTGAATGGCTCATACCTAATATGAGAATAATCACCTGAGGTTGTACTTACCCGAGTAAGGATAGCTTTAGAACCATCAGAGCCTTCAACGGTCATCTGGCCTGAAGAATCAACGCTTGCTGTATAGCTGCCAGCATTGCCTGCAAGGGTGATAGTAAGCTTTCCATCGGCATCAACAGACCAGGTAAAGGGCTTCTGAGCGCCGAAGCGAACAAACAAACCAGTGCCATCGTCAGAGAAGTCATAACCATAAATTGCTAGATAAACATCTCTAACATCTTTGTACATGTCTTCAGTGACTGTACCATTTTTTTCATCCTCAATTGACTTGGCTTCCCAAATGCCTACATAAGGAGCAAGAGCAGCTTTCTTCTCTTCTGCTTCCTTCTGAGCTGCAATCTCTTCAGGTGATGGTAAGCCAAAGTTAAAATTACACGCAGTAAATACAACACCTGATGAAAGTGCAAGGACCAATGCACAAGTCAGTGCTAGTTGGCGTCTTTTCATTAAGCATCCTTTCGATAGGTGGGGTGCAAAATTAAAAAATTTAAGACCGTACTATCCAATATGTTACAATAAATCTCTCAAATAGGATAATTCTTTTATCCTGAACGGTTCTACCAGCTAAAAGGAGGACGATTTATGTCGCTTCCAACTCCACCAGAAGCACCACAAAAACCCGCTCAAAAACAGGAAATTCCAGGTAACGTTTATCTTTACGATAAAAACGACACCTCCCCAATTCCTCTTACTTACGATGTAATTGATTTTGGTAAACCTCAGGGAGCTGCGAGCCCTCTTGTTGGTTGGGCAGCCGGTGCGTTTTTTGCTGTTGGCGGCCTCTGGAATTTCTTTAATTTAAATGGTGAGGGCACCATTTTTGCAGGAATTCTTTTGTGCGCCATTGGTGGCCTACTTATTGCAGCTGGTTTCTTTATGAATGGCTATAGCATTATTGCTAATGCAAGCGGATTCAGGTCTGGAACAGCTAATAGCGGAGAAGTTACTGAGTGGCCTGTTGATCGTGGTTACTTTACTGTTAAGGTCCGCCTTGGTACTAACAAGACAGCTCGCATGGCCATGAACAGCGCAACTCTTACTATTACTAGACCAGATAACCTTCCTCTTTCTGTTCAGCAGGTTACTTTCACTGGTTCTAACACCGCTGAACTGAGGCAGCGCTGTGAAGTACAGGCCGACCGCATCTGGAACTGGGCTGTTGCAAAGGGATATATTTTTTAGCGTGTCCAAACACGCCTAATTACAGAGTTAAAAATTGCTAAAAAGAATGCTCCTAGGAACATCCGTTTCTAGGAGCGATTTGTTCTAGTTAAACTTTTATTGCAGATTACTGCTGCGTTTTCTTGCGGAAACCAAAGACGGTCAGTACAGTACCAGCTGCTGCAACAGCACCTGCTACAGAGCTTGTGTCACCAGTGTTGGGTAGAGTGTTCTTCTCGCGCCTTGGTGCTGGGTGCTCAGAAACGTCGGAAGCGGGAGCGACTGGCGCAGGTATTGGCTCTGGTTTTGGCTGAGGCTCTGGCTCTGGTGTTGGCTCTGGCTCAGGATTTGGCGCCCAAAGAGGAGCAAAAAAGTAATAGTAAGTTGTAGTGTCATCACGCAGGTCATCGGTAACGGACCACGAGGTAATATCAGCAAAATTCACGTGAACAATTCCATTAGCATCAACGGTGTAAGGCATTGACTGGTCGGAAGTTGCGTTATCTCTTTGAGCATTTGAAAGCAATTCTGACGAGTAACCTACCAGCGTGTAACCATCTCGATGAATATTTCCATCAAAAGTGAAGCTCTTATGGTCGTCTGAAATCGTTGCAGGAATATAGTTATTTCCATTGTATTGAGTGCCATATGCACCGACAACAAGGTTAATTCTAGTATTCCAACCAACCTCAGGATCATAAAAACGAACAATAGTTGCGCCATTGTCATCTGTTGAGGTGGTGCTAGTAGCAGCCTCAGTTGAAGTGGTTGCTTCGGTCGCTGCGGTTGTCTCAGTTGCGGTGGCTGTCTCAGCTGTGGCAGTCGTCTCAGTTGCGGTGGTTGCTTCGGTCGAGGCAGTTGCCTCAGCTGTTGCATCTACTTCTGTTACTTCAGCACCCTCGGCAAGCGCAAGAGAAGAAAGTGCTGGCGAGAAAACCAATGCTCCTGCAAGAACACCAGAAAGAATAAGAAGCTTTGTGTTGTTGTGAAAATACTTAGACATAGGGATTTATTTCTACTAAGAAGCGACTATTTACTGCTGCATCTTCTTACGGAGACCAAGTGCAACAAGAGTAGTGCCAGCTGCTGCAACAACGCCTGCTACAGAGCTTGCGTCACCGGTGTTAGGCAGAACGCTTTTCTCGCGCCTTGGTGCTGGCTGCTGGACTGAATCGGACGCAGGTGCAACTGGTGCAGGCGCCGGCTCTGGTTCTGGCTGAGGCTCAGGAGCTGGCGTTGGCTCTGGCTCCGGATTTGGCGCCCATAAGGTAGTTAGATGATAGCGAATCGTAATAGTGTTTGTATCAATATTGTCGGTAATACTCCAGGCGACAATATCATCAAAATTCATATGAACATTGCCACCCTCATCGATAGTATATGGTTTCGACATATCTGGTGTTGCATTGTTCACTTCCTCTTGCGAAAAATAACCTGTTGAAAAACCTACCAGTGTGTATCCCTCACGCTGAACATTGCTACTAAAAGAAACACTCTTAAAATCATCTGAAATAGTTGGTGGAATATAATCATTTCCGTTATAAGTGCCGCCATCTGTTGAGACTGAAATGTGGATTTCACGCATTATGCCATCGGCACCCATATAAGATCCAACTGCCTCTGCGTCACTGTCGTCATCTGTTGCGACAACTGCAGCGGTCGTCTCAGTTGTGGCAGTTGCCTCGGTTGTTGTGGTAGCTTCAGTTGTGGAGCTTACCTCAGCTACCTCAGTACCCTCAGCAAGAGCCAACGCAGAAAGTACTGGCGAGAAAACCAACACGCCTGCCATAATGCCTGCAATTGCAAGCAGCTTTATGTTGTTGCGCAAATACTTTGACATTTCATATTCCTTAACTCGTGTATTTCAAGAAAAACAATTGTTTTTTTAAACATGTTTCAACGGTTTGGTAAGTATATATGAAAAGAAATCGCAGTTATATCGCCAAAACACCCAGTTATAGATATTCTTAAAATATCTATAACTGGGTGACAAAAACGTTATTTATTCAGCAATTACAGCGACTGAATAATCTCTTCTCCACGAGCATTCTGTGGAATAAAGCGAACCTGACGGCGAGGCTCAGCGTCGTCGGATTCCAGTTCTTCCTCAGACAATCTAGAAACATACACATCAAGGGTTCTCTCGCCAATTTGCTCTGCAAATTGCTCTCCCCACTCGATGATAGTTGGACCGTCAGATTCAAGCGCATCGTACAGGCCAGTGTCTTCAAGCTGGTCGGGATCGTTTAAGCGATACAGGTCAAAGTGGTAGAGCGGCATGGTTGTGCCCTCGTAGACCATCTCAATGGTAAAGGTTGGGCTGGTCACGTCGTCCGTGACACCCATACCAGCAGCAATGCCTTTGGTAAGCTGCGTCTTTCCTGCGCCTAGGTCTCCCGTGAGCACCAGCACGTCTCCAGCTTGCAGGAGTTTGCCCAGAATCTGACCAAGAGCAATAGTTTGCTCGGTGGTGGTAGAAACATACGTGCCAACTGCGGTTTTCTCTGGCAGGTTGTTTGCGCTGACGTTGTTCGCGGCGGTGTCGTTGTTTGCAGCAGCGTCGTTCGCGGCAGCATTATTTGCGCTGGTAGAAAGGTTAGTCACAAGAGCCTCCTCGAGGGTGTTCCTCAAGCCAATCAGCAAGAAGTCGCAGGTCATCTTTGAGGAACTGCGCCCACTCCTTGCGGTAAATAGTTGATGCGGGATGCATAGTTGGCAGCACGCTAAAAGCGCCTATCTGGTAAAACTTGCCGCGCAGCTCCGTCACGCCCTTATCGGTATGCATAACAAACTGCGTTGCAAAATTTCCCAAGCAGACAATAACGTCCGGCTTAATAGCGCGAATCTGATCGCGAAGGTACGAAGAGCACTCCTCCACCTCGGCTACCTTGGGATTTCTGTTTGAAGGCGGTCGGCATTTGACCACATTAGAGATAAAAACATCCTGGCGAGAAAGGCCAACTTCTTCTAACAGTGCGTCAAGCTTTTTGCCCGATACGCCCACGAAAGGTTGACCACTTAGATCCTCATTTTTACCAGGAGCTTCTCCCACAATCATGATGCGAGCCGTGGGATTTGGACCACCAAACACAATGTTGGTGCGCGTTTCCCAAAGCGGACACTTCTTGCAATCAGCTATCTGCTCACGAATCTCGTCAAGCGTGACTGCCATTAGATGTACACCTTATCGAGGCGCGCACCAAAATTGCAAACTACCTCGTAATTGATAGTCTCGCGCAGGTCAGCCATCTCATCTGCGGTGATTTCTTGATCGCCATCTTTGCCAATGAGAGTAACCACGTCACCGTAGCGAATCTCATGCGCAGGCTTATTGGCATGTGTACCTGCGGTATCAACGGCAATCATAAACTGATCCATGCAGATATTGCCCACCTGGCGGACACGGTCTCCGCGCGTCAAAACGTCCATGCGATTAGAAAGACTGCGTGCAAGACCATCGGCGTAGCCAATAGGCACGGTAGCTACCTGGATGTTATTGCGAGGAACACGCCACGTCATACCGTAACCAACGCCATCGCCAACAGCTGGATACACCACGCGCGTCACTCGACCGCGCACGCTCATAACGGGCTGCAGGTCAATGCGGGGAATGGTGAGCTTACTTGGGTGAAGTCCGTACAGACCAATGCCCACGCGAACCATGTCAAACTGAATGTCTTTGTGCAGAACCGTGCCAGGAGTGTTGTCGGCGTGAACCAAGCCCAGCTCATAGCCTGCGTTTTTGAGCGCGGTAACCGCTTCAATAAAGCGATTAACCTGCAGGTCAAAGTCCCAGTTGTCGAGCACATCGGCCGTAGCAAAGTGCGTAAACGTGCCAGCGCATTCAAGACCCCTGTGGAAATCAATAGAACCGCGCACCTCAAGAAGATCTTCTCGCCTGACACCAATACGGGTCATGCCGGTATCAATGGCCAGGTGGTAGCGACCAACCTTGTTAGCTGCAGCAGCAGCCTCGCCGTATGCGAGGGCAAAGTCAACCGTGTAAACGGAAGGCATGATGTCAAAGCGAACGAGGTCTGGGATGGAAGTGACCGGAGGCTCGGAAAGCACCAGAATGGGGTTATCAATGCCGGAACAGCGCAGCTCAACGCCCTCATCGACCGTTGCAACGGCAAACTGATCAGCACCTACAGACTGCATGGCTTTAGCACACTGAGCAGCACCGTGGCCGTATGCGTCAGCCTTAACCACGCACATCATCTTGACACCGCGGTTAAGCTGAGCCTTAAACGCCTTTACGTTGTGGCGGACGGCAGACAGATCAATCTCTATCCAAGCCCATCTATCCTGGGGATATGCCGACATCAGGCTCACCTACTCCGCAGCTTCTTCAAAGTCTGCCATAGGAAATGCAATCTGCTCCTCAAGCGCATCGGAGGCAAGACCAATAACGTCACAGACGTCACCGGCCATAGCTCCGCGTACACCGAACTTCTCGGCAGCTAGCTGACCTGCGTATGCGTGAACCTCACAGGCAAGCGAGCAGAAGGTTGGCAGGTCATCAACTTGGCCAGCAACCTGAGCCAGACGACCAGCAATGGTACCAGCAAGAACGTCGCCAGAGCCAGCGGTTGCCAGCGTAACAGGACCAGGCTTTGGAAGCACGGCTTTCTGAACGCCAACGCAGCCAGTAGCGGTGCCCTTAGCAACAATGACCAGCTCAGAGCCACCGTCTGCCCACACAATCTTGCGAGCAGCCTCAAGCTGACCCACCAGGCTTGCGGGCGGATTGTCTACCTGGTTGACCAGGCGACCAAGCTCGCGACGATGTGGGGTCATGATGAGCGGAGCGGTACGGCGAGTAAGCTCGGGGAAATCTGGGAGGTTGTTATTGGTGAGACGAGCAATGCAGTTGAGCGCGTCGGCGTCAACAATAACGGGCAGCTCAGAGTCAAGCAGGGCAGAGGTAACCTTAACGGTTCCACCAGAGACGCGCATGCCAGGGCCAACCAGCGTAACCGTACGCATGGCGGCAAGCTGCAACACCAGTGGAGCTGCTTCCTCGGTAAACACGCCCTCAGCGTCGCATGGGAGGCCAATAACGGGGACCTCTGGCAGCATCATCTGAACGCAGCTGACAATGGCCTCAGGAACTGCCAGCGTAACGTAGCCAGCACCCGCACGAGCAGCTGCCTTAGCAGCAAAAACAGCAGCTCCGGGGAAGCGACTTGAGCCGCCGACCACCAGAACGGAGCCACGAGAGTACTTATCGCAGTCGTTGAGCTGGGCAGGAACAGAAGCCAGATAATCTTCCAGGTCAACGCGCCAGGCAACAGGATCTGCCTCAACAACCAGGCGCTCGGTTTGCTCAGCCAGAGGCGCCACAACAATGGAGCCACAGACGTCGCGGCCAGCGTCTGCAATAAGACCGGGCTTGAGCGCAATCATGGTAACGGTGACGTCGGCAACAACACACGCGCTTTCTACCTGGCCCTTCTGCGCAGAAAGACCACTTGGAACGTCAACGGAAAGCACGCGAGCGCCAGACTGATTGAGGCACTCAATCCAAATATCAAACGGAGCACGAACCTTGCCGTGGAAGCCGGTGCCCAGCATGCAATCAAGCACCACGTCAGCCGTTGCCAGCAGGTCAATCAGCTCCTGGCGAGAAGGGCCAACAAGCACGGAAACTCCCGCGCGAACGGCGCGCTGCGCCATCTGACGTGCAAGATCGCCGGAAATCTGATCAGGCTCAAGCGGAGTGACTACCTTAACGTTGCAGTTTCTAGAGCGCAGCGCTTCTGCTGCCACCCAGCCATCTCCACCGTTATTGCCAAGACCTACGAGGATGACAACGTTAGAGATATCCCCTCCCATGCCAAGGGCCTCTTGAGCAGCAGCGTAACCTGCACGGTGCATGAGCTCGGAAACACTCACGCCCACGCGTGTCAGCGCAATCTCTACGCGCTTGATGTCCTCAACATTTAGTACCGGCTGCATAACTTACTCCTCGGATTTAACAACATCGTCAAAGGTTGTCTCAATTATAGGTTCTTGCACGCGCTCAAGCTCATCCAACACAGAACGAGCTTCTTTGAACGAACGTGCCAGCTCTTGGGCAGCATCTTCCTTTTGATCTAGCTTGGGTTTTACAGCGTTAGTCACAGCAACCGCATTAGCTACCGCAACGTCTCTGGTGTACGAGATAGAAAGCGCAATCTCTTGCACACCCTGCTGAGCTGCAATCTGGGCAGCCTTGCCGGTAAGACGAGCTTGTGGCCTGCCCAGTTGATCTCTCTCAACAGAAACATCCTGAAAACCAATACCAGACGAGAAACCCGTTCCCAAGGCTTTAAGCACGGCTTCTCTTGCCGCAAAGCGGGCGGCATAGTGCTCCGCAGGTCGAGCAGTGCGCTCACAATACGCACGCTCGGCATCAGTGAACATACGGCGAATAAAGTGAGGGCGCTTCTCAATTGCCTGCTGCATGCGGGCAATCTCAAGCATATCTACACCTATTCCTGCCAGTGCCATCGTATCCCCTGAATCAATCCGCGCTTAAGCGCTGAGCCTATACTCCTCAAGTGCATCAAGCACAATCTGATTTGCCTGCTGGCAAAGCTCATCAGTTGGAGCTTCTGCAAGAACACGCACTAGAGGCTCTGTTCCGGAAGCGCGAACCAACACGCGACCATTGCCCTCAAGGAATTTCTCGGCAGCTGCAACTGCATCGTTGACCTTAGAAGACTGCATGGCAGCTTCTTTATCGGTGACGCGAACGTTAACCAACTGCTGTGGATATAGTGTAACGGGACGAGTCAGCTCAGAGAGCTTCTCGCGCTCTGCTCGTAAGACCTCCATAATACGGAGGCTGGTCAGAATGCCGTCACCGGTCTTAGCAAGGTCACCAAAGATGATGTGACCACTCTGCTCACCGCCTAGGCTGTACTCATTCTCGTTCATGCACGCATAGACGTACTTATCGCCTACGCTAGTTTTCTCGTAAGAGAGGCCAGCGTCGTCAAAGGCTTTGAACAGGCCAAAGTTGCTCATAACAGTGGTAACCACGGTCTGCTTAGCCAGGCGACCATACTTGTTGAGATAGGTGCCGCAGACGTAGAGGATCAGGTCTCCGTCAACTACGTGGCCGCGCTCGTCAACTGCCAGGCAACGATCAGCATCGCCATCGTAAGCAAAGCCCACGTCAAGGCCGTTCTGAACCACAAAACGCTGTAGCTGGTCAATATGGGTGGAGCCACAATCAACGTTGATGTTGAGGCCATTTGGTGCGTTATTGATAACGTGGGTCTCGGCGCCCAGAGCGTCAAAAACAGGGCGAGCAACACTAGAAGCTGCGCCGTTTGCACAGTCCAAACCAATCTTCAGGCCCTGCAGACTAAAGCCGCAGCTTGCAATAAGACTGGAGATGTAGCGGTTGCGGCCCTGCATGTAATCAACCGTGCGGCCAATGGCATCGCCCGTTGCCAGAGGTACGTCAAACTCTCCGTCAATATAGGCCTCTACCTGCTCGAGGACGTCCTCGTCCATCTTGTAGCCCTCTTTGTTGACCAGCTTGATGCCGTTATCGGTAAAGGGGTTGTGAGACGCGGTAATCATGACGCCGCAATCAAAGGCACCGTCAACTACCTCGTAGCTTACGCCAGGGGTAGGAATAACGTGCAGCATGTACGCGTCAGCGCCGGAAGCAACCAGGCCCGAGACAAGCGCGGACTCAAACATATAGCTTGACCTACGGGTATCCTTACCAATAATGATGCGAGCCTTGCGAGCCTGCTTAGCTCCGTAATACCAGCCAATAAAGCGGCCGATTTTGTATGCGTGATCGACGTTCAGACCCTCGTTTGCACGGCCTCTAAAGCCGTCGGTTCCAAAGTACTTCATAAGCGTCTCCTAGCTGCGAATGTAGTGTTGTCGGGTGGAGAGCAACTTGCGCGCGAAGCGCCAGCGAACTACTCGACAGATGGGGCTTCTCGCCAGATGGCGAGAAGAACGTGCGGACTGAAGCGGTTGCGCAAATATGCAAAATGCAACCATTTAAAAGTATACAAAAAAGAGACCTGCCGATATACAACAGGTCTCTTTGTGAGGACTTTTTTTGGGTCCAGCGGCCTTAGCGCTTGGAGAACTGAGGACGCTTACGAGCCTTCTTCAGACCGTACTTCTTACGCTCGACCGCACGAGAATCGCGGGTGAGGTAGCCGGCCTTCTTAAGGTCATCACGATACTCGCCAGCCTCAAGAAGAGCGCGAGCAATGCCCAGGCGAAGAGCGCCGGACTGGCCGTTGATGCCGCCGCCATCGCAGTTTGCGAGGACGTCGAAACGACCAAGAGTATCAGTAATGCGGAGAGGTGCGGTTGCGTTGTCTACGAGCTGCTGGCGACCAAAATACTGGACTGCCTCGCGGCCGTTAACGGTAACCTTACCAGTTCCAGGAACAAGACGAACACGAGCGACGGCCTCTTTACGACGGCCGGTGCCGGTGTAAACAGCGGTGTTATCTGCCATCGTTTAGCCCTCCAGCTCAATCTTGACGGGATTCTGTGCAGCATGTGGGTGCTCAGCGCCGGCGTAAACCTTAAGCTTCATACCCTGCTTGCGACCAAGAGTGGTCTTAGGAAGCATGCCCTTGACTGCGTGCTCAACAACACGCTCTGGGTGCTTCTCCATCTCTTCCTTGAAGGAAGTGATCTTCAAGCCACCAAGGTAGCCGGAGTGACGCCAATACTCCTTGTGGTCAGCCTTAACACCAGTAAGGACAACCTTGTCTGCATTGATGATGACAACAAAGTCACCAGTATCAGCGTTTGGGGTGTACTGTGGCTTGTTCTTACCACGAAGAATCATGGCAGCCTTTGTAGCCAGACGACCGAGCGTTGCGCCCTCAGCGTCGATGAGCACCCACTTGCGCTCGACTTCGCCAGCCTTGGCGAACTGAGTCGACTTCTTCACTTGACTCCTCCTACGAATTACGAGTTGATAACCCCTGGACGGGTCATCGATGCTTTTTCTTGTCAGAGATTACGGGGCTCTGTGGAAAAGCCTTAAAAGTATACTCCACTCTTTAGCTGTTGTACGCGGGAATTTTTGTTGCTTCACGAATGCAACAATTCGTTCAAATTTGACGGGTTTCTCCACATTGAAAAGCCGTCTACAGCACAAGAACAACCACTTGGCCTGCTGTGCGATGCATTTTGTTTCGACTTTTTATTTTATGGGGCGAGAAGTGCGGGCGTGCTCGTATGTTTACACCAAGGTCAAAGCTACAGCGTCAGGAGGAAATGATGTGTGACACAGATTTTGCCGCACGTTTGCACCGGAACTTTGCGTTGCTGGGCGGCCAGCTTAAAACCCGCTTGAAGAACCATGTTGTTCTGAGTACCTCGCTTGCTCTGTTTGCGGCATTTTTGCTGGTGATTCCATTTTATGGTTGCTCGCCAGCTGCTTCTGAAAACACTCAGGGCAGCTCAAACGCTCAAACGGAAGCGCAGAAAGACGAAGCTCCTAAGGGAACAGTTAAGGCGACATCGTTCTACTCGCCAACCTTTGGCCTGGACTGGAATTATGATGTCTACTTGCCTGCAGACTACGAGTCCAATCCCGATAAGACCTATCCTGTTGTATATATGCTGCATGGACTGTATGGCAATCATCGCAATCTGCTGGAGCGCTTTGATTCGTCCGCCATGCTTGACGAAGCTATTCAAACCGCTGGTCAGGGAGCTATCGTAGTCTTTGTTGACGGCTTTAACAGCTTCTACATCGACTCCGCTGATCGCGGTCTCAAGATGGAATCCGCCATTATGAACGACCTGGTACCTTACATTGAGAGCACGTATCGCGTATCAAAGGACCGCAAAGACCACGCAATCGGCGGCATCTCTATGGGCGGTTATGGTGCGGCACGATTTGTTTTGCACCACTCCGATTACTTTAGCAAGGGCATTCTGCTCTCGCCTTCTGTTTGGACAACTCTTGCTGACGACAACTTTATTTACACGTCTCAGCACGCCTTTAGCGACGGCACCACCAGCTGGTCATGGGATCTGTACAAGCAACTGTTCCCAACTCAGTATCTTGGTGAGGTTGATTCTAGCCAGGTTTCGTTCTTTGTTGCTACAACCACTGACGATGGCGTGGTGCCTGTTGCTGACGTTGACGCCTTTGTTGAACAGCTCAAAAACGCTGGTATCAACGTTGACTATCAGCGCGACTCCGGCGACAACCACAACTGGAAGTACTGGTCCAGGGTTGCTCCAACTGCGTATGCTTGGGCTCTTGACCAGTTCAAGAGTGCTGACAGCAAGTAAGCGCTGACGGCGCGTCAGGCGGCGGGACCGTGCGGGTCCAGGGCGGCCACGAGTGTACCGAGTTTCTCGACAGAAAAGACCGCGGATATGCGCGTAACAACGCTGTCCGCGGTTACTTTTTTGCCAGAACTGAAGTATTATCAGCGTAGATAACTTGCGCCGCTTGGCGGCGCCGTTCAGGCGCCGTCATCCTAGCGATACCACAAACCAAGGAGCGACTATGCCCAGCATCTACACTGTCACGCTCAACCCCGCTCTGGACAAGACTGTCCAGGTGCCAAACTTTGCCGTTGACCAGGTGAATCGCATCACGTGGCTGAGGCAAGACGCGGGAGGCAAAGGCATCAACGTCTCCAAGGTCATCGCAAAGCTGGGCGGAGAGTCTACCGCTATTGCTGTTCTTGCAGGTCAAACCGGTAAGTGGATTGCTGGCACACTTGGCGAGAATAACATTAAGGTCCAGGCAATTTCCGTTCCTGGTGAGACGCGCACCAACCTCAAGGTTGTCGACACCGAGGGCGGTACCAATACCGACATCAACGAGCCTGGCCCTGAAGTCACTAATACCGTACTTGACCAGGCGCTTGCTGACCTGATTGCCAAGACTTCCACCGGCGACATCGTGGTTCTTTCTGGCAGCCTCCCCCGCGGAGCTGCGGCTGATACATACGGACGTTGGACTCGCGCTCTGCGCGACGCTGGACTGAAGGTTTACCTGGACGCCGACGGCGCAGCGCTCTCAGCTGGCCTTGAGCAGAAGCCATATTTCACCAAGCCAAACGATCACGAACTGTCTGCCATGCTTGGCCGAGAGCTCACCGGCGTAAACGCGATTGCCGCAGCCGCTTCCGAGATTGTTGCTGGCGGCATTGACACGGTCTGCGTTTCCATGGGCGGCAACGGCGCCGTCTACGCTACGGCCGACGAGGTTTGGTATGCAGGTCCGGTAAAAGTCCAGGTAGGAAGTACCGTCGGTGCCGGTGACTCCGTTGTGGCAGCGCTGGCCTTTGCAGATGCACAGGGTTTCTCGACAGAAGACACGCTGCGACTGGCTATGGCCACGGGCGCCGCAAACGTCATGGAGAGCGGAACTCAAGCGGCAGAGCGCTCGGTTGTGGACTCGCTTATCGAGAAAGTGCAGCTCACGCGCCTGCGCTAGCGTACGGGATGCGGCGTGGCCGCCGCGCGGGTGCGCGGGGCATGGGCTGGTCGCGGGTGCGCGGGTACGCGGGCCGGTCGCGGGTGCGCGGGGTTTCTCGCCAGGTGCGCTTGTCTAGCAATGTGCGCCTAAAAAGTGCAAAGAATCTGTATTTGAGGCACCGATTCTTTGCAGAAATCAGGCAAATCCACAGATTCTTTGATGCTTTTAGGCAAAATCCACCGAATCTTTGATTAAATCAGGCGCGTGAAAGATAAAACGGTCGTGTCCCGAAAAGTGGTGTAAGCAAGCATTTCAGGTGTTTAAAAGAAGTGC
>CAUSVW010000002.1:0-123736 GCA_963535155.1 uncultured Atopobium sp.
TGTAGGCTAGAAGGTAGTAAGGAAATAGCCTTACACCACTTTTTGAGACGTAACTATTTAGGAGACTATCAAAGAAAGAAAAGAAAACTATGAAAGTAGAAAAAGAACTGTCAGAAATGTCTCTGAACGAATTATGAGAACTTTTCCCAATATTTCTTGTCGAGCACAATGACAAATGGGATGCATTTTATAGTGAAATGGAAGCCAAGCTACAATATAATTTACCTAAACACTCTATAAAGAGGATAAGTCATATTGGTAGTACCGCAGTTCATGGAATATGGGCAAAAGATATAGTCGACGTTCTTGTTGAAATTTCAACAGATTCTAATATCGAATGTATTGCGCAACTTATCGAACGCAGTGGACTTCTGCGAATGTCAACGGAAGATCGCAGAATATCTTTGAACTCTGGTTATACTAAAAATGGGTTTGCCGATAAGGTCTTTCACATTCATCTCCGATATGTCGGAGATAACGATGAACTGTATTTTCGAGATTACCTGAAAGACCATCCACAGATTGCAAAAGAATACGAAACGTTGAAATTGGGTTTATGGAAACAATTTGAACACAATAGAGATGCTTATACAGAAGCTAAAACAAAATTCATCAGAAAATGGACTGCTGTAGCAAAGAGTGATTACGCTGGGCGTTATTGACTAGAAGAACAAAATGCAGTCATAGATTTTCGGAGACAGCCATGAGAATTGAACATATCGCACTGTATGTAAACGATTTAGAGAGTGCTCGACGGTTTTTTGTAAAGCACTTTGGAGCAACATCCAACGATGGCTATCATAATCCTCAAACGGATTTTCGCTCGTACTTCCTTTCCTTCGATAAAGGTGCACGACTTGAAATCATGAACAAACCTAAAATGTCAGATTTACCAAAAGAGACCAACCGCACGGGATACGCTCATATTGCATTTAGTATCGGAAGCAAAGAAACGGTAGATACCCTCACTGCAGAGTTGAAAGCAGACGGCTATGAAGTCATCAGCGGACCAAGAACAACCGGAGATGGCTATTATGAAAGTTGCATTATTGCCCTTGAAGACAATCAAATTGAAATTACGATTTAACTAAAAAATTTAATTATCTCAAGGAGTTACATGAAGATCGCTCTTATAAAACCAACTGAAGAAAATAAAGCACAGCTCATAGAGATGCTTGATGAGTGGAAACATGATATCGAGACAAATCATACAAATCCATCTCCAAGACGCATTTTCAGATTTGATCATCATGACTTTACAAACTATCTAGAACAACTAGACGTAAAGGAACCCGTTCCAGCTGGTCGAGTGCCTACAACAACCCTCTTTTGCTATGACTATGATAAAAATATTTTTGTTGGAGCAGTAAATATTCGCCATTCTCTTACTGAAGAGCTTTTACATAGTGGTGGACACATCGGTGATGGAATTCGACCAAGTGAGAGAAGAAAAGGATATGCAACAGCAATGATTGCGCTTGCGCTCAAAGAATGTAAGAAACTTGGTATTGAGCGTGTTCTCATGTGCTGTCGTAAAGATAATATCGGCTCGGCAAAGTCTATTATCAATAACGGCGGAATACTCGAAAACGAAGTTCTTGACGAGGACAATGTGCTTACGCAAAGATATTGGATTGACCTTTAATAGTTCTTCTCATTTGTCTACGAGGCTTGATATACGTTGAAAAAGGATATATATATATATTCATATTTCCACATGAGACGAAGGAGAGCCTAATGATTCAAGACGAGCTCTTTGCACTTCAAGATACAGAATATGCCGCTTTTCAAAGTAAACTCACACCCAATATCTCAAGAGAATCCATCATTGGTGTACGCGTTCCTCAACTCAGAAAGCTTGCTAAAAGGCTTGGAAAAAGCAAAGATGCTAACGAGTTTCTTCTCTCCCTTCCACATGCCTACTATGACGAAAACATGCTGCATAGCCTGCTTGTTTCAGAGATTAAAGATTTTGACGACTGTATCTCAGCGATTGATGCATTTCTTCCTTATGTCGATAACTGGGCCGTGTGTGACATCTTGTCGCCGCAGGTTTTCAAAAAGAATTGCGCGCGTCTTATAACTGAAATTCAGAGGTGGGCATCTTCGAGCCATGTATATACCTGTCGCTTTGGTATAGAGATGCTTATGACCCATTTTCTAGATGATAATTTTGACTCCAAATACCTTGAAATTTCTGCGCAAATTCACTCAGACGAATACTACGTTAACATGATGATTGCCTGGTTCTTTGCAACGGCTCTAGCCAAACAATGGGACTCTACACTACCCTATCTTGAAACCAAAAAGCTGGACACATGGGTGCACAATAAAACGATTCAAAAAGCATGTGAAAGCTATCGAATCACCAAAGAACAAAAAACTTATCTTAAAAGTTTGAAATAGTACTTTGAAAATAGCTGATATGGTTTTTAGTAGTCAATCTAAATATTTAGGGGATCGAATAGCTCGATCCCCTATCAAATATCTATCAAATATGAAATAAAAAATTATCCCTCGACAGGCTGTCCAAGATAAGATGCAACAGAAGTTGCAGCGATGGCGCCGTCTGCTGCTGCAGTAATAATCTGACGCAGTGGCTTCTTATTGAGGTCTCCTGCAGTGAAGAGGCCAGGTGTCTTGGTAGCCATACGCTCGTCAGCAAGGACATATCCCTGCTCATCAAGGTCTACAAGGTCTGTCAGAAGCTCAGTAGAAGGTACGCGACCTACCAAGACAAAGACACCAAAGCTGCCCTCATCAAAGGTCTCAGTGTGCTCTTCTCCCGTCTGGTTATCGCGGAAGGTGACGGAAGTTAGCAAATCGTTACCATCAACTGCAGTAATGCTGGTCAGATAACGAATCTCTGTCTTAGGATTCTCCTCGAACTGCTTAATTGCAGTAGCGTTAGCTCTTAGATGATCCTTGCGGACAATAAGAGTTACTTTATCAGCAAAGCGAGCCAGGAACTGAGACTCCTCTACAGCGGTGTTGCCGCCGCCGATAACAAATACCTGCTTGCCGCGATAGAACATTCCGTCGCAGGTGGCGCAGTAAGAAACACCCTTGCCGGTGAACTTTTCCTCGTTGGTAAAGCCAGCGTGGCGAGGATTAGCGCCACCAGAAACAATGACGGCCTTTGCGTGATACGTTCCCTCAGATGTCTCCAGCACAAAGAGGTTAGTCTCTGGATCCTTGACGATAGAAAGAACATTGGCCATAACAATCTCTGCGCCGAGGTCTGTAGCCTGCTTCTGAAGAGTATCGGTAATAGTGAAGCCATCAGTGTTTGGCATGCCAGGGTAATTCTCAACTTCAGTAGTGGTGATGACCTGGCCACCTACCGCCTGTTTCTCTAAAACAACAGTATCGAGAAGGGCGCGTTTTGCATAAATTGCTGCTGAAAGTCCTGCCGGACCACCGCCAACAATAACAAGGTCTTTAGTAATAACGTCTGCCATGATTGGCTCCAATCGTATAAATCGTAACTGGCTTTGTTATACCCTACTGGTGACAATCATTATCAGTTATCTCTAAAAAATAGATTGCACACAATCTATTCACAAATAAAAAAGAAGCGCGTCAAGACCCCCATCTTGAACGCGCTCCCCTAATACTAAAAACTAGTTAGCAATGATGAAGTAAGCAACAAACGCAAGAGTTGCAACCCACATCAGAGGCTTAACCTTCTTAACGTTACCAGTTACAAGAGCAACAACAACATAGAAGATGAAACCAAAGCCAATGCCGTCAGAGATTGAGTAAGTCATTGGAATACCAGCGATAACCATGAATGCTGGGAAGCCCTCAAGAAGATCGTTCCAATCAATCTCGGTAACCTCAGACATCATCAGGAAGCCAACAAGGACCAGTGCACCACAAGTTGCTGCAGAGCTGACGATAGAAATGAGAGGTGCAATGAATGCTGCTGCAATAAAGAGCAGACCGGTGAAAATAGAAGAAAGACCAGTACGACCGCCATCAGCAGCGCCGGATGCGGACTCGATGAATGTGGTAATGGAAGAAGCACCAAAGAAACCACCTGCAGCTGCAGCAGCAGAGTCAACAATGAGGATCTGCTTGATGTCCTTGACGTTGCCGTCCTCAGTGAGAAAGTCTCCCTGCTTAGCAATAGCCATAGCAGAGCCCATGGTGTCAAAGAAGTCAGACATCATCAAAGAGAATGCAAAGACGAGAAGAACTGGCGTTGTCAGTGCCTTAACAATACCCATAACACCAGCACTATCGGTCAAGAATGGTGCGCCAAAGGTAGAGAAATCAAGGCCAGAAACAATGCCTGTAGGGCTTGCGGTAACACCAAGAGGAATACCAGCAAGTACGGCAAGAATAATGCCGATAAGCAGGGAGCCCTTAACACGAGCAGAGTAAAGAACAACTGTTGCAACAATGGAAATTACACCAACGATAAAGGTTGGAGAGAAGATATCGCCAAGAGCAACAAGTGTGGACTCATTAGCAACGATAATACCGCTGTTCTTGAGACCAATCATAGCAATAAAAAGACCTAGGCCAACAGAGATTGCGTGGCGTAGGTTTACAGGGATTGCATCCATGATTGCTTCACGAAGGCCGCAGAGAACTAAAAGAAGAATAGCAATTCCTTCAATGAAGATAACTGCCATTGATGCGTGCCAATCTCCACCAGTAATTGGAGTAAGAGAGAAGGCTACAACAGCGTTTACACCCATACCAGATGCGCAAGCAAGTGGACGGTTAGAGAACAGACCCATCAAAATGGTCATGATGCCGCCACCAAGACAGGTAGCAGTAATAGCTGCCGAAACTGGAACTCCTGCAGCAGCAAGAAGAGCTGGGTTTACTGCAATAATATATGCCATTGCGAGGAATGTAGTAATTCCAGCCCTAAACTCTTGAGCGGGATTACTGCCACGCTCAGCTACCTTAAAGAACTTCTCCATTAAGCTCTTCCTTCCTAAAGAGGCTTTTCCTTTATGCAAGCGCTGAAGCGCTTATCACCAAAATAAAAAATTATTGAACGCCGCTTGAACCAAAACCGCCTGTACCGCGATCAGTCTGATCAAGCTCATCAACTTCAACAAGCTGTACAACAGGGACCTGTTGAATCACAAGCTGCGCAATACGCTCACCGCGCTCAATATGAATAGTTTCTTTGCTATCAAGGTTAATGGCACAAACCTTAAGCTCACCGCGATAATGAGCATCAATAAGGCCTGGAGTATTTGCCATAGAAAGGCCCTTTTTAAGGGCAAGACCGCTTCTAGGCTGAACAAATCCTGCGTATCCATCAGGGATTGCAATAGCTAAACCAGTGGAAATAAGTTTGCGCTCAAAAGGAGCAAGATCAACATCTTCAGCACTTCTAAGATCTAATCCAGCGTCTCCTGTATAGGCGTACGAAGGTAGCTCAACAGTAGGATCAAGGCGTTTAATAGGTAGCTGGATGTCAAAATTGCTCATTAATTCAGGCTCCTTAATTCTGCGCTAAATTCATCAACATCTTTGAAGTCTCTATAGACAGAAGCAAACCTAATGTATGCAACTTTATCGAGCATAACTAGGTTTTTAAGCACAATGCTTCCAAGATCTTCAGATTTAATCTCGTATTGACCCTTATCTCTAATCTGAGACTCAATACCATCAATAAAATGATCAAGAGAAGCAACAGAGATATCTCTCTTTACTGTTGCAGCAACAAGACCTCTCATAAGCTTCTGTCTATCAAAAGGCTCCTTGTGACCGTCTTTCTTAACAACGGTGATAGGAATCTCTTCTAAGCGCTCATAGGTTGTAAAACGAAACTTACAGGACATGCACTCGCGACGCCTTCTAATGGCATCGTTATTCTCAGATGAGCGAGAATCAATAACCTTTGACTCTTCGTGACCGCATTTTGGACAACGCATGGAATCCCCTTTTTTCGTATAAAAGGAAGATACCATTTTACGCAGGTATTGACTGCTATCAACACAGAATTCTGAGAGAAATTTACATAAATATTTACTATTTAGATACAGAAGGAATCTCTAAGGTTTGTCCAGCTCTTAAAAGAGAAGAATCGAGATTATTTCTTTCTCTAATCCAACTTACTTGCTGCTCTGTAGAGACGCCCTCAATTGGGTTGCTCTCTGCAATTGACCACAACGTATCATTGCTCTGAACGGTAATTGTTTGTGAAGCGCTATCCATTACAGATGTTGCAAATGAATTAAGAGCAGTTGTACGAAGGAAAGAAATCGCAAACATCAGAATAAATGATGCGGTAACAATAAGACCTGCAATAAAAGCCTCTTTGTTAGTCAGCGTCTTTACGTAAGAGACTTCCTCAAGCTGAGGTGCAACGGAACCCTTCTTTGCGCCGCCTTCAATAACCTTGAATGCAGGCTTATAAGAAGCAAGAGCTGAAGTTCCGCTAACCTGATACATCTTTGACTGATACATACGCCTCATATCATTTCCTTCCGTAATAGTTTTTACGGAACTAGTTATATCTAATACACCGGACAAAAAGTCATGTCCGAACGTTTGTACTAATAATATGTAGTACATTTGTTCGTGTCAAGAAAAAATAGAACATTCGTTTGATTAATTTTTAGAACACGTGTATTATTACTAAAAAGAAAAAGGAGGCTCATATGCCAAAGGGCAAACTCAGCAAGCGTCAGGCAGCAATTTATGAATACATCTGTTCATACACAGATCAACACGGCTATCCCCCTTCAGTAAGAGAGATTGGTGCTGCTGTTAATCTTGCGTCTCCTTCAACTGTCCATATGCATCTAAAGGTCCTGGAGCAGTTTGGCCTTATTGATAGAGACCCAAAGAAGCCTCGTACTATGAAGATTGTTCCCCAGGCTTCAAACACTTCTGACGCAGCAAAGCTTGCTCCCGTTACTCAAGACGTAGCTAATAATGTCATTAGTCTTCCTCTTGTAGGACGTGTTGCCGCAGGCACACCTATTCTTGCTGAGCAAAACGTTGAGGAATCTCTATCTCTTCCAACAAGCATTGTTGGAGATTCAAGCTCTTTCATTCTTCGCGTACGTGGAGAATCAATGATTAACGCTGGTATTTTTGATGGCGATTATATTGTTGTAAAAGAGCAGCAAGATGCCCATGACGGAGAAATCGTTGTTGCTCTCATTGATGACTCTGCGACTGTTAAGACATTCTATAGAGAAAATAATCGTATTCGTCTTCAGCCAGAAAACGATTTTATGGAGCCAATCTACGTACAGAATCCTGTCATTTTAGGTAGGGTTACTGCACTTATTAGATCAATTTCATAGTCATACTATGGGTGTGGAATTAGAACAATCCAAAGGTAGAGTAACTTTCTTTGATACTATTCGAGGAATCTCAGTGGTATCAATGATACTGTTTCACTTTACCTATGATTTGTTCTTTATCTCTCACATCAAGCTTACGTGGTTTACTCCTTTAGTCATGCAAATTTGGGTGCCTTCAATTTCGTATCCCTTTATTTTTATTGCTGGCTGCATGTGCGCTTTTTCAAAAAATTCTTTTAAGCGAGCAGGAGTTTACGGTCTTGTTGCTCTTGCAATATTCGCAGCTACTACCTTTGCGAATATTGATACTCCTATTAACTTTGGAATTTTCTTCTGCATGGCTTCATGCACCTTGGTAGAAGCTCTTATTTCACGTTTCGCTAATCCGCCCAAAGGGTATGCAGCAGCAATTCTTTTTCTGTTGTTATTTGTTATCTGCATTCCAATGTCTGCAGGTCACATTGGTATAGGTAACATGGTTTTCTCATTACCTAAAGAGTTGTATCAAACACCGTATTTAGCCTGGGCGGGATTTCCTTCTCCAACTTTTTCATCTGGAGATTACTATCCATTGCTCCCCTATTTGTTCTTGTATGTAAGTGGAGCTGCGTTTAACAGACAGCTCAAAGCAGAAGGCTATCCTAACTGGATGAAAACATTTTCCCTCCCCCTTATAACAGAGATGGGAAAACATTCGCTTATCGTTTATATTTTGCACCAACCAATTTTGCTGCTCATTGCCTTATTCGTCAGTCAGAATATCGTCCTCTGACACCACATAAGGCTCTAAAAGTGCCTGCATATAGGTATCGGCTTTAACTGATAGCAAAAGACCTTCAGCTACGTATTGCTCGTGCAGAAGCTGGCATCTCTCGTGAACAGACTTAACAAGAGCACCTTTATTGAACGGGATAAGTGCACTAATCACTTTGTCGCCAGCGCTAGCTATTTCTTGAATCTTGTGGAGAAGACCGTTAATGCCCGTGCCTTCCTGAGCAGAAATAAATACAGCGTCTGGGTAGAGCACTTTTAGCATTTGAAGTTCTTGCTCAGAGAGTAAATCAACCTTGTTAAGAACAAGAATTTGATCGCTTTTATCGGCCTCAATATCTTTCAAAATACTACGAACAACTGCAATTTCTTTAGAAAGATTCTTGTCAGTTGCATCAGCGACCAGTAGCAGAAGATCAGCTTCTTGAGCTTCAACCAGTGTAGATTTAAAGGACTCAATCAGATTAGTTGGAAGTTTTTGAATAAATCCAACAGTATCGGTAAGAACAATCTTTCTTCCTTCATCAAGAGAAAGTGCTCTGGTAGTTGGATCAAGAGTTGCAAAGAGCTCGTCTTTTGCGTATACATCCGCGCCTGTGAGTTGATTCAGAAGAGTTGACTTACCGGCATTGGTATAACCAACAAGTGAGACACTAAACGTTCCAGAATTCCACCTGGACTTTGACTGAACTTCTCGCCTTTGGCTGAGCTGCTTGAGCTCATTTTTAAGAGTTGAAATACGCTTTCTAATAAGACGACGGTCAACCTCAAGCTGGCTCTCACCCTGACCAAAACGGCTACCAATACCACCGCGAGTTTGCTCGCCTACCAGGTGACTCCACATGCCGCGAAGCCTTGGAAGTACGTACTGAAGCTGTGCAAGCTGCACCTGAAGTCGTCCTTCTTTAGTACGCGCGTGAATACCAAAAATATCAAGAATGAGCGCTGTACGATCAATGACTTTAACCGGTTCGCCAAGTAATTTTTCTAAATTAGATTGCTGAGAAGGCGTGAGCTCATCATCAAAGATGACAACGTCAGTATTGGTGTTTCTTACTAGGGAGACAAGCTCCTCAGTTTTACCCTTGCCAATGAATGTTTTGGGGATAGGTGCATCAAGTTTTTGCGTAAGACGCATAAAGACTTCAGCGCCGTCAGTTTGCGTCAGACGCTCAAGCTCGTCCATTGATTCTTCAAGCGACCAATCGCTTTTACCGCAATCAACGCCTACAAGAATTGCTCGTTCGACTTTAGGAGCAGTTGAAAATGGAACAAAACGACCCATAGACTCCCCATCTAAGACAAGGTAAATACGTTAGTTTTTGATGTGTCCTACTGGCATTGTACGTCAGCATGCTGCGCAAGAATCAGCTCGAGCGCATCTTCAGGCGTGAGTTGGTTCATATCAAGCCACCTAACTCGACCGTCCCGTTTAAGCCAAGAAATCTGACGCTTAGCATACTGCCTGGTGTGCTGCTTAATAAGCTCACGCGTTTGTTCAAGCGACTGTTCGCCAGCAAAATATGCAAAGAACTCTTTGTAGCCAATTGCCTGACCGGCCGTACAATTTTCAGAGAGACCGGACTCAATAAGCGCTTGAACCTCTTCAACAAGCCCTTGCTCAAACATAAGGTCAACTCGGAGGTTTATTCGATCATAAAGACGCTGACGGTCCATCGTAAGACCCCATATCTGGGCGTCAAAGTACGGTGTATGAGCCTTTAGGCCCTCATGATGAGTAGCATACGACTTGCCCTCTTCCAAGAGCTCTAAAGCCCTTACAACGCGTCGTACGTTATTTGGATGGATAAGCTCTGCACTTGCTGCATCTTTTGTGGCGAGAAGTTCGTGCAAGCCCTCAGCACCAAGCTCTTCTGCAAGCTTTTCATAACGAGTACGTACAGGAGACTCGATTGACCCTGAGGGAAACTCCATCTGGTCGATAATCGAATCAAGATAAAGACCCGTTCCGCCACAGAATACAGGTGTTTTACCAGCTCTAATAAGCTTATGAGCTTCTTCACGGGCTGCCACTTGAAACATCTGGACAGAATATTCTTCCGAAATGTTGGCGCAATCTACCATCAAAAGAGGAACTTCTCGCTCCTCAACGGGAGTTTTAGCAGTGCCAATATCCATGCCACGATAGACCTGCATTGCGTCAACAGAAATGACAGAGGTCTCAAGCTTCTTGGCAACGAGCTCGGACAATGAGCTTTTGCCCGAAGCCGTGGGACCTACAATGCAGATAACCGAGCCATGAGAGCTCATCGTGGATCAGACTCCATGGTTCCGCGCAAATACCAGGTACGAGCCTCATCAATATGAACATCAACAATTTTGCCGATAAGGTCTTCCGGCGTATAGCCCTCTGGCAAATTGAAGTGCACAGTTTGGTTCTTCTCGCTGTGTCCAACCATGACAGAATCGTCACGCTTGGAAGTGCCTTCAACAAGAACTGCCTGTGTAGTATTCAAATCTATCTGGTTAGCGTCATGCGCCTGCTGAGCCACAAGCTCGGCAAGTCTGTCAAAGCGCTCCTGGATAACCTCGTGAGGCGTATTGTCTTCATATTTTGCCGCAGGAGTGCCTGGACGCTTAGAGTAAATGAAGGTGTACGCAGAAGAGTAACCAGCCTCTTTGACCAAAGAAAGCGTATCTTCAAAGTCTTCCTCGGTCTCTCCTGGGAAGCCAACGATAATATCAGTTGAAAGCGCCAGTCCTGGAATAGCCGAACGCAGGCGAGAAACCACGTCCAAGTACTCTTCTCGTGTATAGCTGCGGTTCATCTTCTTGAGAACGCGTGTAGATCCGCTTTGAACCGCAAGATGGAGGTGAGGCATGACAGCTGGAGTTTCTTTCATAGCTGCAATAGTCTCATCAGTAAGATCTTTTGGATTTGACGAGGTAAAACGAATGCGCTCAACACCTGTCTGACCAACAGCACGTAAAAGCTCTGCGAAACGAGGCTTGCCGTAAAGGTCGCGGCCATACGAGTTAACGTTTTGACCAAGCAGAGTAATCTCACGAACACCATCTGCGACAAGGCGCTCGCACTCACCAATAACAGCCTCAAAGGTACGGCTGCGCTCACGACCACGAACGTAAGGAACAATGCAATACGTGCAGAAGTTATTACAGCCAGTCATGATAGGTACCCAAGCGTGATATTGCTGAGCACGGTTACTTGGCAGGTCTGTGGAGAAGCCCTTGCCTTCCTCAGAGGTATCAACGGCTACACGGTCATTCTCGCCCCTAAATGCGCTGGTGAGAAGTGCTGGCAGGCTTGCGAGAGCGCTGGTACCAAACACAACGTCAACGGCTGGAACCTTTTCACGGAGCTTCTCGCCATCACGCTGAGCAATGCAGCCGCCAATAGCAACAATACGCTTTCCTGATGGAGGCGTTGGAGCACTGACCATCGCAGAAGCCTGACCATAAAGACGCTGATCAGCGTTCTCGCGAACGCTACAGGTCATAAAGATGACAATATCTGCGTCGTCGGTATCTGAGACCTCATTGCAGCCACAAGCCTCAAGCAGACCAGAGACTCGCTCTGTGTCGTGCAGATTCATCTGGCAGCCAAAAGTTTTGATGTGATATGTTTTTCCTACGAGCTCGGAATTTTCAATCATGCTTAAAGTACCTCGTTATACTCAGTGGAATTAACAGCTGGAGTCTGCGTATCAGGGACAGACAGTGTGTGGACATAAATGGCAATTTTAATTGCAGTTCTGCTCTCCCCTGCAATTTCGATATCAGAAAACGTTGGAGCACAGGTGATATCCAGACCGCAAGGAATCAAAAAGCCACGCGCAATAGCAATAGCCTTGATGCCCTGGTTGACAGCACCCGCACCAATACACTGGAGCATAACAGGCTCGTTATCTTTAACCAGTCCTGCAATAGCTCCTGCTACAGAAGCTGGTGAAGACTTACTTGAAACTTTAAGCAAACCCATGAGTGCTCCAATTATTGTGCGTTTGTTCTACTCTTGCGACTCAATATCAAAAGTCACAACAATCTTGTTTTTACTTACACGAACACGAGGCTCAGTTGTCAAAGAAACGTAGTATTTCTCGGACAACTCAGCAAAACTCTGCTCCATTTTGCGAGAAAAGCTGCTGATATCAGCCTTACTCATCTTGAGGCCTCGATGATCTTTCATCAGATCAACTTCGCGAGAAACCCCTTCAGGTTCAGCTGAATGACTGACCTGCGCATACACACTACGCAAAGGTTTAATCTGCTCAGCAATAATTCTATGAGCGGTTCTATCTGACATAGAAAGACCAAGAGACGTACAAACTTGAGAAAGCTCTGTTGCGTCTGCTGCAGCCCTGAAGCGCTCAAGAACAGGAACGTTCTCAAAGCCTTCAACAAACAGCAGGTCAGCAATATCAAGGGTCTGAGCAATCCTACGTCGAGCAGTAGCTGCAATCTCTGCAGCGGAACCCAGCATTACCTCGCATGAACCTTTAACTTCAAGCGCAAAGTCACAGCAGGTACGAATAATGTTATGAGGACCTTTAACAGTTGTTTTAAGTCCATCCTCATTCAAACCACAGGTTGGCCAAGTAGATTGGTCTACTCGCTCAGAAATTTTAGTGGTATCCACCACAACTTGAATAGCAGAACCAAGTCCCGGAGCTGAAGCAACAACCTGAGCTGATTCACAGTTTTCTTTGATGGAATAAAGGGCCATGCCACGACCATGGATTCCCCAACGGTCCATGTGCATACTCTCAAGCTTAGAGGTAACACGAGCTTCAAAAATCTTCTCTTGCATGTCTTTTGGAATGCCCTGACCATCATCGAGAATAGTGATAGTTCTTAGCGCGCCCTCTTTTGAGGTTGCTACATAAATATGACGAGCACCAGCATCGCGAGAATTTCTCAAGAGCTCGATAACAATATCTTCTACTGAACGAATATCATGCTTTGCCTGCCTACGCTCAGCTTCTGCTACGCGTAAACGAACGTACCCCGCGCCGAGGGATTCCTCGACACGGAGTGCGCGCTCACCTCCCATGGAGGCAACAAAACCTGTTAAGTCAGTAGAAGTGGCTGCCATAGATTACTTAGCAACGTCCACAGCACGAGATTCACGAATAACAACAACGCGAACCTGTCCTGGGTATTCCATCTCATCCTCAATTTGCTTAGCAATATCGTGAGCAAGGACAGTTGCCTCGGAATCGCTAATCATCTGAGGCTCAACCATTACGTGAAGCTCACGGCCAGCCTGCATTGCATACGTACGCTCAACGCCCTCATGTGCGTTAGAGATAGCCTCAAGCTTCTCAAGGCGCTTGATGTAGTTCTCAGCGGACTCACGACGAGCACCAGGACGTGCAGCAGAAATAGCATCTGCAGCCATAACAAGCATGTCAAGCACGGTGTTTGGCTCAATATCTGCGTGGTGAGCCTCAATAGCGTGAACAATCTCTGGGCGCTCACCATAACGACGAGCAAGATCTGCACCAATTACAGCGTGTGGACCCTCAACCTCGTGATCAATTGCCTTACCAAGGTCATGAAGCAGACCAGCACGCTTTGCTGGAGCAGGCTCAAGACCAAGCTCTTCAGCCATAATGCCGCAAAGTACTGCAACCTGAACAGAGTGAGCAAGAACATTCTGACCGTAAGAAGTACGGTAGCGAAGCTTACCAAGAGTCTTTACGATCTCTGGATGAAGATCATGAATACCACAATCAAATGCAGCCTGTTCGCCAGCCTCAAGAACACGCTCGTTAACAAGGGCTTCAGCCTTCTTGTAGAGCTCCTCAATGCGTGCTGGATGAATACGACCGTCTGCAATGAGGTTCTCAAGTGCAACACGAGCGGTCTCACGGCGGACTGGATCAAAACTTGAAAGGACTACAGTCTCTGGGGTGTCATCAATAACAAGAGAAACGCCAGATACCTGCTCAAATGTACGAATGTTACGACCCTCACGACCAATAATCCTACCCTTTAGGTCATCGGATGGGATATGAACGGAAGTAACGGTAATCTCAGAAGCCTGATCTGCAGCAACACGCTGAATAGCGGTAGAAATAATCTCACGGGCGGTTTTATCAGCCTGTGCACGAACGCGCTGCTCAGACTCACGAAGAATCATAGCCTCATCGCGAACGCTTTCTGAACGAACGCGAGCCAAAAGCTCATCGTGAGCCTCATCTTTTGTAAGAGCTGCAATGCGCTCAAGCTCTTGAGACTGCTGAGAAACAAGAGAGTCCAAATCATTCTTACGACGATCAAGCTGACCCTGAAGGCTGGAGAGCTGATGCTCACGCTTCTCTAGTGCGTCAGTGCGATGGTCAAGAGACTCTTCACGCTGAAGAATACGATTCTCCATGCTACGGAGCTCACTCTTACGCTTCTTCTCTTCTGCCTCTGCTGCCTGCTTAAGCTGAAGAACTTCTTCCTTAGCCTCAAGAACAGCCTCTTTTTTAACAGTTTCTGCCTGACGAGCTGCTTCAGAAGCAATGCGATCTGCATTAGTTTGAGCATCTTTTAACTGCTGCTCTGCAGTTTTAATCTTTGAATTACTAATGTTAGAGAGCACGCCGTATGCAAGGCCTACTCCCACAAGAAGGCAAATAATGCCTACTGCTGCTAATTCCATACCTACTCCTCAAATGGCGATTACAAAAGTGTTCAGGAGACTTTAGACACAACAGTATCTAAAGAACCCGCCATGAGCAGGGGTCATTGGCTGGTCATGCCACATGCAGAGATAGATCAAGTGTATGAGATACCTACTGTATACGTGACGCTGGTTGCCCAGCGGAAATGAGCCTTTTCACGGCATATTTATCGTATAGAGCATTGTAACTTTTGTCAATAAATAGCAGGTAGGAAAAGTAAAACACACCAATACAACAGACTTATAAGCTAAGCAAATGTAATCACTCAGATGGAGCGTTCTCGTCTAAAATCTTTTTAGCAACTGATGAAGCTATAGAAAATGAGTATCCCTTAGTTGCCAGAAACCTCACCAGTTTCTCATAATCATTTTTTCCGGATAGATGTTTTCTTTGAGCTAAAGAATACGCAACTTCAAATTCATCTACATCAGAAAAATATGCGTCAGGCCATCCAGAGAGCGTCTCAACCTCAATTCCCTTTTTAGAAATCTCAGTTTTAATTTTAAGAGGACCCCAACCTTGAGAGATTTTAGACCGTATATAGACATCTGCGAAGCGACTGTCATTAACTAAGCCAACTTCAACAGCTCTCTGCACTGCAGCATCTCTGACATTCTTCTGATAACCATCAAGCATGAGTTTTTTCTGAAGCTCTGCTGTAGAGTAATCCCTTTTTACAATTAACGCCTCAATGCGAGTTTTAATACACTGAGTTGAAATCTCTTTAACCTCATACAAAAACTCATTGCGAGAAGAAGGCGTAAAAACACCATCTTTCTCTTTACTCAAAAGAGCTCGAGCTACTGTTGGAGGAACAAAGAATTCCTCTGTTCCTCCAACTTCAGTTTCTAAAATAATCTTTGCCTTGGGCTTTGCTTGACCAAGAACTGCTTGTTTCTTTTGCGGAAGCTCAATTGTCCAAGAAATCTCTGACATTATTCAGCAGAATCTTCCGTTGCAACTGGAGTACCAACTTCGGAATCTTCATCAAATACAAGACCACAAGCAACTCGTACTTTGTGATCAATTTCTTCCATAAGGTCTGGATTGGCCGTAAGGAAAGCTTTAGCTGCTTCTCTACCCTGACCAAGACGCTCGCCCTCATAGGTGAACCAAGCACCAGACTTGTTAACAATCTCAAAGTCAACAGCCATATCAAGAATGGAGCCTTCTTTAGAGATGCCCTGACCATACATAATGTCAAACTCAGCAACCTTAAAAGGTGGAGCAACCTTGTTCTTTACAACCTTAACTCGAACACGGTTACCAACGTTTTCTCCATTAACCTTAATGCTGTCAACGCGGCGAATGTCCATGCGGACAGTGGAGAAGAACTTAAGAGCCCTACCACCAGAAGTGGTCTCTGGGCTACCAAACATAACGCCAATCTTCTCTCTTAGCTGGTTAATGAAGATACAGAGCGTATTAGACTTTGAAAGAGAGCCGGCTAATTTACGGAGAGCCTGACTCATAAGACGGGCCTGAAGACCAACGCTAGAATCGCCGATTTCTCCCTCAATCTCTGCACGAGGAACAAGAGCAGCAACGGAGTCTACAACCACAACATCAATTGCGCCTGAGCGAACAAGCATGTCACAGATCTCTAGAGCCTGCTCACCAGTATCTGGCTGAGAAATTAAAACATCGTCAATATCAACGCCAATACGAGCCGCATAGCCTGGGTCCAGCGCGTGCTCTGCGTCAATAAAAGCTACAACGCCACCCAATGCCTGAGCTTCTGCAAGAATTTCTAGTGAAAGAGTTGTCTTACCGGAAGACTCTGGACCATAAATCTCTACGATACGTCCGCGAGGAACGCCACCAATACCCAGTGCTGCGTCAAGAGCAAGTGAGCCAGTTGGAATAGCCTGAATATCAAAGGCAGGACCACCCTCACCTAAACGCATAATTGCGCCAGCGCCAAATTTTTTCTCGATTTCCGCTGTAGTTGAAGAGATGACCTCATCCCTCTCATCACCAGTAGTACGAGCCTTGATCTCTTTTGAAACGGGCTTTTTAGCCATGGGAACTCCTTGCTCTTTTTGTTACTAGAATAATATAAGAACAGACGTTCTATGTCAACGTCAAACATATACTCTATAGAGGTAATTTGTCAGAATTCTTACCTCTCTTTTTCCGTTCTTGAGCAGCAAATTTCTTCTGAATTACAAATTTGTCTGTATAAGTCCTGCAAAGCCGCATAAAAAAGAAGTCCAAAACTGATTTGTTTTGAACTTCCCTATTAAAATTAGATTTTAAGCCTTCACAATTGCTTCATGAATTAATTGCAAAGCTTGTAAAACTGCAGCTTCTCGTACCTGTTCTCTATTACCAGAAAAATGTTTACAGACCGTATGGGTAAAGTTATTACTGGTAATACCAAACCAAACCGTTCCAACTGGTTTACCGGGCTCTTCTCCTGTTGGACCAGCTATTCCAGTAACGGAAACTGCAATGTCTGAACCAATAACTTTTCTAACACCCGAAGCCATCTGAGCAGCACAGGGTTCAGAAACAGCACCAAGGGACGGCTCTTCAAAGATATCCTTTGAGACACCCAATACCTTCTGCTTAATCTCAATGGTGTAGCTCACAACAGAGCCTTTAAGCACGCTTGATGAACCAGAGATGGCGGTAAGAGCACCTGCGACAAGTCCTCCCGTACAAGACTCGGCAGAAGCAACGGTAAGGCCAGCTTTAAGAGCCTCTGAAACAACTTGTTGAGCTTCTAAAAGCACTTCAGATGAAAACATATGAATCACAACTTTTCGGTCCGCATGCAAACGTTTGGTATGAAACATACCTATCGTATATACGTATGGCGCCTCAGAGAGACGCCATCTTGTTAAACTTCAGCAATGTATTGCCAAGACTTTACAAAGTAGTCAATTCCTGACCAGGCAGTAAGAACTACTGCAACCCACATAGATACGTTAAAGATAAAGAGCAAAACGTCCTGAATCATTCCTCCGGGGATGCTCGGCAAGAAAAGCAAGCCGCAAATAGCAACCATAGTTGTTGCAGTCTTCCATTTGCCCAAGTCAGATGCAGCAATAACAACACCCTTTGATGCAACAACCATTCTCAGGCCCGATACCAAAAACTCTCGTGCAACAATCACTAAGAGCACCCAAGGAGAAACCATGTGCCACTCAAGAAGTACAAAAAGAGCCACAACAACAGCGAGTTTATCGGCAATTGGATCTAAGAACTTACCAAAGGTAGTAACTTCATTTCTACTGCGCGCTAGATAGCCATCAAGCTTATCGGTCAAAGAAATAACAACATAGCCCATAAAAACAATAAAAGCACCGAGGTTAAAGCCAGGTGTTGCTAGAGAATCGGCCAGAGATACGCCTAAAAGTTGTGCAAGGAGAAGCCAAAAGGGTACCAGCACCACTCGAGCGCAGGTAACAATATTTGCAGGTGTCCAAATTGTCTTTGATGACATGACCTATCCCCAACTAAACGGTTTTCTCGCCAGGCTGTGTGTCTGTAGTGTCTACAATCTCGCCAATCATTTCATAGCAGAAAGAATCTACCAAGTCACAAAGGACAATATCTCCAACCGCGGCCTCTCCCTCTGCAATGTGAACAGCGCCATCGCAGTCAGGAGCCTGGAACCACGTATGGCCGATAAGCTCAGTGCCCTCGTCGGATTCTTCGATTCCGTCAATAATGACCTCACAGCGCTCACCAACGTGACGGGCAGTTGCGGCAAAGCCAAGTTGCTCTACAAGGTCAAGCAGACGCTGCGTGCGCTCAATCTTTACCTCGTCAGGAACCTGATCAGACATCTTTGCGCCTAGAGTTCCCTCTTCTGGCGAATAGGTAAAGACAGACGTGTAGTCAAACTCCTGCTCCTGAATAAAGTCATAGAGCTCGTCTGATTCTTCATCGGTCTCGCCTGGGAAGCCGCACATTCCGGTGGTACGAAGAACCATGCCAGGAATCTCTGTTCTGAGGCGATCAAAAAGCTCACGAAGCTCCTGCGTAGAGCCAGAGCGACCCATGCGCTTAAGAATACGCTCATTGCAGTGCTGAATTGGAATATCAATGTAAGGTAGAACCTCAGGCGTATCACGAATGGTGCTGATAAGCTCATCGGTCATACCTTCTGGCTGCAGATACAAAACGCGAATCCAGCCCTTATAGGGACGGACTACCTCAGCAACCTGCTGCATAAGCTTAGCAAGCGTTGGCGTCTGACCGTCTTCTGTGTCAGGCATATCAGAGCCCCAAATGCCGGTGTCCTGGCCAATCAAAATGACCTCACGAACACCGCCCTCCATCAGCTCATGAA
Source organism: uncultured Atopobium sp. (assembly GCA_963535155.1). Taxonomy (GTDB): domain Bacteria; phylum Actinomycetota; class Coriobacteriia; order Coriobacteriales; family Atopobiaceae; genus Lancefieldella. The sequence continues at coordinate 19,017 of CAUSVW010000002.1, forward strand.
CCTCTTGAAGAATCTCTTCAGCAGGTCTTGAGTGATAGTGGCCACGAATATACGGAATAGCACAGAAAGCGCAGAATCTGTCACAGCCCTCAGAAATCTTTACAAACGCACTAGCGCCATCAATGGTGCGCAACATGCCGTGAGCGGCAACAATAGACTGCGTTGGCTCAGGGATATTCAGAACGTCTGCAACAACGCTGACAATGCCGTCCTCTTGATCTGCGGGAACAAAGGCAGCAACCTCAGGAAGCTGCTCATTAAGTTCTGCACCGTAACGAGAAGGAACGCAGCCACACATAATAATGGGCAGCTTACGCACTCCCTCAGAAGCGCCTTCAGCAATCTCAAGGGTAGCCTCAATGGACTCCTCTGTTGCAGAAGCCAAGAACGAGCAGGTGTTGATAATTGCAACGTCTGCTGACTCTGGATCTGCAACTTCACCAAAACCAGAGGCCAGAAGACGCGCACGCATGCGGTCTGTATCAACCTCGTTTTTAGCGCATCCTAACGTGATGTATAGGACGTTGTAGCCCCTATCGATAGTTGTTGAACTGGAGGGGCTGGCCATAGTCTTTCTCCTTAAGGCTTGCAATCACAGACTGAAGAACATCGCGAGAAGCGCTAGAAACACGCAGCTTATCGCCCTCAACGGTTGCCTTAGCCTTAACTTTCATATCACGAATATCTTTAGCAATCTTCTTGGCAGTTTCCTGGTCAATACCAGAAACAATTGAGCCAATCTGACGCACGGTAGAGCCTGCTGCAGGAATGGGGTCTCCCCAACGAATAGCAGTAAGATCGATTCCGCGCTTTACCAGCTTGGAGCCAAGAACATCCCTAACCTGAGATGCAACAAAATCTGCAGGAGCTTCAATAGTGAACTTGCCCTCTTTCTTAGAGAGCTCAAGTGTTGCACCAGAATCTTTTAGATCGTAGCGCTGGGTGAGCTCACGAGCTGCCTGCTGAAATGCATTATCAACTTCCATCATGTCTACTTCAGACACAACGTCAAAGCTTGATTCTTTAGCCATTTCCCCTCCGTATTACCTGGGCGAGAAGAACTTCTCGCCCTATGGCGTTTAGTTATTTGAATTGCTGTTGGAATTCTGGTTGTTAGTTGTACCAGAGGTTCCGCTTGTTGTATTTGTTGACGTGCTGTTTGTTTGAGTTCCTGAAGCGTTTGCTCCGTTAGCGTCAGCAGGTTTAGTACCCTGAATAGTCAAGGTGCCAATACCAGAAGCATTTGCGTCAAATGGCTTAGCAGTACCATTAACGGTTACCGCAACAGCACCAGGAGTACCTGCAAGAACGGTCATGGAGTCAGTGACGGTGTATGTCTGAGACCATGGGCCGGTAATAGCATCAGCCTCAACACTCTTGCCGTCAACGGTAATCTCAACCCAGCTTGTCTGACCATCTGCAACAGTAACCACTACGGTAGTCTGCTTAGGAGTCTCTTCCTTCTTTGGCTCAGTTGTAGTGGTGCTCTTAGAAGTATCAGTAGAATCCTTCTTAGAGGTGTCCGTGTTGCTATTTGTAGTAGTGGAATTCTTAGAAGAATCGGATGTTGAGTTGTTAACGCTTACCGTTTTAGTTGTAGTAGGCGTAGTGCGAGCTGTCATGCAGGAACGAACGCTAAACAGCAAAACGGCAGTAATGATCACAACAACAAGAGCAAATACGGTGGCAATGGTGCGGCCCGTATCAGAGAAATAATTCTGAAGCGCACCCATAACGCCTGGTCTTTGAGGAGCACGGCGCTGTTGAGCGGCGGCGCTAGATGGCTGGCGACGACGAACATTAGGCCTATCTACCTGCGCAATATTTCTAGAGCCACGGCGACCGGAAATAGTAGATGCTCGCTCATAAGGATCAGTTACATTGTCATAGCGAAGGTCATCGGTGTAATCGCTTGGAGCAACAGTTCTTCTGGTTACATCGTCTTTATAAGCTGGCATGCTAACGCCCGCAATACCTACACGTCTGCGCTGAACGCCACCACGTGTACGACTTGCCATGGTCTTCTGGCGAGAAGCCTCTTCAATACCAGCGTTATACGCATGACCTGTGGCGTAGCGAGAATATGAGTAGCCGCCAGCGTCTTCTTCAGATGCCTGAGCACCCAGAGGCACACCGGTTTGCCTGGAGCGAACACCAGAGGTAGTTGCAAATGCGCCCATATCGCCAGCAGGGCCTCCCGATGTGGGGAGAAGACCGTGGTACTGTACGTATGCCTTTGGCCTGCTACCGGACTCGTTTACGACATCATAACCAGCAATACCACGGCCAGACTGGGTATCGCGCGTACGACGACGCAGCTCATGAGAATAGGTGCCGTTTTCAAACTCGTAGCTCTCTTCCTGGAAGAGGTCTACGATCTCACGCGGATTGAGTCCCAGGTAGCGAGCATACGAAGAAAGCATGCCCTGAGCATAACCACTCTGCGGCATGTTCTCAAAATCGCCTTCCTCAAAAGCAATAAGTGCCTGCTCCTTGAGGCGAAGAATCTTTGATGCTTGAGTGATAGAAAGCCCGAGCTGACGTCTACGTTCTACGAGCATCTCACTAAAACGAGGGCGTGGCATGCTTACTCTACCTCCCTATAGGCAGCGTCTTGAACTTTGAGCTCTTCAAGAGCATCTTTATCGATAAGAACTTCTCGAGGCTTTGATCCGTTAGCTGGGCCAACAACACCCTTTGCCTCAAGCATATCCATAATTCTACCAGCACGAGCATACCCAACAGAGAGCGCTCTTTGCAAACTAGATGTAGAACCTAGCTGAGAATCCACAATTATGCGTGCAGCTTCCCAAATAAGCGGATCGTCTGCCTGCGCCATACCACCAACTCCCCCAACGCCATCGGCCTGTGTTGGAGTTGCAACAGTCAAAATGTTGTCGTGATATTCTGCGGTACGCTGAGTACGAATGTACTTAACGGTTTCCTCGATTTCCTCGTCAGAGACCCAGCAACCCTGGGCGCGATTTGGCTTCTTACCACGAAGCTTAACCAGCATATCGCCTTTACCCAGCAGCTGCTCTGCACCCTTTTGGTCCAGAATAATACGGGAGTTCAAAGAGTTATCAACAGAGAGTGCAACGCGGTTATCGATGTTTGCGCGGATCAGACCAGTTACAACGTCAGCAGAAGGACGCTGTGTAGCAACAATCAGGTGAATACCTGCAGCACGACCAAGCTGAGCAATACGGACAATGGAAGACTCAACATCTTTGCCAGCAACCATCATGAGGTCAGCAAGCTCGTCGATGACAATGACAAAGTACGGCATGTGCTTTGGAGGATTCTCCATATCAGCGTACTTATCGCCATCAACATTTCTGTTGTACGTCTTAATGTCACGCACCTTGTAGTGCTCAAATACCTTAAGGCGGCGCTCCATCTCGGTGACGCCCCACTGAAGCGCACTTGCCGCCTGTCTTGGCTCGGTAACAACTGGAACATACAGGTGAGGAAGGCCAGCGTAACCCGTAAACTCAACGCGTTTTGGGTCAACCATAATAAGTCGGACCTGCTCAGGAGTTGCGCGCATGAGCATAGACATGACAATGGCGTTGAGCAGGACAGACTTACCAGAACCAGTGGTACCTGCTACCAGCAAGTGAGGAAGACTTGCAAGGTCAACAACAATTGGCTTGCCTTCAGAATCGCGACCAAAGGCGCATTCAAGAGGACCGCCTTTTGCAAACGGAAGAACGTCAGCCAAGTTGACTGCCTGGGCTTTCTCGTTAGGGATCTCAATACCAACCAGAGAAGTTCCAGGAATTGGAGCAAAAATACGAACAGACTTTGCCGCAAGTGAAAGCGCAATATCGTCCTCAAGATTGGTAATCTTGTTGACGCGCTCACCCTCGCCCATCGAAATCTTAAACGTAGTGACAGAAGGACCTGCAGTCCAACCAACTACCTGGCTCGAAAGACCAAACTCTTCAAGCGTAGCCTGGAGTCTCTGAGCAGTAGCTTCAAGCTCGTCATCGCTTACGGCAGAAGTGGCGGAGTTCTTGTTTGTCTTCAGAATGCTAAATGGTGGCAGCTCATACGACTCATCGTCATCGCCAGGCCTCTTGAGCTGGTCTGGTGTGGCGAGAAAATCGGGCGTTGTTTTAGCCTTACTCTTAGGTTTAGCCTGTTTTGTGGTAGGAGCAACCTCAGCTACAGCACCATCGTTTTTCTCGACAGCTGCATCATCTGGCTGGTCATTCTTCTTAGGACGCAGCTTGTTCTTAGCTTTATCAAGAAGCGTAGTAGGAGCGTCTCCTGCGTCCTCTTGCGCCTCTTCTTCCTCATAGAGACGGGCGTCACGTTTGATGACAGAAGTCTTACGATTGCCCAGATATGTGGTCTCCCCTTCACCGGTCTCATCAAAGAGAGAAGACTGGTTGTTGGAGCTGCGTCTACCCTGCTTCTTTGCAGGTTGTGGAGCATTAGCAGCAAAGAGTGCTTCTTCTTTAGCAAGGGCACGCTCTTCTTTGCGGTAGCGATGATTCTCGCGTGCCTCATCCAGGCGGAAGCTCACGCGCTCAACCATGTCAGAAATGGAGAAGCCGCAGATAACAACGCCGGCAATGATAAAGCCAACTAAAAGGACATTGCCCACCACGCGGCCAACAAAGCGCAGCAAAACCCAAGCAATACCGCCGCCCACATAGCCACCAGCAGCCTCTAAGACTTTTGTGCCTAGAAGCATGTCTGGAGCAGACTCAGCTCCTGGGAAGTTGAGCGAGATAAGCGCAAGAGCAGCAAGAACATCTAGCGTAAGACCAATAGCAATGCGTGTAGAAATTCCCTGATCATCACGCATAAAGAAGGTCATAGCAAAGACAAATACTGCAATGGGAAAAAGAAGTGCTCCCGTACCAAAGCAAAGTTTAAGTCCATGGCCCATCGCGCTGGTAATAACAGCGTTAGAAGGGACAATAATGGACAAAAACATGGCAATAGCAACCACTGCAAGAACAACACCAATGATGTCGTTCTGCAGTGGAGTCAAGCCTGCTGCCTGGGCGGAAGCGGCGTTTCTAGAATTTCTTTTTGCTGCGTTTGAAGTGCGTTTAGAGGGCATTGGGCCTATACCTCCATAATGACCGGAATAACCATTGGTCGAGTACGAGTTTTGCTCCAAAGGAAGTTAGAAAGGGCATTACGAACGCTCTTTCTCATTGCTTCAATGTTTGCGCCTTCGGACTTAGAGGCCTTCTCAATTGAATTTCTCACAAGATTCTGTGCGTCATTCATAAGCTCATCATCATCAGCAAATGAAACACCACGGCCGGAAATCTCAACAACACCTGGCTTGAGATTGCGACCAACAAGGGTTACCACAGCTGTGACAATGCCGTCCTGGGAAAGACGCTGACGGTCACGAAGAACAACAGGGTTTGCGTCAGTGACAGAGAGACCATCAACGTAAACAACGCCAGACTCAACCGTCTTACCACGCGTGACCTTGCCGTTTCTCATCTCAAGTGTGTCACCGTTATCCAGAATAAAGATACGGTTAGCAGGAACACCCATTTGCTGAGCAAGCTCTGCATGAGCGCGCAGGTGAACAGCCTCACCGTGGACTGGCATAAAGTTCTTTGGACGAGCCATACCCAGCATAAGCTTGAGCTCTTCCTGACTACCATGGCCGGAAACGTGGACAAGTGCCTTTGACTTGTCGTAAATCTCACAACCAATCTTAGAGAGAGCGTTGATGATGGACTGAACGCTCTTCTCGTTACCTGGAACAGGAGTTGCAGAGATGATTACAGTGTCCTGAGGACGAATGGAAAGCGACTTGTGCTCTCCATTTGCCATACGTGCCAAAGCACTCAGAGGCTCTCCCTGAGAACCAGTGCAGAGAACAACAATGCGATCATCTGCAAGTTTATCAACGTCGTAAGCATCAATGATGTCTTTATCGGCAATATTGAGGTAGCCAAGCTCTCGCGCAACCTTAGTGTTGGTAATCATAGAGCGGCCCGTAACAACAACCTTACGCTTTACCGCAACAGAGGCATCACATACCTGCTGAAGACGGTGAATGTGGCTTGAGAACGACGCCACAAAGACGCGACCAGTTGCATTTTTGATGATGTGACGAAGCGCTGCACCAACGGAAGCCTCGGATGGAGTCATACCGGGGCGGTTGGCGTTTGTGGAGTCAGACAGCAGCAGGTCAAGACCCTCAGAGCCAAACCTGGTAATAGCAGCGTAGTTTGGACGCACGCCATCAATAGGAGTCTGATCAAGCTTAAAGTCACCGGAGTGAATAAGCGTTCCTGCAGGAGTCTTCATATGAATACCAAAAGCCGCAGGAATAGAGTGGGTCATCGAGAAGAACGTGATGTCAAAGGCGCCAAGCTGGACCTTTGAGCCATCGGTAACCTCGCGAAGCTTAGTGCCCACAATCTTGTGCTCAGCAAGCTTGCCTTCAATAAAACCAAGCGAGAGCTTACTGGAATAGATTGGAACCTTACGAGTAAGGTCCATGAGCAGGTACGGAAGAGCACCAATATGATCCTCGTGACCGTGGGTAATCAAAATACCGCGAAGCTTATCTTCATTTTCTAGTACGTAGGTATAGTCTGGCAAAACGAGGTCAATACCAGGCTGTTCGTCATCTGGGAACATCAAACCAGCATCGACAAGCACCATATCATTACCGTACTCAAAAACGGTCATGTTCTTGCCAATGCCATCAAGTCCGCCCATAGGAATGACTTTAAGAGCTGGGTCTTTCTTAGGCATTAAAAAACTTTCCTTTCAAAACAACTTTCTATAACAGACGCAACCCAAAGGGCCGTCTACAAGACTTTTTGCAAAATCTACATGTTGTTTAATTATATAAAAAATCAGCACGTATTACGCTATATATTCCCAAAGAATCAAAATCTCAACAGAATAACAAGAGAGCTCCGACATACATCGAAGCTCTCTTTACTATCTCATGTGTATAAGGTCTCGCATGGCGAGAAACCTTTTGAGTTTGAGCGTAGCTTATGCGTCGTGGTGACGGCGTGGCTGTCTGCGCTCAGAGTTGCCGTTGTCGTTCTGACGACGTGGGTGACGCTCCTCGCGCTCCTTCTTTGGAGCGACCTGTGGTGCCTCTGGCTTATCAAGACGGTCAAGAGAAATCTTGCCCTTCTCGTCTACCTCAAGGACCTGAACCTTAACCTCGTCGCCAACAGCCAGGACATCCTCGATCTTCTCGACACGTCCCTGTGCAACGCGGGAAATGTGAAGCAGGCCGTCTTTGCCAGGAAGGAGCTCAACAAAAGCGCCGAATGGCTGGAGACCAACAACGCGACCAGTGTACTCCTCGCCTACCTCTGGAACCTTAACAATAGCCTTGATGCGGTCAGCAGCAGCCTCAGCAGCACCGTTGGTACCAGCGATAAAGACGGTACCATCCTCCTGGATGTCAACGGTTGCGCCTGTATCCTCCTGGATACCGCGGATAACCTTGCCACCAGAGCCAATGACGTCGCGAATCTTATCGGTTGGAATGGAAAGCGAGATAATCTGTGGAGCGGTCTCTTTGGTCTCAGTACGAGGTGCAGGAATCTGCTCAAGCATCTTGTTCAAGATGAACATGCGGCCCTCTTGAGCCTGGAGAAGTGCGCTGCGCAGAATTTCTGGAGTAAGACCAGTTGCCTTGTTGTCCATCTGCATTGCAGTAATACCCTTGGTGGTACCGCAGACCTTAAAGTCCATGTCGCCAAGGAAGTCCTCAAGACCCTGGATATCGGTAAGAACAACAGTCTTGCCGTTCTCCTGGATAAGACCCATTGCAACACCAGAAACAGGACGCTTCAGAGGAACGCCTGCATCCATAAGGGAAAGCGTAGAACCACAGGTAGAAGCCATGGAAGAAGAACCATTGGACTCCATTACCTCAGAGACAACGCGGATGGTGTAAGGGAACTCTTCCTCAGAAGGAATAACAGGCAGAAGTGCACGCTCTGCAAGAGCTCCGTGACCAATCTCACGGCGCTTTGGGCTGCCCATACGGCCAGTCTCACCGGTGCAGAATGGTGGGAAGTTGTAGTGGTGAATGTAGCGCTTGCCGTCCATTGGCTCAATGGTGTCAAGACGCTGCCACTCGTTGAGCATGCCAAGTGTACAAATGGAGAGAACCTGGGTCTGACCACGCTGGAAAAGACCAGAACCGTGAACAAGTGGCAGGTAGTCAGGCTTGACCATGATTGGACGAATCTCGTTAGCCACACGGCCATCAACACGCTCGCCGGTCTCAACAACCATGACGCGCATTGCGTGCTTCTCAAGAGCCTTGAGCTCAACTGCAATAGCGCGGCTCCAAAGCTCCTGCTCTTCCTCGGTGAACTGAGCCTTAATCTCGTCCATCAAGTCAGCAACCTGCTGCATGCGGGACTGCTTGTCAGCATCCTTAAGAGCAGCGCTCATCTGGTCGTAGTAGGCAAAGATGCGGTCGTGAACCTCAGCGATGGGCTCGTCAAGGATGTACTCACGCTTAACGATAGGACCGTTAACCTCTTCCCACTTAGCAATGAACTTCTTCTGCTCCTCGCAGAATGCTGCAATTGCCTCCTGACCAAATGCCATAGCAGAGAGCATATCCTCTTCGGAAATCTCATCTGCGCCAGCCTCAAGCATGGAAATGAAGGTTGAAGAGCCACCAAGCTCAAGGTCAAGATCAGAGTGATCACGCTCTTCGTAGGTTGGGTTAACCAAGAACTCACCAGTATCAGCATTGCGACCAATACGGACGCACGCAAGTGGTCCCTCAAAAGGAACGCCACCAACAGCCAGAGCAGCGGATGCGCCCATGACAGAGATGGTATCAACAGCGTTTACCTGATCGGCAACAAGAGAAGTTGCAACAATCTGGACCTCGTTGCGGAAACCTTCTGGGAAGGAAGGACGCAGAGGACGGTCAATCATACGAGCAGTAAGGGTTGCCTTCTCAGATGGACGAGCCTCGCGCTTGAGGTAGCCACCAGGAACGCGACCAACTGCGTACATTTTCTCAATAAAATCAACAGTCAGTGGGAAGAAGTCGTAATCCTTACGCTCCTTGGAAACCACTGCAGTGAGAAGTACGGTAGAATCGCCGCACTTAACGATACAGGCACCTGTTGCCTGCTTTGCGAGCTCACCAGCCTCAAGGGTGTAGTGCTTACCGTAGAGGTCAAATTCGTGAGTTACTTTAGTCATTTCTTTCCTCTTCTATCTCCGTTTGCCCCATTGCAAACGGGCCTCAAACATAAAGGGCGCCAGACGGCGCCCTAAAAAGCCAACTTACTGGATGTTGTCGCGGATACCCAGGGAAGCAATAAGAGTACGGTACTCTTCAATGTCGTTCGACTTGATGTAAGAAAGAAGACGACGACGCTTACCAACGAGCATCAGAAGACCACGACGAGTGTGGAAGTCCTTCTGGTGGGACTTCATGTGGTCGGTGAGCTGACGAATACGCTCAGTAAGAAGAGCAACCTGAACCTGTGCGGAACCGGAGTCCTTCTCGTCCTTGCCGTACTGCTTGATGAGCTCAGCCTTACGATCCTTAGTTACTGCCATAATAAACCGCCTTTCGCGTTGAATACTCCTTGTACTGAGAAGGTAGCCGGCAGTGACTAGCCCCTAAGAACAAGGAAATAACCTACAAGAGGATACCAGTTACTGGTGAACTTTGCTAGTAAAAATACACTTCAGCTAGATACTGAGCAAAAATTCAAATGCCTTGAGGCGCGCTTCAAGGTGCGTGGCCGCCCAAATATGCGCGCTGGTAAGCAAAAAGAGCGCAGTTTCTGGAGCAATTTCTGCAACAACAAGCTGGTCAAAGGTAAGTTTGAGAAGCGATGACAACCACGAGAGCTCGAGTGGAGTTACTTCAATAGCGCCCTCAATCTCATGCGCACAACTTCCACACAATGCACCGCCAGCAGCTGGCGAGAAGTACGTCAGGGCTTCATCTCCACAGGCAATGCACGATTCCAGCTCAGGACGCCAGCCTTCGTGTGCCAAGACCTTAAACACGTAAGCGGCAACAACAAGATCTAAGTGTTTCTCGTCATCTACTTCTTCGCAGGCTCTGAGAGCACGTGAAAGCAGCGGATAGAGAAATGCGTCCTCAATGCCATCGATGCACGAGAGGCGTGCAACTTCGCAGATAGCCGATGCAGCCGCCACCTTAGAGAGATCTCCGCGAAGTGTGGCATGCGGCTCAAGCAAGGTTGCCTCGGACAAGATGTCAAGCGAGCGACCTTCTGCCAGCAACACATCTAACTCGCAAAAGAGTTCAACACGAGCAGCAAAGCGACCGCCTGGCTTTCTGGCGCCCTTTGCGACAGCTCGACGTTCTTCTCCCGAATCAGAGAGCATGGTTAAGATGAGATCTTGCTCGGCAAGTTTTGTTCTATCAAGCACAATAGCTTTAAGACGAGTGGTCTTTCTACCAGGCACAACTAGTCCTCAGTTGAGTAGCCTAGGCGCTTAATCTCGTTGGCGTCACGCCTCCAGAGAGGCTGAACACGAACCTGAAGGTCAAGGTACACCTTGCGACCAAACAGTTTCTCCAGGTCTTTTCTGGCTTCGACACCAACACGCTTGATCATGGAGCCGCCCTGGCCAACAACGATGCCCTTTTGTCCTTCTCGCTCAACCAAAATGGTGGCAGAAATGGATAAGTGACCATCTGTTGCCACCTCATACGAATCGCAGACAACGGCAACAGAATGAGGAACTTCCTGACGAAGGTTGAGCAGTAGCTTCTCGCGAACAAACTCTGCTACCAGGTCTTCTGGCAAGGCGTCAGTCTCCATATCCTCTGGGAACCACATAGGACCCTCGGGAAGATGCTCAGAAACAAGCGCAATAAATGCCTGAATATTAAAGTCTTCTGATGCGGAAACAACAAGCACGTCATCAAAGTGAGCAAGAGCTTGTGCAGCCTCAAGCTGCTCCGACATCTGCTCTGGCGTTGCAATATCTGCCTTAGTAATAACCAGCAGCTTAAAGGCGGCGTGCGCCTGCTCAACATGATTGGCAACCCACTCATCACCACGGCCAACGGGCTTAGTGGCGTCAATCAAAAAAGCAATTACGTCAGCGTCGTTGAGTTCTCCCAGCGCGGCCTTATTGAGCTCTTTTCCAAGAGCATCTTTAGGCTTGTGAAGACCTGGAGTATCTACAATGACAAGCTGGGAGTTATCTCCGTTCACCACTGCCCTAAAGCGACGTCGTGTTGTCTGGGCAACAGGGCTTGCAATGGCTACCTTCTGGCCCATGCAAGCATTTAACAGTGTGGACTTGCCAACGCTTGGGCGACCAACTAAAGCAACAAAACCGCTCCTAAAGGGAGTGGCCTCAGATGAAGTATTTTCAGAAACTGAATTGGCGGTCATACGTCCTCCAACTTACCAATGAAAAATTGCACGCGAGAAAATCAAAAGTCCTATAAGAGCTGCGGTAATGCTAATGCAGCATGAAGCTGCCGCCGCAATATCTTTGGCTTTACCAGCCATAGGATGAAACTCAGGAGAAACCAGGTCCACTACAGTTTCTATTGCCGTGTTAATGAGCTCTGTAGTTAAAACCGCACCAATACACGCAAGGACAAGTGCCCAGCTTACGGCATCCAAGCCAACAAACAATCCCGCAACTACGGTCAATACAGCAGCTACCGACATACGGCGCAAGTTTGCCTCTTGAGCAAACGCTTGACGTGCGCCTTGTAGTGCAAAAAGAAGACCGCGCTTAAAGCTTGGATGTCTGCCTTTAGATCCCGGAATCATTACTCGTCAATCCCCTCACGGTGGCGAGTCAACACAACTGGCTCAATAGTCCTATCCGTTGAAAGCAGAGCAACAAGGGCGTCTTCACGAGCCTCCATAACCTCTGCCTCATCGTCTTCAATGTGGTCATATCCAAGCAGGTGAAGCATGGCATGAACAAGCATGAGCCTAAACTCATCTGCCTCCGTAGTGCCATATTCTTTTGCCTGACGCGCAATAAAGTTAGGAGCCAGAATAATATCGCCCAGCTCACACATTTCACCAGGAGCCAAATCTGGATCATCAGGTCGCTCTACTTCAAGTGAGATAACGTCTGTAGGCGCATTTTTTTCTCGCCACTCAAGATTTACCTGCTGAATCTCTTCATCGCTGACAATGGAAATGGACACAGTACAAGGGCGCTCTACACCCTCTTCAGAGAGTACAAGGTTGCAATCGGCTTCAATCTCTTCCACGGAAATTGGGCACGCGACGCCTTCTTCGATCACAATGTCGTACTCGTTAACCACGTTACTCCCCTAGCTGTTTCTTCTCATACGCAGTGTATGCATCAACTATCTTACCAACCAACGTGTGGCGAACAATATCATTTCTATCTAAATCAACAAAAGCAACGTCTTCAAGGTTACCCAACACCTGTCGAGCAACGTCCAGACCACTTCTTCCCACAAGGTCTCGCTGCGTTGCATCACCAGTTATCACAAACTTTGACGAGAAACCCAGGCGAGTCAAAAACATTTTCATCTGCTCAGGCGTGGTATTTTGCGCCTCATCCAAAATGACAAACGCATCATTCATGGTACGACCACGCATAAATGCAAGCGGAGCAATCTCAACAATTCCCTGTTCAATAAGGTTATTTGCATACTCCATGGAGGTCATATCAAAGAGGGCGTCATAGAGCGGCCTAATGTAGGGATCCAGCTTTTCTTGAAGCGTGCCTGGAAGAAAACCAAGAGACTCTCCTGCCTCTACAACAGGTCTTACCAGCACAATTCTGCTAATTTGCTGAGATGTTAAAGCAGCAAGTGCCATAGCCACTGCCAGATACGTTTTACCAGTTCCCGCAGGACCAATGCCAAAGGTAATGGAGTTGTTTGCTATTGCCTTTGTATACTCAATTTGACCTTGTGTTTTAGGCTGAATAGCTTTTCCCTTATGGGTAACAAACAGTGTGCGAGTTCCTGTTTGCTCTAAGCTGGCGTTTCTTTTTGTGCTATCGAGCAGAAGCTTTACATCTTCAAGCGTTGGCCTAGATCCTGATTCAACCATTTGAATCAGGCGAGAAAAAATAAGTGTTAGCTGCTCAATTTCTTGAGAAGTTCCTGACAAAAAGATTGCTTTGCCTCTAATTGAAATAAGAGCTGCACATGACGATTCGATTTCTCTGAGCAAACTATCAGCTGGACCCGTCAGGTACAGAGGGTCTACTGAATCAGGAATAGTTAAGCGAATCTGTGTTGGCTCCATGTTCCCCCAATTTACAAACGAGTAGCTTTTAGCGTTCCATTAGGTAAAACTTCGTCAAAGCGCATAGCAATAAGCTCATCAAGCTCAATAGTAGGATCAACCTGAACATCAAAAAGACCGCCAGAAATTCCCCTACCAGGATACTGTACCACCACATTATCGCAGGTACCAACAAGCTTCTTAGCAGCATCAAAGCGCATGGCATTGCCCAGATCACGCATTTTCTTGGCGCGCTCGGCCATCACCTTTGGATCTACCTGATTTGGAGCGGTAGCCGCAGGAGTTCCAGGTCGTTTGGAGTACCTAAATACGTGCATCTTTGAAAAGCCCATCTGACGACAAAACTCAAACGACTCTTCAAATTCTTTATCAGTTTCTCCAGGAAAACCAACAATAAGGTCTGTTCCCAAAGCGATAGTTGGCAGTACCGAGCGAGCTTCCTCGACAGCATTGCGATAAAGTTCTGTCCTATACACCCTGCCCATACGTGCAAGCGTAGCGTCACATCCCGATTGAAGGCAGATGTGCAAAAAAGGTGCAATTCTTCCGTTGGAAGCGGCAATAACCTCTACCAAACGAGCATTTACATCAGGTGGCTCAAGAGAAGAAAGCCTGAGGCGACCTACTTCTGTTTTTTCAAGCACATACTCGAGAAGATCTGGGAGCCTGAGGGTTTTCTCGCCCTCATCCTCAAGTTGAGCTTTATAGCTACCAAGGTTAATTCCCGTAAGGACAACCTCTTGAGCTCCCCTGCTCATAGCATCTTTTACCTGCGAAACAACCTCGCGAGGATCAAGGGATTTTCCCGCACCACGTGCCTTCCAGACAATGCAGAAGGTGCAACGGTTGTCACAACCGTCTTGAATCTTGATACCAGGGCGTGTGCGACCTGTTGGAGTTGGCTTAGAGATAACAAGTCCGTCATCGCTTACGGATTCTGGAGCAAAGCCTAGCTCTTCAAGGACTCTATCTGCAACTTTGACTTTCTCGGCTTCTACCACAACGTTAGGAGCAAGAGAGGCAAGCTCGTCCGCAAAAAGACTTGCAACGCAACCCGTTGCAACTACAAGAGGAGCTCCTGGCATAAGCGCTGCTTTTCGCACGGCTTTTCTCGTCTTAGCCTCAGCTTCTGCAGTGACAGCGCACGTGTTGATGACAATGGCTTGAGCCTCATCTTCTTCAACAATGCGGCATCCCATACGGAGCAGAGAGTCTGCCATTAAATCAAGCTCTACGCGATTAACCCTACATCCAAGATTTATGAGCGCAATTCCATGAGCCATTAGCGCCTCTTCTTGGAAGCCTTTTTGGCTTTCTTGTATTTATGATCAGAGGAATCTTCTACTGCAGAACGCTGATCGTGCTGCTCATCTTGAGTTTCTTGAGCTGAGTTTTGTTTGCGCTCAGCAATAAGAGAGGTAAGTGTCTCTAACTGATCTTTAGTCAATCCAGTTGAAGTCTCAATGTGAACCAGAACGTAAAGGTTGCCGCGAGCCTTGGTATGTAAACGAGGCATACCTTTACCAGCTACACTTAGCTGCTGACCATACTTACATCCGGCTGGAATAGCAATCTCAATAGTTTCATCTTTGATAATGCCGTCAATAGTCACGGTAGTACCAACAATTGCCTCAAGAGAATCAACGCTCACTGAGGTAAAGAGGTCGTCTCCCCTGCGCTCAAAATCTTTATGCTGTGAAACCTCAATGGTTACGATAAGGTCACCAGAGGTATCACCTCTGACACCTGCCTCACCTTTACCGGCAATGGAAATTGACTGGCCAGAATGAACACCTGCAGGAATTTCAACGGAAATACGCTCATGATCAGGAGTTCTTCCCTGACCTCCACAGGTCTCGCACGCGTGCTCAACTTTCTTACCTGTTCCTTGGCACTCCGGACATACTGTCTGAGACTGCATCTGACCAAAGACAGTATTTTGAACCTGAACTACCGTGCCCGTTCCGTGACAGCGTGGACAGTCTTCGATTTTTCCGCCCTCACCAAGACCAGTGCCGTTGCAGTCATCGCAGGTAGAAAGTCTGTTGTACGAGATAGTTTTTGTAACTCCGGCTGCGGCTTCTTCCAGCGTAATGGACAGTCTAATACCCATATCACTACCACGAGTGCGCTGAGCAGCGCCTCGGCCACCATGGCTGCCACCAAAGAAGGAATCAAAGATATCTCCAAAGCCACCAAAACCGCCGCCAAAGATATCTGACATATCCACATAGCCGCCGCCAAAACCAGATGGACCATTAGGATCGCCATAACGGTCATAGTTGGCTCGCTTTTGCTCATCTGAAAGTACAGAATAAGCTTCGTTTACCTCTTTGAACTTTTCTTCTGCATGAGGGTCATCAGAAACATCAGGGTGCAGCTTTCTTGCAAGCTTTAGAAAAGCTCGCTTGATAGTTTTTTGATCTGCATCACGAGCAACACCTAAGAGCTCGTAGAAGTCTTTCTTCTCTGCCACGCTTACTAACTCTCCCCTTGTAAAACCTAAAACTTAAATTCCCATATAGCCAACATGGCCCAAACCGGCCGTACAAGCATACAAAGTCATAATAATAATTGAGTAGAAGGCACCATTGATGATTCCCGAAACAAATGCATTCGCAAAGCTTCTCCACCAGCCGGCGTTCATCTTGACGCCATCTGCAAGAACATTTCTAATGCCAAATATCAAAAGTGGAATCAAAACAATGGCAAATAGCGGTGACCTCAAATTAAGTGCCACAAATACTAAAAGCATTGCAGTAATACCAGTAATACGAGCTCCCGCGCGCTGACGGAATGTCAACTGCTCTGAAGGAACCTTGATATTTACGATAAAATCGCCAGTTGCAGAACCATTTGTTCCTGCATTTCCCATTCCAGGTACTCTGATTTGATCGCCATCATGTGAATTAGCTGGTACATCAACCATAATTTCACTTGCAGATAAAACACGTCCCGAACCACCACAAACATCACAGGGGTCCTGTACAACGTGTCCGGCACCATCGCACTCTGGACAATCAACTCTAAACTTTCCAACTCCAAAAATGGAAGAAAGATCAATATCAATGTGGCCTGTTCCATGACAGGTAGGACAGGTGGTTGCCTCAGTCTTATGCTGAGATCCCTTACCATCACAAGCATCACAGGTTACAAAACGCTGATACGTGATGCCTTTCTTAACACCATTTTTAGCGTCAGTATCATTTAGTGTTAAGTCGTAGACAATATCTGCGCCAGTCTGAGGCTTGTATGCACGAGAGCGCTTTTGAGATCCAGTGGTCCAATTATTAAAGTTGATATCACCAAACGGGAAGCCGCCCTCAAAAGGAGAACCCCCATAGGCAGATCCACCGGGATAACCAGAAGGACCATAGCCGCCGCCATAGAAAGAGCCACTTCTCATTGCGTCATAACGACGGCGTTTCTCGGCATCTGACAGAACAGCATATGCCTCAGAAACCTCTTTAAAACGCTCTTCAGCATCGGGCTCTTTATTGATGTCTGGATGAAGCTTACGAGCTTTAGTTTGAAAAGCTTTTCTAATTTCTTCAGCTGTCGCGGACTCAGAAACACCAAGGATGGCGTAGTAGTCCTTTTCGTTCATAGCAGCCATGAAATCTCTCCGAATCAACCCATAAAAAATCTGCATCACGAGAACGTTTGAAAGTGTACCCACTTGTTTTGAAGTTAATGCAGCACAAACACACTACAGACGTAAATCCCAAAGACGTCCATAGAGCTCGTTTCCAAGCAGCCAGCCCTTCTTGGTAGGTCTATAGGTTTTTGCGCCATCTAAAGCATCTGCATAAACGCAGTCCAACAAACCGTCATGAACACACAAATCAAGCACGTCTTGTAGACGCGACGCGCCAAATACCAGCTCAGACTCAACCAAAAGCGCAGGCGAAATTGGTTCTATAAGGCGAGCATGCAGCATCAAATCTTCTGCCACAGCTTCTCTATGGGTCAAAAATTCAACATCAAACTCTGTCGAGAAGAGCGATGCACCTTCACCAATTTTTCTTGGAGAATCAAGAACTACCAGCCGTGCGCGAGCAGCGTCTTGTGGACGCGCAGGTAAAGAGGTGTTCTTCTCTGCAAGCATATCGTACTCAGGTGCGGTGAGCATGCTTGCAGCGCTGGTACCAAGACCAAGGTACGATTCTCCCGTCCAGTACATCTTATTGTGCTTGCAGCTCTTCTGATTTCGGGCGTAACTTGCTACCTCGTAGCGTTCAAATCCCGCTGCTTGAAGCGTCTTTGACGCAGCTTGCATTCGATCTGCCTGCACGTCGTAGGCGTTCCAAGGAGTGTCTTTATCTTGGGTTTGTTTAGCCAACGCCGTACCGTCTTCAATAGTAAGCGGATAAACGCTCACATGATCCACTCCAAGCGAGATAAACTTTGAAAGCGAATACTCCCAGGAGCTCTCTGTTTGCTCAGGAATAGCACACATGAGGTCAACCGACACGTCGAATCCGCGCTCTTTTGCAGCTAAAACCCTGTCATACGCGAGGTCTGCCGAGTGAATTCTGCCCAGCTTCTTGAGCTCGTTATCGTTAAAGCTTTGAACTCCCAAAGAAATTCTCGTTACTCCACCTTTAGAGAGATTGGCGAGAAGATCGTCAGATAGTGAGTCTGGATTTGCTTCCATGCTGAACTCACTAGGCTGCGTAAGAGCTGAGACGTTCTGCGCCAAATCTGCCGCATCTTGCCCAAGCAAGCTGGGAGTTCCGCCTCCCATATAAACCGTTTTAGTAGCTGCTAACAGCCCAAGTTGAGCGGCTTCATCTAGCTGATGTTTTAGTGCATTAACGTAATTTTTCATGCGATTATCGTCTTGTCTTGTGGACCAAGAAGAAAAATCGCAATAGAAGCATTTTTGTGCACAAAACGGGATATGCAAGTAAAGTGCAGGAGTGATCGTTTGGTTGTATTTAGACTGCCAGGAATCCACAACAGATCACTAGCTTATAGGTAGATTGTGCTCAGGAGATTCTTGCTCACTATCAAGCTGCTTGACGGTTTCTTTAATCTCTAGTGCAAGATCAATAAAATCCTGGGCCGTAACGCACTTTACTGACTTTCCACGCCAATAGGCTGCGTTTGGAATACCTCTAAAATACCAGGTAGAGAGGCTTCTAGCGCGAGCAATATGAATGTGGGCAGCATCAAGCAACTTTACGTGCATCATAAAAGATGCAAGCATTTGATCAAGCGTTGGGACAAGCACAGGTTGACCCTCAACTAAAGCTTGAGTGTTTTTAAATATCCACGGATTTCCATACGTTCCACGAGCAATCATTACAGCCGTCACACCTGTCTCTGTAAGAGCATGAGCTGCTGCTTCAGCAGTAAGCATGTCGCCAGAACCTATGACAGGAATAGAAACGGCGTCACAAACCCTATTAACGGTCTCCCACTCTGCCTGACCTCGATACATCTGGGTAGCAAAGCGACCGTGAATAGCAACGGCAGATGCTCCGGCAGCTTCCATAGCCCGAGCAAACTCAGGTGCCACTTCCTCATCCTGACGTCTACCACGCCTAATCTTGACAGTGACAGGTACGCTAACCTCAGATAGACAGGCTTTAACCAAATCTGCAGCAAGCTCTGGGGTGTCCAGAAGGGCTGAACCCTCCCCCTTTTTAACCACCTTAGGAACAGGACAGGCCATGTTGATATCGATAAGAGCGAGCTTGTCTCCTAAACGCTCACTAATCTGAGCTGCTGCTTCTTTAAACTGATCTGGCTTTGAACCAAAGAGTTGAACAGCAATATCAGGCTCAGTTGCAAGAGGCTCTACAAGCTCCCAGGTTTTCTCGCCACCAAAATGAATTCCTGCAACAGAAACCATTTCTGAATACGCAAGACCTGCTCCGCCAGCTCGAGCCATAGTGCGATACACGCCATCGCTGACACCGGCCATAGGGGCCATAAGCACGGGATTTGCAGACAGGCGCTCCTTAAGTGAAGTACCTGACGCAAAAGGAATAATGCGAGAAGAAAGACCAGCTTCAGGGGCGCAGGTTGCAATAATAGTTTGAAGCGATTCCACAGATACCTTCTACTCGTCATCAACCTTGAGAACAGCCAAGAACGCCTCTTGAGGTACTTCGACTGAGCCAATCTGCTTCATGCGCTTCTTGCCCTCTTTTTGCTTTTCAAGCAGCTTGCGCTTTCTGGAAATGTCACCGCCGTAGCACTTAGCTAAGACGTCCTTTCTACGTGCACGAACGGTAGAGCGAGAAATGATTTTATTGCCAATTGCACCCTGAATAGGAACCTCAAAGAGCTGCTGTGGAATGATGCCTTTAAGCCTGTCACAAAGGCCACGCGCAAGATCGTATGCTTTGTTCTTGTGAACAATAAACGAGAGCGCATCAACAACGTCTCCAGCAAGCAAAATATCAAGCTTAACCAGGTCAGAAGTGCGATATGAATCAAACTCATAGTCAAGTGAGGCATAGCCTTTAGTTCTACTCTTAAGCTGATCAAAGAAGTCCAAGATAAGCTCAGCCAGAGGAATACTAAAGATCATCTCAACGGACTTATCAGACAGATACACCATGTCCTCAGATACGCCACGATGATCAACAACAAGCTGCATAACCGTGCCAACAAACTCGGGAGGCACAATAATTTTTGCCTTGAGGTACGGCTCATCAATGCGGTCAATCTTAGTGACCTCTGGAAGATCTTGAGGACTGGTAATCTCAATCATAGTTCCATCAGTCTTATAGACGTGATAGTCAACAGATGGACTGGTAGCAATCAAGTCAAGATCAAACTCACGCTCAAGACGTTCTTTAACAACTTCCATGTGGAGAAGGCCCAAAAATCCTACTCTGAAGCCAAATCCCAAAGCCACAGAAGTCTCTGGTGACCACGTGAGTGATGGATCGTTAACGTGCAGCTTATCCAGTGCATCGCGGAGGTTCTCGTACTGCTTGTTATCTACAGGGAAAAGACCGGTAAATACCATCGGTTTTGCCTCACGGTAACCCGGCAGTGGCTCTGCGCATGGATTTTGCTTATAGGTAAGCGTGTCTCCAACACGAACAGCTTCAGGGTCTTTGAGGCCAGTTACCACATAGCCAACCTCACCAACGGAAAGCTGCTCAACAGCCATCTCAAGAGGCCTCTTAGCGCCAACTTCCTCAACAAGAAAAGGCGTAGAACTCTGCATCATAAGCAGCTGATCGCCCGCTTTGATTGAGCCGTCAAAAACACGTACTGTAGCTACAACACCTCTGAACTGGTCAAAGTACGAGTCAAGAATAAGCGCCTTAAGAGGTGCCGTGGGGTCTCCCTTTGGAGGAGAAACCAAGTACACCAAAGCCTCAAGAAGCTCATGGATACCCTCACCAGTCTTGCCGGAGACGCATACGGCATCATCAGCTGGGATTGCAAGAACATCCTCAATTTCTGCGCGAACCTCTTCAGGACGAGCAGACGGAAGATCAATCTTGTTGATTGCAGGAACAATATCCAGGTTAGCGTTCATGGCAAGCATAGCGTTTGAGACTGTTTGAGCCTCCACACCTTGCGTTGCATCAACAACCAGCACCGCTCCTTCGCAGGCAGCCAAAGACCTTGAAACCTCATAGGTAAAGTCGACGTGGCCTGGAGTGTCAATCAGGTTGAACTGATAGCGTTCTCCATCATCTGCGTCATACATGACGCGGACGGCGTTTGATTTGATGGTAATTCCACGCTCACGTTCAATGTCCATAGTGTCCAAGAGCTGTGACTCCATATCGCGTTCTTCAACGGTATGAGTAAGCTCCAAAATACGGTCACTGATGGTAGATTTACCGTGATCGATGTGCGCAACAATAGAGAAGTTGCGAATATGTGAAGTATCCTGTGTATTCATAAGGAAAATAATAGCGTAAAGTACCCCCTTCGTGCTATACTTCTAAAGCTGCCTCAAACGTGTCTCAGCGAAGAGGCCTCACATAGTAAACACCGAAAGGAACCGCACGTGGCTAACATCAAGTCTCAGAAGAAGCGTATTCTCACCGCTGAGAAGGCACGCCAGCGCAACAAGGCTGTTCGTTCCGAGCTTAAGACTGCTATTAAGGCAGTTCGCACTGCTGTTGAGGCAGGCCAGCTTGAGGACGCACAGGTTGCAGCTAACAAGGCATCCCGTCTTCTTGACAAGGCTGCTTCTAAGGGCATCGTACACAAGAATCAGGCTGCTCAGCGTAAGAGCGGCGTTCAGAAGCTTGTTAACACCCTTAAGTAGTTCTTATCTACTTTTAACTTTTTAAAACGGACTCCTTGGAGTCCGTTTTTTCTTACCTTAATTCTTTGAATCTACACATTTGAGACGCCACATAGAGCAAAGATGAGCTTGGTCATTGTGGTTGTTTTATCTTCTCCACTCTTAAGACCACGTTCTGCATCTGCACAGAGACTCAAAATATGCTCAAGCTCGCCATCAGCAAATTGGCGCGCCCATCGTGCATAATTTCTTACTTGCCAGTCCTGCTTACCTAAAACTGGACCAATTTCCCGCTCTGTACCACGCTTAACCATAGACCTAGCACAAATGAGTTCTCTTACACGTCCAGTCATAAGTGACAGATTGCCAATAGCTCCCGACTCATCCATCTGACTGTAAAGCTCCAAAGCCTTTTGAGCATTTCTCGCTGACAAACTGTCGAGAAAATCCCATGGCTTGACTTCCACTACTCGTGCAACATGAGTTTCTACAAACTGAACGTCAATTGCACCAGGACGACCCAGCAGAGCTGCTAAAGATTTAACTTGAGAATCAAGCATGGTGGTATTATCACCAACACGACTTATAAGCTCATTGGCCACATTAATTGGGATTTGTAGTCCGTACTTTCTTCCAAGATCCCCAATGTATTTAGGCAAATCTTTTCTAGAAATTGCACCACAATTAATAACTGCAAGCTTACCTAACGCATCTACTGCTTTATAAAGCCTTGTAGTTTTTGCTAGCGTCTGTGCAGAAAGCATCAGTGTAGTAGTTGGATTAGGATTTTTTAGATACTCCACAAGAGCTTCTGATACAGACTTAGGCAATTTACCAGCATCATCAATAACAACAATTCGCCTAAAATCACCCATAGGAAGTGTTTGAGCAGAAGACAAAACAGATTCTGGAGTCAGCTCAGCACTTACAGAAATCTCATCAAGGTTAAAGGTAATAAAGCTCTGGTTAAGACGGCTTTTAAGCTTATCAATAGCCCTTGCACGCTTCATCTCATCAGGGCCAACAGCCAAATATGCAGCTAGTAACTTAGCCTGCTCCGCCATCTTTTTCCTCCTCTAATTCTGTATCTACTTTAGCATGTTGCACGCTCACCCTAGGTCCATGTTCCCCAGGAAATACCGTGACGTCTCCATAATCTTTTGTGCAATAAAACCTTGCACCAACACCCTCTAAGATATCCACCGCTTCTTGTTTAGGATGTCCATATCGATTATTCTTTCCAGCACTTGCAACCGCTACCTCAGGTTTTAGCGCACGAGCAGTTTCTGGATAGAGTGACTTTGCCGCTCCATGATGTCCAACTTTCAAAAAATCAATATCACCGACATCACCCGATGTTACCGTCTCTTTTGTTTGATCTCTTTCAGCGTCTCCCGTTAAAAGTGTAGTCAGGGTATTTTGCCCATCGTTATACGTCACATAGAGCTCAACCGACGCATTATTAGCTTCTTTAGCTTTATATCCCCTATGTGGCCACACCACCCGGACATGAAAGCGACCAACATCAAATTCATCGCCATATAAAACTTCATAGGAACCACTACCAGAAATCCTCTGAATGGCTTTTTGTAACTCAGGCTTTTCTTGTTTTGTTATTCCCTCTCCAACTAACACCCGGCCTGTCTTTACCGAACCAACCATATACCTCACGCCACCAGCATGGTCTTCATCAAGGTGTGTAAGCAAAATTGCATCAAGATATGAAATGTGTTGTCGCTCCAAGGCATCGTTAACTACATCTCCCACGCTTGTATCTACAAGCAGGGAGTGCGCGCCATCACTCAGCAATATGGCATCTCCTTGACCAATATCCATCACACAAATCCTTGTTGGCGAGAAAAACCTCCAGTAGATGCTTAAACCCAAAATAAGCATAACTACCATTGAACATATGCCAACTAAAACTGACCTTTTCCCCTTAGGCCAAAACAAATAAAGCGCTACCATTGCCACAAACACAAGCAATGAAACTATCCAACTCATGTCAGTTAACGACACGCTTGCAAAAGATCTTTCAGATATAAAAGAAGCAAGGGTGTCTATAAGCTGACCAAGAGAATCTACTAGAAAAAGAGCAATATCTTGAACTGGGTTAAAGCCACTAAAAACTATTACTCCAATTCCAAATAGGCTCAGAAGAGAAAACAAGCTTGTAATTAACGCGCTTGAAAGAGGCGCAAGTAACGAAAAATGGCCAAAGTACACGCAGGAAATTGGAAGGCATGAGAGCTGAGCAACTGTTGTTGCACACATGGTGTTTCGTACATGAGAAAACGATTTTCTTAGAACATTCTGTACTTTTCCATAGCCAGATACGTGAAAGGCAATTTTTGCATAGTACTGAGCAAGACCGCCATATATATTCATTCCAAAAATACAAGCTAGTGACAAGGTAAAAGCAATGTTTACGCTCAGCTGTGGATCAACACAGAGCATAAGTAGAGCCAGAGTAGAAACAGCAGATAGCGTGTGTTGTTTCCTGCCAACACACTGCATAACGTATTTTTGTTCAACAAGAAGTATTGCCCTTATTGCAGATGCAGGTAATCCACAGAAAAGCGCGTAACTACTGAGTAGAAATAAATTCAATACTCCTCTCAAAAATGGCTTTAACATCAACTTTTTAAGCAAAGCATCAATAAAGGTAGAGAGAATTACCATGTGACAACTAGATATGGCTATAAGGTGCATAAGACCACAGCGCATAAATATTCTTGGAATGTTAAAGCTATACAAGCTAGGCCTATAGGCACAAAGGCCACATGCAGCTAATGCTCGACCAAAGCTCGCCTCTGGTTGAAGTTGAGAAATGCAGCTTTCTCTAAATTGAGCAACTTCTCCAATAACTCCCTCTTCATAAGTTGAGGAATTTACCTTGGTTACCTGAATTGAACCAAGTACTCCCCTCTTAAATTGTTCGTCTGAAAACTCTTTATCTTTATACCGAGTAAATCTACCTTCGCAGCACAGATGCGTTTCTCGTAAGATTGGTTCTTTGGCATGTATGCCCACAGACCCGATACAGCCACCTTGGTAAAAAACAGACGCCTGACCAGTCCATGCATGATTTTTGTAGACTAAATCTCTTGATACAACGAGTTCAAAATCATGTACGGAAGTTGACTCTAAAAGATTCACTGACGCCATTTGACTGTCGTATATAAAGGAAGACCTGATAAGGATAACTACAAGTAAGAGTAAAACTACCCCAACATTCATAATGCTGGTATGCGCATGCTTTACATACCAAAATCCTAAAGCAGCCGCCGCACAGATTCCTAGAATATGAATCAGAACAGTATCGAGCGCTGCACCTTTTGCAATAAAAACTTGAAGCCATAAGCAGACAAAAAGCAAGACGCAAAGGCTATACGGAATAAAAGGCCTAGAGGGTTGTTCTATCACCTTAGACACGAATATTGTCCTTAAGCTGATCAAACTTTTTCTGACCAATACCAGAAACGCGCATCAAATCTTCAGTAGTCTTAAAGGGTCCATTCTTTTGTCTATCTGCAACAATTCGCTTAGCCAATCCTTCTCCAACGCCATGAAGCTTGGTAAATTCTTCTACGGTTGCTCGATTAATATCTACAACTGTCTTTTTGTCACTTTTCTTATCTGTCTGCTTGTTGCTCGTAGCTTTATTTTGCTCTGGCTGCAAAATCTCTGGCGGTGCCTCTTCTCCCTTTCGAGGAATATAAATTTTTTGACCATCTTCTACAGGAGACGCAAGATTAATGCCTTGACTGTTGGCATCTTCAGTCAAGCCACCTGCTATTTGAATTGCGTCGTTTACACGTGGATTTACCATCTGAAGTGCATACAGACCGGGTGATTTAACGGCTCCATCAACATGAACCATCATTTGAGGAGATGCTTCTTTAATCTTATGGTCATCTCCTGGCTGCTCTGTAGACTTATCCTCTTGCGAGTGCTGTGGATTTTCCGCAACAATCGCTCCCTGTGTCGAGTTTGCTTGATTATGCAATCTGTCAAAAGACTCTGATGTTCCAGTGCTAATCATCCCAATAAATACAACTACTGAAACAATACCTAGAACAACCACAGCAATAACCGCCAAGAGTTGCTGCTTAGAGAGGTTAAACCTTCTCATCAATTTATTAATTATTTGAGTGCGGTTATTTGAAATCTGAGCCATACAATCACCTCAGATTTATATTCAACTATTAGGTTAATAAGAAACACGACTTTTAACTATTTATCTGGTGATCTTGTCATAAAACTGCTGGTAATCTGACACAGTTATAAACAATTTGCAGATAAGTGAAGCAAACTGAAATCAACAAAATTGTCCTAAATAAGATTATCAATCCACTCAAATAAAAAATCCGCCCCTTCACGGGACGGATTCTTAAAATGCATCTAAGCAAAGCCATCAAAGCCTTTGATCTGCAGGAATATCCTAGTCAGTAATAAACTCTGCAGGAGCAAGCTCTTTATGACGAGCGGCAAGTGTTTTTGGTGGCTTATATGAAGGACACTGACTAAAGTCAATGTAGTCAATATGCTGCATAAGGTCATCAATCATGGCTTCATGATCAAAAGAATTCCATGCCTCAAGCACTTCTCGCATTCTTGCATGAGTCTCAGGACGGCGAGGCATAAACAGTGTGCAGCAATCAGGAGCCGTCTGTGTTGAGATATCAAACGTATTGATATCTTGGGCACGACGGATGATTTCTTGCTTGTCAGAGCCAATCAGAGGCCTCAAAACAGGTATGGTAACTGCCTCGTTGACAGCAGCAATGTTATCCAGCGTCTGAGAAGCAACTTGGCCAAGTGACTCGCCAGTTACCAGCGCTTTAGCGCCCTCAAGCTCTGCAATCTTCTGCGCAATGATGTACATCACGCGACGATACATAATGACACGAAGAGCCTGTGGAACAGCAAGAGAAATCTCACGCTGATGCTCGCCAAAAGGCACAACATACATTCTGCCAATAAGACCAGCAGGCTCAAGTGCCTCAATAATATCTTGACACAGATATTCGCTGGTATCGGAAGTCATAGGGCGGCCAGAGAAGTGAACTGGAATTACTGTAGCGCCCCTACGACCAACCATCCATGTTGCAACAGGAGAATCAATACCGCTTGAAAGAAGCGATACTACTTTGCCAGCGGTGCCAACAGGAAGGCCGCCAACGCCGTGAATAGATGCAGCGTAAACATATGCGTTACCCTGAACAACATGCACATAGACCGTCATATCCGGATTATGCATCTGAACTTTTTTATCAGGGTAGTTCTCACAAAGTACTGCGCCTACAAGCTGGTTAATCTCAATGGAATGCTTTGGATAGACCGTTGAGGAACGGCGAGCATGCACTTTGAACGTAGTAAAGTCACCGGACTCCCCCAGCGCCTTCACGGCAGCGTTACAAAACTCCTGCTCATCTAAGCCACAGCGATATGCCAGAGAAGCGCGAGCAACGCCGGGAACTTGGGCCACAGCATGTTGCAGCTCTTCAGTTGCTTGTTTATCAGTAGTTTCTACAAGAAGGTAGCCAGAAATGCGAGAAACCCCCGCCACTGGAAAGTGTCGGAGGGCTCGTCGCAAATTTGTTACCAACTGATTTTCAAAAGTGGATCGGTTCTTACCCTTTAAACCAATTTCGTGGTAGTGAACCAGACATACTCTTTCAGTCATAACTCTTAATAAACGATGGTGTTCTCGCCCTTAATTGCCTCGTCAAAAGACTCTTTAACAAAGCCAAGGGTACCGTCGTTAATCTCTTTCATAGCAATAGAGACAGAATCTTTACCACTTGCAACAGTAGTAATGTCATCAAAATCCTGAACAGCGGTTACACGCAGGTGCTGACCGTGAAGCATGTTGTTAATATCGCAAGCGCGCTTAGAAGCAAGAGAGCAAAGCAAGAATGGATTCTGCTCAGTCTTCTGAAGCAGGCTGTCAATCTCAGGCTTAATAACAGACATTAAAGCTGACCTCCGTCTGATTCATAGTCATCAAAAACTTCCTCAAGCTTGCTGAGAGCAGTCTCAAGGTTGTCGTTCACAATGCAAACAGTATAGTCGTTTGCATACTCCATTTCACGTGACGCATTAGAAAGTCTTGTAGAAATGGTCTTCTCGTCTTCTGTGCCACGACCTCTAAGGCGCTGTTCAAGCTCTTCAAATGAAGGTGGCTTAATAAAGACGAGAATGGCGTTGGGATATTGTTTGTGGACCATAAGTCCACCCTGAACGTCAATCTCTAGAACAACAGACTGACCTGCAGAAATCAGGCGATCAACCTCGGATTTGAGCGTGCCATAGCAATGGCCATGAACATGAGCCCACTCAAGGAATTCACCAGCATCAACGCGCTTTTTAAATTCTTCATCGGAGAGAAAATGATACGCAACTCCATCGACTTCTCCTGGTCGTGGAGAGCGTGTAGTAGCCGAAACCGTCAGGCCTAGGTTTGGGCGCTTGTCCCTCAACAGAGAGACAAGCGTTCCTTTTCCTACACCTGACGGTCCAGATACTACAAAAAGTTTGGCTGAACGAGCCACTACTTGGTCAGTGCCTCGAGGAGCTGCTCACGCTGACGAGCGCCAAGGCCCTTAACGCGGCGAGTTGCGGAAATTCCGAGCTCGTCCATAATCTTTGCTGCCTTTGCCTTGCCATAGCCAGGAAGGGACTCGATAAGAGCGGAAACCTTCATACGCTCAGCAATAGGATCGGTAGAATCAAGGACCTCTTTAAGGGAGACCTTACCAGTCTTAACCTTCTCGCGAAGCTCTGCGCGAGCGTGACGAGCCTGAGCTGCCTTCTCAAGTGCTGCCTTGCGCTGCTCATCGGTAAGTGTAGGTAGAGCCATTGTTCCTCCAAACATCGTTTTCGTACGTCATATACGAAACTCAATTTAATGTGCCTTTTGCACTTCAGCAAAATAGTTTGCCACATAACACGTTATTTACAAGGGGTTTTTTAATATTTACGCATCAAAAACCACCTGTTCACCATAATTCCAAAAACTTTTGCTAATTTTTAAGCTCAGAAATGATGGCTTCAAATGCTTCAACTGGATCGTTTGCGCAGGTAATTGGCCTACCAACTACCAATTTGCTTGCTCCGGCCTTAATTGCTGCAGAAGGTGTGGAGATTCTGACTTGATCGCCCTTCTCGGCACCTTCTGGACGTACTCCTGGGGTCACGATGAGTGCATTTGGTCCCAAAAGCTCTCTCATTTCCTGTGCTTCCTGAGGAGAGCAGACAATTCCGTCAGCGCCAGCGCTATAAGAAAGAGATGCCAAACGAGCAACCTCGTCCTTAATGGAACCGTCAACACCAATGGAATGGAGTGCATCCTCGTCCATGCTGGTGAGGACAGAAATGGCCACCAGCTTGGTGCGGCCGGACTCATCAACGCCACGCTCTGCGGCAGCCTCTTCTGCACCCTCACGACCAGCAGAAATCATCTGAGCGGTTCCCAGACCATGAATAGAAAGAATGTCTGCGCCAGAAAGCGATGCAGAGTGGACAGCGCCCTTAACCTGGAATGGAATGTCATGCACCTTGAGGTCAAGGAACACCTTGAAGCCGCGAGCATGCATCTCGTCTACCA
This sequence comes from uncultured Atopobium sp., assembly GCA_963535155.1. Lineage (GTDB taxonomy): Bacteria > Actinomycetota > Coriobacteriia > Coriobacteriales > Atopobiaceae > Lancefieldella. The sequence continues at coordinate 48,109 of CAUSVW010000002.1, forward strand.
TCGAGGGTCCATAGCGATAAAAGAGCGTCATGCCAACCTTGACCCAACGTGCATGGCCGGCGAGAAGATCGGTGAGCTCCAAAGCTCTTTCTCTTGTGCAATCAAGCGCAACAATAACGGCATCGCGTGCCTGCTCGTCCGTTAGCATTCAACAGCTCCAATCAGCTCGTGGATGTCAGATACTCCCTGGGACTTTGCCCAGTCAGTAAGCTCGTTTAGGATACGTGGGGCGCACATAGGGTCGTAAAGATTTGCTGAACCAACCGAGACAGCCGTAGCGCCCGCAAGGATAAACTCTGCAGCGTCCTCGCCTGTTTCTACGCCACCAACACCACAGATAGGAATAGAGACCGCTTGTGCGCACTCCCAGACCATACGGACAGCAGCATTGTGGCAGAGAGGGCCACTGAGACCTCCTGTTGGCTTAGAAAGCCTGCTCTTTCTGGTGTGAACATTAATTGACATACCAGGAATGGAGTTGATGAGCGTAAGACCATTGGCGCCTTCAGCCTCAAAAGCTTTACCAATCTCGGCAACATTGACGGGAGCCATCTTGACCAAGATAGGCAGCTTTGTCAGAGGACGAACTGCCTTCATAATCTCTGTGGCCTGCTCAGGAGTGCCGCCCAGGGGCTTGCCGCCCTTCTCGAGATTTGGACAGCTTACGTTAAGCTCAATAGCTGAAATATGTGGATTAAGCTCTTCAAGGCGCTCGACAACGTCAATCATCTCTTGGACGGAATGTGCTGCCATCTGCATGATAACGCGCGTACCACGGCCCTCAAGGTCCTTCATGTAGTCATCGGTATGGGCGATAAAATCGTCCACTCCAGGATTAGCAAGACCAACGCTATTCATCATGCCGCCGTTGAGCTCGCACATGCGAGGAGCAGGGTTTCCTTCCCAGGGAACACGGGCGACGCCCTTCATGGTAATTGCGCCAAGCAGAGAAACGTCGTAGAAGCCCTCAAACTGCCAGCCGTAACCAAAGGTACCCGCGGCGGTGTTGATAGGGTTTTTCATCTGGATGCCACCCAGATTAACGGCCATTTTTACCTGATCTACCATGCGATCTCCTTTGCCTCAAAGACAGGCCCAACCATGCAAGCAGACGCATAGCCGCCCTTAGCAAGTGGGACATTGCAGGTGTTACATGCACCAAAGGCGCAGCTCATCATACGCTCCATAGAAACCTGGCAGGCAACGTTATGAGCAATGGCCAGCTTAGCCACGCTTCTCATCATAGGCTCAGGACCGCAGGTATAGATGGCATCCCAAACGCCCTGGCTCAAAGGCTCTTCCAAAGCTGCTGTTACAAAACCCTTGGTACCCTTAGAACCATCATCTGTTGTGACGTACACGTTCTGTGCGCCTAGCGCGAGAAGATCTTCTTCTCCAAAGAGTTTCTCGGCAGTCTGTGCACCAATAACCGCGTCAAACTCAACACCAAGCTCAGTAAGCTTGCGCGCTGCAGCGATGATTGGCGTGATGCCCACACCGCCTGCTACCAGCACACTTCTCTTGCTTGAAGCGTTGAGTCGCCAGGGACGACCGCACGGAGCTGTCATGTCGCTGGTGTCCCCAGGCTTCATCTGAGAAAGCCTACGGGTGCCCTCGCCCACTGTTGCGTAGATAAGCTCCAGCGTATCGGTTGCTTTATCAGCAAGCGAGAAGGACAGTGGGATACGAAGAATATGACGCTTATCGCCTGGGACGTTGACGTTTACAAACTGACCAGGTTCCAAGGACTTACAAAGACCTGGCACCTTGAGCTGAGCTCTATACAGATTCTGGGCAACCTGGGTATTGCTCAGAACTGTAAAGTCAAATACCTGTACATTTCCACGTAGTGGCATTACTTTTCCCCTCCAGGAACAACTACCTCATTGGCAAGAACACGCTTGCCGTCAACAAACACATCAGTTGCAACGCCATAAAGCTGTGCGCCAATAAAGGCCGAGTTCTTAGACTTGCTCTCAAAATACTCTGGCGTAATCTGAACCTTCTTTTCTGGGTCAAAAAGGGTCAGATCAGCCTTATAGCCAGCAGCAATCTTAACAGGCTCAAGGCGCAGAATACGACGAGGATTTACGGCCATAGCGCGGACAAGACCAGTAAAGGAAAGCTTGTTGGTGCGCACCATGTTGGTGATCATCAGAGGCAGCGAGGTCTCAAGGCCAATGCAGCCAAAGTAAGAGATTTCCCACTCACAGTCCTTCTCGTGAGCTGCATGAGGTGCATGGTCGGTAACAATGCAATCAACCGTACCATCTGCAACAGCAGCCTGAAGCGCAAGAGCATCCTCAGCGGTTCTGAGTGGTGGATTCATCTTAAGGTTGGTGTTATAGATATCGGTAATGTCATCCTCAGACAAGAAGAGGTGGTGAGGGCAAACCTCTGCGGTAACCGACAAACCTTCCTTCTTAGCTGCGCGCACCAGCTCTGCTCCCCTGCCCGTTGAAATGTGGCAGATGTGCAGAGGGCAACCGGTAAGGCGGCAAAGATCAATGTCTCTGGAAATCTCCAGCTCCTCGCCAAGTGCTGGCCAGCCAAACATACCTAGGCGCGTGCTTGCGCGGCCCTCGTTGACAACGCCACCAGCGCTGATGGACTCAATCTCGCAGTGAGCAGCAACAACACGGTCAAACTGGGAAACGTACTCCATAACGGTGCGCATCATACCAGCGCTTTGGACACCGTGGCCGTCATCAGAGAATGCGGATGCTCCCTCGTCAACCATGTTGCCAATCTCAGCAAGCTCCTGTCCCTTAGAGCCCTTGGTAAGGGCACCCATCGGACGAACATGAATAAGGCCAACCTCATTGCCGCGGTCAATCTGGAAACGAACAGCTGGTCCATTATCGGTAACAGGATTGGTGTTTGGCATAGTAGCAACATCAGTAAAGCCACCGTGAACCGCAGCTCTAGAGCCCGTCTCAATAGTCTCTTTGTACTCAAAACCGGGATCTCTAAAGTGGACGTGCATATCAACAAGGCCAGGTGCTAATACCTTGCCTTTTGCATCAATAACGGTATCTCCCTCTTGAGGTGCAACAGTTGCTGCAACTTCAGCAATAGTTTCTCCCTCAATACGCACGTCCATTACGGCATCAAGATTAAGCTGTGGGTCTACAACACGTGCACCCTTAAGCAGAAATGCCATCAGAGTCTCCTCCCAAAAGCAGATACATTGCGGCCATGCGCGTCAAAACACCTGCATTGACCTGGTCAAGAATACGAGAGCGAGCGCAATCGGCCACCTCGCTGTTAATTTCCATACCGCGATTCATAGGTCCTGGGTGACAGATGATTGCCTCGGGCTTCATCAGCTTACTGCGGCGCTCGTCAAGGCCCCAAAGCCTGTTGTACTCACGGCGAGAAGGAATAGGCGCTCCTTCCATACGCTCCAGCTGCACGCGAAGCATGTACACGACGTCCACATCGCCAATAACTTCATCAAAGTGCGAGGTCTGAGAGCAACCAAACCAACTTGGATCGTCTACGTGGAATGTTGGAGGACCAACCAGAACAACTTCTGCGCCCATAGTCTTAAGCGCTGGCACCAAAGAACCAACAACGCGGCTGTGAGAAAGGTCGCCAACAATGGCAACCTTAAGGCCGTCTAAGTGTCCAAAATTCTTGCGAATGGTATAGAGGTCAAGCATTGCCTGCGTTGGGTGCTGATGCTTACCGTCGCCAGCATTGATGACAACGGCATCGGTGTGCTCGGTAATCTTTTGTGGCGTACCTGCAAGTCTTGCGCGGCAGATAAACATGTCAACGTTCATGGCGTCGATAGTCTGAATGGTGTCTGCCAGCGACTCTCCCTTAACAACAGACGAGGTTGAACCTCCCATGTTCAGAGCATCAGCAGAGAGGCGTTTCTCGGCAAGCTCAAATGAAGAGCGAGTCCTGGTAGAAGGCTCCAAAAACAGATTGACAATAGTGCGGCCGCGAAGTGCTGGGACCTTTTTAATGTCTCTGTTATTTACCGCTTCAAACGACTGAGCAGTATCAAGAATCTGCTGGATGTCGTCACGAGTCAAACTGTTTGTATCAATCAAATGTTTAACCGAAAGCATTAGTTTCCTCCCTCAATAAAGGGGTCAGAAAAGTCAGCTTCATACAGCAAGACGCAGTCCTGACCATCAATTTCTTTAATATTTAAGCTGACTACCTGGCTCTTTGATGAAGGAACGTTCTTTCCCACATAGTCAGGTCTAATAGGAAGCTCTCGGTGACCGCGATCAACTACTACAGCTAGCTGAACGCGCTCAGGACGACCATAGTCGATGAGAGCGTCAAGGGCTGCTCTGATAGTTCTTCCGGTCTGAAGAACGTCATCCACCAGCACAACACTTGTGCCAGTAATATCAAAATCGATATTAGTTGCATGAAGTACCGGTGCGGTATTTCTTCTAAAATCATCGCGATAAAAGCTGATATCAAGTGAGCCAACTTTTGGCTTACATCCGGTAAAGCTCAAAATCTTTTCCGCAAGGCGAGAAGCCAAAACCTCTCCACGACGAATAATGCCCACCAAAGCAACGTTTTCAATTGAATCGTTATTCTCGACAATCTCGTGAGCAATACGCGTAAGAATGCGGTCAAGGGACTGCTCGTCCACAATGAGAGAGTGCAAACCTTCTTGAGCCATAGCGCCTCCAATAAAAAAGATACCTCACCTGACCAGGCACAAGGTATCCAAAAGGCAAAACTATGACTATGAGCCTTACGGGTATCTCGTACCACATTTAAAGACACACATATTGTACTCGTACAGAGCCTAACTTTTGGTTAGGAATTTTAATTATCTCTTGAGGTGCTCGTAAGCTTCACAAACTTCATCCACAGGACCAAGCATGCGCTGTTTGCCCTTCTCAATCCAAATGGCACGGTCACAAATGCGCTGGACCAGGTCAATAGAGTGAGAAACCAGAAGAACCGTAACATTATTAGAAGCAACCAGCTCTTTGATGCGGTTCTCGCACTTTTGCTGGAAGAGGAAGTCTCCTACCGAGAGTGTCTCATCAACAATGAGCAGGTCAGGCTCTGTAACGGTTGCAATTGCAAAGGCAATACGTGCCACCATACCAGAGGAGTAGTTCTTGAGTGGCATGTCCATAAAGCCCTCAAGCTCAGCAAACTCTACAATCTGGTCAAAGTGCGAGTCAATAAACTCCTTCTTGTAACCAAGAAGAGCGCCATTGAGGTAGATGTTCTCTTTAGCAGTCAGTTCCATGTCAAAGCCAGCACCAAGCTCAATAAGAGGCGCAATAGTACCTTTAACCTCACAAGTACCCTTAGAAGGCTCAAGTACGCCCGCAATGATTTTGAGCATGGTAGACTTGCCGGAACCGTTGGTGCCCACCAAACCAAAAGCCTCGCCACGCTTTACTTCAAACGAGATGTCATCAAGAGCCTTGAACTCCTTAAAAGCAACCTCGCCGCGTGCAAAGGCAATAAAGTACTCTTTCAGCGAGTTGAACTGCTCAGAGGCAATGTTAAAGATCTCTGAAACACCGTTTACTGCAACAACGGTTTCTGCATCCTCAGCTGGAAGCGGAGGGCGCATAAAGTCATCATCACCTGCAACTACTACCCAAGCAGTTACTGTCTGAGGGTTGTTATGTGTGTCAAATGCATCAATGTAGAGATGATAGCGACCAGGCTCTGGGAAGGTATATGTCCACGACGTATTAGGAATTGAATCACCAAATTGATGCTCTGTGGTATCCCAAAAACCCTCATCCCAACGGTCGTTCAAACTCCACACATAGTGGAATTTAAAGCCCTCAGGGTCTGCACCAATAATCTTAGGAGTAGCAGTTACCGTCTCTCCTGCACGAATCTCGTGCGTATCCAAGGAAACCTGAACTGACCAGCCTAACTCTTTATTTGGTGACTCAGACATACAACTCCTCTAATCAACTATTGCCTGAACAGTATAGCTGATTATGGCGAGAAACCCGACTTTTTAAGAGACTTCTCTACTTCTGTGGTACTGCTGTGGTGGTACGAACAATAAGTTTAGGAGCAATTCTAATTGCCTCAGGCTCATATCCTGGCTCAGATGCACGAATTGCATGCTCAAGAGCTACACGGCCACGCTCTAGCAAGTTAAAGCGAACGGTTGTCAACGAGAAGTTTGGCAGATAGTCTTCAAGAGAGTCGTCGACACCAACAATACTGACATCTTCTGGCACACTGAGCCCTACCTCTTCAAATGCAGCAATGACACCAAGCGCCATCTGGTCATTTGCCGCATACACCGCAGTAAAATCACGGTTTTCTCGCAGTTTTTTACCAATTTCATAGCCGCTGTTAGCAGTCCAGTCACCAGCAAGTGGCTCAACAATTTCCAGACCATACTCAGACATGGCATCTCGCCAGCCCTTCTCGCGAAATTGCGAGTCAATAGAGTATGAAGGACCTGCTACAAAGCGAATTTTGCGGTGACCAAGCTCATAGAGGTGGTCAATAACAAGCTTTGAACAACCATACTGATCTGAGTCAACGGTTGTGCAATAAGGATGCTCGTGCATAGTAAGAAGGACTGTTCCAAGGCCTGGCTGCGGCACAAATGATTCAAAATCTGATGCCATAAGGCTCATGCTGATAATCATGCCGTCAACGGGAAGATTGGACATACGATGAGAAATATCCTGCAGGCACAAGCCGTCGTCGGAGCCTTTCTCAATCATCGTAATTGCATATTCATGCTCACGAGCTGCAGAAACAATGCCATCAAGCGTGGCTAAGTTACCAAACTCGCGAATATCGTACAAGCAAAGTCCCACCGATTGATACGAGCCAGACCTCAATGATCTACCTGCAAAGCTTGGCCTAAAGCCCATAGACTCCATTGCGGCCTGGACTTTTTCTCGCGTGGCCTTGCTGACGTTCTGGGCGCCATTAGCAACACGAGATACGGTCTGCTGAGAAACACCAGCAACTTGCGCAACATCAGCCATTGAAACAGAGCGCTTATTTGAGCTAGAACTATGCGAGCGAGTCACGAATTCCTCCGATTATCTGCTTGTTTACGTACTCATACTAACAGGCAGATTGACATAACGTGATAAAATTGCATATTTATCAGCAAATTAAACGCTCACGGTAAAAAAAGAACCGTTCGGCGAGAAGGACTTTTGACCTGCGCTCTAACCGTTTGCCCCCGCAAAAATACCACTGACTGAAAATTTAATAATTTCCTGTTAGTTCGTTATGAGTACGTTAACATAGTAAGGGTAATGCACTATGAGTGGTATCTCGGAGGTATCCGATGATTGATGTTCGACCTTTTGATAGTTTTGTTAACTCCCCTGCTGCGCTTACCTATACTATTCGCGGCGCTCATTCAGCAGTTAAATTGAGTAATTTTGGTGCAACCATTCTTGGCATTTCTGTACCAGATATCTATGGCACACAAGCAGATGTCGTTCTTGGCTATGGCTTGTTTGACTTGTATTTAGATAACCCTGCCTGCTTTGGTGCCTCCATTGGACCTTCTGCTAATCGCGCAGATAAAGCAGAGATTCCGCTTAATGGAGTTGTCTATCACCTTCCTAAAAACAACGGTCCAGACAATCAAAATAACCTGCACACTGATCTTGTTGCTGGTATCCATAAGCGCATTTGGCAGGCAGAAATTGATGAAGCGCATAATACGGTAACCTTTAGCATTGACCTGGTAGATGGAGAATATGGACTGCCAGGAAACCGTCATATTACTGCGGCCTATACGCTTGTTGAAGAAGCCTCACAGTCAACGCTAAATCTTACGTATACCTGCACAACTGATGCTACAACTTTTGTAAACATGACCAACCATGTCTACTTTAACCTCAACGGTCATGATTCTGGTGATGTTCTATGTCACCAGCTCACTATCCAGGCAGACTCATACCTGCCTCTACGAGATGACTCGGTTTCTGTAGGAACCATAGATTCTGTCACAGGAACTCCTTTTGATTTCCGCACACCTAAGACCATTGGCAAAGATCTTGACGCAGATAATGAGCAGCTCAAAATTGCTCGCGGTTATGATCACTGCTTTGCCATTACTAACTATGAAAATGGCCAGCTACGCCCCGCTCTTCTCGCCACATCAGAAAGCGGACGCTCACTAGAAATTCAAATTACCGCTCCTGGCGCCCATCTGTATACCGGCAACTGGCTTGACGAGGCACGCGCAAAAGATGGCGCTATCTATAAGCCTCACGCTGGTTTTGCATTTGAGAGCGAGTTTTATCCAGATTGTGCTCACCATGCAGAGTGGCCTCAGCCTACCTGCACACCTGAGCAGCCTTACAGCTCGCAAATTGTTTATCGATTCTTTTAAGGTACCTGTAGCTTCACAGCACTAAAGGGAAAGGAACACCATGGCTCACACGTTTGACGAGAAAACCACAGCTCAGCTCAATCGCGCAAAAGAGCACTTTGAGCAAATGTTTGGAAAAGCTGACCGCTATCTTGCGGTACATGCGCCTGGTCGCTCCGAGATTGCAGGAAACCACACAGATCACGAGGGCGGTCATGTCATCGCTGGTGCCCTGGATGTTGCTATTGATGCCATTTGTGCCCCTAACAACCTGGGCGTTATTCGAGTAGCCAGCGTAGGATATGATCCTTTTGAAGTTGACTACACAAATCTTGAACCCTCCGAAGCTGAGTATCTGAGCACTAAGGCTATTGTTCGCGGTATGGCAGCAAACCTGGTCAAACTTGGTTTTGAGCCATCCGGCTTTGACATGGCAGTAGTTAGCAATGTTCCTGGTGGCGGCGGACTTTCTTCCTCTGCTGCGTTTGAGGCTGCAGCCGGCCGTGCAATGGAAGCTCTCTGGGAAGGTGGCAGCGAGATTTCTGCTGTTAAACTTGCCCAAATGAGCCAGAACACAGAAAACGTTTACTTTGGTAAGCCGTGCGGTCTTATGGACCAGCTGGCTGTTTGCCTTGGCGGCCTTGCCTTTATGAACTTTGAAGATCCCGCAGAGCCACAGGCAGAAAAGCTAGACCTCAACTTTGAGGATTACGGCTATGCTCTCTGCCTTGTTGATGTTGGCTGTGATCACGTTGCCTTCACCGATGAGTATGCCGCTGTACCTGTTGAGATGCAGAAAGTTGCCGCGGCCTTTGGCAAGACTCGCCTTTCTGAGGTTCCCGTTGAAGACTTCCAAGCTCGTGTCAATGAGCTGCGAGAAGATCTTGGAGACCGCGCTCTTCTCCGCGCTATTCACTATTGGTACGAGAATGACCTGGTAGACAAGAGATGGGCAGATCTTCAAAACTCTGATATTGAGTCCTTTATCGCACTCACCAACGCTTCCGGTGCAAGCTCCGGTATGTACCTGCAGAACGTCTCTACTTCTGGCTCGTATCAGCCGGCCATGCTTGCCCTTGGCTTGGCTGAGAGCATCTTAAAAGGTTCTGGCGCCGTTCGCATTCACGGCGGCGGTTTTGGCGGCTCTATCCAGTGCTTTGTTCCTCTCGCCCTTGTCGAGACCTTTATCGCACAAATGAACCAGTGGTTTGGCGAAGGTGCTTGCCGCCACTACGCCATCTCTGACCAGGGAGCTTGTGCACAATGGCTGTAGCAGATAACGAGAGCGCGCTGTGCATTCAGCAGCTTGTTGCGTATGCATGCGAGCGCGGACTTATTCAAACTGAGGATCTGACCTGGTGCTATAACGCTCTGCTGGATATGCTCTCGTATGAGGGTCCTGCTCCTGTTAAGTCTTGGGAGAAGATTGACCTGGCGGCGTTTAATCTTGATCAGACGCTGGCCGAGCTTGCTCGTCTAGCTGTTTCTCATGGACTTGCCGAGAACACCCAGAGTGGCGAGGACTCTTTTGCCATGCGTGTTATGGGCCTTCTGTTGCCAAAGCCTTCCGAGGTCGCACGCCATTTCAACGAGTTGTACGCTTCTGAGGGACCTCGCGCAGCAACTGACTGGTTCTACACGCTCTGCTGCGATGCCGGCTATGTCAGAAGAAGTGCCATTGCTAGAAACATCACCTGGACTACACCAACTACCTGGGGAGACCTTGAGATTACCATCAACCTCTCCAAGCCAGAAAAAGATCCTCGTGAGATTGCAGCAGCTAAAACAGCTCAAAACACTTCTGGCGAGAAGTACCCCGCATGCCAGCTTTGCCTGGATAACGAGGGCTACTCCGGACGCGGCGCTTCATCTGGTGCGGGTGCTCATCCTGCTAGGCAAAACCTGCGCATCATCCCTATTGAGCTCAACCAGCATCGTTGGGGATTCCAGTACAGTCCATACGCGTACTTTAACGAGCACTGCATTGCCATGAACTCGGATCATATTCCTATGCACATTGATCACGAGGCGCTGGTCAACCTCTTTGACTTTGTGGACAAATTCCCCCACTACTTCATTGGTTCAAACGCTGACCTGCCCATTGTGGGCGGATCGATCCTCTCGCACGATCACTACCAGGGCGGACGTTACGAGTTCCCTATGATGCGCGCAGAAGTTGCGGAAGAGTTTGAGCTCAAGCAGTTCCCCGAGGTAGCGGGCGCAATTCTTAAGTGGCCACTCTCTGTCCTCCGCCTCTCCTCCACCAGTCGAGAAGAAGCACTCAAGGCTGCGGAGTTTATCATCACTGCATGGCGCGGCTATACCGACGAATCCGTCTCTGTTTACGCGCAAACTGATGGCGAGCCTCACAACACGGTTACTCCTGTTGTTCGCAAGCTGGAAGATGGCACCTACGAGGTCTTTCTTGCATTGCGCTGCAACATTACTAGCGAAAAGCATCCGCTTGGCATCTTCCATCCTCATGCCGAATATCATCACATCAAGAAAGAAAATATCGGCCTCATCGAGGTTATGGGCCTTGCCGTACTTCCTCCTCGCCTTGTGCCAGAACTCAACAAAGTTCAGTCAGTTATGGAGCAGTGCCTGGCAAATGACAAGAAAGCCAATGCCGTCTACGGTCAGTTGACCACGGACTCTACTACAATCTCCCACGCCGACTGGGCGCGCCAGATTTACGCCAAGTTGCTTGAACAGGGTGACGGATCCAGCAAGGGCAACGCTTCCCTCTCGTCCGAACAGCTCAAAAAGTACATCTATGATGAGGTTGGTATTGTCTTCTCGCACGTACTTGAAGACGCCGGCGTCTTCAAATGGGACGAAGAAGGACGAGCCGCGCAACATCGCTTCCTCGAGTCTCTGTAGTCGCTGCTATCCGAAGGTTCACACGCAGCTTACAACGAACCGCATGTCACAATCGCATAAATCACCCAGCAAGAGGGCCGAGAAGATCGGTCCTCTTGTTTTTTACCGCCAAACCAGCAGCCTGCGACAGTTAAAAAAGTATAAGCTCCGTAGAGACGGATATTCTGTTGGATGTGGAATCTGGTTAACTCTTCTAGCACACCTATGTCGGATAATCTGTCGGAAATAGCTCCGCTCAATGCTCTGACCACACCTATAACTGATAATCTGCATGTATCGAGAAACCCAAGCACACCAAAGTCAAATAATCTGTCGATAGTTAACATATTTTCTGTCATAGGTGTGTTATTTCTCTCTAAATCTGCAGAATATCAGCCTTAGGTGTGCTTTTCTCGCCAATTTTTGCAGATTATCTGTCATAGGTGTGGTGCGAAAATCATAAAAGGACATATGTCCGAAGAGATACCTTAGTTTACCAGCTGCTTTGTAATTTCCCCGTAAAGCCACTTTTCCTTAACGTGCAGGCACCGTTTTTTGCCGAAAAAAGAGGCGTCTACGTAAGTAGACGCCTCGAAACTTGCACGTAGTAGTGGACTACTTCTTCTGAACGTACTTCAAGCAGTCAAGGGTAACTGCGGTCAGGATAATAACGCCCGAGAAGACAAACTGAAGGTTGGTGTCGATACCAAGAATGGTCAGTGCATAAGTCAGTGCGGTGAAGATAAGAACACCCACGGTAACACCGGAGATCTTACCAATACCACCGGTGAACGAGACGCCACCAACAACGCAGGCTGCGATTGCGTCCATGTCCCAACCCTGGCCGTAAGCTGCGGAACCAGAGCCGACCATACGCATGCACTCGAGCCATGAACCAAATCCGTAGAGGATACCAGCCATAACAAAAGCGCCAACCATAACTCTAAAGACTGAAATGCCAGAAACAGCTGCTGCCTCAGGATTTCCACCTACAGCATAGAGGTTCTTACCAAAGGTGGTCTTGTTCCAGATGAACCAAACAATAGCAATAGCTGCGATTGCCCACAAAATAATGGATGGGAATTTACCAATTCGTGGAATGACCATGTCTGGAATAGATGGCTCGATAGCACCAAAAGAAACACCCTTTGTTGCATAGGTAACAATACCAAAGATAATCAGCATGTTAGCCATGGTCGAGATGAATGGGTGCATCTTAAACTTAGCGGTAAAGAAGCCAGCGATACTGGTAAAGCAGGTACAAAGGACAATACAAGTAACCAGAGCCATGATGATTCTGACAGGAATTGGAATACCAGTAAGGTCAAACGTGATACCAAAGACCTGACCAGTATTGATGCCCTGGTGCATGATGATGGTTGAAGCGGTCATGCCCATACCAACCATACGACCAATGGAAAGGTCAGTACCAGTAAGTAGAATCAGTCCAGCTACACCAAGAGCTAGGAACATTCGAGGTGATGCTTGCTGAAGAATGTTGATGACGTTGGAGTATGTCAAAAGCTGAGTGCCCTTGACTGCTGGGGTAATGATACAGAGGGCAATAAATACCAGGAGAATAACAATGTACAGACCGTTCTGAAGCAAGAATGAACGGGTGTTGAAGGTGTACTTGTAGTTCTCCCACTTCTGAGCCTGAGACTCCAGTGGAGTGAACTTAGACATCCTGAGAAGGTCGATGAGGTGATACTCATGACTAAACGCATTATGAGCACGGTCTTTGATGCGCTGAAGGTCCTTCTGATAGTTGACCTTAGCATCAAACTGACGGTTCTTATAGACGTACTTCTCGTCCTTGATTTCCTGAGCATCAGAAGTCTTGCTGACAGCCTCTTCGTGCTCCTTCTTGAGGCGCTCAAGAGCAGCAGCGTAGTTCTGCTTAGCCTGCTCCTTCTCAAGAGCACAGCTAGCCTTTACAGGCTCCAGGTACTCGTTCTTGTAGTGCTCCTTAAGATAAGCCTCGGCCTCTGCAATAAGCTTAGAGACCTGAGCGCTGTTCTCGGACTCAACCTTCTTTGCAAGCTCCAGCTCAGCCTTGTAGCCATCGATAAGCGTGTTGCGCTCTTCAGCGGAGATAGACTTATCGCGCTTTGTCGACTCAATAGCGCTCAGTGTTGAAATTACTTTGTTGGTACCATTTGCGCGAAGCTCATCAATCTGAGCCTGAATGGAACCAATCTTCTGATCAATAGGCTTTAGCAGCTCTTTTTCCTGCTCGGCCGTCAGAACAGATCCACCTGTTTTTGGCATTTGTATCATCCTCTCCTACAGGTACTTTGCGCTGAGGCGCAGGAGTTCTTCTTGATTTGTCTCGTTGGTATTTACGATGCCCGAGAGCCTACCGTTGGACATAACGCCAATACGGTTGGTAATTCCCAAAATCTCTGGCATCTCCGAAGAGACTACGATAATAGTGGTACCGCTCTTAGCCATATCAATAATGAGCTGGTAGATCTCATATTTAGCACCAACATCAATACCACGAGTAGGCTCGTCCATCAGGAAAACCTGAGGATAGCGCTCGAGCCACTTACCAAAAATGACCTTCTGCTGGTTGCCGCCAGAAAGACTTGAAATCAAATCTGATGGACCCTGAGCCTTGGTGTTCATAACCTTGAGCTCGTTGACGGTAGCCTTGGTCATCTTAGGATCAGAAAGGATTGGACCAGACTTGTACTGGTTCAAGTTTGCAATGGTTGTGTTAAACGTCAGGTCGCCCTTAAGGAACAAGCCATTTGCCTTACGCTCCTCGGTAATCATGGCAAAGCCGTGATCCATTGCCTCTGCAGCTGTCGAGAAGTTCATAAGGTGTCCGTTGACGTAAACACGACCTGCAGCTCTGGTTCTTACACCAAAGATTGTCTCAAGAAGCTCTGTTCTACCAGCGCCGACAAGACCATACAGACCAAAGATCTCACCCTTCCTTACGTCAAAGGTGACGTCTTGCAGGTATGGCTCGTATTTTGTTGAAAGGTGCTGAATAGAAAGATATGTCTTACCAGGTGTGTTCGTAACATCTGGGAAGCGATTCTCAAGTGAGCGGCCGACCATTGCAGAAATAAGTTCATTCATGTTGGTCTCATCAGAGCGCTTGGTCATAACAAGCTTACCGTCACGAAGAACTGAAATGTCGTCGCAAATCTCAAAGATCTCATCCATCTTGTGAGAGATGTAGACCAAAGAAATTCCCTGCTCTTTGAGCATGTGAATCATCTCAAAGAGTTTCTCGACCTCTTGGGTCATAAGTGAAGAAGTAGGCTCATCAAGAACAATAATCTTAGCGTTGTAAGAAATTGCCTTTGCAATCTCGCACATCTGACGCTGAGATACTGACATGTTCTTCATAGGCTGTGTCAGATCTACAGTCATACCAAGACGCCTGAAGAGCTCGTTAGCCTCTTTTTTCATGCGTCCCTCGTCGACAACACCCATTGCATTAACGGGATAGCGACCAAGGAACAAGTTATCTACAACATTTCTATCAAGGCACTGGTTAAGCTCCTGGTGAACCATTGCGACGCCATTCTCAAGTGCGTCTTTTGGTCCAGAGAAACTAACCTCTTTGCCGTCAAGAAATATCTTGCCTTCATCTTTTTGATACGTACCAAACAGGCACTTCATCATGGTAGATTTGCCTGCGCCGTTCTCTCCCATAAGACCCATAACGGTTCCACGGCGTACGTTCATTGAAATGTGATCCAGAACGCGGTTACGTCCAAAGGACTTGCTCATTCCATCAATTGTTAGAACGATATCGTTTTCTGTATCTGCCATGTAATCACCCCTTATCTCGCTAAGTTATTGCGCTTATTCGCGAGAACACCGGAGGAGAGCAGGTGTCTCCCCTCCGGTATTGTTTCGTGCTATCGACTACTTAATTACTTAAGCAGCTGGGTATAGGAAGAACCGTTGTCGGTCTTAACCATGTTGAATGCAAATGCATCGTACTCGTCAGGGTTGCCAAGACGGTTGGTAATGTTGGACTCAGTCTGGCCATCGCCTGCGATGAACTCAACGTTGAGGTTGAGCAGTGGAGCATACTTCTTGAGCAGTGGTACATAGGTTGAACCAAGGAAGTTGTCGCCAGAGTTGTAGGTGTTGAGCCAAACCTTCTTCTCTGGGTGCTTGTCTGCGCTCAGCTGCTTAGAAGCCTCTGGATAGGTAGTGGTTGCGTCAAGGTTGTCCTTGTAGTTCTCAGCGGTAACTGCAAGGTTGAGAGCGTAGTAAGAACGCTGCTCTGCAACATACTTGTAGTCCTTGGAGTCAATCTTGTTGCCAGCATCGTCTGCGGACTCAATGCCGGTGTTGATATCAGCTCCGTCAAGAGCGTTGCGGAGCAGACGGAGAGTCAGGTAAGCCTGAACATCTGGGTGCTGGGAAATGGTGCCTGCATAGCCGTCAGCAATAGCTGCAACAGCGTCAGAGTTAGCGTCGTAACCAAAGGTTGGGACCTTCTGAGCCTTTGACCATGCGTTGAAGATGGACATGCCCATACCATCGTTGTTGGAAACAACAACATCAATCTGATCACCGAAGGAAGAAGACCAAGCAGCAATTGCGTTACCAGCGGTTGCAGCATCCCATGTTGCACCAGCGGTGTTCTTCATCTCCTGAGAAGCAAGCTCACGGATGGTGTAGGACTTGCCGCCGACCTCAAGCTTGCCGTCCTGAACAACAGAAGCGGAGCCGTCAGTGTTGGTGCCTACTGGATCAGAAATAATCTTGCCGTCCTTCTCGATGCCAGTACCAAGTGCCTTACGGACACCACGAGTACGAGCGATAGAGTCGTTGTGACCGATGTCACCAATTGCAAGAACGTAACCAATGATGCCATCTTTGTTACGATCAAGCTCAGCTGCGTGAGCCTTGATGTAATCAAGAACCATCTGGCCCTGGAGCTCTGCGCCCTGAACTGCATCAAAGCCAACGTAATAGGTGTCCTTGTTGAAGTTAAGGGTGTTGGTATCAAGCTCACCGGTTGAGCTGTTAGAAGGCTGACGGTTGAAGAAGACAACAGGCTTATCCTTGTTCTCTACCTTTGCACCTTTAGCGCCTTCCTCTTTTTTCTCGCTAGGAGCGCAAGCTGCAAGAACGCTAGATCCACCAACGCTAAGAACGCCTAGACCACAGAACTTTAGAAAACTGCGACGAGACACATCCATAGTAGTGACCTTTCTCATTTGTTATGCCTTTTGCATAACACTGACCTTAATGAGTACGTTAACAAATCTCATCACAGCTCTTTGTGAGATGTCGCTCAACGGTTGTAGAAATACCGTAAGCGTTATGTTTTGTACCTTTTACGGTATCAATTTTGAAGTTTTTGAGGATAAATAAAGAAAAAGCGGTCAAATGGCCAAGTTATCGAGAAAATCGTCCGCTTCAAATCTGTGAATAAAAATCTGCTGGCAATGCGAGAAAAGCAGGACAGCTTTTCTTACAAAAAAAGACCAGGCATTGCCTGGTCTTGAAAATTCTGGCTCCCCGAGCAGGATTTGAACCTGCGACACGCTGATTAACAGTCAGCTGCGCTACCGCTGCGCCATCGGGGAATATGTGTGCTTCTCAGCGGTGTTTAAGTATAGAGAGACATTCCAAACCATGCAAGCATTTTTTAGAAAAAATTTAGTCAAATTCTTCTTGCACAATCTCCCACACAACTAAACCAAGAAGCTACTCCTCCATATAGTCCTTAAGACGGCCGGACCTAGAAGGATGACGAAGCTTTGCCAAGGTCTTGGACTCAATCTGGCGAATACGCTCACGCGTAACTCCAAACTCCTTGCCCACCTCTTCAAGCGTGCGAGGGTGGCCATCCTCAAGACCAAAGCGGAACTTAATAACCTTACGCTCACGATCAGCAAGGCCGTCAAGAACCTGCTCAAGCTGCTCACGAAGCATTGAATCAGAAGCTGCATCTGGTGGAGCAACAGCTGAAGAGTCCTCAATAAAGTCTCCAAGCTGTGAATCTTCTTCTTCACCAATAGGTGTCTCAAGAGAGACAGGCTCCTGGCTAATCTTCTGAATCTCGCGAACGCGATCAGGAGACATACCCATTTCTGCGCCAATCTCTTCTGGGGTAGGATCTCTACCTAGATCTTGCAGAAGCTGACGCTGAACACGGATCAGCTTGTTGATTGTCTCTACCATGTGGACAGGAATACGAATGGTACGTGCCTGGTCTGCAATAGCACGAGTAATTGCCTGACGGATCCACCAGGTAGCATACGTTGAGAACTTAAAGCCCTTGGTGTAATCGAACTTCTCGACAGCGCGAATAAGGCCCAAGTTGCCTTCCTGGATAAGATCGAGGAACAGCATGCCACGGCCAACATAGCGCTTAGCAATTGAGACGACAAGACGAAGGTTTGCAGAGATAAGCTGCTGCTTAGCGTCAAGTCCTACGGACTCAATACGCATAAGGCGACGCTGCTCTGCACGGTTGAGCTCGATGAGGCCATCCTCAAAGTCCTCCAGCTTCTGGGAAGCTGCAGTACCTGCCTCAATCTTCATAGCAAGGTGAACCTCTTCTGATGCAGTAAGCAGGTCTACCTTACCAATCTCTTTAAGATACATGCGGACAGGGTCGCCGGTAAGCATGACCGTGGTGGTATCTGAGCGACGAGCACGAGCGCGAGAAGAACGTTTTGGCTTGGAGACTTTTGCCTTAGAAACAGAGCGGAGAGCCTCTTTGACCTCACGCGCCTCATTTACAGCATCAAAATCTTCATCATCTTCATCTTCAAAATCAGATGAGTCATCCAAGTCATCATCGGATGAAAAATCATCCTCTACGGCGTCATCTTCAATGGCGAAAGAAACGGTTGCTTCAGATGCGGTAGTAATCTCTACACCTTTAACGCGCAGCGAATCATACAGATCAGAAAGCTCATCATCGTTAACGTCAACGTCACGAATGGCAACCTGAATATCGTCTTCGCTGATACTACCGTTAGACTTTGAAGAACTTACCAGATCATCAACAATTTTAGTAAGCTCATCTGAGAGTTTGACCTCTTCATTTGCCTTTTTTGCAGCCACAAATATCCTTTCGATAGATTAGCGCAAATCTTTATACCCAAAAATTTCTCTACCTAATCAAACTACTCATTTTAATTTATAAAAAATCAGATGAGTAGCACCCCCATAAAATGAGTATTTTCTACTGCCCCGAAGTAAGCCTCTTGCCTAGCTCAAGCGCTCGTGTCTGAAGCTCCTGCACAGCAGCAAGTTGCTCTTCAGCAAGTGTTCCGCTTGAAGACTCCCCTGCATAAGAACTGGAGCGCAGATTGGATCGAATTTCTCGCAATTTACGTTGTACCGAGTAGTAGTCAACAGTGTCCACAATAAACTCAAGCGAGCGACGTGTATCGGAGTTGCCCTCAGATATCACGCGACCAGAAGAAAGAATAGCTGCCGCATTTGGCTCAACAGCCGCAGCCGCAGCAACAACCTGCGCTGGCGTAGCGCCCTCTGGAGTAGCAAGCATGGCCCATGCCATGGTTTGATGACGAGCATCGGCCCAGACAAAGTCTGCAATACGGTCTTGATACTCTCGCACTAAAGACAAGTTTGTAGCCATAGCACTTAAGAGCTCAAGCTCTGAGTTAACCTGCCTGCGATCTTCTGCGGAGAGACCCTGTGAGCCTCGTGATTCATGCGTATCAGCAGAAACACCATACGATGATGGATCATCATACGGTGACACCTCGTCATACGGTGGGACATCATCGTATGAAAGACCCTCGGCATAAGCTGGAGTTTTAGGAGCGGAATTATACGAAGAGGTATAGGTGTTCTTCTGAGGCTGTTTACGTGCCATCTTTGAAGTGCGCGAATCTGCCGCGTCATCTTGAATAGGCGCGGCCTTAATTGCGCGCTTTGCTTCCTCGACATCAATATGAAGCAAATCGGACACACGAAGTGCATACTCGCTCAGCAGCACCGATGTCTTGAGCGGGGCCAACAGAGACGCTAAAGCCTCAAGCGCTTTGACTCGACCACCGGGTACAGATAAGTCAAACTGAGCTGTTGTGGCATCAAAGACAAAGTCCATAAGCGGGCGAGCTGCATCTAAGATAGGACGTAGCTTATCTGCACCTGATTCGGCGAGAAACTCCATGGGGTCCTGGTTATTTGGTAAAACAACACAGAGAAACGCAGCGGTTGTTTTATCGATAAACTTAATAGCACGAGCAGCAGCGTGTTGACCTGCAGCATCACCGTCAAACATGCAAACGATTTTGCGTGCACGCTGGCGATCGATGAGTTTGACGTGCTCAGACGTAAATGCAGTGCCTAGAGCTGCTACAGTGTTGGTAAAACCAGCCTCATGCATGGCAATAACGTCAGTGTAGCCCTCGCAAATAATGGCCTCGGACTGGGCAGCAATAGTCTCTTTTGCAACATCGTAGGCAAAGAGGTGTTTACCTTTATTAAAGACAGAAGTGTCTCTGGTATTAAGGTACTTAGGAGCGTTTTCTACCTTTTTAGTAATTCGACCGCCAAAAGCAATAGTTCTTCCCTGCTCATCATGAATAGGAAACATCACACGATCATAGAACCAGTCGCTGATGCGACCGTTACGCTCAACGGCAAGGTTTGCAGCAATCATCTCTTGCGTGGTATAGCCACATTTACGCAGGTGTGCTACAAGCGCGCCTCTGCCAGGTGCATATCCCAGCTTCCAACGCTTGCAGACAGCTGCTCCAAATCCGCGACCAGAGAGATATGCACGCGCCGCCTCAGGACCTTCTCCCATTCCGCGCATAAGCATGGAGTGGAAGTAATTCTCGGCCTCGGTAAGGCACTCAATTAAGCGATTCTTGCGAGGACCCTTAGAAACATGGGCCTCTTCTGAAAGGGTAATTCCGGCTTTATCGGCAAGATATCTGATAGCGTCAGGAAAATCTAGATTTTCTCGCTTCATGACATAGCTAAAGACGTCTCCACCTTCGGAGCAAGCACCAAAGCAGTGCCAGAGACCCGTAGAAGGATTTATCTTGAATGAAGGGCTTTTTTCTTGGTGGAAAGGACAGCATCCCCAATAGTCCTGACCTCGGGGTTTTAGCTCAACTGTCTCTGAAACAAGCGTGACAAAGTCCGTTGCCTGTCTTACACGCTCTTTATCTTCATCAGTTATCATCTTCCACCTCCCCGCTTTCTAAGTTATATGAAGTCGTACCCAGATTCTGGGCTACCCAATCTATATTTCCACGAACGGCTTGCTTGAGGTCTTCCAGCGAATCAAATTTTTTAGATTCCCTCAGTCTCTTCACAAATACCGTCTGAACCTCTGAATCATATAAGTTACCGCTAAAGCCTAGAAGATTAGCCTCAAGCAAAGGCCCTGTTTGAGACTCAAATGAAGGAGCTTTTCCCACATTAACCGCAGCGGGCCACGCTGTTGCGCCATGGACCACATAGCACGCATACACGCCGTCTTGAGGAATGCAATCATGCAGGTCAAGCACAACATTTGCCGTAGGAAAACCAAAGCCAGTGCCCTGACCACGACCATGCTTGACCACACCGCTTAAAAAGTGCCAGCGGCCGAGCAGGCTTGCTGCTTCTTCAACTTTGCCCTGCTCAAGCAAGCCTCTAATACGAGTGGCAGAGATTTTTTGTCCACCCGAACAAAAGAGCTCGTGGGCGTGAACTTCAAAGCCATGCTGACGTCCAAGTGAGGCAAGCAATGCGCTTCCTTCAGCACCTTGAGCTCCCAAACCAAAATCAGAACCCACATGAACGGACACGGCCGAGACGCTTGGAAGCAACTTACACTCAACGTATTGTGTGGCACTCAATGCCGCAAACTCGCGGGTAAAGTGATGCACCAGAATGCCATCCACTCCCCATGCAGCAAGTGCGCGGAGCCTGTCTTCTCCCGAGAGCAAACGTCGAGGAGAGTCATCAAACAGCACTTCAACAGGATCGGGCAGAAATGTCACAGCAACAAGTGGCACATTGCGTGCTTCAGCGTCTTTCTTTGCGCTGGCGAGAAGCCCCTGGTGGCCCTCATGAAGACCGTCAAAGACACCAAGTACGCACACGCAAGGCTGCCTGTAGCAGTAAGAACGCAGTGTATAAAAGTCAGCGTCACCAAGCTCAAGCGGAGCCGGCAGATGACTTCCATACAAAACAGATTCTCTTATGCGCTCTACCTTGTTCACGTGCGTCCTTACTTACACAAAATACCTTGAGAGAAGTTGGTCTGGCAGACTAGACAGGAACCTTGCCTTGTCCAAATTCCCACAAGAGCATCATTCCACACAAGGCTGACCAGCGAGTTATGAGTAACCTCAGAAAGATCTTCTGGAATACCAAAACGCTTTCCAACCTCAACACATTTGTATTCTGCTCCAGTCAGCCTATGCACAGGATAACCAAGAACCTCAGTTGGATTAAGGCGTTTTGCTTCAAGCACTTGAGCTGGGCTTTGTTCAAGCTCTTCTAATGAAGCGCAGCTACCAAGCGTAATGGGTCCAGAGAATGTCCTTCTGAGGCCGCTAATATGAGCCTCTGTTCCAAGCGACTGACCAAGGTCTCGAGCGATGCTTCTGACATACGTACCTTTAGAAACATCAAAAGCAACCGTCCACACCAGTGAGTCATCCTCAGCAGAAGGCGCATGCACCGCTAAAAGCGTGGCGTCATAAATAGAAACTCTACGTGCCGTTAGTTCTGGCATTTTGCCTTCACGAACAAGCTGATAGGCACGTTTGCCATCAACAGAGATTGCGGAAACTGCTGGTGGCAGCTGATCTATGGTGCCCACCAACTTTGCGCACGCAGCGCGGGCAAACGCTTCCTCACGCAACTCTGCAGGTACTGGTGACGTGGCCACCACCTCACCGTCTGCATCATCAGTTGAGGTGCGAGCTCCAAACGAAATGTCGGCTACATACCCCTTGCGGTCAAGCGTCAGAAGGCCCAAAAGCTTTGTGGCAAGACCAATGCCCACTACCAGCACGCCGCTTGCATTAGGATCCAAAGTGCCTGCGTGACCCACACGTTTCTCGCCAAATGCACGGCGAACGCGAGAAACCACGTCATGACTGGTTAAGCCAAGCGGCTTGTCAACTGCAATAAGTGCGTTAATTCCACTTGCTCCTCGCTTCACCTATGACTCCTTGTCAAGCGCGAGAAGATCAATGAGCAGAGGGACTATCTGAGTAAATACGTCGTCAATGGTACCTTCAGCAGTAAAGCCTGCAGCAGCAGTATGTCCGCCGCCACCCATTTGGCGAGCTACGCCGGAAATATCAAGTTTGGACTTGGAGCGCAGGTTGCCACGAACTTTTCCGCCGTCAACCTCTTTGAGGAAGAGGGCAATTTCTGTTCCCTCAACGCAGCGCACAATATCTACCAGGCCATCCATCTCTGCTAGAGGAACACCTGATGCAGAAAGATCTGCCGTAGTGACATAGCTGTAAGCAACACGACCCTCACCAAAGGTGCGAATACGACCCATAACCTTGGCGGCAAGGTGAAGGTATGCCAAACGATCGCTCTGATAGACATGAAGTGCAATCTGAGATGGAGAAGCACCTGCTTCTACCAGCAAACTTGCAACCTCAAAAGCCTCGCCGTCAGCGTTTTGATACTGGAAACGACCAGTATCAGTTACCAGAGCGCACATAAGGCATTGTGCCTCTGAGGGAACAAGCTTTGCGCCCAAATGACAGGCAAACTCGGTGATAATGACACCGGTTGCCGCTGCATCAGGACGCACAAGGCCTGCATTCCAATACACGTTGTTGTATGGGTGATGGTCAAGCACTGCTACCGTCTTAGAGCGCTCCATCAGCGCTTCTGCATCAGCCAAACGTCCTGCAGTAGATAGGTCTACGCAGATAAAAAGGTCTGGAGTACCCTCGTACTTATTTGCAGGAACAAAGCTGTCAGTACCATCAAGAAACTTGTAAATACGTGGGACTTCCCCATCAGCATCTGCCAAAAGATTCGTGACAGTTTTGCTAGGCCACCTTCTCTGAATAATGGAAGAAAGTGCTAATCCAGAGCCAATCGCATCTCCATCAGGAGAAGTATGTGCGCAAACGACGATTGACGAGGCCTGCTCAATCAGAGCTATAACCTCGTCAAACTCTGGACGACTGACTTTTGTATTCAGTGACGTCACTTACTTACGCCTCCTCGTCAGAATTCTCTTCATCAGAAGCTAGAGGGTATCCAAACTCGTCTTTCTCGACACCAAGCGTTGGTGGAACAACCTCAAGGGCTTGAGCAATGCGCTCAGCCTCATCGGTAGTGGTATCAATTTTGAAATCAAGCTCAGGAGTTACGCGCCAGTTCAACGCATGACCCAAAAGCGAGCGAATCCTACCCTTTGCACGCTTAAGAGCTGCAAGGACCTTCTCGTAACGATCAGGTTCACAGCTTACATACGCGCGCATAAAGGACTTATCGACCGAGACCTCACAGCTTGTGACGGTCACAAGCTGGAGATCAGGGTCAGAAATTTCAAACAAAAGGATCCAGCTGAGCTTTTCTCGAGCAATCTCATTAGTACGACGAGAAAACTGATTCTGTTTCATGCTGTCCCTTCTTACTCGGTACGAGCCACCTGCTCAATGCGATAGCCCTCAAGCTGGTCGCCAGGCTTGATGTCCTGGAAGTTCTCAAGGCCAATACCGCATTCATAGCCGGATTTAACGCTCTTAACGTCGTCTTTGAAGCGCCTGAGTGATGCAATCTTTCCGTCGTAGACAACAAAGCCGTCACGAATAAGTCGGATGTTATCGTCGCGAGAAATCTCGCCCTCAGAAATCATGCAGCCTGCAGCAATACCAACCTTAGGAACCTTGAAGGTATCACGGACCTCAGCAACGCCAGTCTGGACTTCCTGCTCAGTTGGCTTAAGCATACCAATACGAGCTGCATCAATCTCTTCGATTGCCTTGTAGATGACGCTATACGTTCTAATCTCAACGCCTACGCGCTCTGCAGCAAGCTTGGCCTTTGCATCTGGACGGACGCCAAAGCCAATAATAATTGCGTTGGATGCATCGGCGAGAACAACGTCGGTCTCGGTGATTCCGCCAACAGCAGAGTGGATGGTGCTGATACGAACCTCGGACTGGTCCATCTTGTCCAGGGAGTCCTGGAGAGCCTCGATGGAGCCCTGAACATCAGCCTTGATGATGAGGTTGAGTTCCTTGACGTCACGGTCTGCCATGGTGTCAAAGAGGTTCTCAAGGGTAACGTGCTTAACACGGTTCTGCTCTTCAATACGAGCCTTAAGAGCGCGCTGGTCAGCAAGCTCTCGAGCGTCACGCTCCTCCTGGAAGACACGGAACTCATCGCCTGCACCAGGAACGGTCTGCAGACCAAGAATCTCAACTGCGTCAGAAGGACCTGCGGTAGTGACTGCGTTGCCCTTAGGATCAAGCATTGCACGGACGCGACCAAAGGCCATACCAGCAACAAGAGCATCGCCGATGTGGAGTGTACCGCGTGTAACCAAAACAGTAGCAACAGAACCACGACCACGGTCAAGCTTAGCCTCAAGAACGTTACCAGAAGCAAAGGTATCTGGATTGGCCTTCAGCTCAAGGACATCTGCCTGCAAAAGAATGGTCTCGAGAAGATCGTCGATGCCCAAATTCTGCTTAGCGGAGATGTCAACAAACATGTTCTGTCCGCCCCACTCCTCAGGAATAACACCATACTCGGTGAGCTCCTGACGAACGCGGGTAGGATCTGCGCCTGGCTTATCAATCTTGTTGACTGCAACAACAATTGGAACACCAGCAGCCTTTGCGTGGTTGATAGACTCAATGGTCTGAGGCATAACACCGTCGTCTGCAGCAACAATCAAGATGACAATATCGGTGACCTTTGCACCACGAGCACGCATAGCGGTAAAGGTCTCGTGACCTGGGGTATCGATGAAGGTAATCTCGCGGCCGTTAATGGTGACCTGAGATGCACCGATTGCCTGTGTAATGCCGCCGGCCTCGCCAGCTGCAACGCCGGTGTGACGAATTGCGTCCAGAAGCGATGTCTTACCGTGGTCAACGTGACCCATGACGGTAACTACTGGAGGACGTGGCTTCAAGTCCTTAGGATCATCGTAGAAGGTGAAGGAATTCTCCTCTTCCTTGGACATGATCTTAATCTGACGACCAAGGTCATCAGCAACAATCTCAATAAGCTCATCGGACATGGTCTCGGTAAGCGTCAGAGGGTTGCCAAGCAGGAACAGGCGCTTAATGATGTCATTTGCAGGAACGCCAAGAAGCTCAGCAAGTTCAGAGACAGTAGAGCCCTGAGGAACCTTTACCGTATCAAGCTGGGAAATATCCTGGTCATTTGCAAGTGCTTCCTCAATACGCTGCTCCATAGCAGCCTCTGCAGCCTGCTTCTGACGACGCTCTTTGCGCTTTTTACGGCGGCCAGTGGACTCACGGCTTGCCTCTTCAATAGCAACGCGAGCCTCATCCAAAACGCGGCTTCTGTTATAAGCCTCAGCCTCACGGGCCATACGGCTATAACGGTCTTCTCCGTCATCTCCACCGCGACGATTCTTCTTGCGCTTACCGTTTGGACGCTCATCAGACATGGAAGCGTCATCGCGCTCATTCTTGAAGTTATGACGAGAAGGAGCACCACTTGCCTCGCTTGCATTGGCGCGAGCGTGATTTCTTGGTCCCTTCTCGGCCTTCTTCTGAGCAGCAGACTCTGCAGCCTGCTGTTTCAAAACCTCTTCCTGCTGAGCAATCTGATCAAGCAGGTTGTTGAAGGAAGGAGCAGCCTTAGGAGCGGTGTCCTTTACGCGATTACGCTCAGCCTCTTCGGCCTCAAGACGCTTTTTCTCTTCCTCAGCGCGGCGGCGCTCCTCTTCTTTCTTACGAGCAGCCTCTTCTTTTGCGCGCTTCTTCTCTTCTTCAGCACGCTCAGCTTCACGCCTTGCCTCTGCAGCAAGACGCTCAGCCTCTGCTACCTCTGCAGCAGCCTTTGCCTCTTTGGCAGCAGCCTCTTCCTCGGCAGCCTTCTGAGCTGCGATTTCAGCGGCACGAGCCTCCATAATAGGCTGGAGTTTCTTACGAACAATAGAAATATATGCATCTTCAAGCGTAGAAGAAGCAGACTTTGCAGGAATCTTCATGTCCGCAAGGTGCTCGAGCAATTCTTTGCTCTGCATACCATATTCTTTGGCAAGGTCATGTACACGCATTTTTGCCATATATGAAAACCTTCCGGTTGACGGGATAGTTACAGGTAGTTGCCTAGATCAGTGAGTCTGGATCGGAAGAAATCTCTGCATTCTCCATGTCATCATGAATGCCGCAGAAATCAGAACCAGGTCTTGCCATATTGCGGCAAGGAGTTCCGTTAGGGCTCACATACTTGCAACGATGAGCAATCTCTTCCTCATCAACAGTCTCTTCAACAACCTCAGGAAGGTTGTTCAAAATGCTTGCCGCAAGGGACTCGTTCTTGATGTCAATGTGAAGACCTGTCAGACGAGCAGCAAGACGAGCGTTCTGGCCCTCTTTACCAATTGCCAAAGACAGCTGATCATCAGGGACAATAACGGTTGCGTGTCCCGTAGCGCCATCAACAATAACGCGAGAAACACGTGCAGGTGAAAGTGCAGATGCAACGCAACGAGCAGCATCGTCAAACCAAGGCACAACGTCAACGCGCTCTCCACGAAGCTCAGAAACTACGGTACGAACACGGCTGCCCTTGGGACCAACGCAAGCACCAACTGGATCAAGGCGCTCATCAACGGAAGAGACAGCAATCTTAGAACGGACGCCAGCCTCACGAGCAATGGAGCGAATGCTTACGACACCGTCATAAACCTCTGGGACCTCAAGCTCAAAGAGGCGGCGTATAAGATCTGGATGAGTACGAGAAACAACAATTGGTGGACGCTGACGCTCACCACGAACTGCTGGCTGAGTTGCATTAGGATCGCGGACGTCAACGATAATTGCCTTGATGCGCTGGTTGTGAAGGTAACGCTCGCCTGCTGGACGCTCATCGCGCTCATCAGGGAAACGGCGCTGGTCAAAGTGTGGAAGCTCTGCCTCAACACCCTCACGAATCTTAATGATAGTGAAATCAGGAGTGGACTGAAGAACAGTACCAGTGATGATGTCACCAATACGACCGCGGAACTCATCATAAATCTGTGCACGAGCAGCGTTGCGAACAAGCGTCTTAATCTCTGCCTTAGCATGCTGAGCAGCAATACGGCTGGTGTCTGGAGGAGTTACGTCTACCTCATCAAACTCTGTATACTCACCAGTCTCCTCGTCTGGCTCACCCTTTGGAACAAGCTCATAGACGTAGACACGGCCAGTTGCCCTATCAATGGTGACGCGAGCGCCAAAATCAAGATGGAGGACGTCAGCATAGCTTTTTGCCAGAGACTGCTCCAAACGATCCAGCAGATACAACTCATCGATGTGCTTCTCCTGGCAAAGCAACATCAAAGCTTCCATCATTTCAGATGCCATGAATAATCCTCTCTATCTACTTCTTGGCTGAGGCCGAGAAATCAAAAACTGGTTTAATAACGCACTTCTTTAACTCAGACAAATCAACAGTACAGACCTCATCTTCTGTCTGAATTGAGATAGTTGTACCCTCAATGCCCAAGAGTTTGCCCGTAAATTTACGGCGTCCCTCTGTGGCAGTAGTCTGAAGCTGAATCTCTTCTCCCGCAAAGCGCTCAAAGTCTTTTACACGACGAAGTGGACGTGCCATGCCTGGAGAAGAAACCTCCAAGGTAAATGATGCTGGGAAAGGATCAAGCTCATCGATGGTATCTGAGATCCATGAAGTTTCTTGAGCAACCTCATCAAGAGAAATGGTCTCTGCTGTCTGATCATCATGGTCAATTCTTACTCTGACCACAGGATTCTTAGAAGAACCAACAATCTCAACATCAACAATATCAATGTGGTGATTGAGTGCAGCCTGCTCTAGTGCGGACAAGATTTTCTTTGTTGCACCTTCGTTTTGCATTTGACCTCCTCATCTACATACAGAAAGGAAGCGGGGTTAAAACTCAACCCCACTTCCAACTAATAACAACTACGTTTAGAGATATCTTACGAGATAAAGGGCTTCTCGTCAAGTATTTTTGCTGTTAGGCAACGATATTCACAAGTCGTCCCTTAACTACAATAACTTTTTTAATCTCTTTGCCCTCAAGCTGATCGGCAATAGCCTCAGTTGCGACCGCAGTGAGTTCTTCCTCAGAAGCATCGGCAGAAACCTCAATACGAGCGCGGACCTTACCCTTGAGCTGAACAGCAATCTCTACGGTATTGCTCTTTGCCTGTTCAGGATCAAACTCTGGCCATGGCTGATGATAGACAGGAATGTCTTTGCCCAGAGCCTCATGGCTGAGCTCCTCTGCCCAGTGAGGAATGATTGGAGCCAGCATAGCTACAACGTCATTTGCAACCTTGTAGCAAAGTGCTGCATCTCTGGACTCTGCAGGAACCTCGTTGATATAGGCGCTTGCTGCATTAACCAGCTCCATAACTGCAGAAATTGCAGTGTTGAACTGGCCCTTGTCAAACTCGGTGGTGCAGCGGATTCCCATAGCGTTGAGAACACGGTTGAGCTCAAGCGACTTTGCGTCCAAAGCAGCGTGGTCGAGTACGGCAGAAGCATCTGCAGTACGAGAGAGCTCCCATACCACACGCCAGGCGCGCTTGATAAAGCGGTTTGCACCTGCAACGACCTTCTCGTCCCAGTCAAAATCCTTCTCTGGTGGAGCAACAAAGAGAATAGCAAGGCGCATCGTATCTGCACCGTAAGGCTCAATGACAGAGCTTGGAGGAACCACGTTACCCTTTGACTTTGACATGGTGTCGCCGTGCTCATCCTTGACCATGCCCTGGGTCATCAGGTTCTTAAATGGCTCGTCAATATCAATCATGCCCAGGTCACGAAGGACCTTAGTAAAGAAACGAGAATACAGAAGGTGCAGAATTGCGTGCTCAATGCCACCAATGTAGTTATCTACCGGCATCCAGCGGTCCACTGACTCCTTAGAGAAAGGAAGCTCGGTGTTGTGTGGATCGCAATAGCGCAGATAATACCAACTAGAGCAAGTGAAAGTGTCCATGGTATCAGTGATGCGCTTTGCAGGCTTTCCGCACTTTGGACACGTAGTCTCTACAAACTCCTTGCACTCGGCAAGAGTATCTCCTGCTGCCAGATCAAGATTGTCTGGAAGTGTGACAGGAAGCTGATCGTAAGGAACAGGAACGTCACCGCAGCAATCGCAATGAATCATAGGAATTGGATTGCCCCAATAACGCTGCCTTGAGATGAGCCAGTCACGAAGGCGGAACTGAACAGTTCTACGTCCAACGTTGTGCTCAGTCAGATAAGCAACAATGGCCTCTTCTGCCTCGGAATGTTTACCACCGCGAAGTCCGGTGAAGGGACCAGACTGGACAAGAATACCAACGGTATCCATTGGTCCGTCCCAGTCAACGGAGGTTACCTTGTACTCGGAAACTCCCTTGAGCTCCTCGTAAATATCAGTTCCCTCTTCGCAAATGATAGGAACAATAGGCAGGTCATACTTCTTAGCAAAGTCAAAGTCGCGTTTATCGCCTGATGGAACACCCATAACAGCGCCAGTACCATAGTCGAGAAGGACGTAGTCAGCAACCCAAATTGGTACGGTCTGTCCGGTAACAGGATTAATTGCGTAACGGCCCGTGAATACACCGTGTTTCTCGCGATCGGTGCCCTGGCGATCAATGGAAGAAACCTTTACGGCTTCCTCGTGAAGAGCGTCAAAGGCAGCTTTGTACTCTGAATCCCCTACCAGCTCAGCAGCAAGCTTAGACTCTGGTGGAAGCAGCATGAAGGTGCAACCATAGATGGTATCTGCGCGAGTGGTAAAGACAGTCATCTTGGTATCAGTTGGTGAGACACCATCAGTATCTGCCAAGGTAAAGTCAATCTCTGCGCCCTCAGAGCGACCAATCCAGTTTGCCTGCATAGCGCGAACGCGCTCTGGCCAACCCTCAAGCTGATTAAGGTCATCGAGGAGCTCCTGAGCGTAGTCAGTGATGCGCAGGTACCACTGGGAGAGCTCGCGCTTCTCTGGAACAGCGCCACAACGCCAGCATTTACCGTTAACTACCTGCTCGTTTGCAAGGACAGTCTTATCGTTAGGGCACCAGTTAACAGGGCTTGTTGCGCGATATACCAGGCCCTTCTCAAGCATCTTGAGGAAGATCCACTGACCCCACTTGTAGTACTCGGGGTCGCAAGTGTTAAACATGCGGTCTTTGTCGTAAGCAAAGCCCATGCGGAACATGGTCTTTACAGCCTGGTCAATATTTTTATGAGTCCACACAGAAGGCTGAGTATTGTGCTTAATAGCAGCGTTTTCTGCAGGAAGACCAAAGGCGTCAAAGCCCATTGGATGCAAGACATCAAAACCACGCATACGAGCCTGACGAGCCATAGCATCGCCAATGGTGTAGTTACGAGCATGACCCATGTGAAGATCGCCCGAAGGATAAGGGAACATCTCTAGAACGTATTTTTTAGGCCTTGAGCTGTCCTCTTCTGTCTTGTAAAGATTCTGCTCTTCCCAGACGCGCTGCCACTTAGTTTCAATGGCCTCAGCGTCGTAGGCAGGAAAATCACCTTTATCGGTTACGTTCTGTACTTCCTCGTTTTCCACGAGTTCCCCTTTCTTATAGCGATGCGTCACCAAGCAAAATACTTGGTGACGCCAGTAGTCCATAAATCCTGTGAGCTACGAACGGAAATTGTAACTGACCTGCTGGTTTGAGTCTTTCAGCAAGACATCGTGTGCGCCACCCTCAACAATTGAAGTTGAAGAGACAAGCGTAATCTTTGCCTTATCGCGAAGCTCTGGAATATCAAGAGCGCCACAGTTGCACATAGTGGACTTGACCTTCAGAAGCGAAGCCTCAACGCCGTCCTTCAGAGGACCTGCGTATGGAACGTACGAGTCAACTCCCTCAACAAAGGAAAGACCGCGCTTGTTGCCGCCAAGGTCGTAGCGCTGCCAGTTACGAGCACGAGCAGAGCCTTCGCCCCAGTACTCCTTCATGTAGGAGCCGTTGACAATAACGCGATCTGATGGGCTCTCATCAAAACGAGCAAAGTAGCGACCAAGCATCATAAAGTCAGAGCCCATAGCAAGAGCAAGAGTCATGTGGTAATCGTAGACAATTCCGCCGTCAGAGCAGATTGGAATATAGACGCCAGTCTCCTCAAAGTACTGATCACGAGCGCGAGCAACATCAATAACAGAGGTAGCCTGACCACGACCAATACCCTTCTGCTCACGAGTAATACAGATAGAACCGCCACCGATACCAATCTTGATAAAATCAGCGCCAGCCTCTGCCAAGAAGCGGAAGCCCTCAGCATCTACAACGTTACCTGCGCCAATCTTGACGGAATCACCGTAAGTTGCACGAACCCACTCAAGCGTGCGCTTTTGCCACTCGGAATAACCCTCAGAAGAGTCAATGCATAAAACATCAGCACCAGCCTCAACAAGCAGTGGAACGCGGGTCTCAAAGTCGCGCGTATTGATGCCAGCGCCAACCATATAGCGCTTAGAGTCATCAAGAAGCTCATCTGGAGCAGACTTGTGGGAATCATAATCTTTACGGAATACAAGGCTGACCAGGTGGCCGTCCTTATCAACAATAGGAAGAGCATTAAGCTTGTTGTCCCAGATAATATCATTTGCAGCTTTGAGGGAAGTATCTTCAGGAGCGGTAATAAGCTTATCAGCTGGAGTCATAAACTCAGAAACAAGCTTAGAGCGATCATCGCGAGAAGGGCGATAGTCACGAGAGGTAACAATACCTACGAGCTTACCGCGAGAAGTGCCGTCATCAGTGACAGGCATGGTAGAGTGGCCGGTCTTCTCTTTAAGGTCAAGTACCTCACCAAGGGTCATCTCTGGAGTGAGCGTAGAGTCGGAGACAACAAAGCCCGCCTTATAACTCTTAACCTCACGAACCATCTGAGCCTCATCCTCAGCGGACTGAGAGCCATAAATAAAGGCAATGCCACCCTGCTGGGCTAAAGCAATTGCCAAACGAGGACCAGATACTGACTGCATTACTGCAGATACCATAGGAATGTTGAGCTCAATTGCGCTTTTCTCGCCACGCTTAAACTTTACCAGAGGAGTCTTCAAAGAAACATTTGCTGGGATGTTCTCAGCTGATGAATAACCAGGAACCAAAAGGTACTCAGAAAATGTGTGTGATTCGCCTTCGAAGAACTTTGCCATTGTTTTTGGCTCCCTCCTGACCTACCGGTCATGCTCAACGTGTTTTGGCATTGTACCACCAGTGGAGCTAATTATTTAATTTGAACTCCCACTTGAAGCAATAACATCCTCAAAGTTAACAGCAATGTCATGTTTAGTAGGAACCCACTCAACCTTTTTGAACAAAGCCGCAACGGTAATAGGGATATACGTCATCATAAAAATAGGGAACGTAAAGAGATTGGTAAAAATACGCCACTTCTTCTTTACATGGAAATGCTTGTACTCCGAGATAGTGGTAATAAGCGCCAAAATAAAGAAGACCACATACATCGAGAAAACCGTCATAACCAAAGATCCCACGCTCATAGCAATCTCTGCGTCAGTAGCAACAAAGCCGTGGCTCAAATAGCCAACCAATAGGTAAGTACCATTAATAAAGGCTGAAAGCAGCGTCAAAATCATGCCTGGAGCAATGGTCATCAACATATCGTATGAGGCAAATTGACCCTTAAAAATACCCTTAATTAAATCAAAGCCATACGAGAAGAACACCTGGTAGAAGCCTTTTGTCCAACGCATGCGCTGTGTCCAGGATGCCTTAAAGGTTAAAGGCTGCTCATCAAAGAACTCTGCAGGCGCATAACCGATTTGGATGTTATGAGCGCTGCAGAAGGTGGAGAACTGAATATCCTCGGTAAGGGTATGGAAATCCCATCCATGCATACCTTTAATAATGCGAGAAGAAACCATCCAGCCGGAACCAGAAACTGCACAGCTGGTACCCATCATCATACGGGCGTTATTCAAGAACTTTGCCTCACGCATAAACCAGGTAGCATAGGCAGAACTTACCCAGCTAGAATCAAAATTCTTTGAGTTTCTGTAACTGGTGCAGACAAGATATCCTGCGTCAAAAGCCTGGTTCATAATCTTTAAGTAGCTTGGAGAAACCAGGTTATCGGCGTCCATAATAATGAAAGCCTCGTATTTGTCACCGTACTCATTAAGAATACGATCAAAACCGTAATCCATAACCCAGCTCTTACCTTTACGAGCAAGGTCATTTCTCTCCCAAGTAATTGCTCCAGCTTTTCTTGCCTCTTCAGCTGTTTTATCAGTACAAGCATCTGCAACAACAAAAACATCCATCAGCTCTCGAGGGTAATCCTGAGAAAGAATAGACCTGACAAGATTGCCAATAACTGGCTCTTCGTTGTGGGCAGCAATAAAGAAAGCGTAGCGGTGCTGCTTTTTTGCCTTTGGAAGCTTTACCTCACCCTTAACAAAGACACGAAGGATATACACAATCTGATAGAAGTATGCGAGTGTAAAGAAAAGCCAGATAATAAAGTTAAAAACAACGATTGGAGTGATACCGAGTCTGTTAAATTGCAATGGCATATATCCCTACGCTCCAAACTCAAGACAAATATGTTTTATCAGCCAAAATCTCTCAATAAACAATTTCCTTACAATTTTAGCGTAATGGAAGGGTCAAAGCGGCCATGCCTTTAAATCTATTTTTCTCCCACATCAACGCACATGCAATTGGCCATCTTGGATATCGAGAAGAACATCTGCTTCTTGATCTAGTTCATCGGAGTGCATAATCACCATGACAGTCCGCCTACCCTTGAGGTTGGCGAGATATCTACAAAGCCTCTGAGCTGTTGGTGCATCTAAATTCTGTAGAGGTTCATCCAAAACAAGTGCCCCTTGTTTTCTGGATAGAGCCCTCAAAAGACCAATTTTTTGTCGCTCGCCCAAAGAAACGGACTCCGCTTTCCCGTCAAAAGCATGCGTCTCAAGAGAGGAGAAATCGAGCAAGTTGTAAACCGTACGATCAATCTTTTCTCCAAACATATTGTCAGCAAGGCTTCCTTCTACAAGAGGTACCGGACGAGCAAAACGAGAACAGTCTTTAAAATCATCCGAAAGCTCTATATCGCCACTAAATAGTGATGGATTAGAGCAGCCTGCCAAAAGATCCACGAAAGAAGACTTACCTGAGCCATTGGAACCTTTTACCACCACGAGAGATCCTTGTGGAATGCTGAGGGCTTGTGTATGGAAAAGTTTTGGTCCTTCAAGAGTAGCTAAAAGAGTTCCCTCTCCTATCTTTACAGCCGGTTTAAGTGAAGAGTTCCAAAGCTTCTCATAACCTGAAGGCTCTTGCGATTCTTTGAAAGTATTTTGTAGGCGCTCAAGATGAACTTTATTTGCTTTTACAAACATGATTGACTGAAAAAGTTCCGCTAAAGGATTCTGAATCAATGCGCAAAGTTGATATGAGATAAAAATATCTCCTACAGACGCAGCGTGAATCTGATACATTTCAATGGTTAGGGCAAGCATAATAATCTGCAGTAGAGAGCACATACTGCTTGGAATCTTCTCATTCAATCCCTCATTAAACCGATATCTTTTTATGGAATCCAAGTACTTTGAACCGATGTCATGATATCTCCCTTTATAAAAGACGTCAGCTCGAGCAATATTGATAGCTCTTTTATTTTCTACGATGCGTTTTGATTCGTTCAAATATCTATCTTGAGCTGGAATGATATTTCGCTGTAAATCAGCAATCCGCTTGGCTGGAACCCTTGTCACAAGAAATAAGATAGGAATATAGGTAAGCACTATGATGAAATAAACATAATTGGTAATAAGAAGCGCTAATAAAATCACTACGATACATCCAACAGAACTCAAAATAGTAATGTTTACAGCACTATACACAGATCCATACATGTTCGCAGAACTGCTTAAGAGGTTCATGTAGTAGCCTTTTTCATGTTTTTTGTAGACGCGAGCCGGCATCGCAATAACTCTTTGTATAACCTGCGTAGTACAACCCATTCTTTGAATAATCGCCGCACGCACAGGAAACCATCCTTTAAATGTAAGGACAAGGATTGCCGATACGAGAGAAAGAAATAGTACCCCCACAAAAGTAATCGTTTTATCAGTTATCCAAGAGCCTTGAGAAACAGTGCTCACTATTGAGCCTAAGGCCAAGCTCGTAACTACAGAGAGGGCAGTTGACAATACTGACCCTAAAATTAAAAAGATATTTTTCTTTGTAATGGCAAGAGATGAAGGTACTTTAAACTTATATTTGGTTCGTGTATTCATTATTGTCTTTTCTCCCACATCAACGCACATGCAATTGGCCATCTTGGATATCGAGAAGAACATCTGCTTCTTGATCTAGTTCATCGGAGTGCATAATCACCATGACAGTCCGCCTACCCTTGAGGTTGGCGAGATATCTACAAAGCCTCTGAGCTGTTGGTGCATCTAAATTCTGTAGAGGTTCATCCAAAACAAGTGCCCCTTGTTTTCTGGATAGAGCCCTCAAAAGACCAATTTTTTGTCGCTCGCCCAAAGAAACGGACTCCGCTTTCCCGTCAAAAGCATGCGTCTCAAGAGAGGAGAAATCGAGCAAGTTGTAAACCGTACGATCAATCTTTTCTCCAAACATATTGTCAGCAAGGCTTCCTTCTACAAGAGGTACCGGACGAGCAAAACGAGAACAGTCTTTAAAATCATCCGAAAGCTCTATATCGCCACTAAATAGTGATGGATTAGAGCAGCCTGCCAAAAGATCCACGAAAGAAGACTTACCTGAGCCATTGGAACCTTTTACCACCACGAGAGATCCTTGTGGAATGCTGAGGGCTTGTGTATGGAAAAGTTTTGGTCCTTCAAGAGTAGCTAAAAGAGTTCCCTCTCCTATCTTTACAGCCGGTTTAAGTGAAGAGTTCCAAAGCTTCTCATAACCTGAAGGCTCTTGCGATTCTTTCTCGTGCTCAAGATAAACATCAATATCCGCTTTTGCAGCAAGATATGAGCTTTTAACAGAACAAACCGTATCAAGCGGCTCACTCAATACTGACAAAATCAGATAGGCGGCTAAAATCTCTCCAACACTCATCTGACCTATAGAAAACAGCGTAACCCCTGTAATTATGGCTACGACTTGCATGAAATTTGAAAGCGCTGATGGAAGGTTCTTTGATAAAGCACTGTAATAACTGCTTCTTTTTACATAGAGGAAATACTCATCATTAGCTGCCTTGTAAGCATTTTCAAAATAGTTCTCTGCTCGTAGCACATTAATCGAGAACTTTTCCTCAATTATGCGCCTACCGATATCCAGCCAGCCTTCTCGTTTTTTCATTGACTCGGTCAAAATCTCATTTGTTTTCTTGCTTGGATAATCAACAATCATCAAGTAAAAAGGGATATAAAGTAAGACAAGCAAACCAATCCATGGATTTACCGTAAACGCCACAATTGCCAAAACAATAACTGCTAAAAGACCACCTAGAAATTCAACGCTTACAGCTATTTGAACACCACTGAAGACAAAAGCCGCCATAGTAACTACATTAAGATAGTGTCCGGTTTTCTTTTTTGAAAAAACACGAAGAGACATCTTTAAGAATTCCGATATCGCTACCTCAGAACTAGCAACCGCAGCTTCTAAATTGAGCTTTTGTGGAATCCAAACAGTGAGAAAAAAGCTTAAGCAAAGCGTTACAAGCGAAAGGAGCAACAACAGCCCTAGCTTTTGCCAAACACCGTCAACAGCTTGCACATTAAGCATACTATCAATTAAATCGCCTGTAAAAATGCCCAGCATTGCAACAGCAATATATCCAATTGCCAAACCAAGGGCAGATAGAAGCATATGTTTTCGTATAACAAATAAGTGAGAGAGACGTTTATTCATACTCATCGCCTCCAAAATATTGATTACCTGCACTTATAGAATAATCAGTTGATATATTCTTTAAGGTTAAAGACGGGTTTCTCGTATAAAATTGCGTTATCACCCTATAATTTGACGCAGGAAAATACCGTTGAAAGGCTGATTATGAGCGAAAAGCGACTAACTCAAGCACTTCAAAATATACTTGCCAATGGGAATTCTCTTGCTCAAGGTGACGCTTCAAATGTCATTTTGAGTGCACACTACGAAACAGAAGAGTCTGTTAACCCTCATATCAGAGGATTTTTTACACTCACTTCTGCTTTTGATTTAGCAAATTTAGGCCAATTTTCTACAAAACCTTATGGAGACGACATTGTGAGTCTCTCAATACTTGCTCGTAAAAACTATTTTGGAAGTTTTCTTTTCTTTCTAATGCCTTCATCAGAAGATTTTTTTACTTTTACTACAAACCTTATATCAAATAAAAATACACTGCCGCAAAATATTCATCCAGCTGATATTGAACAAATCTATACACTTTATACTCAAATAATCATTACCTATTCCGAGAGAAAACCAAATTGGGAAGCTATTGTTACTTCCTTGCTTATAGCGCTTATTACCTGCCTTTCTCCTGATGCTCACTATACGTTCACTCCAGGTAACACTAATGAGACGGTTGCTCTTATCCTTAATGAAATTACTGCTCATTCAGAAAGTATTACACTTGCTAAACTTTCAGGAAAATACTCATATACACCAACTTATCTCTCTGAACTTCTCAGACAAAAATGTGGCAAGACTTTTTCTGAACTTGTTTTAGAGCAAAGAATGGAACGAGCAAAAACGCTGTTAATTCATACCAAATTGCCTGTCTCTACTATTTCTTCAATGATCGGCTATGGTGGAACATCAGAGTTTTATAGGAAATTTAAGGACTACTTTTCTATTACACCACGTGAAATGAGAAGCGAAACTTTTTAGTCATATTACAATTGAGGACAAATCTCATCTCCTACAGAAGTCCTTCCCATAGACATAGCGCTCTGAGAAATAAGGGCTTCTTGCAGGTCTTCTGGCAGCGTGTCTGCAACCACGATATTCTCGCCCGTAAAAGGGTGCTCAAACTGAACGTGCCAGGAGTGAAGAAACTGCCTGTTAAGGCCAAGGTTAAGGCTCATATCTTTTTTACCGTAGAGCTGATCGCCGACAACTGGATGACCAATGTGGCGCATGTGAACTCTAATCTGGTGCGTGCGGCCAGTATAGAGGTGGCATTCAAGAAGCGAGTAACCCTCGCCTTTTCTTCCTGCTTCAAAGCGCTCAAGCGTTCTGAAGGTGGTAATGGCTTCTCGTGCGCCAGGAGCATCTGATACAGTCATTTTGAGGCGGTCTCGCGTTGAGCGAGCAATGCCCGTTTCAATAGTGCCAGAATCGTGGGCAACATAGCCTTGTACCAGCACAATGTAGCGACGGTCAAGCACGCGCAGCCTAATGAGGTCCTGAAGAGCTTTTTGCGCCTCGTCTGATTTTGCTGCCAGCATAAGACCAGATGTGTCCATATCAAGGCGATGCACAATACCGGGACGTTCTTCTCCCTGAAGCATTCCTAGGTGCTCGTAGCCACAGTGGGCTACCAGGGCATTTGCCAGGGTGTCATCAACGTGCCCAGGAGACGGATGGCACACAAGGCCAATTTGTTTTGAGAGCACTATGAGATACTGATCCTCAAAGCGAATATCAAGGGGAATATCTGGGTTTGGACGTAAAAGTCCCGTTTGAGGCTGTGCGTCTGGAAGAGACACTAAGAGCCTATCGCCCAACATAAGTTTTTCTGACTTAGAGGTAGCCAGCGTAGCGTTGATGGTTACTCTTCCCTCTTCTACCAGCTTTGCACAGGCACTTCTTGAAGGGAGTGTATCTTGGGCAGAAAGGAACGAATCTAATCTGACGCCGTCCCCTTCTGGTCCAACTAGTATGTCAACGATACGCTCATTCATTGCCACTACCCTGCTGTTGCTTTTTGTCCCAGATTATCCAGTACACAAAAGCAATAAGAATGCCACAGGTTACAAAGATATCCGCCACATTAAACACGGCAAAATTAACAAACGTTGTAGCAAAGAAATCAGTAACCTGACCATACAGAACACGGTCGATAGCGTTACCAATTCCGCCACCTGCGACGCCTCCCAAAAGCGCAATAAGCGTCAGCGGGAGGTTCTTCTCGCGAACTACAAAGCCCACAAGAGCGGCAATAACCACAGCAGTAAGAGCTACAAAAAAGAGAGCGTTTCCAGAGCCCACAGAAAATGCCGCTCCGGTGTTACTTACGTGGAAGAGCTCCATAACGCCGGGGATAAACGGCACTGCAGTTCCCTCTGGAATTGAAGTTCTCACCCAGAGCTTAGTTACCTGGTCAAGCGCGCAGGCAACAGTGCCCGCCCCGCAGAGAACTGCAAGGCGGGTCACGAGCGTGTGAGTTGTATGTTGCTGCTGGTCAGTGTTCATTTACGCAACAACGTCGTGGCAGCGGTGGCAGAGGTGATCCTCGCCAAGCTCGCGATAATTCCAGCAACGGTCACAGCGCTCGCCGTTTGCAGGATAAACGCTTACGCTCAGCTCAGTGCCCTCGGAGACGGTAACCTCAGAGCAGACAAATGCCTCAGCAAAGTCAAGACCAGCGTGAGAGATAGATGCGGCCTGCTCAGCGGTAAGTGTGACTTCTGCACGTGTAGCCTGCGTGGTTTTCTCGGTAACTACGCCCGCCTCAAGAGCTGTCTCGTATGCCTTGGTGTAGGCGGCGCGAGCATCAACCAGTACCTGATATGCAGGAAGCAGTGAGGTGTACTCTTCGGTGGTCATAGGAGCCTTATACCAGTCGAGAAGAGCGGCGTACTTCTGACCGTCACGCATAGACTCTGGCAGGAACTGCATAGCCTCGTCGGTGGTGTAAACCAGAATTGGCTGCAGGTCATGAACAAGCATGGAAAGAATCTCTGCCCAGACGGTCTGAGCACTACGGCGTGTTGCAGAATCTGCAGCATCGCAGTACATGCGGTCCTTAGTTGCGTTCAAGTAGCCGTTGGAAAGCTCAATTATGTAATCGTAGAGGGTACGGAAGACATTGTTGAAGCGATATCCCTCGTAAGCCTCGGTGACTGCAGCATGAACCTCACACATACGGGCAAGAACAAGACGGTCGTACTCTTCAAGGTCAGCCACAGCAACTGCATCAGTAGCAGGATCAAACTGACCTTCAAGCTCTCCAAGAAGGAAGCGCAGGGTATTTCTGAACCTACGATATGCGTCGCCTACCTGAGAAAGAATGGCGTCATCGCAAGGGACGTCAGTTGAAGTATCAACGGAAGCAACCCAAAGACGCAGGACGTCTGCACCGCGCTCAGCGCAAACGGCGTTTGGATCAATGACGTTGCCCAGAGACTTACTCATCTTGCGTCCCTGGCCATCAAGCGTAAAGCCCTGGGAAACAACAGACTTGTAAGGAGCAACACCGTAAGCACCAACAGAAGTCATAAGAGAACTCATGAACCAACCGCGGTGCTGATCGGAACCCTCAAGATACATATCAGCTGGGAACTTAAGGTTTGGACGATGCTTACAAACAGCCGTGTGAGAAACACCAGAATCCCACCAAACGTCCAGAATGTCCTTGTTAGCCTTGAGGTTATGGCCACCGCACTTAGGACAGACGCAAGC
This sequence comes from uncultured Atopobium sp., assembly GCA_963535155.1. GTDB lineage: Bacteria > Actinomycetota > Coriobacteriia > Coriobacteriales > Atopobiaceae > Lancefieldella. The sequence goes on from CAUSVW010000002.1 coordinate 89,038, forward strand.
GTCGCCTAAATAGGTCTTAGGATCGTCGGTGAACCAAGCATCAGAGCCCTTCTCGCGGAAAAGCTTGATGACTGCGTCAAGTGTCTGGTCATTAATGACGGTCTCGCCACAATCCTCGCAGGTGAAAGCAGGGATTGGAACACCCCAGTTGCGCTGCCTGGAAATACACCAGTCAGGACGGCCCTCAACCATGGAGCCAATACGCTTAACAGCATTTGCAGGATAGAACTTAACCTTAGTAAGCTCCTCTGCTGCCTGCTGACGCAGACCAGTCTTATCCATGGAGACAAACCACTGGCTTGTTGCACGGAAGATAACAGGCTCTTTACAACGCCAGCAGTGTGGATAGCTGTGGGTAATCTCTTCTGCAAGAATGAGCGTACCACGGTCTTTAAGCCACTGAACAATGACAGGGTTAGCCTCATTGACTTCCATGCCAGAGAAGGGGCCGCCAGTACCTTGGCCGTCACCCTTGAAGAAGTGGCCATCATCATCAACAGGCATGGTCTGTGGAATATCAAAGCGAACGCCAGCGTTGTAGTCGTCTACACCGTGGCCAGGTGCGGAGTGAACAACACCAGTACCATCGTCAAGGGTGACGTACTCGGCATAAATAAACTTGCCAGTGTTGCCAAGATCACCAAAGATTGGCTGCTTGTACTCATTGCCGGCAAGCTCAACACCAGTCTTCTTCCAGGTGTTACCCTCTGCGTCCTGAGCTAGCTTCCAATCGGTATAACCAAACTTAGCAGCAGCCTTCTCTGCAAGAGCCTCGGCAACAATCTCTACGTGTCCATCAGGAAGCTCAAGAGCAACGTAGTTAGCTTCTGGATGCAGAATGACTGCCTCGTCTGCTGGCATAGTCCAAGGAGTAGTAGTCCAGATGTCTACCCAGGTCTTACCTGCATAAGCCTCAAGACCATCAGGAACCGTGGTTAGCTCAAAGCGAACAAAGATTGCGGTTGAGGTGACATCGTGATACTCAATCTCTGCCTCAGAAAGGGCTGTGTGGTCATGAGTACACCAGTGAACAGGCTTAGTGCCTCTGTACACAGAACCCTTGTCGTAGATGGCCTTGAAAATCTCGACGTCAGTAGCGTCGTAATCATTGACATAGGTGAGATAAGGATTGTCCCACTCACCCAAAACACCAAGGCGCTTAAAGCCCTGACGCTGAGTATCTACCTGCTCAACCGCCATCTTGCGGCAGAGCTCACGGATCTTCTCGGTAGATAACTGATTGAACTTTTCTGTGCCAAGCGTCTGCTCAACCTTGTGCTCGATCGGCTGACCATGGCAGTCCCAACCAGGAACATAAGGGGTCTGGAAGCCCTGCATAGCCTTATAGCGGTTGATGATGTCCTTAGAAATCTTATTCTGAGCGTGACCCAGGTGAATTGGACCATTTGCATAAGGAGGTCCGTCATGAAGGACAAACTTGTCATGTCCCTCATTCTTCTTCATCAAGAGTTCATAGACGTTGTTTTGGTCCCAATCAGCCAAACGCTGAGGCTCATTCTGCGCAAGTGATGCGCGCATAGGAAAGCCTGTATTTGGCAGGTTGGTGGTCTTTTTGTACTCGTTTGCCATCAAGCACAACCTTTCTGGGCACAAATAAAGCGCCCGTCCCTCACAGCTGGGACGAAGCGCCACAATACACTTCGTTGTAACCACCCAGCGACGGATATGTCCGTTTACTCGGCTGGCCTGTCACGGCGACCATTTCCGGCAGCATCTACTAGTACAAAATGCTTGTACGTTTGAACTGCAGCTCCGAGGTGATGTTCACACGGACGCAAATGCGGACTTCCACCAACTCCGCTCGCTTGAGATTTGCGCTACCCAGCTACTGTCCTCATCACAGCTTGTGTTAGTAATACTACCACGTCTTGTACGCATTGAACTAAGTAATACGTACGCGTAAACCGTTTTTAACAAATTACACGGAATTCAAATTTTAAATTTTTATAGAAATAAAAAAAGAAGAGTGGGTACAACAAACCTAATATCTAAGTGAGCTCATATCACATTTGAGCCAAACAGGTAAAGGGACGTGTATGGCAGATAACAATAACAAGCACCGTAGATCTATGTCGATGCTACTCTATATTGCAGTAGCCATCTTTGTATATCTCCTGCTTAGCAACACATTATTACCAGGACTCTTGCGCCAACAGGTGCAAACTGTTTCGTACAGTGAGTTCCTTAACAAGGTTGACAACAATGAAGTCACCAAGGTAGACCTTAATACTGGCAACAGAAACATTAGGTTCACAACAGGCTCTGGAGATTCCGAGAAGGTCTTTGAGACTACGCAGTTCCCTAACGATACAACGCTGGTTCAGACGCTTAGAGACCACAAAGTTGATTTCTCGGCTTCTATTCCTGACAACTCTACAAATATGCTGCTCTATGCCCTTATTCAGTATGGAATCCCACTAGTTCTTTTCTTGGGCATTGGCTACTTTATTAATCGTTCCCTTAAACGCGCCATGGGAGACGATGGTCCTTCCATGAACTTTGGCGGTGGCTTTGGCGGACTTGGCGGCAATCTTGGCCGCTCAAGCGCTAAAGAAATTAAGGGAGAAGACACGGGCATTACGTTTAAAGACGTTGCCGGCCAAGAAGAAGCTAAAGAGTCTATGCAAGAGATTGTTAGCTTCCTTAAGACCCCTGATAAGTACAAAGAAATTGGTGCTCGTTGCCCTCGTGGTGCCTTGCTTGTAGGCCCTCCAGGTACCGGTAAGACCCTCATTGCTAAGGCAGTTGCTGGTGAGGCAGGTGTTCCTTTCTTCCAGATTGCTGGCTCTGAGTTTGTTGAGATGTTTGTTGGACGCGGTGCTGCAAAAGTCCGTGATCTCTTCAAACAGGCAAATGAGAAAGCTCCTTGCATCATCTTCATTGACGAGATTGATGCGGTTGGTAAGCGCCGTGATGCTTCTCTCAACTCCAACGATGAGCGTGAGCAAACCTTAAACCAGCTGCTCTCCGAGATGGACGGCTTTGACAACCATAAGGGCATTGTTGTTCTTGCAGCAACAAACCGTCCAGAAACCCTGGACAAGGCACTTCTGCGTCCTGGTCGTTTTGACCGCCGTATTCCTGTTGAGCTTCCAGATCTTAAGGGTCGTGAGGCAGTTCTTCAGATTCACGCTAATGATGTAAAGATGGAGCCAGGTGTTGACCTCTCTATCATTGCTAAGTCCACACCAGGCGCATCTGGAGCAGACCTTGCAAACATCATCAACGAGGCTGCTCTTCGCGCAGTTCGCTTTGGTCGTCGTCGTGTTACCACTGAAGACCTGACAGAATCTGTAGACGTTGTTATTGCCGGCGCAAAGAAGAAGAACACTGTTCTTTCTGAGCACGAGAAAGACGTTGTTGCTTATCACGAGACCGGTCATGCAATTGTTGGTGCCATCCAGAAAAACGATGCACCTGTTACCAAGATCACCATTGTTCCTCGTACCGGCGGAGCTCTTGGCTTCACTATGCAGGTTGAGGACGATGAGCGCTATCTGATGAGCAAGAGCCAAGCTATGGATGAGATTGCCGTTCTCTGTGGTGGACGCGCTGCTGAAGAGCTTATCTTTGGCGAGATGACCAATGGCGCTTCCAACGATATTGAGCGTGCAACAGCAATTGCTCGCGCTATGGTTACGCAGTACGGCATGTCTGACAAACTTGGCATGGTTACCCTCAGTCAGCAGCAAAGCCGTTATCTTGGCGGTGGCTCTTCCCTCACCTGCTCTGAGGCAACCGCTGAAGAGATTGATGCTGAAGTTAGACGCATTGTTGAAGAGGGCCACCAGCGTGCACTCCAGACGCTTAAAGAGAACCGCTTTAAGCTGCATGAAATTGCTCACTACCTGCAGAAGAAAGAGACTATTACCGGCGAGGAGTTCATGAACATCCTTAAACGTGAGAATACCTTTGCACCAGTAGTTGAGAACACCAATGAGGAAGGCTCCTCTACTTCTTCAGCAGAGTAATTCTCTCATCAACAAAGTGAAACGGCCATCTGCGCTTGTAGATGGCCGTTTTTTTGTACCGCAATTAAAGGCATTCCACCAAAGTTATCGAGCAAAAAGTTCCCAAAAAGCAACAGCAGATGATGCAGCAACATTGAGTGAATCTACCTGATGAGACATGGGGATGATGGTAGTAACGTCACAAGCCTTAATGGTTTTCTCGTCAAGACCATAGCCTTCACTACCAAAGAATAGTGCAGCTTTTTTACCTTTTACCAGCTCTTTATTAAGAGGTACTGCAGAATCTGTGAGCGCAAGTGCACACGTAGTAAAAGAATGAGTTTTAAGCTTTTCAATAAGGTCCAATGAAGTTGTCTCTTCATCCAAACGAGTCCAAGGTACATTAAGAACCGTTCCCATAGAAACGCGCAGGACACGCCTTGAGAGGTTATCGGCGCACTTAGCAGTTAAGATCACAGCATCTACATTGAGGGCTGCAGCTGACCTAAAGACAGCTCCAACGTTGTTGACGTCTACTAAATCTTCCAGAACGGCAATATGCTTTGACATGCTTAAAATCTCTTCGAGCGTTGCACCCCGAGGCCTCCTCATGGCACAGAGCACTCCTCTATTCATCTTATAGCCAATAAGCTGTGTAAGCCGCTCATCTGGAAGAATGAAAATAGGAACGTCATCTGACACAGGACGGAACTTCTCGACAATCTGCAAAATATTGTCTGCATGAGAAGTATTTGCAAGAAATGAGAGTGGCTCACAACCTGCAGATAGTGCAGTTTCAATCACAAAATGAGACTCACAAATCATGACGCCGCGAGTTGGGTCAAGACGATTACGAAGCTGGTTATCAGTCAATCGAGCATACATATCAAGACGACTGTCGTCAGCTGAATCTAACTGAATAACCGGATATGTAGCCATAAATAACGTACCTCTCGCCTCTTGTTAGACAGTATTCTCTCACTCTTGAGGCAAGAGTAACGTCATGTACTCCTAGATTACTTCTGTAGTAGCTTTCTCTTGAGGAGGAAGCTTAGAGAAACCAGCGAAACAGAGGAACAGACAAGTGCGCCCTGAAGCGCAATCTGAGAATAATCTGCAGTATCAGGAAGTTGTGCCTTTTTCTGAGGTTGCTGGGGCTTCTCAGGAGTGTGCGTCTCAGGTGTTTCTGGCGTAGTCTCAGGCTGCTTCACGTATACGTGAGTCCAATTTGCAGTAATGGCTGGCTGAGAAGTATCACTTGTGCCAATAACAAGATTGACCTTTAAATGCTGGTATGAATCAAAGTGATCTGGATCTGCAGATACCGGAGTAAGTAAATATTCAATTCGATACTGACCAACAGGCAAGGTATCATCTTGGTACGAAGAATAGACAACATCCTTAAAGTGGTTAGAAAAATAAACAGCATTGCCATCGGCATCAACAACGCGAGGGGTGCCATTTGACATATACGTTAAATCGTTAGTAAAGACGCCATTCTCAAACAACTGAACATCGTAGGTATTACCTCCAGAAGTCCTACTGATAGCAATATCTCCATTGTGGGTAGCAGCACTTGCTGGGAAAAGCTGAGTAACATCTTGAGATTGAATCTCTGCCATAAGACGAGCTGTTACGGCATCAATGTCCAGCACTCGCCTTGTTCCTGCATCAACCGTGTGGTCATAGTTGTAAGAAGAGATGGTAGCAGGAGCATTCTGAAGACCAGCGTCAATAGGTTTTAAGGTAGTTCCAGAATCAGAGACATATGCGGTGTGCGCGAGGGTGTAGTAATACGTAATATGCGTCACATACGTAGTTGGGCGCGCAACATTGCCATCACCATCATAACCAGCAGAAATCGTATAAGAGTCAACTTCTTTGTGGTCAAGGATGTCATTTCCCACTACCTCTGGAGCCTGGAACAGACCTTGCTTTTCAGTCTTATTTCCGTTGCTATCAACAAACGTTGTGAGGTTACGATTAATATCAGATACACCCACGTGCATGGTATAAATGTAATAAAAGCCATGCTCTTGATCATATGAAAGTGTTTTTTCCAGCTTATACTGACCCATAGGCAAACTGGTATCAATCACAGCAGTATTATCCTGACCAACCGACCCTTGTGCCAGCTGACCATGAGCAATGTAAGAATTAACTCTGTCTCTGTGAGCCTGAATATCATTGTCTGAATCAAATTCAAACGCAGGAAGCAAAATTCTACGATCAGTCACACCAGCAAGCTCCGGATGGGTCTGAATGTATGCATCTACAGCTGCATCATCTGTTGTATAGCTCAGTGAATCATCTGGCGAGAAAAGCGACAAGTCAAACTGATCTCTATCTAAATAAACAAAATCACTTACCTTGCTATAGTTTGGATGAGAATCAGTGTTGACTGCCTCATAAGGCTTAACTGGCTCAAGATTATCAAACGAAGTTGAATCATTACCAACAAGCGAAGCAAAATCAGAAGGAAGAAGCTCATATGATTTGACATCAGTATGCAATAACAACTGATTAGCAGAATGCGAATTTGATTGGCTAGTTGAATCAGTAGCTACAGCAATTTTAGGAAAAGCTGAAATGCATAAAAGAAGTACAGCAAGAGCAGTACAAACACATCTAATTTTTTGCGTAGTACTATTGACTCTAGTTGATGACATACGCTATTGCTCCCCTTGCAATTGAAAAATAATTATTTCTAAATGTCGTATATATTACTCCAGTTTTGTTCTTCTCCTGTGGAAAATAATTCCTCGTAAGTTCCATAAAATATGTGACGAATATGCACTACACTAAGTAGATGTGGCTTTGACTCATTTACAGAAAGTCTATTTGTCAAAACACACTGATTCTTGCTGTGTAACTTCGTTTTTATAAGGAGTGCTCCTTGGCTAAGCACTTTGCAAAAAGCTCTGCTTCTCATACCGCTAACCTACAGCCTCTTTCCTCAGAGGAAGCTACAAAGAAAGCACCTTCTCTTAAAGACTCAGTACCAAGCCTTGGCGATACTGATATCTACGTTGCTCTCAGTGAAGAGCAGGTAAAAACCGATCAGCTTAATGACTCTTCACAATCAGCAGAAGCGCCGGAAGAGCAGGCAAATGATTTAACTGTCATTGCTCCCCTTGATAGCGCAGAGCTTGGAGAAAAAGAAGAGGCTCCCGTTGTTCATAAGAAACATCAGTGGTGGAAGATACCTGCTGTGCTCGTTGGTATTCTCGCCCTTGTGTATGTGGGTGGAGCAATCTTCTTTAACTTCTTCTTTATGCCTCAAACCAGCATTTATGGTAAGGACTACTCCTTAAAACCGGCTTCAGATTTACAGGCTTCTAAAGCAAACGAGGCCTCAAATTACTCCGTCCAAGTCTCTGGAAACGGCGTAGATTTAACCATTAAGGCATCTGACATTGATTTGACGTACGACGCAGCTGGATATACTCGCGATGCTATTAGCCAGCAGAATCCTTGGATGTGGCCACTGGAGCTTACTCGCAGCAGGTCCCTAAGCCCTCACGCTACCGCCTCGTATGATACAAGCAAGGCGGACGCACTCTTTAATCAAAGAATTGAGCAGGCAAAAGAATCTGCTCAGTCTCTTGAGAACAATGGAATTACCTACGATAGCTCAGCTAAAAAGTTTATTTTTGCTGATGATGCTATTGCCACAAGACTATCTCTTGAGGGTGTCCATAAAGACTTGCAGACCGCTTTTGATAATCTGAGCACTACCGTACAGCTTGGCCCAGAAAGCCTCATGAGCGCAGAAGACCTTGATACTGCCTTAAAGACTGCTAATTCCTACGTTGCCTCTGCAGTTGATTTGATGCTCGGTGATTCTGTTGCATATCAGCTTGATCAAGACACCATTGCTAGCTGGATTAAGTTTGATGAGAATCTCTCTATTTCATTTGATACAGACGCTATTACCAAATGGGTCAACGAGACGCTTGCTCCTGCAGTAGATACTCGTGGAACTTCAAGAACGTATAAGCGCTGGGATGGAAAAGAATTCACTACAAAGGCCGCTGGTGCATACGGCTGGGTTATTGATAATGATGCTGCTGCAAAAGCTATCTCGGACGGTCTGTCAGCTGGTCAGGCAACAAAGATTGAACTACCTACAAAACAATCGGCTGATAAATTTACTAAACAGGGCGAGCAGGACTGGGGCGGTCGTTATATTGACGTTGACCTTACTACCCAGCATGCTGTCCTTTATGGTGATGATGGAACAATTCTTTGGGAAGCCGATGTTGTAACTGGTATCCCAGACGGACATCACAATACTCCAGAAGGAGTCTGGTATATTACCAGCCACATTAGAGACGCTCGTCTCTTGGGACCAAACGATGAGTCAGGTCGTCCAGGATGGGATACAAAGGTTGATTTCTGGCTTGGCGTAAAGGGACAAGAAGTTGGTTTCCACAACGCTCCATGGAGAAGTGCGTTTGGTGGAAATATCTATCGCTACAATGGTAGTCATGGTTGCATTAACCTAAGCTATGAAAACGCACAGAAACTCTTTGATATTGCCAAAGACGGAGATCCTGTTATCATTCACTACTAAGTTTTTCTTAGAAAATAAGAGTTACGCGCGCTTTAGAAAACAATTCTGAAGCGCGCGTTTTTTATGTCTTACAGAAGATCTACAACACGCTCTTTGTTTGCCATAAAATCAAGATACTCTGAACCTAAGCGAGAAGTGATCAATGAACTGGCAGAAGGAAAATCAGAATTACTTTGCTCAATACCAATATTTGTAATATTGTTATATGCATGTGAACCTAACAACCCGTCTGATAGGTACATTTCTCCACCACTTGCATTTTGAACACTCCACTTTATGACGGGTAGTCCTTGTGTATGCATTTCTTCAAGTAAAGGAACGTTCATTTGATACATTCTTTGATTGATATAAAATCCAAAATTTGTAAGTATAGATAATGTATATATATCCTGATCAACAACTGCTACCAACTTGTTATTCCTACTGATGGCCCACAAGAGTCCTGTTGTTGCAATATCTCCATTTTCCATTTTTGTAGCGCATAAAATAGGACCTGATATCTCAAGATCTTCGATGCTATCTATCTTCAAATAGGTATACTCTGGCCCCAGTTCTTCACTGTAATCACTAAATGTGTTGAATTGACTAGCAACACATTGTGCGGCCGATTTCTTTAAATTTGTTATCTGAAGTGATGATACATTTTTTGGTTTATAGAACAATATTAGGCCTATTATCAGCCCAGCTGACAACAATACTATGCCTATAATAACTCTTTTCCTACGCTGCATCATCTGTCACCTCATCATTACCGAGTAATAATGAAACTAACTAGAAGCTATTGTAACAATTGTTTACTCTTTAATCGTTTTAACTTTATAACCAAAATAATAAATGTGTCCTAACCAAACAATAACAAGGACAATACTGCCAATAATAATGCCTTTTATTAGCATGGCAATAAGTCCTACGCCCATGACTAAAGTTACTGTGACAAGAATGCGCACTTTAGTCTTAGCAGTCATCCCTTTTCCAGCTTTAAAATCAGCAAGGTTATTTTGATAAAGCTTCGTGTTAAGTAGCCAATTATTAAGTCGGTCAGATGATTTTGTGAAGCAAAAAGCAGCAAGTGCCAAAAATGGAACAGTTGGCAAAATGGGAAGCACTACACCAAGCACAGCAAGTGCCAAGCTTATACAACCTAGTGTCATAAAGGTAACACGTTTAATTGACATAAATACTCCCTACTGCTTTTTGAAAGAGTTTACCTTGTTTAACAAAATGCAGTAGGGATATTACTCGACATGAGCAATTCTTATATAAATTTATTTACTAGCAACGCCTAGAAACGAGGTATTTGGCCCCCGCCAAAGCCCATATTCTTCATCATAGACTCCATAGCACGGCGACCCTTCTTTGCATTGCCGCCCTGAGTCATAGCCTTCATCTTGCCCATCATCTTATTCATTTCGCCCCACTGACGAATAAGCTGATTAACTTCCTGAACACTACGACCAGAACCCATGGAAATACGACGACGACGCTGACCGTTAATTATCTTTGGACGTGCACGCTCTTCCTTGGTCATGGAATGAATAATGGCTTCAATCTTTCCCATAGAACTATCGTCAATACCGCCTTGCTGGGCCATCATGCGGTCACCACCAGGTAGAGCGCCAATAAGCTTTGCAAGACCACCCATCTTGCGAATCTGATTCATCTGATTAAGCAAATCATCCATAGTAAAGCCTTCGCGCAACATACGCTCGGCATCTTCAACCTGCTTCTCGTCTGCTGCCTGCTGGGCTTTCTCGACAATAGAGATAACGTCGCCCATGCCAAGGATGCGCTTGGCCATACGATCTGGGTGGAAAACCTCAAGTGAATCGGGTTTCTCGCCCATGGAAACAAACTTGATAGGCTTGCCGGTAACCTCGCGTACGGAAAGTGCGCCACCGCCACGAGCATCGCCATCAAGCTTGGACATGATAACGCCATCAAAGTCTACGCGCTCGGCGAAAGTGCTGACAACATTGACAATATCCTGGCCGGTCATGGCGTCGACAACCATAAGAATCTGATCTGGCTTGACGGCACGCTTGATAGCAACAGCCTCTTCCATCATTTCTTCGTCAATTTGAAGACGACCGGCGGTATCGACAATTACCAGGTCATTGAGATGGTCAACAGCCTCCTGGATTGCCTGAGACGCAATAGCAACAGCGTCTTTGCCATCGCCACGATAGACTGGCACACCAATCTCTGAACCAAGTGTTTCAAGCTGATCTGCTGCTGCGGGACGGTGAACGTCGCAGGCGGCAAGCAAAGGATTCTTTCCCTGGGACTTAAGCAGGTAAGCAAGCTTTGCAGCTGCGGTTGTCTTACCAGAGCCCTGAAGACCAACGAGCATGATGACGTTTGGAATGCGGTTCTGTGCCAGCGTAAGCTTGGACTCGGTTGAGCCAAGCAGTGCTGTCAGCTCATCCAGAACGATGCGGACAACGTTTTGAGCTGGAGACAGGGACTCCAGCACGTCAGCGGTCATGCACTGCTCTTTGCAACGGCCAACAAATTCTTTAACTACCTTGTAGTTAACGTCGGCCTCGAGAAGAGCCATGCGAATTTCTCGCATTGCTGAATTGATATCGTCCTCAGTGAGACGGCCCTTTCCGCGCAGGGCGGAAAATGTATTTTGCAGTCTATCTTGCAGGCTGTTAAACATTACTGAACTCCCTCACCAACAAGTGCTTCACAGAATGAACGAGCATCAAACGTCTGAAGATCATCAATTGACTCGCCCACACCAATACGATAAATAGGCAGGTTAAGCTGGTTAGAAATTGCCAGAGCAATTCCTCCCTTTGCGGTGCCATCAAGCTTTGTAACAATAAGACCGTCCAAAGACAGTGCGTCATTGAACTCTTTTGCCTGGTTAAGGCCATTTTGACCGGTAGTTGCATCAATAACCAAGACAACACTAACAGGAATATCTCCTGCGCGTTTTCTGGTAACCGAGACAACCTTAGCAAGCTCGCGCATCAGATCAGATGAAGTGTGCAGACGTCCGGCAGTATCAATAAGCACCAGCTCAGTACCTTGTTTTTCTGCAGTCTCGACAACTTCAAAGCAAACGCTTGCAGGGTCAGCGCCACGTTCTCTGGTTACTACCTCAATACCAGAGCGCTCTCCCCATACCTGTAGCTGCTCAATTGCAGCAGCACGGAAAGTGTCAGCGCCGCCAATCAAGGTCTTAATGCCACTGGCATGAGCACGACCAGCAATTTTGCCAACAGTGGTAGTTTTACCAGCGCCGTTAATGCCTACGAACAAGACAATAGAGGGCGTATCTGTAAAAGGATCTCTTTCTGCAACAGGAAACTCTGCCGTAAGGCGCTCTACAAGGGCACGGCGTAGCTGATCGGAGCGCATAAGGTTTTCTCGCGCTGCACGCTCACGCAGGTCGTCGGTGACGCGCATAGCCACCTCAGCACCCATATCTCCCATAACCAGCGTGTCTTCGAGGTCATCCCAAAAGTCTTCGGTGACCTCTCCGCCCATATAAAAGATTTCGCTTAAGGTCTCGCGGGAACGCTCAAGACCGCGGCGAAGATTGTCCATAAAGCCCATTAGATATCAACTACCTTTCCGGTTGTCCTATCAAGCCTCTGAGAGACAACATGGCTGACACCATCTGCCTGCATGGATACACCATACAGTACATCTGCCTGCTCCATGGTGCGCCTCTGGTGAGAAATGACAATCAGCTGAGTGGTCTCTTTGAGCTGCTCAATGGCATCAAGCAGCTTGGAGAGGTTGGCGTCGTCGAGCGCAGCCTCAACCTCATCAAAGACATAGAACGGAACAGTGCGTGTCCTATACACAGCAAAGAGCAATGCCAGGGCGGTGAGGCTCTTCTCGCCACCTGACATAAGCATCATCTTGGTAATGCGCTTACCGCGCGGCTGAGCCACAATCTCAATGCCTGTCTCGGAGAGATGATCAGGGTCGGTGAGCTCAATGTGGGCGTGGCCACCAGGGAACAGCATGGAGAAGATCTCGGAGAAGTTCTGGTTGACGCGGTCAAAGACAACAAGGAAGCGGCTACGCATCTTGCGATCAATGGCCGAGATGATCTTCTTCAGCGAGGTTCGAGCAGCCTCTAAGTCAGCTACCTGCTCGTTAATGTAGTCAGCGCGCTCTTTGAGACGCTCGTACTCATCCATGGCAACGGCGTTGACAGGACCCAACGCCTCAAGTTGACTCTTGAGCGACGCAGCAAGGCGCTCTGCCTGCTCTCTGTCTTCTGGCTCAGGAAGCGTCAAAGCCTCGTCCAGTGAAGCGCCTGTGGCAAGAATGGCCTCGATGGCGTTTTGAACCTGAACCTCAAGCTTGCCAATCTCAACGCTAATCTGGTTAGCAGCGTCTTTCTCTTTTTCTACCGCAAGCGCAGCTTCAGAAGCAGCGTCTTTTGCCTCAGAGATGGTCGCTCGCAGCGTCTCAGAGTCTGCCTCCGCCAACGACGCACGATCCTTGAGCCTAGACGCCCACTCAAGCGCCTTCTGGTGCAGAGCGTCGTAGCGCTTGTACAGCGGGCCTACGCGCAGCCTAATCACCTCAAGCGCGTGCGTTGCCTGCTTAGCTGCAGCAAGCTGCTCATTCAGCTGAGACAGGCGCCTCTCTAGCTCTGCCTGGCGAGAAGCCATACTAGTTGCGCGCTCTTTTGCAACAGTGAGGTCCGTCTTTGCATCCGAAAGCTCTCGGTTAGCCCTACCCTGCGCGCGAATGGCATCCTCATGCTGATCCTGCAGCTCTTTGAGCTCAGAGGCAAGCGACTCCATGCGAGCCTTAGCCTCTTCTGCCGCACGCTTATGCTCATCAATGTGCGCGCGAGCCTCTTGAGCGCGCTCTTTTGCCTGCTCTCGAGAAGTACTGACTTGCTTCAACTCTGCCTGAGAAGACGCAACCTGTCCCTCAAGGCGTCCTCGCTCCGCAGCAATAGAGGTAAGCTCACCGTTGAGGCGAGCAACCTCACCCTTGGACTGCGCGCTTTTCTCGCGAACTGAAGCCAGCTCATTCTCGCAGTTGGTAACTGCAGAGCGAGCAGCCTCCAGATGGCGTTTGAGGGAAGGAAGCGCACCCTCAAGCTCACGAATACGACGCTTGCGCTCAAGAGAGCCGTCCTCGGCCTGAGATGCATGCCCCAGGACCAGACGACCATCTGGATAGAACAACGTGCCGTCAGAGAGCACATAAAGCCCGCGAGGCTCAACTTTGCGAGCAGCGTAGGCATCATCAAGACTCTGAGCAACAAAAACGTGACCAAAAAGCGCTTGTACAAGAGCTTCGGCACCCTTCTGCGCAGATACGTGCTCAAGCAAAGACGTTGTATGTGCAGGCGCAGCAAGAGCTGGAGTTGCGTCAGAAAGAGCAACCAACGTAGCCTTGCCGTCCTCAGAAAGCGTCTGAACACGTTCAAAGAGCGTCTGAATGTTTTGCTGTTTGTCTACAACAAGCGCGGAAAGATCTTCTCCCAAAAGTTGCTCTACAAGAGCCTCAAACTCTGGATGAACCTCAAGATAATCAGCAAGTCTGCCAGAAACAAGAGAAGCGGTTGCTGTATCAGCAACAAGCTTTTCTGCCAGAGGACTTCCCTTTTGGACTTCCACATCAAGCGCACGAAGTGCCTCAAGCGTAGCTTCGCTACTAGAAAGCTCCTGGCGAGCAGTGCGCTCTGCCTCGCGAGCTGCTTCAAGTGAAGAGGCGCGCTCAGAAATCTCAGCGACAAACGCCTCGGACTCCTGACGAGCTACCTCAAGAGCGGCGGTGAGCTCTGCCTCTTTAGCACCACTATCTTCCAGGGCAGCTTGAGCAATCTCAAGCGCCTCGGTAATCTGAGACAACCTTGACTCAAACATCTTGTCTTCTACCTGCGCATGAGCAATCTGCTCTTCAAGCTTTACATACGCAAGCGTCTCTTTATCAGCGGTATTGCGCGCACTACGCTCAGACGCAGTACAATCAGAAATCTTTACATCCAAAGCACGACGCTCGGCAATTGCCTGGTTAGCCGCCTCTTGCAGAGCATTCACACTCTCAGTCAGATCCGCAACCTTTGCACGAATTGTTGCTAGCTGACCAGAAAGCTCTTCATTCTCTTTTGCCGCGTCTGCTTTCTGCTTATCCATCACAGAAAGCTGCATACGCGTATCAGAAAGGCGAGATACCATGTTCTTGCCCTTCTCCTCCAAAAGACGCATGTCAGAGCCCATACGGCCAAGAATCTCTTGCATGCGACGACGCTGCTCGCCCAAGTCTCCAACAAAGAGACCCTTTTGCTCAAGAAGCGACTGAAGCTTTTCAAGCTCACGGTTTTTCTCGCCCGCACGATATTGAGCAAGCTCAATAGCAGCCTCTGCCTCTTTAGCGCGTGCCTCCAACTTGCCATGCGTAAACTGCAGCTGACGAAGGTCATCAACAGCAAGCTGAACCGTCAAATCTTTGAGCTGAGTGGACAGATCTTTAGCGCGAGAAGCCTTATCTACCTGCCTCTCAAGCGGTTTAAGCTGGCGGGTAATCTCGCGAGAAACCACTTTGGCTCGCGTGAGATTTTCATCCATGGAAGAAATCTTGCGCTCCGCACGCTCTTTGCGGCGGCGATGCTTAGAGATATCTGCTGCCTCTTCAATAAACTCACGACGCTGCTCAGGACGGCTCGACAAGATAGAATCAAGCTTGCCCTGGGAAATGATGGAATGGGTATCTTTACCCAGGCCAGAGTCATGCAAAATGTCCTGGATATCCATGAGCCTTGAGGGAGCACCGTTAATCAGGTACTCAGACTCTCCAGAGCGATACATGCGCCTGGTGATACCAATTTCAGAGAAATCAATAGGAATGGTGTGGTCGGAGTTATCCAGAACCAGCGTTACCTCAGCAACGCCCACCGCTCCCCTTGCTGATGAGCCAGAAAAGATAACGTCTTCCATGGCTTGGCCACGGAGCATCTTTGCGCTCTGCTCGCCCAATACCCAGAGAATTGCGTCAGAGACATTGGACTTACCCGAGCCGTTAGGACCAACGACAACGGTAAGACCGGGGTCAAAAACCATCTGAGTTTTATCAGCGAATGACTTAAAACCCTTAAGTGTCAGCGATTTTAGATACACGGGTACAGGGTACCTTTCTACCTTAGGTGCATTTCTGCATCAGCATCAAGCGGAGCGTCATCCACACCAAGACGTACCAGTGCGTCTTGAGCGGCTTCTGACTCTGCGGCTTTCTTTGATGGTCCCTGTCCACGACCCACCTTAAGGCCGTCGACAAATACCACAGCGGTAAACGTTGGTGTGTGAGCAGGTCCACTCTCGCCAATAAGCTTATATTCAGGAGTAGCCTTGCCTTGAGCCTGTACCGCTTCTTGCAAACGAGATTTAGGGCTTACCGAACGAACTGCCAGCGCTGGAGAAATGTGAGGTCCAAGCGTACGAATAACAAAATCGTGCGTTGGATCAAAACCCGCATCAAGGTAAAGCGCGCCAACAATGGACTCGTAGACGTTCTCCAGAGCAGACTTCATGCCACGCTTTCCCGTGCCCTTCTCGGAAATTCCCATAACAATTAAGGGAGAAATTCCTAAAGCATCAGAGACAATGGAGAGCGTGTGGCCGGATACGAGAGAGATTTTCAGCCTAGTAAGCTGGCCTTCATCCATATCTGGATAACGCTCAAACAGCTCCGTTGCAATAATGGCACCAAGAATTGAGTCACCCAGAAACTCCAGGCGCTCATACGAAGCAGAAACAGGCTTGCCCTCCACCGCCGAAGGGTGTGTGAGGGCAGCCTCGATAAGTTCTTTATTGGTAAATGTGTGACCGCAAATAGCTTCTGCAGCAGCTACTCGTTCGTGCAATTTCACGTATAAAACCTACTTAAGCAGCAAGAATAGCATCTACTGCGTCACCAACAGTAGCAATCTCATCGATGTTTTCTGCATCAAAGGTCATATCAAACTCTTGCTCAAGGTCTGTGACAAGCTGTAAAAGATCAAATGAGTCTGCACCAAGATCTTTAAATGAGGTACCCTCTGTGAGCTCAACGGAATCGTCAAGGTCCAGCGTCTCTCTAACAACGTCAATTACCTTTTCAAGTGTTTCTGTGCGATCCATACATCCTCCTTGCACACAACAATGACGCTAGTAATTTTACCCCGTGATGGGCGTCTGTATGATGACATTACTAAAGCTGAAACAAACAATCTTAAAAAAAGTAAAGCCCACAGAATTGTCCATGGGCTCCACATAACTTATAAAAATTTTTATGTACAGACGCTTTTACTACAGCTGAATTGACGAGGAAATTTTCTGGATAAGGTTGGCACGTACTGCATTTGCTGCAGAAAGTGTTCCTGCGCACACAGCAGAAGAGCTGGTAGCACCATGCCCTTTAAGTACAGGTGCAGAAACACCTAACAAGAAGGCGCCGCCAACAGAATCTCCTGAAAGTTCCGCTGCTGTAGCCTTCAAAGCATCCTTCAAAAGAAGTGCACCAAACGCAGCCTTCTTGGAGGAATTAATTGCGTCTTTGAGGCTAGACATAATAAACTTGCCTGTACTCTCAATGGATTTTAAGGCCACATTTCCTGTAAAGCCGTCTGTCACAATAACATCAAAGCGGCTTCCTAAAATATCAGTTCCCTCAGCATTTCCACCAAAATTGATAGCCGCTTCTGCAAGAGCCGCATGATATGAAAGAGCAAGCTCAGAACCCTTGGTCTCTTCAGAACCATTGCAGAGAAGTCCTATGGTTGGGTTTTCAATTCCAAGCGATGCATTGGCAAAAGCCTTGCCCATTTGTGCAAATTGCACCAAAACTTCTGGACGCACATCAGCGTTAGCGCCAGTATCCAAAAAAACTGTTTTATGGCCACCAAGTCCAGGAAGAATCAGGGTAAGTGCAGGGCGTTTTACGCCCTTGATGCGACCAATACCAAAGGTAGCTGCAGTAAGCACTGCTCCTGTAGAGCCTGCCGAAAAAAGGCCGTCAGCCTCTCCAGCCTTGACTGCCTGTGCAGCCCTCACAATACTGGCGTCTTTCTTCTGCCTAACCGCATTAGCAGGATGCTCACTCATTGCAATAACTTCAGTGGTTACCAAAGCCTTTGCGCGCTCATGCTTGCTTGCAAAAGGAGTAACAAACTCATCAGCTCCGGCGAGAAGAACATCTAGCTCTTTGTCCTTCTCGAGAGCCATACGGACTCCCTCGAGAACAACCTCAGGGCTTTGGTCAGATCCCATAACGTCTACACAAATAACGGGCATGATAACTCCTTAGTGCTATAAAAAAGAAGGCCGGCCCCTAAAGAACCGGCCTTCTTGGCCATACAATGTATGAGTGTTACTCAGTAACAACAACCTCACGGTCCTTGTAGAAGCCACAGTTAGGGCATACGTGGTGAGGAAGCTTTGGAGCGCCGCACTGTGGGCATACAGAGCGAGCTGCTGCGTTAAGCTTGCTGTTTGCCGAACGACGGGTGTGGGTTGCGCCGCGGCCCTTCTTTTGTTTAGGTACTGCCATCTTAAACCTCTTTTGCTCTTGCTAGCGCCCCTAAAACACATGAGGGCGCGACCCATTCACATAATGCGTTGGATACTATACCACGTACTGACACATTTTGTGCGTAGATACAGCATTTCTTCACCATTTAGGAGAAGAAATTTTATTTTACTCTTCCGAATCCGGCTCAATCACAAGATTTTTAAGAGCCACAAACGGGTTTGAAGCAAGCTTTTCTTCTTCTCGCTTCTGCTCAATCTGAGCTGCGTGACCGCAATCTTCTTCGTTCAGATTGCAACCGCATACTGGGCAAAGTCCCTTGCAGTCGGACTTACACAGTACAACATAAGGCGTCTCCATAACAAGCGAAGGTAAAAGAGCCTCTGCAAGATCGATGGTTTTATCGGCATTTACTAAAACGTAATCTGCCTCATCTTCATCGTCTGCAGCAATCACAGGCTCTTCAAAGAGATAATACTCGTCTACCTCTGCGTTCAAAGAGAGATGTGCGTCCTCAAGACAACGGTCACACGTACCAACTGCGTCAGCACGAAGCATTCCGGTAACCAAAATGCCCTCACCCGCGTTGGTAAGCACTAGATCAAAATCAATTCCCATAGGAAGAGAAAACTCATGCTCTCCCAACTTATACGAGTCTTCATTAAGATGACCCGCATAAGAAACGGTATCGCCTGCGTTTGCAAGACGATCATCTAGCGCATAAAAAACTGGTTGCATTGGAACTACCAGGCAACGTTATTGCTGGTGTTACGAGGACCAGAGTTCTCATCAAGCGTCTGACGAACACGAGAGACAGAATTTGTCAGGCTCTTGAGGTTCTCCTCAAGGTGAGCAAGAACGGTATCTGCGTACTCCTCAGCGTTGTAGCGAGTATCACGCTCATACTGCTCTGCCTGATCACGAATGGCGTCTGCCTGCTGCTGAGCAAGGCGGACAACCTCCTGGTCACCAGCAAGAATCATAGCCTGCTGCTGTGCGTCAGCAATGATGGACTCTGCCTGAGCACGTGCGCGCTCAAGGGTCTCATCCTCTTCCTTGATGATGCGACGAGCGGTTGCAAACTCTTCTGGGAAGACACGACGAATCTCGTCAAGCAGCTCGTAGAAGTCCTGGGCATCAATAATCTTCTTGTTACCGCCATCCATAAAAGGTGACTTAGCCTCAGTTACAATCTGCTCAATCTCAGATACAAGGCTCTCAATTTCCTCGCCTGGCTGCATCCAGGGCTCCTTTCAGTCCAATACATAAGCCGTGTTATATGCACGTATAGCCCACATGACCACGACGCATAAAACACCTTTTTAAGAATGTTAGCAGAATATAATGAAAATGCAGGGCAAATATACTTAATTACCGCAATTATGCAGAGCTTCAAGCTTTTTAATGACGTTCTTTGGTACCAAAAATGATACGTCTGCGCCCATTGCCGAGATTTCTCTGACAATTGAAGAAGAAATGTAGCCGTACTCTGGACTGGACATAACAAAGATACTCTCCAGCTCAGGAGCCATATGGGAATTAAGATCTGCCTGCTGAAGCTCATACTCAAAGTCTGTCATAGCCCTCAGACCTTTGACCACACCGCCTGCTCCACGAGCGTTGCAGAAATCAACAAGAAGACCTTCCATAGGCTCCACAGAAACGTCCACAAGACCTTCATCTACAAGAGCATCTTTAAGCATTTGTACGCGCTCTTCAAGAGAAAAGGTAGTTCCTGTGCCGTGCTTGCGCTTGGAAGCTGCAACGGCTACCGTGACATTTTCAAAAAGGCGAGAAGCTCGTCTAATTACATCAAGGTGTCCATTTGTGACGGGATCAAAAGTACCTGGTACAACTACGTGAGTGATGCTGTTCAACGTATCTCCTATCCCTCACAACGAACAAGTACATCAACTTGAGCAATACCATAACGCTTACTCTTGGAAAGCTCAAAATTATCAAGAGAAACTGAATCAGATTTATGGCTATGCTCATAGACTACTACAGCATCTTTTGTCAGACTTCCCGACTGAATCAAGTCTTTAAGCAGCTTGGATACTACCTCTGCCTCGACGGCATAAGGAGGATCCAAAAATACCACGTCAAAAGGACTTCCAAACAGCTGGGATGATTCTGCTAAGCGCGCTGTATCGCCACAGATAACATTCATCTCAGAACTGGAAACCCCAAGAGATTTAGCCGTACGCTTAATGCGATCACACGTCTTTCTATCTTTATCAACAAAAGCAGCGTATAGCGCTCCTCTAGAAAGAAGCTCAAAACCCATAGCACCTGAACCTGCAAAAGCGTCAAGCACTCTAGACTCGCTGAGGTCAAGACCGCGAGAAGCCAAGATGGAGCTTGCAATAGCCTCACGCGTACGATCAGTGGTTGGTCGCGTAGTCCCCTTGCCATCAGGGGCCTCAATTGCACGACCTTTCCATTTTCCGCCAACAATCCTCATGGGTTTCTCGCCACCAAACCTATCTTGTACTGCAGTTTATCTGCAGGTTATTACTTATAGCCAAGCTCTTCAAAGTAGATACCAAAGCGATCTTTTGCCTCAAGTCCCAGCGTAGCATAGGCGTCGCTCGTAAGATTTGGGTCTTGAGCAGTAATTGCTAGGGCATCTATATGAGCCGCCTCAATCAGGTCCGCATCCGCGTAAAGATCAGAAATCTTGAGCGTGGTGCCGCCTGACTGACGGTATCCCAGGGTCTCTCCCTCGTGTCTGAGCTCAAGGTCAAGCTCTGCCAGGCGCGCGCCGTCGGAGGTTTGCTCAAGGGCGGCTAAGCGCTTTCTTGCGGTAGAGCCTCGCTTAGCGTTGCTGGCAAGGTACACAGTTCCTGGGAAGTCTCCTCGACCAACACGGCCTCTGAGCTGGTGCAAGGTAGCCAAACCAAAACGATCCGCATTAAAGACAATCATGACCGTAGCGTTAGGAACGTCAACGCCAACTTCAATAACGGTAGTGGAGACCAGAATCTGCGTCTTATTTGCGCGGAACTTTTCCATTACCTGATCTTTTTGTGTCTCGGGTAATCTACCGGTCAAAAGATCACAGGTAAAGTCCTTAAAAACGGTCTTTGAAAGCTCCTCATATACGCGAGTTGCACTATAGAGCTTACCGTTTGTGCGAGCGACCTCAGGTACATCTTCAAGCTCTTCTTCAGAATCGCTTGGGTCAATTAAAGGACAGACCAAATACGCCTGATGACCTGCCTGAACAGCTTCGGCGACAGCGGCGTATGCTTGGTCAAGGTTTTCTGGCACACACAGTTTAGTGGTAACGCCAGCTCCTGCCTTTGGCCTCTTAGTAATGCGAGACGTATCAACGTCTCCGTACAAAGAAAGTGCCAGCGTACGTGGAATAGGCGTTGCGCTCATGGCGAGAAGATCGACGCCTTGTCCTTTTTTGCGCAATGCTGTTCTTTGATCAACACCAAAACGATGCTGCTCGTCAACAACAGCAAGCGTAAGCTGGTTAAATACCACGCGATCAGAAAGCAGTGCGGTTGTTCCAAAGACAATAGACAAAGAACCGTCGGCTAGGCAAAGTTCAATCTGTTGCCTCTCTTCTTCTGAGGTAGAGCCGGTAATAAGAGCCCACGTGATTCCTGCAAGCGAGAGCAAAGGACCGATTTTTTGAGCGTATTGCTGAGCAAGAACTGAGGTGGGAGCCATCACAGCTGCCTGAGTTGAAGAATCTGCTGCTGCAGCCAAAGCAACGGCAGCAACGGCTGTTTTACCAGTACCAACATCACCCAAAAGCAAGCGATTCATAATACGTGGTGCTGCCATATCTGAAAGAATCTCTTGAGCGGCATGATTTTGCTCATCAGTCAGAGCAAAAGGCAAAGCCTCAATCAGAGCCTTAACATTAGGTCCATCTATAACGTGCTCAAAAGGCTTATGACCTGAAAGCTCAAGGTTTCTCCTAGCCAGAAGGGCAAGCTGCAAGCTAAGGAGCTCATCAAAGGCAAGACGGCGACGAGCCTGTTCAGCTGCATGCAAACTAGAGGGAAAATGAACCTCGCGAAGTGCCGCGGAGAGCGACATAAGATGGTGCTGAGAGACTAACTCTGAGGGCAACCAGTCGCACACACTTCCCGTGTCCGCCAGAGCTGCCGACATAATGCGACGCATCCATGCGGGACTTACGCCTTCAGTAGCTGGGTGAACAGGAAGAATTGCCGCTTTTGAAGGTACTTCTTTAGAGCGTGTCTCATCGTTTGCGTCGGTCTTTGCTGCGCTCAGAACTTCATAGAATGGCGACTTCATCTGGCGGTAGCCATAGGCAAAGAGCACCTTGCCACTAAGTGCCACCTCATCGTCAACATGAATTTGTTCGGCTACCCAAGGCTGTCTAAAGAACGAAGCCGTGAGCACGCCCGTATCATCCACAACCTCAATCTCAACAATGACCATTTTAGGACGTGGACGCTTAGTCTTTACCGAAGCAACGCGGCCCGTGATGGTAGCGTCCTCACCTATCTGCGCAAAAGCAATCTGAACGCGATGCGAAAAATCAAGATACCGGTGAGGGATGTTGAGCAAAAGGTCTCGAACACGCAGAATGCCGAGACGCTCAAGCGCCTCGGCACGATTTGCATTGACATACCTTAACCTGGTCACACTATCAACAAGTGAGCAGGTATGTGCTACTCGCTCTGATGCGGGAGCGATGCTTACCTTGGACTCAGACATTTCCTACTCAATAGAGAAGATGACTGGATAGAGTGGCTGCTCGCCGCGCTGAGCATCGACCTCAAGGTCTGGGTAGGCGTCCTCGATCTTGCTGGCGAGAAGTTCAAGCTGCTCGTCAGAGAAGTCTTCACCTGCAAGAATGGTGAGGTTATCTCCCTCTTCTTCATCTTGCATCTTAGCAACAAGGTCAAGCGTGACCTTCATTACATCAGAGCCGACAACATCAATTGAACCACCCTGGATACCCATGACATCGCCGTCATGAATAGGGGTGCCATCAGCTGCGGCAGAATCGCGGACTGCAGTGGTTACCTCACCGTAGCGAACGCCAGAGATAGCGTCAGTCATCTCTTCAACAAGCTCGTCAAATGGAACACCATCTGCAACAACAAACATTGCAGCAAATGCCTGAAGAACAGACTTGGTTGGAATGACAGCAACCTTAACGTCTTCACAAGCACTTGCAGCAGCCTCTGCTGCCATACGAATGTTGGAGTTATTTGGCATAACAATGACCTGGTCTGCATTGGCTTCTTCAATTGCAGCAAGAATATCTGCAGTTGAAGGGTTCATAGTCTGACCACCAGAAACAACAACATCCACACCAAGGGACTTCAAGATTGATGCAGCGCCAGAACCAGCGGTTACGGCAACAAAGCCAAGCTCCTTTTTAGGTGCTGCGGCAGCCTTCTTATCTTCAGCGATCTTCTCGGTACGCTCCTTAGCCTCAAGGTCCATGTTGTGAATGAAGACCTCAAAAATCTGGCCGTACTGAAGCATGTACTCAAGAACCTTGTTAGGAGTATTTGAGTGAACATGAATCTTGTAGTCTGGGTTTGCGCCAACAAGAAGCTCACAATCACCCATAGTTGCCAGGAAGTTCAGAGCTGCTTCCTCGTCAAAGTCTGGGCTATCTGCCTTGAAGAGGAACTCGTTGCAGTAACGATACTCAGAACCCTCCCAGTCATCGTTGAGCTCAATCTCAACCTTTGCGCTGGTAGCAGCCTTAGCATCAGAAACAGAAACGGTAGTCTGGAAGTCAGTTGTTTCAGTCTTGCCGGTAACAGCGTTTACAAAGCCCTCAAGGAAGGTTGCGAAACCAAATGCACCAGAGTCAACAACACCGTTCTCTTTGAGGACAGGAAGAAGCTCAGGAGTGCGGGCAACAGACTCATATGCCTCAACAACCAGAGCGTCCAAAACCTCAACTGGGGTGAGCTGAGACTTCTCAAGGGAGTCTGCCTTAGCAGAAACGTCCTTCAAAACGGTAAGAATAGTGCCCTCAACTGGCTTTCTAACAGCCTTAAAAGCAACCTCTTTACCGCGACGGAATGCGTGAGCAATGTCCTTTGGAGTTACTGCCTCAGGGTTCTTAACGTCACAAAGACCCTCAGCAATACCGCGAAGAATCTGAGACGTAATAACACCAGAGTTACCACGAGCGCCCATCAGAGAACCGTGAGTAATTGCCTTTGCAATATCCTGCATGCTTGCATCTTGAGGAAGATCTTGAACCTCACGAACAACGGTGCCCAAGGTAAGGGACATGTTAGTACCGGTGTCTCCATCAGGTACAGGGAAAACGTTGAGCTTGTTGATCTCTTCTGCTTTGTCTGCAACGGCAAGGGCTGCTACAGGGAAGCATGTACGAATGACATTTGAAATCACGTTAGACCTCAGTTCCTACTCATTTGAAGCAAAAAGCTTAGCGAGAATTACGCATGGCCTCGATATGTACAGTTACATCAACACATGAAAGCTCTGCAATTTGCTTAAGCAAAAACTTTACTGAGCTCTCAAGATTGTCGACAACAGACGCCATGTTAACGCCCTGCTCAACAACAATGTGAAGGTCAACCTGAACTCCCTTAGGAGTTGGGGTCACATCAATACCCTTACGAAGTCGGTATGTTGGAAGAAGACGAGCAACACCTGCTGCCTCATCAATCTCTGCCATGCCAACAACGCCATAACATTCCATAGCTGCATAGCCCGCCAGGTCAGCAAGGCAATCATTAGAAACTCTTAGTGTTCCAGGAACAGCGGTAGTCATTACATAACTCCTCTCGCAAGAACCAGGGTTAGTCATTGTTATTTAGTATACCGCAGAGCACATTTATTATTAAAGCGGCTTATATATACAAGTTGATAACCTTGCAATTGACAAATCTTTTTCTTGTTATTTAATCTTGGTGTAATAAATGAAAAACATTCAAAAGCTGTCAAAAAGCTATCTAATTGTGAATGTTATATTCATGCTTTGACAACACAATATATTGTGCTATATTAATTCGGCTATTTGGAAATTTTAGGCGCAGAGGGCGCCTATCCTATGGAGGTCTTACTCATGTCGAAGGTCTGTGATTTCTGCGGTAAGCACGCCGTTGCCGGTCGCTCCATCTCCCACTCTCACCGTACTGTGGCCCGCACCTTTAAGCCAAACATCCAGCGTGTTACTGTCGTTGTCGATGGCCAGCGCAAGAAGATGAATGTTTGCTCCCGTTGCCTCAAGTCCGGCAAGATTGCTCGCAACTAAGCAACTTAAGCTCGTCTTACCTCAAATTTAAAAAGGTCGCTACGGCGACCTTTTTTCTTAGCTCGATTAACTGACAGCAATATCTAATGCTGTCTGCTGGACTTACAGTCGCTCGTTGGGGCTTTGTAACTCAAACGCAGCCCCAACACAATTCATCAAACGACTTAGTTCCAAAGCTGCACCAAGAGGCAGCCCTTATTACACGTCACACAGGCATCGTCAGCTTCAACGATATTTGAAATGCCATCGTCTCCAAGCAGTGTGAATTTCTCGTGATTAAGATTCCACCTCATGCCAGTCTCAGAAACCTCACATTCCTCTGACAAAGCTACAAGAGAAATCTTTTTACCCGCATCGTCTGAGTTCAGCTGCCAAGAATCAATTTGGCCCGCAGCTAAAAAGCGCATTTCAAAGTCATTCTCAACAACTCGAACCGCCGCCTTGCCCGTCTTTGCCCACGTGGCGAGAAGACCGAGCACTACAAGCTGGTGATCAAGATGGCCTCCGGATGTTGAGACAACCGTAAGCGAGAGCTTGCTGTCTTTACGAATTGCCTCGTACTCAGCAGACTTCAGAGCAAGAGCAAGATCAGTATCATACTTGTCGGCATTAAACTTCATGCAGGGTACCTGCTGCTCTTTGAGCCAGGACAGCGTTTTGGCAGAAGCTGAGTCAAAGTCTCCAAGCGCAAGCTGTGGAACCACACCGGCGGCAAGGCATGCATCGGCGCCGTGGTCAACTGCTATCAGGTAGTCAGCGCTTTGGGCGCAGGTAGAGAGCGTCGTGTTCGAGACAGCCTCTGGGGATCCACCCACAATAAGGACCTCAAGGGGTTTCTCGCTAGAAGGAGCAGCAGCTAGAGAGCGCTCGTAGTCACGAAGACGCAGAAGCGACAGCTCGCCGTAGGTGTGGGCAAAAATATTTGAGTGCTCACGCATAAAGACGGGGTCTCGGCCGTCGTGGTCGTTGTAGAGCGCCACCACAGGAAAGCCTGCATTTTGAGCCGTCTGAGCGCCAAATGGAGCGTCCTCAAAAACCCAGGTAGTTGCTTTATCAGTGCCAAGGCGGCGAAGGGCCTCAAGGTATACATCAGGCTCAACCTTGTCCACTCCCCCCACATCTTCTGTAGAAACCACCGTTTTAAAGAGGTGCTCAATACCTTGAGCCGCGAGGGCCGCGCGCACTTCTCGCACGGGAGTTGACGATGCAACAGCCATAGGAATACCCGCGTCGTAAAGCTCCTGCAAGAACTCCTTTGCACCAGAAATAATGGAGACGTGATGCTGATATTGCTCTGTTACATATGCACAAAACTCTTCATACAAAACTTCTGCAGTGATAGGCAGCTCTAGATAATCCACGCATAATTTGCAACCATCCATAAGCGAAACAGCCTCGACGCGTTCAAAAAATTCTGAGTCAACGGTCTTGCCGTATTTAGGAAGAACAGCGCCAAAAACGTTGTGCCAAACGCGCATTGAATCAACAAGGGTTCCATCGCAATCAAAAATTGCACCGGTTACCTGCATAATGCCTCCGTAAACAAACTTATTAGTTGCAATCGTGAAATATCTACTCTAAGTAGGGTAAAGTATCTCACGTTTATAAATTGTTTTCATGGAGGAAGCATGGCACGTTATAGCTATCACTGCACACACTGCGACAATACCTTTGAAATTGAACGCCCTATGAGCCTGAAGATTGAAGCTCCTCAGTGCCCAAAATGTGGACATGAGACCGAGCGCGTGTACAACACCTCAACCATCGTCTTTAAGGGCACCGGTTTTTACAACACCGATAGCAAAGGAAAATAATCCTGCGCTCTAAGACACTAGACGTTTTAGATGCTCCGCACGCTCATCAACAGCACCTATGAAGCTCTTGTTGTGATACACAACAAGAGCTTTTATTTGCGCTTAAGGACTGCCATAAAATGAGCATCACAATCAGCAGACGCAAAAGCTGTCTGCAAAAATCCCTCTGGTGTAATGCACGTATCGAGAAACTCTTGAGCTTCTGATGTTAAGCATGCACGCGCGGGGCACTCAAAAAGACTTTGCACCTCAAAGTGAGAGCCCTCTGAACTTGCAAGAAAATCGTCAATAACCTGCTGATTCTCTGAATTTGAGAGCGAACACGTTGCATAGACTAAATAACCACCAATCTCTACACGGCTGCTACAGCTTTGTAAGAGTTTGGTCTGTAAAGTAGTAAGCTCTCCCCCGTCATACAGACTTTCTGGTAACAGATTCCACGCAATCTCTGGATGGCGACGAAGGGTGCCCAAACCAGAACAGGGAGCGTCAATAAACACCACGTCAAAGCTCTGATTAAGCTCCTCTGGAACCTCTGGTGACACAAACTGTGTAGCGTCAAATGTGAGTGACGTAACCTGATCTGAAAGGCCGGCGGTTTTCAATCTTCTTTTTGAAACGTGGGACTTTCCCTTTACAAGTTCAACAGCGGTTATGTGGGTATTCTCTTTATCAAGCGCTTCAAATGCGTGAGAGAGCAACAAGGATTTGGTTCCTCTACCCTGTCCAACCTCAAGCATATCTTGGTCTGCATAAGATGCCGCGAGAAGTGCCACAAGTTGAGAAGCTAAATCTGCAGGAACAAGTTGAACCTTGTTTACGTATGCGTCAACGTTAAGTTGAGCAGGATTTTTTACCTCATACACATCTGGCAGAACTGTTTGCTGTAACTCTAAAGAGCTGCTCTGCAATTGTTGTTCTGATACGTTTCTCTGTAAAACATACACAGGAGCAGGGTTCTTTAAATTAAGAATAAGCTTTTGAGCAGCAGATTCTCCAAGAGACTCAATAATCTCCAAGCAAATCCACTCAGGAATGCCTGACGCCCAAGAAAGCTCTGAAGGTGTTTTTGGGTTCTTTGCACGCGTCAGCTGAGCTTCATCTTCAGAAATTTTTCTGAGTACCGCGTTTGCAAGGCCGGAAGATCGTTTTGAGATAGACTTTACCAACTCGACGCCTTGGCTGATGGCAGCGTCACGTCTAGTCTCTAAATATAAAACCTCAAAAACAGCTATACGAAGAGCGTCCTGTACCTTTGGCTCTAGATGAATGCCTGATTTAAGATGATTCTTTAGAGCTTCATCAAGCTTGCCTTTAGTAAGAACTGCTCCCAGTGCAAGACGAGTAGCAAAAGCTTTATCTTGAACAGATAGCTCCGAGAAATCTTTTGACTCTCGTAGGTAATCGCGAATGCGTAAATTGTTGCGTCTGCACTCAAAAAATGCCTGATAAGCCACTCTTCGAGCGGGAGTAAGCGTAGCCATTATTGCAGCTTCTGCCAGGTCAACTGAGACTTCTGAAGTCCTGCCGCAAATGATTTAGCATCCATAGAGCGCTTACCATCTGGGCGCACCTCAAGAAGCTCAAGGACACCTTCAGCACAGCCAAGGAACAACCTATGATCTTGAACTGCAACCTGACCTTGAGCAACAGAAACTTCACTTGGTGCCAGTTGAGCGGACAAAGCGCGAAGAGACCTGCCTCCGACAGATACACGAGCTGGAGCAGTATCAGAGGAAGCCTGAACCCTCAGGGCGTTTACCTGGGCTGAATCTTCTGGAGCAAGCTTCATTTCTTGCTTAGTAACTTTAGGAGCAAACGTTACTTCTCGCTCATCTTGTGACTGCCACTCAAGAGAACCTCCCTTGAGCTCAAAAAGAGCCTGTGACAGAGCATCAGCACCTAGCTGTGCCAGAGCGTTAGTGAGTTGCTCAGTATTTTTGGAGCCAACCTCACACGATGCTTGCTTGCACCAATCTCCTGCATCAAGTTCATGAGCAATTTTCATGATAGAAACGCCAGCAACAGCATCACCCGCGAGGATGGCGCGCTGAATTGGAGCAGCTCCTCGCCAGCGAGGCAGCAGTGATGCGTGAACGTTCAGGGCACCGTAAGGCGCAAGAGAGATTACCTCATCTGGCAAAATGCAGCCAAAAGCAACTACACAGAGCGCTTCTGGTTGTGCCTCTTGCATTGCAGAAATTACTTCTGGAGTCATGCGATTTGCCTCAAGAACAGGAAAACCAAGTTCTTGTGCGCATTCTTTTACAGGAGACGGCTCAAGCGTTTTACCACGACCACGAACCGCATCTGGCCTTGTAATAACCAAAGCTACCTGGTGATCATGGGCAAGTTTTTTGAGCGACGGAACAGCAAAGTCTGGAGTTCCCATAAAGACTACGCGCATGTCAACTCCTAATAGTCTGTTTGACCAGGACGAGCGCCAGAAGCCAGTGCCTCTTTGTACTCCTGCAATGTCTCCATACGAGCACCCGGTCCCAAGTGGTCAGGCATGGTTACGCCATTAATGTGGTCAATCTCATGCTGTAGACAGACGGCGAGAAGGTCTCCTTCTGCCTCATAGCGCATCAGATCACCATCGAGGTTATATGCGTGAACGACAACGTGGCTTGGGCGCGTAACAGGAACGGTAATGCCAGGGAACGAAAGGCAACCCTCTTCATATACACGAGGCTCACCATCTGCAACTTTAATCTCTGGATTAATGAGCACAAAAGGGTTCTCTTGGTCGTTAGGGTAATCAACATCGATGACTACCATGCGCTTCATGTAGCCAACCTGAGGGCCAGCAAGACCAACGCCGTCGGTGGCGTACATAACCTTAAGCATATGCTCGGCCATCTTACGGACATCGTCGTTAATATCGTCAATTTCTTCACACTTTTGGCTCAGACGAGGGTCTGGCCAAAGCACCATATCATCAGCTTCAGAGCTCATAACTATCCTTACATCATGTCGTAAGCATCAACATCTAATGTCATGTTGATACCCACTCTTTTATCAAGTGAAGCAGCACACTGAGAAAGAATTTCTCCCACCTGAGCATCTACGGGAGATTTTACTAAAATGTGTCTGCGGTACTTATCTTTTACCTTTGCTTTTACACAATCAGCAGGACCCAAAATCTCCCATCCAGATTGTGCATCTAACTTTGCATGCAGCGCCTCCGCCATCTGATCTGCTACGCGGCGAACTTCTTTTTCTGAAGCGCCCCAGAAAAGCACGTTAGACAAGCGCGAGAAGGGCGGATAAGCTCCTTCCCTTCTTTCTTTAAGCTCAGCATCAAGAAACGGACGCCTGTCATGGGTCACAACAGAAGCAATGGCAGGATGTGTTGACCAGTATGACTGGATGATGACCTTACCAGGCTTTTTTCCCCTGCCCGCACGACCAGCAACCTGCTCCAGCAAGTCAAAGGTTCTTTCAGCTGCTCTAAAATCTGGCAGCTTAAGCATGGTATCAGCGTTAATAACGCCAACCAAGGTTACGTCAGGAAAATCCAATCCCTTTGCAATCATCTGCGTGCCGATGAGCACCGCTCCGGGAGTTGCATCAAAGAGCTCAAGGAGTCGTTGATGCTCGCCCTTTTTAGCCGTGGTATCAGCGTCCATACGAATAATTGGCGCATCGGCGCCAAGCAGAAGCTTCAGCTCATCTTCTACACGCTGCGTTCCCACGCCATAAGCTCCCATGTAACGACTTCCGCAGTTTGGGCATTTGCTGGAAGGATTGGGATACGCGTGCTGAGACCACTGTCTGCCACAACTGTGACAGACCAGAGAATGCGTGCGCTCATGGTACGTGAGAGACGTCGAGCAATGCGGACACTCGGGCACACAGCCACACTCGCGACACATCAAAAAGTTTGCAAATCCGCGACGATTAAGGAGTAGAACGCTTTTCTCGCCACGCTCTGTTGTTTCTTGCAGTGCAAGAGCAAGAGCTGCCGAGAAGACCGATCTGCCTCCGTTTTTGAACTGAGAAGCCATATCAACCACCTGGACCTGCGGGAGCACCGCCACGCCAGGCCTCTCGGTCATGGCGACGCGCGTCCAGTTAGTATCACGCCAGCTTCCTTGAGCTGTTCGGTAGAGGCTCTCGAGCGATGGCGTTGCAGAGCCAAGCACTAGCGCGGCTCCACGCAGGCGAGCCATCTGAGCAGCAACTTCTCTTGCGTGATAGCGTGGAAGCGAATCCTGTTTGTACGAGGCCTCATGCTCCTCGTCAATAATGTACAGTCCGGGGTTTTGGATGGGTGCAAACAAGGCAGAACGTGCGCCCACTACCACGCGAGCCCTACCCTGCCTAATCAAATCCCACTGGTCAAAACGCTCACCGAGGGAAAGCTTTGAGTGAAGAACAGCCACCTGCTCGCCAAAACGCGAGCGGAATCGGCCGACTGTTTGCGCAGTAAGAGAAATCTCTGGCACAAGTACTACAGCACCCTTGCCCTCCGCTAAGGTCTTCTCAATTACGGAGAGATACACCTCGGTTTTGCCTGAGCCCGTTACGCCATCAATCAGCACAACATCGCCTTGAGCAGCAGCTTGTGCAGCCGCAATTGCAGCAAGAGCAGACACTTGGCCCTCGGTAAGCTGTTGAGGACGAGGTGCTACGCCACTTGAAAGCGTGGTTCCCAGACCCTCCTGACTTCCACGAATTTGTCGCTGAGTGCGAACCTCAACAATGCCTTTTTTCTGCAGTGCAGTAACCGCACTACGAGCTCCTGGAATGGTAGCCGAGAGCTCGGATAACCTCATAGCGCCTTGTTCGAGAGCCTCAAGCACCGAACGTTGCTTGCTTGCATTTGCTGCAGGCGTAAAATCTGCCGCCTTTTCTGTCAACTCAACCCAGCGCTCATCAACAGGGCCGGACTTCTCGCAAACAAGCTGCCAAGGAGAATCCGCGTCTTTTCTGGTGACTTTAACCTTTTGACCAGGAGCTAAGAACGGATGTAAGGCATCTGCATAACTGCAGGCATACTCTTTGCTCATCCATTCTGCTACCTGCGCAGATTGCTCATCAAAAGCTGAATCTGCTAGGACTTGTGTTATTGGGAGGACGCGTGAAACATCCAAACCTGAAGACACATGGTCTGAGACACCCACAACGTAGCCAACAACCTGCCTGTGAGAAAACGGCACTAAAACCGTTGTTCCCACAACCGCAGTCTCTTCCAAAGAACTTGGAATGGCGTAGTCAAACGTGCCAGAAAGAGCACGAGTTGGTATGTCTAAAACAACATGTGCAAAAGGCACGTTCTTGCCTCCTTAAAGCCGTGGTTGATGGTTTACATCAAACGTGTAACGAACAACGTGTGGCTGACCAGCTTCTTCAACCTCAACACAAACAAATGCGCACTCGACCTTGGTAAATCCACGTTGCATCAAGACGTAGGCGTAGAAGTTTGCCTGCATTTGATGATGTTCGTAAATCTGAGCGGCACTGAGGCCTTTATCGCCTGTTTTATAGTCAACTACCAGCGCGTCTTTGCTTCCCTTATTATAGGCGAGAAGATCGATGGCTCCTTCTACATAGTTCCCATATTCAGAATCAACCTGCAGCGTAAAGGGAGACTCCGCAATAACCACATCATGAGCAAGGGCTTCCTGTCTTATCTCAGAGTTGCCCCACAGTTCAAGTGCTTGTTTGACTCGTGATACCGCGCGCTGAGGAACACTATTCTTCAAGCACAATCTATCAATAGTTTGTTCATCAACCTTAGCCTGAGTCTCAACCATAATCTGAGCCAGCTCATGGAAGGCTGAACCAAGGCTGGTTGGATCTACTCCATCATCAGATAATGAACCAGCCAAAACCACAGAAGTCTCAGTTACTGGTTGAGGGTTATTTGCATCATATTCCAGGCTTTGTGCCTGGCGCTCTTCCTCAAGCGCCTTGTTATTTTCGTCCTTAAAGTTCTCTGCCATTTGTTGGTGAGCAGAAGAATAACTAAAGAAACCTTCTCGCTGGTCATACGTAGCTTCTGGCGTAACGCTCAGCTGAACCTTCTCATAGAGGTCAAACGTTTCTTCAGCTTGAGGGTTTTTCTCTTCACTTGGGTTGCTATCAGAAGGTTTAGGCTTACCACCAAAAGGTTCAACCAACTCTAAACCTTCAACCTGAATTGGCTCATCCTTCTTGCCAGAACCCTGAACTACACGCATACAACCAGCAAGATTTCCACCATATTCGAAAGGATGCTCACCAGCAGAAAGTGACGGCTCTTTAAACAAGGCATCTGTAATCTTGCGTGTATAACGAGGACTAATTCCTTCTTTAGTAAGGTCGATGGTTGAAGTAAGAATGACCGCTTCTCGAGCGCGTGTTAAAGCAACATACAAACGGCGATTCTGTTCCTGCTCTTCAAACTCATTCTCTTGTGTTTCTAGGAACATTCTCCACTCAAGAAGGTTCTTACACTCATCAAGGCTTGTAGGAACCTCATGACTGCCGTCATACAATTCATTAAGTTTTTTAGAACTGCTTGAGAATGCAATCTGATATGAATCGTCTTTTCTAACATGCAGAAATGGTTCACCACCAGCGCCTGCCTTAGGGCCAGATACAGCTCCTACAACAGCAACAACAGGAAATTCCAATCCCTTAGAAGCATGAATAGTCATAAAGGTAACTGCATTTTGAGTGCTGCAATGAAGCACTTTTGGAGATTCCTTGGCAGTGCTACACCACTGACTAAATGCTCTTGCAACAGAAGCAACGCCAACGCTTAGCTCTGTTTGCAGACTATCAATCTGCTCGAGAGCTGCAAAGATATTTGCAATCTTTGACTGACCCTCATTTCCCATCTTTTGAAGACGAGAAATCCATCCGGCATCAAGAACTACTTTTTTAATAACGTCTGAAACTCTCTTGTTTGAAAGAGAGCTACGAGCATTACTCAACACCTCTAAAGCATTTTTAAGCTTTGGACTTATCTCAAAAGGTGGATTAAATGCGTCATTTACCACTGACTCTGCAATATCTCTATTGGTAATCTTCTGGCCATTTTCTCCAAAATTAGTACCCAGGAGAAGCAAATCAGATGCATCAAGACTAAATATCTCGCTCGAAAGTACAGGAAACAATCCCTCGTACGAGTCATACATATTTGCGAGTGTTTGTAAAAGGCTGCCAATCAGTTCAACCTCGGGCTGCTCGCCAAACGTTGAAGCTCCAGAAACCACACTTTCAATTCCAAAAGTACGAAGTGCTTCAATATAAGGCTGTGCATCTTTAACTGATTTCATCAAAATTGCAATGTCTTTTGCTTGGACATTCTCATCCTGCATAAGCGTGTTGATTCTGTCTGCAAGCTGATACGCAACAAGCTGTTTTCTGGAAACATCATCACCAGGCTTAGAGTTTCCTGACTTTTCAAATTTTGTGACTTCAAAATACACGCGTGGCGAATGAGCAATGAACGGAGTTGTAGGTTCTTCTCGCCCAGCAGACAGATCCATAAAGTCAGCAATCATGCCCTCAGCGCTACAAACCTTTGCAACAAATCGCAAAATTTCGTTGTGGCTGCGGAAATTATCTACAAGACGGGGTTGCAAATCTTCTGAAACCTCTGCTTGAC
>CAUSVW010000003.1:0-110033 GCA_963535155.1 uncultured Atopobium sp.
ATCTACGGAACACACCTAAGTCGGATATTCTGCTCAATTGCGGGCATTTTACACATCTAATGACGATAATCTGCATGATTGTGGCAATTTCTGCGTCATGTATACGTCTTTTTGACAGATTATCTGACTTAGGTGTGTTTTGAATTGACTCCTATTTCTCGTGTCTAAGAAATGGGAGGCAGTTCATTCATGGTGATACGAGGGTTTTCATTTATAGAGGCGCTTTAGTGCTTACGACCCGCAAGAGCGTGCTCTAGATAGTCATGATTACCGGTAAATTTAACCAGCTCGCGAGAAAGCAAAGAGACGGGGAGCCCCACGACATTCTCGTAGTCTCCTTGAATGCTTTGTACCAGATAGCGACCATTTCCCTGAATGCCGTAAGCGCCAGCTTTGTCCATTGGTTCTCCTGAGGCAACGTAGGCAGAAATTTCATCTTCAGACAGTTCAAAGAAGGTAACATCTGTGGTTTCTACAAACGCTACTGCAATAACTGATGGTGCTCCGTCAGGAGAAGGGGACTTGAAAGCCTTAAAGCGTCGCAGAGCAACACCAGTGGATACGTGGTGAGTCTGACCAGAAAGCTTAGAAAGCATGCGTTTGGCGTCTTCAGCGTCTGTAGGCTTGCCAAAAACCTGGCCGTCGTCTGTCCAGACAATGGTGTCTGCTGCAAGGACAATCTCGTTGTTGAGCTGCTCAAAGTTAGGCTGCTCCATGAGCTTATAGCACACTGCAATGGCTTTTTCTTGAGCAAGTCGCTTTACCAGTGCAAGGGGTTTCTCGTCAACTTTTTGAGCTTCATCAATATCAGCAGGCATAACCTGTGGATCTATTCCCATAGACTGCAAAAGTTCAAGGCGCCTAGGGGATTGTGATGCAAGAATCATATGCGTTCCTATCAGTTGTGCTTATGCTGATAC
This sequence comes from uncultured Atopobium sp., assembly GCA_963535155.1. GTDB lineage: Bacteria > Actinomycetota > Coriobacteriia > Coriobacteriales > Atopobiaceae > Lancefieldella. Next base: position 921 of record CAUSVW010000003.1, read on the forward strand.
TGTACCCAAAAAAAGAAGCCTGATAGGCGAGAAACCCATCAGGCTTACATACTAAGAAAGAAAAGCTAAGCTAAAAACTAGTCAAGCTCAATAGCGGTGACTGGGCAGCCGTCGCAAGCCTCCTGTGCTGCGTCCTCTGCAGCCTCAGGAACCTCTTCCTCAATAGCGTGAGCAAGACCGTCATCGCCGATCTCGAATACCTCAGGAGCAGTGCTCTCGCAGAGACCGCAACCGATGCAATCCTCATTAACTGTTGCCTTCATAATACATTCCTCTCCGTATCTCGAGCCCCTTACTCGAGTAATACTTATCTTGCATTCAAGACTACTTGATTGCAATGTATTTTTTACACGTTTCTTTGCTGTTATGCAACAACAAAGACGCAGATAATTGAAAGAACATTACTTGAAGTAGTAAGTGCACATCTGACCTGCACATATTCTTGAAACATCACTTCCATCCTTATGAAATCCTTAAAATTATGTTTTATATTTCCCTTAAAAGGAGGATTTCATAATGAATAGATACATTTTAGAAACAAAGGAATTATGTTTTATATTTTCGTTAAAAGGAGGATTTCATAATGAATAGATATATTTTAGAAACAAAGGAACTGACAAAAAAATTTGGCAGACAAAAAGCAGTTGCTAATCTTTCCCTACAGATTGAAAAAAACTCAGTATATGGATTATTGGGACCAAATGGTGCCGGTAAATCTACGACTTTAAAAATGATTACGGGAATGCTTCATAAGACTTCCGGTGAAATTTTATTTGAGGATAAGCCATGGAGCAGAGCAGATTTAGAAAAGATAGGTGCGTTAATTGAAATGCCCCCTCTTTATGACAATCTGACAGCGTGGGAAAATTTAAAGGTAAGAACATTACTTCTTGGACTGCCGGATTCCAGAATCAAAGAAGTGCTTGAAATCGTTGATTTAAAGAATACTGGAAAAAAGAAAAGTGGGCAGTTCTCTATCGGAATGAAGCAGAGATTAGGTATAGCAATAGCATTATTAAATCATCCACGCTTGCTTATTTTGGATGAACCAACAAATGGGTTAGATCCATTGGGGATTCAAGAATTACGGGATTTAATAAAAAGTTTTCCTGAACAAGGAATTACCGTTATCCTATCTAGTCATATTCTGGCGGAAGTTGAGCAAATTGCAGACCACATTGGGATTATAAACAATGGGCGTTTGGCTTATCAAAATGCAATCAACCATCAGGAAAACCTTGAAGAATTATTCATGAATGTTGTAAAGAAGGGAAGGAGGGAAAACGAACATGCTTTATAAATATATGCTTGCTGAAAATCTAAAACATAAGCATAGTATTTTAAAGAAACTAATGCTTATTCTTCCTCTAGTTACGGTATTGCTTTCTTTTGTTTTAATGCAATCATATTTTACAATCAATGCATTTAATTGGTGGTATGCGATGATCATGCCTGTAACCTTCGCCTTGGTTCCGGGTTTAATGCATAGAAAAGAAGATAAAAAGTTAAAGTATCGAGCAATCTATTCGCTTCCCGTAAGTTTAACGAAGGTGTGGATTGCGAAGGTTTTAACAGCGCTTTTGTACATTGTGGTTGCTGCTTTGGTTCATCTATTTGCAGTTTATATTCTTCAATTTGCAGTAGGAAAACAACTTACATCAAGTTATGTATTCCCTACTTTGTTCAGTGCAAGTGTGCTGCTTGTGATTACTTATCTATGGCAAATTCCATTTTGCTTTTTCTTGGTGAAAAAACTGGGGTTTATTGTTGGTGTAGCAAGTAATGTCATCATCGGATTAGGTTTAGGAGTCGTTTTTGCAGATTCTTCTTTATGGATGCTTTGTCCATATACATGGGGAATTCGATTGATGATTCCGATTCTTAAGGTGTTACCAAATGGACTTCCGGTAACCGCCAATCATCCATTTATTGAAAATACTTCCATTCTTGTTCCTGTTATCTCTTCAGTTGTCTTGTTCGGGCTAATTTCAATGATTACTGCAAAGTGGTTTTCAAGGATTGAGGTGAAGTAAATGAATGTAATAAAATCAGAACTATATAAGTTAAAACATACATGGGTTCCTTGGATTCATATTCTACTGCCAATTATTTATGCACTTCTATTTTGGGGAGCTGCTAAGGTAACTACCCTAAAAAATTTTTCGATTGCAGAGATTTATCAAAGCTATGCTTCAATTTTAGGTGGACTTTTGCCAACAATTATTGGATTGCTTACAGCAAAAATGATTGATATGGAATTTGAAGCTGGTCGATTTCAGGTTTTGCTTGCAGGAACAAAAAGAAGAAGTCAATCGTATTTAGGTAAACTCAGTGTGCTGCTGCTTGGAGGTTTCGTAGCAATCATAATGTCGATTGGAATATTTACACTGTTATTTGGAAACCAAACCTTGGCCGATGGAGTTACAGAAATTTTTTTCCTCTTTGTAGGAATCATTTCGATATATCTCATTCACTTATGGTTGTCCCTTGCAATAAGTGGGAGTGCTTCTATTGGTCTTGGATTTATTGAGATGTTACTTGCATTTCTCTGCATAACTGGACTAGGTGATAAAATCTGGTATTTCTTACCTTGTGCTTGGCCAACAAGATTGACTTCCACCTTTCTTTTGTCTAAACAAATGACCAATCAAAGCTTGATGTACACGGAGTTGATAAAATGGTCTTATGTTGCAATTCCAATGCTGCTTGTATTGATGATTGGATCACTGGCTTGGTTTAAATTGTGGAATGGTAGAACAATCAATGAATAAAATTCAGTAGGAGGGAGGATGGGATATGACAAGAATTCTAGTGGTAGATGATAATCCGGATATGCTTGAACTCGTTAAAAATGTATTGCGGACGCAGTCATATCTCGTTGACTGTTGTCTAAGCCCTGCTCAGATTAACCAGCGTAAGCTGGCTAGCTATGATTTGATTTTATTAGACATTATGATGCCTGATTTAGATGGAATTTCTTATTGCAAGCAAATTCGCAGCATGGTAGATTGTCCGATTTTGTTTTTAACAGCAAAGTCATTAGAGTCTGATATTGTTGAAGGGTTAGTAAGTGGTGGAGATGATTATATTACGAAACCATTTGGAATGAACGAATTACTCGCAAGAGTTCAAGCTCATCTTCGCAGGGAAAAAAGAGAAAGGCACTCCAGCTTACATCTGGGGAATATTCGTTTTGACTTATCTGCAAACGAAATCTACGTAAAGGATATAAAAATGTCGTTTACAAAGTCGGAATATCAGATTTCTGAGCTTTTAGCTAAGCGAAAAGGACAAGTTTTTTCCAGAGAACAAATTTACGAGATGGTTTTCGGATTCGATGGGATTGGATCTCCTTCCGCCGTTTCGGAGCATATTAAGAATATCAGAGCAAAGTTCCAACAGTTTGGTGAGTCTCCGATTGCGACTGTATGGGGGATTGGATATAAATGGGAATAAATCATAATGGCAAATCATTGAAATTTGTTTTCATTCAATATCTAGTAAGTGTAGGTGGTGGGCTTTTGCTGGCTTTAGGATTGGCCGTACTTTCCTTTTTCCTGTTTTCTGTCTCCAGTTTTGTGCTTCCAGCAGATCACATGGAAAAGCAGATATTGGAGAGCAAGACAGTTCTATCGCAATCCGATCCTTTTGACTCCTCTGTACTACCGGATAATACAAAATTTTTACTTCTTTCTGAGGATGGACAGGTGATGGATTCGGATATGGATCAAGCCTTAAAAGAACAAGCATTACAGTTTCATAATCGGGAAGTATATTCTACTGCCTCATCCGCATTTATGGAAATAAAAAGGATAGATGGTTATTTGATAGTTCAATACTCCCTTGAACCTCAATATGTCAATTCGTGGATGGAGCGATACTTTCCGAAACTCAATACGGTTTTCGGTATCTTGCTGATCGTATTTAGTTTTACCAGTATTGTTTTCATTACTTTTGTTTGGGCTAAGAGGTTATCGAAGCAACTTGTTCCAATGTTGAATGCATCAGAAGAAATTGCTAAACAAAATCTTGATTTTGAAATTGGCAATTCAAATATCAAGGAATTTAATCATGTCCTATGTAGTATGGACGAAATGAAAGTTGCACTAGGTAATTCTTTAAAGGAAAACTGGGTGCAGGAAGAAAATCGAAGGAATCAAATATCTGCTTTAACACACGATTTAGAAACGCCTATTTCTATTGTGCAAGGCAATGCAGAATTGCTGAAGAATACTCCTTTGACAAGTGAACAGAAAATGTGTGTGGATTTTATTTTGAAAAATGCCAGCCGGATTTCCGAGTATGCACAGACACTGACTTTAGTAGGACAGTCTGATCGGTGGGAATATGGTTTGCTACAAGAGATTTCTGTAGAAGATGTTACAGCGAGTATTCAAGAAGCTGCTCGTGAGATTGTAGACACGAATTCTCTTACGATTAAAGAAAGTATTCAAGTGGAACACAGAATCATGAATGTAGATTTGAAACTTCTTGAAAGGGCAGTTTTAAATGTCATTCGCAATGCGATAGAACATTCTAAAAAAAGGCCACTGCTGGAACTAAAATTGGAAACAGACAATTATTACTTTTATATAGAAATAAAAGATAATGGGATTGGATTCACGAAAGAAGATTTAACACATGCAACAGAACTTTTCTATCAAGGTGATAAGAGTAGAAAATCGCAGAAGAATCATGGAATTGGTTTATATTCTGCGAAAAAGATTATGGAATTTCATCATGGAGAGATTTTACTGAAGAACAGTGAGAATGGACAAGGAGCGATTGTAGTGATGAAACTTCCTTTGTCAAATGAATAGAATCAACGAGCTTTGGATTGAGACAAAAAATGCCTTCAAAGTCATCGTTGGAACGATGATATGTTTTATTCCATTAATCTGCTATATTTTTTTATCGGGGCAATTCGATGGCTATCATCCTTTCAATGTAATAATTACAAAAGATGTAATGAATAGTGGTATTCCATTTTCAATAATAGGAATGGCTATTATCATTCTTGTATGGGGATTTTTTGAAGGATTTAACTATGCTGTTATATGCGAAAAGATTAATAGACGATACCCCTCAAAAAAATAAATGGTTAGATTCTGGTGCTATTACATGTGCGATAATTTGTATTCTTTTTCATCCACTCAGTATTTCATTTTGGGGAATCGTTGAGTTAATAACTACATTTATTGCAATATATGGAAGAGAAGATCAATAGTAAAGTGGATACTTTGGAAGTTGACACTGAAATAAAGAACTTAGAGAAAGAACTGAAAAAAGCTCAAGCGACTAAGTTTTAATTGATGGATGAAATAGACAGCTTAGACACAGAGAATAAGCATTACAAAAAAATAAAATCTGATTTAGATTATCGTCTTTATAGAATGTACGATAAGATTGAAGAAATAGAGAGTAACATTTTAGATGCAAGGACAAAGAAAGAAGTCCTTCAAGCGAATAAACTCACAGGCGATAATATCTATAAAGTTCTCATCTACTTTGATAAGTTATTCAAATTGATGGATGAATGTGAGCGAAGAAAACTCATTACATCTTTAGTTGAATCTATTCAAGTTTTTGAGAAAAAACAACCTAATGGTCAGTGGCTTAAATCAATCGAGTTTAAACTTACAATCATTGAAGAAGATATGGAAATTAGTTGGGAAAAAAGGAGCATGTGGAGACTATAGCGTTGCTACAAAAGGCCAATACCTGAAAATCCTTCATTAGTAGCTGCAAAGCTACTAATGAAGGATAAATTTGCAGAAATAGCTGCCAAGAAAACTTATAGAGCAAAATCAATTAAGGGAAATGTTTATAGCTGGAATACTACGGATCAATTTATGCAACAAGATGGTAGATACTTTGCTGAAGGTGTAAAAGGTGTAAAAACGAAGAACTTTGTATATTGCATTTTGATATTAGGTTCCCAGTATCAGTGAAGAATCACAGTCTTCAACATCATAATGATGGAAAGAAAGTCTATCTTGACAATATAGCTCTATATGATTATAATTATGTTTATAGTTATATAGATACTAAACTTCAGATACAAGTTACAAAAATAAGAAGGTATGGTTATGGCCACAAAAAATATTTATGTTGCAGAAGCAGATCTACACTTATTTGATGATGCTGCCAAGTACGCCGGAAGTGTTTCTGCCGCTGTGATACAGGCACTTCAGGACTTTCTAAGTGTTCAACGCAACAAAAGCGAAGGATATGACAAGATTGAGTTAAACCTCTATGAAAAAGGGGTAAGAAGAAAGGTAATGTTCTATGGTATGGAGATTACTCGTGTAGAACGTCCGGTAGACGGTGGAATAAGGATTGACACGATTTATAAAACTGCAAAAGGGCAGCTTGCGGTGGCAACCAAGGTTCGCAAGGAGCTTCCGAATTGGGCGAAAGGAAATCCACGCGTATGGGAAAACCCGCAGTCTTGGTCACATGATTTTTGGAATCTGGGGGACAGAGTGTTAAACGTATATCCGGACATAGAGAGCCTAAAGGAAAAGGATGCGTATCTTGCCGAGTGCTGCGAATCTTCTCTTTCGGAAAAGCCTTATGAGTTTTTGGATATTTAGATTAGGCATAAATACTAGATTTATAGAACTATAACAAGGAAATAATGAGATAGCTTTGTGTTTATAAAAGACACCCCCTAAAAAGAAAAAGTCCAGCGTCAATTCACGCTGGACTTTCATTCACGTTCTTCCGTTTCGTAAGTCTGCAAGCCGCCGTATACAAAACTTTTTAACGATAACTCTCGCTAACCCCTGCTATACAAAGGCAAAAATGCACCCACCTAATCAGCCTTTGACATCAAAGTAAGTGCACATTTGACCTGAATATATAAAAGGTTTAATTTTTTAGAACAACCGCTTCATTCAGTACAACTGTCTTGTTGAAGCACCTTTATAGCTCTTTTTTGAGCATGATAATTTCACTAGTCCTGTACTCTTCAACAAATCCATTCTTTAGAAACATCGTGACTGATGGATTGTCTATGGCGATATTATCATAGAGCTGCTTAATACCGTTCTGTTTAGCCGCATCACAGAGCAAATTTAATCCAATGCTGCCATAGCCCATTTTTCTATATGGTGCGTAGACTATGACATCTGCCATATAGAGATTTTGATCACTGTCGTAATGGTAGGCGACTTCTCCAATAAAATGACCGCCGCTATCCTTTAAATACCTGTAATAACGTTTATTCTTATGCTTTACAATCCAAAAATCATACCAGCCATGCCACGTCTCTTTTGGGAAAGGAATTGTACCTCCCCATGCATGGTTATATGACATCGTTTCTTCGTCTGCCATCATCTTCTGACGAAACCAAAGATCTTCTAATGACGGTGTATATAAAGTAATAGGACTTTTCATTCTTCTTTCATCAGTAGGTTCACGCGTCCTTTTCTTGTCTGTTTTTGGAACCACATTTGATGCTCTTAAATGTCTTTTTCAGCCTCTGCTTGAGTTTCCACCGTATCGATTACTGCGGACTGTTCATTTTGCACTGTGCTTGTGTAGGAGGTGCCAGACAGTCGATCAAACAAGAATCGTTTGTTCATCAGCATCAGTACAACGGTAATGATAAATAAAAGAATTAAAGCCGCAAACATAATGGGGAATAGTGCAAGGAAAAGCATCGAGTCTGGAGTCTTATTAAACTCATTAGTCAAAAACAACAGGCCGTCAGGAATCAGATGGAAATAGATTGTGATGAGTAATCCTCTTAGCATAGTGCGAGAAATTCTTTGTTTCTCGTATGAGAGCTTAAAACGCAATAAAGCGCTACCAAGCGTTTTGCCATTAAAAAGTGGGATTACAGCAAAGTAGAGAGCAATAAAGAGCGAAAAAGGGATTGTGGTGTTTGAGAGATTGTAAGGGATGGCCACAATAAATGTATCGATGAGCAATGATAGGCCAACACGGATTTGAGAAACCTGTGAGCCTGCCTCAAACGATTCTTCGTCAATTTTGTCTCTAGAAGGAAGTAGCCACACGGCTAACGCTCCAAGAGCATATCCAATGCAACCACCTGTAGTGTTTTGAATAATATCGTCAATATCGGCAAGGCGATACGGTCCTGGATATAAGAAATAAAGACCAGAGAGCTGAGTTAGTTCAAAGAACAGACTGAGAAGCGCAGTAAGTAAAAGCGTCTTTTTAAAGCTGCATTTGAAATAATAACGAAGATACATGCCAAAAGGTATGAGCATCAAAACGTTAAAAGCAGGAACGTAAAACGTTGGATCTTTAATTGAAAGAGCCCACGTTGCAGGCTTAGAAATCTCAAAAGGACTTTCTTTTAAGAAATCAAAAACAAAGGAAAAGGGAATCAGATTAAGCATCTGTGTGTAGGTGGTATGCACCGTATCTGGATCTGGCAGTGGCAGAATTACCAAGAAGTACATGGTAAGTAAATACAAGATAAACGAATACAAAATCAAAGTTCTAAGCTTATTAACAGAACCGTATTTGCGATAGTTGATAATCATATAGGGCAGGGTAATGAAAAATGCCAAAATAGGAAAGACAAGCATGGCAATTTTGATGGAATTTATATATCCCATTGCATCTCCTGAATAACCCTATTTAAACCCGCTCAAGCAAGCAAACGTTTTCCACATGGAAGGTCTGTGGGAATAGGTCTACTGGTGTGATGCTCACAGGTTTGTATGAGCCAATCTCAACAAAGCGCTTAAGGTCGCGCGCAAGTGTTGCGGGGTCACAAGAAACATATGCAATAGCACGTGCAGGCTGCTTAGAAAGCTGCTGAATTACTTCAGGAGCAAGTCCCGCACGAGGAGGGTCAACAATAATTACGTCAGCATCTGTATCGGGGAATTCTCTGCCTGCGTCTCCGCCTACTGCGTCAACGTTATCAAGCTTGGCTAGTTCAAGGTTACGGCGTAGATCTCTTACCGCTGGACCATAAGCTTCAACAGCAGAAACAAATCCTGCACGCTTTGCCAGAGGAAGCGTAAAAGTTCCCGCTCCACAATAGAGGTCCATAGCCTCGTCATCTGGCTGAACATCCAAACCAGAAAGTACAAGCTCAACGAGTTTCTCGGCACCCTTGGTATTGACCTGGAAAAATGAAGGAGCAGAAAGCTGCATCTTCTGGCCGTCAATGAGCTCGCTCCATGAGCCGGTGCCACTTAGACGCTCAACGCCTACAACGCGGCGGGCTTTACTGGGGCCTTTTGTCATAACGCGAACAACACTTGTTGCCTTTACTGCGTCGCCTAAAACGCGTGCCACTTGCGCGCGTGGGAAGCCGCTCGGAGCGGTCCAGAGCGCCACCTCAAGTTCTTTGGTACGTCTAGACACTCTGATGCCAATGCGTTCTATATCAAGCTCGTGAGAGCCCGAGAGGTAGGAGAGCGCACCGCTAACAGCTCCAACAGCCTTCTGGTTGCTCTTATCTAAGAGCGGACAGTCTTTAATGCGAACAATGTCCTGTCCGTTAGGTGCATACATGCCTACCAGGGTTTTATTGCCATTGCGCTTAAATGCCAGTTCAATTTTGTTGCGATAGCCCCATGGTTCGCCAGGGGAAATAATATCTTTTACCAGCTCAGAAACATCGTCGTGTGAAAAATGCCCAATGCGTTCAAGAGCAGATATCACTCCGTTGCGTTTCTCGACAAGTTGTTGTTCATAGACAATGTTGCCCCAAGGAGTGGCGCCTGTGAGTGCTACAAATGGATTGGGGCGAGGGTCTCTGAACGCAGAAGCTTCCAAAACCTTTACAAGTTGTCCACGAGAAAACCTGTCTGTGTCCTCGGTAATCTGTACACTGACGGTATCTCCAGGGACAGCGCCACCAGAGATGAACACCGTTTTACCTTCTTGGGTATGAGCGATGGCGTCTGGGCCATAACTCATACGTTCAACGTGTAAGGTGAGCTCAGACACTTAGTAGACCATTCCCATTGCTTCGCGAACCTCGTCAAGGGTGGCGTTAGCAATAACGTTTGCACGAGCGTTTCCGTCGTGGATGATGTCTCGGATAAGGTCTGGTTGAGCTGCAAACTCTGCGCGCCTCTGACGAATTGGCTCAAAGTAGGAGTTAACAGCGTCGATGACGTAAGCCTTGAGTGCTCCGCCGCCGCCCATACCAATCTCGTCAGCAATCTCTTTTGGATCACGACCAGTACAAATGCCAGCAGTGGTGAGAAGCGCAGAGACTCCAGGACGATTGTCTGGATCAAAGGTAATCATGCGCTCGGAGTCAGTCTTAGACTTTTTAATGAGCTTAGCGGTTTCTTCAGCTGTCATAGAAAGCGAGATAGCGTTACCGTAAGACTTGCTCATCTTGCGGCCATCAAGACCTGGAATCAATGGGGTAGAGGTAAGAAGACCAGAAACCTCTGGGAATACCTTGCCGTAGCGCTCATTAAAGCGTCGAGCAATCTTAGAAGTAATCTCAATGTGAGGCAGCTGATCGCGACCAACAGGAACAATATTTCCTTTACAGAAGAGAATGTCGCATGCCTGATGAACAGGATAAGTGAGGAGAAGGCCTGTAAGAGCATGTCCAGATGCTTCCTGCTCTGCCTTAACAGTTGGATTTCTATGAAGCTCAGACTCGGTAACAAGTGAGAGAAACGGCAACATAAGCTGATTGAGAGCTGGAACTGCAGAATGAGTGAAAATCATGGTCTTCTCTGGATCAATTCCGCAGGCCAGATAATCAATAACCATATTGTAAACATTGTCTGCAATATGCTCAGTGGTGTCTCTGTCTGTAATGACCTGGTAGTCAGCAATAATAATATTGGTATGAACACCAAGATTTTGGAGTCTTACGCGCTCAACAATAGTGCCAAAGTAATGGCCAAGGTGAAGTCTTCCGGTAGGACGGTCACCAGTAAGCATGTTGTACTTTCCTGCATGCTCTGGCAGATCTGCTTGAATCTCATTTGAGCGACGGAGTGCCGCCTCGTAGCTGCCCTCATTTGGCATAAAAACTCCCAAACTTTCAAGTTCGTGTGCAGCGCCTCACTGAGACGCCCGCGTTTCTAGTCAACAGTGCTTATTCTATCGCAAAGACGGCCGAGCGCCTTTGAGGCTGGCGCGGACTTCTTTCCAGTTTGGATAGAACGTGGCGAGAAGCTCAGGCGGGACTGCGAGCATTTCTTGAGCAAGAAAGAGCAACGCAGATCCAATCAGATTTGGACTCGATAAAGGCGATTTTAGTTGTTTTGGAAGTATACCACGGATAACTTACGTCAACGGTTGTTTGGTGGTGATGTTTAGTCGTATTGTCTTAATTGTACATATCTTCTCTTTGCAAATACTTGTTTCAAAACAGTAATGCCAACGGCGAGAAGCAAGAGAGCAAACGACCACACTGTAAGAACAATGAGTGCAGCCATAGGTTTCAGATTGACATATTTTAAAACCTGAAGTGTTGGCCAAATTCCAAGATAACCAACAATATTTCTCACATCAAAATATGTCATGGGAAGAAAACGAATTAGGGAGGTATTGAAATCTCTTACCGAGAAGTACCTCGGATAGAGAGGCAAATATACCAACACCGTTGTTACTGCACAAGCAATAAGAGAGGATGTTAAAAGATGTTTGATGGCGCTGTAAATACAATGAGTACATAAGGTAATGAAAATTGCAGAACAGAGTACAATCAGTAATCCTCCCAAGAAACACTCTAGTGCATTGATTGAAACTATTTCTCCTGCTCTACGAAATACGATGGGATAAGCTATAACGCCGACTCCATTTTTAACCAGTGCAAAAAGAAGTGTTGGAAGCAAGGCGGCCAGTATTAGAAGCATACTTGCAATACAGCTTGTTGTTGTCTGTAAAAATAAGCGCTTTGTGTTGCCAACAACAGTAATTCCCAACAGTTTTTTCTCGTCTGTTGTGAAATGCACCAGTAAAGATACGATTATTGCAGAACCAATAAGCAGCAGTGGCGTACGAACTTCAAAGAGACTGGCTCCCATTTCTATAAAGGGATAGTTTTGGCTGTTTGGGTAGTTTACTGCATCTCCAAGCGAACTCATTGCCACACAATATAGGAGTTTTGCTTGTAGGTCGTAGGGAGATTCGGATGCAATAGAGCGGCCTGATTGAAAGTGATACAGTTCCGCTTGAATGAGCATAACATTGTTTTCAAAGTACTCTGTTGATGAGGTTGATTCGTAAATATTCTTTTTCAGCTCAAAAAGCTGTTTTTCAGTCTCAAGATTTTGTGCAAAAGATTGATTTTTAAGTGCAAACTCGTAGTTTGTCTTTGCATTTTCGTAGTCCTCTTTGCTTTGTTCACGTGTTATTTCGTCCAGTATCCAAGCAGGGCGAAGTGGTTCATAAATCGGAGCAGCAAAAATAGCGGCTAAAATTATGATTAATATCCAGATAATCGGATTTTTCAGCAATACTTTTAAAGTGCTTTTGATATACCACATAGTCAACCTCTTTTTAGTTTCATTGTCGTATCAGTCGTTATCTGGCATGGCTAGCCGTAATACCGGTGATAGATGTCTCTGCAAGAGGCCGTCAGGGGAACATGAATCAATTTTTTATCTCTGACCAAAAGCAAATTATCACACACTCTATCAAGTTCTTCCGGCATGTGTGAAGAAACAATGACTGAAGCGCCATCTTGTGCCATGCTTTGCATCAACTTTCCAGCCATTTCAGTTCGGGTGAGATCAAGGGCTGTAAAAGGCTCGTCTAACAGGAAGTATTTTGCACCGGAGATATATGCCATAGCCAGAAGTAATTGAACTTTCATACCCTGAGAATACTTTCTTATTGGTAATTTCTTAAGTTCCTGAGCGCTAAGTTTTTCCAGTGCTTCGTCAATGTTGCGATCAGATTTCCAGATTTTTTTGACCGTTTCTAGGTGGAATTTACCATTCATCGTCTTATAAAAAAGAGAGTCATCACTGGGGGCAAAAAATATTTGAGGTTGATAGTGCTTTGAGTCTATGATCTCAATAGAGTTGGCCTCAATAGCTCCTGATTGCAATAGTTTTAGATCGCCCGCTATTGTTTTGAAAAGTGTGCTTTTTCCATAGCCGTTTGGAGCCATAAGACCATAGACGACCCCTGGTTTGAACGAGGTGGAAATATCGGTGAGGACTACCTTGTTTCTGTAACCGATTGTTACGTTTGTCAACTCAAGCATGGTCCGTCCTTCTTTCATATCCAAGCACTATACATCCCTTTTTGAATTCCAAGATCAGACAATTTATAAAATAGGTACCAAATGTCCACGAAATCAAAACATATAGACCACCAAGAGGGTCGAGAAGAGCTATAGGTGTTTTGGAAAAACCGAAGGCTGTATCTCCAACGTAACCAACAACCTTGGTTGTATCAAAGAAACCGATCGGCAAGTATTCAAGCCATCCTCTCAGATATTGATGTTCTCCGGGCATGAAAGGAATCTTCGCAGTGTATATAAGGACAAGCCCAAGAAAAACAGAAACAAATTCATTTTTTACCAGTGCATTGAGGCTTAAGGTAAAGGTGGCGAGAAATATGTTCGCCAGGGTCATAAGTGACAGTGACCAAATCGCACATTCAAGAGCGGTAAGCTCAATGACACGGTTTGCTTGAACCAGGACGACCGGATAGGTAGGGTTGCCTATGCCGTTACGGATATACGCGGCTGCAAAGAGCGGTAGAAATGCAAGAATACTTAAGGTTGCCGCCAATACCGAAGCAACACATACCTGATCCAATAAGCGCCTGAAAGATATAAAGCCTTTCTCGCCAAAAAGACGCTCACGTTGAGCCGAGCGACCTATGACAAAACTTACTATCAAAGCGGGTAAGAAACGAATGCAATCAGGTGTGTAGTGTAGCGTCTCGGAAATCGCATAGAGAGCCGGAAGCTTTTCTTCTGAATCATAAAACGATGTTAAATCCAGTTTGCTAAGCTTATTTGATAGAGCTTTATGTGCCTCATAATATGAGTAGCCGTATTTTGCCTCTCTGACGACATCAAATCTTTGAAGCATATATGCTTGGTAAAGATTGTATTTTTCAAAGAAAGTTGTTGGGACGGCTGAAATATTTACGTCTCCGAGCAAGTCGATTTGATGAGAAATATCAAGGAATTCCTCGGAGGTTCGGGCATCTTTTTGGTACGTGCCGGCCTTTTTACAAAGGTCATCGTATTCGTTGCCGGTTTCATAAGCTCTTGCGTAGTTCATGCCGTAAACATCGGCATTCAGAAATAGTGGGATTGTCAATACGGCCGCAAGAATAATGTAAGACGCCCATACGAAGGAATCTTTTATAACAAGCTGAAACAATTTTTTGCAATACCACATATCTCCTCCCGGCCGCAGTGGGAAAAGAACACAATGGACACCGCTACTGTCTCTTTACAACAAATCTACTACGTTTTAAAAATCATGTCTATAATACAATTGTATTTAATCATTTTATAAATGATTTTAATAGTTAGATTAATTGTCATGGTTGCCATTAATCCATCGAGTTGCCCAATGGTCCTAAGGGTAACTTGCTCCAATGCAAAATATTTAAGTATAAGAATATTTCACAAATATCAAAATAGGAGTAAACTGGAAAATAACAGGTGAGACGTGTGTTTTGGCAACCTGATAGGAGGAATGATGTTTAAGAAAGCAGTAAGGCGCTTGGGTATTGTATTCTCCATATTGGCTGTGTTTGGAGCTATTGCTTTAGGTAGTCAAAAGATTGTACTTGCTTCTGAGTTGGATTCTGATTCAATTGAGCCAACGGAACTGGCTGAACTTCTGTATATGAAGCAGTATCAGGATGTCGATTATACTTTTCAGATTTTTGTCTTCGACAGTGGAGGCTCAACAGGGAGAATTAACCTAACAACTAAGAGGATTTATTTTAATAACACTTACAAGAGTCACGGTCCCATTCAAACCAATCGAGTACGTGGTACGTATAATGGTGGAACTGGCTACATGTATACCTACATGTTCTACTACGAGTGCAATTAATGATTGATTTTCACGTCTCACCTTAAATTGCTACCAGCAGCTAAATGGGCTGCTGGTAGTTTTATGAAAGTCGTTTGCGTTCAAGGGCACGAGCAATAAGGATTTGTTTGCGCAGCTCTGGAATCTTTTTGCCATCCATGGCAGGAGTATCAGAAAGCTTGTAAGGAATGCCTAGCTCTTCATACTTTTTTACGCCCATCACATGATAGGGAAGTAGATCTAATCCAATAACGTTATCCCAGTGAGCAATGATTCTACCAACGCCAGCAAGTTCTTCTGGTGAATCAGTAATTCCAGGCACTACAACATGTCTGATAAGAACTTTAATGCCTCTACGATTAAGCTCATCACCAAACGCAAGCGGTCTTTCTGAGCCAACTTCGCAAAGACTAATGTGGCCCTTTGGATCAGAGTGCTTGATATCAAGGAGCACTAAATCAGTGTTATCAAGAACGCGCTCAAATTTTTCTAGAGTTTCTGGATTGTAGGCAATTCCAGAAGAGTCAAGACAGGTATGAATGCGTCCTTGCGGGTCATTATGAGCCGCCTCAAACAGAGCGCCGATAAATTCAGGCTGAGCGAGTGGTTCGCCGCCAGTGGCTGTAATTCCGCCGTTTCTATAAAAAGCTCTATTACGGTTAAAGGTGGCAAGAATTTCTTTTACCGATTTTTCTGTTCCAATACCAAATTGCCAGGTATCGGGGTTATGACAATAGGCACAGCGCATGGGACACCCCTGGGTAAACACAACCAGGCGAGTTCCAGGACCATCTACGGTGCCAAAGGTCTCAATAGAGTGGACCCGCCCACAAACTGTGAGCGGGTCATTGAGATCCATGTGAGTATCAGAACAAGACATGGACAAGAAATCCTTAGAGAGCGTCGTGGAAGGTACGAGAAATAACGTCGTCCTGCTGCTCTTTGGTAAGGGAGTTGAACTTAACAGCGTAACCAGAAACGCGAATGGTCAGCTGAGGATACTTCTCTGGGTGAGCCTGAGCATCAAGAAGAGTGTCCTTAGTAAATACGTTAACGTTGAGGTGATGACCGCCCTTCTCGGCATAGCCATCAATCATGTTTACCAGGTTGTCAATCTGCTCGGAAGCTACTTCGTTGGACTGCATGTGTTTCTCCTTACGAGTTTGTTGGCGAGAAGAAACGTGTAGATAGAACTTCTCGCCAGGGCTTGTTATTTACGATCCTCAGCACCTTCAGCTGCGGATGGGTCTGCCTCACAGGCGCAATCAATCTTGTTCTCAATCTGAATGTCAAGATTCATATCTGAGAAGTCGATGTGCTCAAGGTCAAGCTCACTGCCATGGAAGTAGACGTCAGAGCCCTTACCAAGAGCGTTAGGAATGATTGAGAAGGTATTGGAAATACCGTCCTGCGCGTCGTTAAATGGAAGCTTAGCAACGGAGGCTAGAGACGCAACGGCACCGTGGGTATCGCGGTGGTGCATTGGGTTAGCACCAGGAGCAAAAGGAACGCCCGCACGACGGCCGTCAGGGGTGTTGCCGGTAGCCTTACCATATACAACGTTTGAGGTAATGGTCAGGATAGAAGTGGTTGGAACAGAATCACGGTAGGTGTGGTTCTGACGAATCATGTTCATGAAAATCTCGACGATGTCATGAGCTATGGTGTCAACGCGGTCATCATCGTTACCGTACTTAGGGAAGTCGCCCTCAGTAACGTAATCGGTAACAAGGCCGGTCTCGTCGCGGACAACTCTTACCTTTGCATACTTGATTGCAGAGAGGGAGTCAGCAACAACAGAAAGGCCTGCGATACCTGTTGCAAACCAACGGTGAACATGTTCATCGTGCAGAGCCATCTGGATGCGCTCGTAGCTGTACTTATCGTGCATGTAGTGGATTGCGTTAAGAGCATTGACGTAAACGCCTGCAAGCCAGCGCATCATGTCCAGGTACTTGGAGAAGACATCGTCGTAATCAAGGTACTCGCCTTCAACGGCACGGTACTTAGGACCAATCTGCTCGCCGGTCTTCTCGTCACGGCCGCCATTGATTGCGTAAAGCAGGCACTTAGCAAGGTTTGCGCGAGCACCAAAGAACTGCATCTCTTTACCAACGCGCATGGAGCTGACGCAGCAAGCAATTGCGTAGTCATCGCCATGATAGACGCGCATAAGATCGTCATTCTCGTACTGGATAGAGCTGGTGGTAATAGAAATCTTTGCGCAGTAGCGTTTGAAGCCTACAGGAAGCTTAGTAGACCACAGAACAGTCAGGTTAGGCTCTGGGCTGGTGCCCATGTTTTCAAGGGTGTGGAGCCAGCGGAAGCAGGACTTGGTAACCATAGAGCGGCCATCAATGCCAATGCCACCAATGGACTCAGTGACCCACTGAGGGTCTCCCGAGAAGAGCTCGTTGTACTCAGGAGTACGAGCAAACTTGACCATACGAAGCTTCATAACTAGGTGGTCAACAATCTCCTGAATCTCAGATTCAGTGAAGGTACCACGAGCAAGATCGCGCTCTGCATAGATGTCCAGGAAGGTGGTGTTACGGCCAATGGACATTGCAGCGCCATTTTGCTCTTTAACAGCAGCAAGATAGCCTAGGTAGAGCCACTGAACAGCCTCTTTGAAGTTCTCAGCAGGGCGGCTCAAATCAAAGCCATAAATCTCGCCAAGCTGCTTGAGCTCCTTGAGAGCACGAATCTGCTCGGAGAGCTCCTCGCGATGACGAATGGTCTTCTCGTCCATGATGGAGCTGGTACCGTTTTTCTGATTTGTCTTGTCTGTAATAAGAGCATCTACACCGTAGAGAGCAACACGACGATAATCGCCGATGATGCGGCCACGACCGTATGCGTCAGGCAGACCGGTAATGATGTGGGAGTGACGGCATTTACGCATGTCCTCGGTGTAGACATCAAAAACGCCTGCATTGTGAGTCTTGCGACGATAGGTGTAGAAGTCAACAATCTCTGGGTCAACTTCATAACCGTAGGCCTTGCATGCAGCCATTGCCATACGAACGCCACCGTCTACCATCAGAGCGCGCTTGAGGGGCTTGTCAGTCTGGAGACCAACAATCTGCTCAAGTGGTTTGTCAATGTAGCCAGCCTCGTGGGAAGTGATAGTGGAAACCTGCTTGGTATCCATATCAAGTACGCCACCGTTTGCGGTCTCTTGTGCAAAGAGATCCATAACATCCGCCCAAAGCTTTGTAGTAGCCTCAGTTGGACCAGCGAGGAAGGAATCATCGCCATCGTAAGGGGCGTAATTCCTCTGAATGAAGTCTCGGACGTCAATTGCTTTTTGCCAGTTACCACCGACAAAGCCGTCCCAAGCCTCCTGTGCTGGTGTTTCCTGCATAACACACTCCTTTTTACATGGATTTTTGAGTCCATGTTCATGCTGAGCGTGTTGAGTGGAGCATGGCCGCTCAGCAGTTTACAAATAGCAATCTTGAGACTAATTTTGACAGTAGGTATGTCTTTGGACAAATGACGTCAAATATTAGTTGGGACCTCTAACTTTACTCAATATGTAGTGTCAAACAAGTGACAAATACGCAATATTTTGACAAGTTAGAAACGGGTTACATTTGTGCAGGTCAGGAATTTGCTAAAAAGAAAGCTATATAAAAATTGTTGAGAATTACTCACATTTATTGCGACAGGTGTCTGTTTCTTCTCCAAATGTCCACAAAAATGTTGTTATTCTTAGCTAGAGGGGAGGTTTCATGGATACTGTGGCATTAGAAAAACAACGTTTGCGAGAAGAACGTCTAGCAGCAAGAGAAGCTCTTTCAGAGCAAGAGAGGTCTGTGCTTGATGATCGCATTACTCAGAAACTTCTTGCAACCTCTGAATATGCAGAAGCAACTACTGTTTTAACGTATGTTTCTGTTTCATCTGAAGTTTCTACCAGGATGTTTATTGAGTGCGCTCTACGCGATGGAAAAACGGCAGCGGTGCCTCGCTGCTTACCTGGACATCGTTTAGAGTTTGTTGCCATCACTTCATTGGAACAGCTTGTGCCAGCTCCCTTTAATTTGCTTGAACCACCAAAAGACCTATCTGCTTTAACAGAAGTCCAGATGAGCAACGCGATTTGCATTGTTCCAGCGCTCCTTGTTGATACAAAAGGATATCGCCTGGGTTATGGTGCGGGATTTTATGACCGATTCTTGTCAACGTATTCTGGTAAGAAAATCTGCCTTGTCTATCAGCATAATTTGAGTAAGACAGAGCTTCCTCATACAGAATTTGACGTTCCTGTGGATATGGTAATAACTGAATCAGGCGTGCTTGTGTGTGCATAAAAAATCTGCTGTAACTTTGCCGTTACAGCAGATTTGTGTTTCTCGCCAGATAGCTATACGGAGCGACTTATGCTTCATCCTTGAGATGAGCAGCCATTAGCTGGATTGCCTCTTTGTAGCTGTCAATTCCTTTGCCAGCAACTGTGGCAAAGCATGCATCTTTTATATAAGAAATGTGTCTAAAGTCTTCTCTGGTAGAGATGTCTGTAAGGTGAACCTCAATCATGGGAATTTGCACGGCAAGCGCGGCGTCGAGCAGAGCAACTGAGGTGTGGGTATAGGCAGCAGGATTGATGATAATGCCATCATAGCTACCCAGCGCATCCTGGATTGCATCAACTAAATCGCCCTCGTGGTTTGATTGATAGCAAACGCAATCAGAAAAACCTTGAGACTGTGCCTCCGCCTTACAGACTTCTATAAGAGTTCTGTAGTCAGCTTTTCCGTAAATCTCTGGTTCACGAATACCCAACATGTTGATGTTAGGGCCATTAATGATGAGCAGGCGAGGGGCATCGAGGTCATCCTTATAGTCATCTTCAAAATTGTCTGCGTCTAAGTCAGAGGCAAAGCTATCAAAGTCTTCTTCGTCCTGATCAAGGGTGTTTTTTTGAGCAAGCAAAGAGATTAGCTCGTCCACCTCTTCATTGTGTTGAGCTGGGTTATCTGAGCGCTTCTCGTCTAACGAACAAAAAGTCTTTTCTGGCTCACCCAAAATGTGATTAAGGGCATCATTTACCTGACCGACAAGATTGGGACCAAAAACTACCTCAAGGCCGTTTGACCCCTTTCCCACAATGCCAAGAACACCAGTGGCCGTGGCCAGCTGTTCATGGTCGATAAGCGTCATGTCATTGATAGAAAGACGAAGTCGCGTCATGCATACTTCGTTGTGAGTTAAGTTTTTTGAACCGCCTATTGCATTAAGAATCTCTCGAGCAATAGCATTGCTGTCCATTGGATATCTCCCCAAATACGACCAAACATCAAACACTTAACTGTTTGACTGGACGTAGCATCCTTGAAGTTTTTGAATACAGTCCTACAAAGGATAAGTATAGGGGCTTTAACGTGCCAAAATGACACGCCTCCTGTCCGTCCGGTGAACGGTTGAAAAATAACTGCGAACGCTTACTGTTATGTTTAAAGTGTGTCGAGAAGACCCTTGGCATCTGCGTCTGGACTACCGAGACAAGAAAAGGTTAAGTCAGCCCATGCTTCATAGAGAGGTAGTCGCCCTGCAGCAAGTTCTTGTGTACCAACACTCTGTGAGAGCGGTCTTCCTGCAATAGCCAATTCTTCAAGAGGGCGAGTTAGATAAATAAGCTTTCCATTTTGACGGAGGAGCTGGTAGTTTGAGGATGTAACAACTACACCGCCTCCGCAAGAAATCACTGAGCCAGTCATGCTAGAAATCTCTTTAATTACCTCATGCTCTAGATGTCTAAAAGCCGCTTCACCGTGTGTTTGTAGATAGGTTGCCGCTTCGCAGTGAGTTTTCTGCTTGATAAGAAAATCAGTGTCTATCCAGGGACGATTCAGGAGTTTTGCTAGAGCTTCTCCCGTAGAGGTCTTTCCAACTCCCGGCATACCAATAAGTACAATGTTTTCTTTTGAAGCATGAAGCTCACGCGAGATGTTTTCTATCTGAGAGCCTGATACATCTTGTCCCAAAAAAAGCGAGCTTGCTCTAGCTGCTTGAGCCACCAGCATTTTTAAACCATTTGCATTGAGTATTCCAAGACTTTCTGCATCTAAAAGAAGCTGAGAGCGCAGCGGATTATAGATAAGATCAATCACACATTGGAGGGAAGTAAAAGCAGCAAGTTCCTCTTTTGAAAGAGGAGAATCACCAGCATGTGGGGACATTCCTACTGGCGTTGCATTGACAAGAAGAACAGCATCATAGTGGAGTTTAAGCTGGTTATAGGTAATTGCGCAGTCTACAAATGAAGAACATTCGTGAGGGTTCCTGGAGACTCCCACAACATATGAACCGCCTTTTTTGAGCGCATAGCAAATTGCCTGACCAGCGCCACCAAAGGCTCCAAAGACAATCGTTTTCTTTTGGTTTAAGTTGACCTTGAGGCTTTTTACCAAATGCTCAAATCCATATACATCGGTATTGTCTGCTGCTATAAAACCATTTACATCTTTTACTAGGGTATTTGCCGCTCCTGTGGCCCGTGCAGCCTCAGAAGCTGAGTCCGCAAGAGCACAGACATCCTTTTTGTAGGGGATAGTAACGTTCAAGCCCTGCCAAGGTTGGTCTTTGAGAAAACCCTTCAGCTCAGAAGCAGAAAGCTCATGAAGCTGGTAGGGAAATGACCCCAACTTTTCATGAATTGCTGCCGACCAACTATGAGAGAGTTTTTCGCCAATAAGGCCGTAAGGAGCAAGAGGGGCTGTAGGGTTACTTGAACCTTGTTGTACAGTTTTAGAGCTCACGAGATGTCTCCTGAACTGCCTTTGCAGCGTTCATCAATACCTCAAGCAACTCTAAAGCATACGGTTCAAGTTCATTAGAAACAGAGGCTTTAACCTGTTCTCTTTTGTCATCTTCTCTTGATGGATCAAGAACAGTGAGGTCCTGCTCTTTTTTGTAAGCACCAATTTGTTTGGCAACCGCAATCCTTTGCTCAAAGAGGTCAAAGATTTGCGCATCAATTGAATCGATTTCCTGGCGAAGCGTTTCTAGCTGATTAGTCATTGTTATATCCGTTCTGCTCAGAGGGCCAGGAATATAAGGTGTCGAGAAGAGCTAGTGCAAAAGCGCTTTCAACGCAGGGCACAGCACGCAAAACCGCAGTTACATCATGTCTACCCTGAACAACAAGCTGCTCTGGTTCCATAGTTTGAAGGTTTACCGAGTTCTGTGGTAGGCCAATGCTCGAGATAGGTTTTAACGCACATCTAAACCAGATGGGAGCGCCTGTTGAAATACCGCCCAGAATACCTCCAGCATGATTGGTGGTTGGCACAACGGAGCCGTTACGCACTTCGTAAGCATCGTTATTCTCAGAGCCAAGTAAATTTGCAACATTCATGCCGCTACCAAATTCTATGGCTTTAACAGCGGGAACACCAAAGACTGCAGAAGAGATGGTGTTTTCAAGCCCATGGAAATGAGGGCACCCAATACCTGCAGGAACACCCGTTGCCGCACATTCTATGATGCCGCCAACAGTATTTTTCTCTGAGCGCAGCTGCGTAAGGAGTGCGCTGGTTTTCTCGCCAGCTTGGGCATCAAGGAAAGGAAGCGCTTGAGGATCAGCTTGGAGCAGCTGATCCATTTGCTTGGAGAGCAGTTTATTGGCCTTAAGAGAGTTGTCTATCAGTTCAAAGGGAGTATCGTTGACGTCCTTTATTTTGAGAACGTGAGCTGCAATAGTTATGCCCTGAGCTCGCAAAATCTGGAGCGCTATTCCTCCCGCAATACACAGAGGGGCGGTTAGGCGGGCGGAAAAATGTCCTCCACCCGTTTGCTTGTACGAGTCTCCCCATTTTGCCCAGGCAGAGAAATCGGCATGTCCTGGTCGTGGGACAAGCTTTGTAGCTGCGTAATCTTGTGGATGAACGTTTGTGTTAGGTAGCTCCGCCGTGAGCGGGGAGCCATCTAGAATTCCTTCTGCTGAAATTCCAGAGATAAACTGTGGATTGTCAGCCTCTTTACGCGGAGTATCCCACGGATGCGATGGAGATCTTCTTTGAAGAAATGCTTTGAGAGCGGCTAGGTCAATCGTAAAACCAGCAGGTAAGCCTTCAATTGAGCAGCCGATTTTTGGAGCATGAGATTCGCCAAAAATAGATACTTTTACTGTTGTCCCAAAAGTTGAGGTCATCATTTATGCCTCCATACAGTGGCAGACACCACCGAGCTGCTTAAAGTGCTCAAAGAAGAGCGGATACGACTTATTGATTGCCTCGGCATGGGTGATTATGACAGGACCCGTTGCATACGAAGCCAAAATAGTTGCCATCATCACAACGCGATGATCATTACACGAGTCCGCAATGCAGCTGACGGGCTGTTTTCCTCCCGTGATAATAAGCTCCGTTTGATCTTCAGAGAGCTCAACGGTCACACCAAATGCCCTAAGTACGCTGCAGATACTTTGAACGCGGTCGGACTCTTTAAGACGAAGGCGCTGAATATTGGTAAGCCTACTTGTTCCAGGGATAAACGCAGCTAATGTAGCAAGTACCGGTGCAAGATCGCACACCTCGGAGACGGAAATGGTAAACGGCCGCAGGTGATCCATCATACAAGCTGCACCTTTTTGCTGGCGAGAAACACGTGCGCCCACAAGCGATAACGCGGCT
This sequence comes from uncultured Atopobium sp., assembly GCA_963535155.1. Taxonomy (GTDB): domain Bacteria; phylum Actinomycetota; class Coriobacteriia; order Coriobacteriales; family Atopobiaceae; genus Lancefieldella. The sequence goes on from CAUSVW010000003.1 coordinate 24,547, forward strand.
AAGATAGCTCTATCTCCCTGGACACTTTGCATGGAGAGCCCTGTGACCTCTACACCTTGCCCAATTGCTCCTGCGGCAAGCCATGGTGCAGCGTTTGACCAATCTCCTTCGATTGAATAAACGCCTGGACAAACGTAGTGTTGAGGTTCAATGGTATAGGTGGAGTTCTGCGCATTAAATACAGTAGTAACGCCAAAGTCTTTCAATACGTGCTCTGTGATAGCCAGATAGTCTTTTGACTGAATGGACCCTGTAATTTGTACCGTTGAAGATTCATTTAACAAAGGTAATGACAGCAAAAGTCCAGAAATAAATTGAGATGAAATATCTCCTGGTAGCTCAAATAAACCATTAGTAAGCTGGCCCGAAACCTCAAGGATCTTCTCGTCTCGCCAGCTAAAAGACATGCCATGGGCAGAGAGTTCAGAGATAAGCGGCTCTAGGGGTCGAGAAAAGAGTCTTCCTTCTGCAGTAATTGTGGCGTTTACGTTTAGCGCACCCAGAAGGGGGAGTAAAAACCTGAGTGTGGTGCCAGATTCTTTACAGTTAAGCTGTACGTTTTGAGGGCGATTTTGCTCTTTTGCAGGGACAACTCTAAATCCCTGTTTGGTTCTAGCGATAGTGGTGCCTAAAGCTTTAAGACAATCAACAGTTACTTGAATGTCCTCTGAGATGTAAGGACAGGTAATGTTGGTAGTGCCGTTTGCAAATGAAGCGCAGATGAGCGCGCGATGAGCGCATGATTTTGACGGGATGGCTTCTACCGTTCCAAACAAATCATGAGGAGTTATTGAAACATCCATTTTTTACACGCTCCATAACTAATTGCTTGATGTAAGAATACCGCAGTTGAGTGTCAGAGAAGGATATGGTTAAAATTGTTTGAAGATTAAAGGAGGAAGCAAGTGAATAAACCTTTTAGTGCCGTAACTCAGGTTTTACGTGGTTATACGTACAATCAGGTTAAAGCTGTCGTTGAGGTTCTTGTTGATTCTCCTGTACACAACGTTGAAGTAACCATGAACACTCCAGAAGCCGCCTCGTTAATTCAGAAACTGTCCAGTGAATATGGTTCTGATATCAATATCGGCGCCGGTACCGTGCTTACTCTTGAAGATCTTCAGACGGCTCATAAAGCTGGCGCCACGTTTGTTTTAGCACCAACGTTGCTCTCTGAAGAGATGTTTGACTACTGCAAAGAGCATGAGATTTTGAGTGTTCCGGGAGCGTTTTCGCCAACAGAGATTGCTCATGCATTTGCTCTTGGTGCAGATATTGTCAAAGTATTCCCCGCAAATGAGGTTAGCTATGGGTACGCCAAAAAGGTATGTGAGCCTTTAGGAAACGTACCGCTTATGGCGGTTGGTGGCGTTACAACAGATACTATTGCTGAAGTATTTGCTGGTGGATACGCCTATGTTGGAACTGCTAACGGCATCTTCAACAAAAACGATATCCTAGCTGAAGACAAGACTGCTCTAAAACAGTCAGTACGCAAGCTTGCAGAAGAGTTGGAGCGTCTAGGACGTTAGTCTTCTTTTGCTAGCTCAATCAGCTGTTTAAGTTCTGTAAATGATTTGCACTCAATACGTACATCACCAATGCCATAGATAAGCGCCATATCAATTGAATCTGCGTGGCTTTTCTTGTCATGAAGTGCTGCGCTGTAAAGTTCTTCCACAGTAAATGAAGTGCTGGTAGGAAGGTTATATGACTGCGTGAGTGTAATGATGTTTTCTGCGTCTTCAACAGAACAAAAACCAAGCTTGGAACAGGCTTTTGCCAACAGGGAAGTTCCAGCAGCCACACAGGAGCCGTGTCCAAGTTCAAAGTTGCTGAGCGTCTCAATAGCATGGCCAAGTGTATGACCCAGATTGAGCAATTTTCTTGACCCTGCTTCTTTGAAGTCTGCTTCAACGATTGATTTTTTTATTTCGATACACGCTTGAATGAGTTCTTGCCTATGCGGCACGTCGATGACCTGCATGGGGTTTCTCGCCAAAGAGATTTTATTAAAGAGGTCATGTCCAGAAAGAACACCGTATTTAATAAGCTCTCCGCAGCTATCCTGCAAAAGTGGCGCGGGAATAGAATTCAGCAGTTCAAGATCAACAATAACTGCCCTGGGGTTATAGAAAGCTCCAACAAGATTTTTTCCAAAAGGCAGGTCAATGGCCGTCTTTCCACCAATTGAAGAGTCAATCATCGCCAAAAGCGAGGTAGGGATGTGTACGAGCGCACAACCTCGCATGTAGGTAGCTGCAGCAAATCCCGCAAGGTCTCCGATGACTCCACCGCCCAGGGCTACCACAATGTCTTCTCGTGTAAAACGATGTTCTGCCAGGACGTTTACCAGCTTTTGATACGACTCAAATGATTTTGCGTGCTCACCTGTAGACACTGTGGCAGTGGTAACAGAGTAGCCAGCTGACTCCAACGAGGTAAGAAGCTCTGCACCAAAGAGTTTGTTCAAATCTGGATGAGTGACCAAAAGAATCTTTGAACCTGAGGTGTGCGAGCGAATGAGCTTACCGGCTTGTGCAAGCAAGTGATGTCCTACATAGATTTGATATGAGTCAGACGTAAGGTCAACAGAAATAGTATTCATGAGCTCCTCAATTGCTGGTTAGTTCCATTTTAGCATGGGAAAATACCAGAAGAAAATTACGCAAACCGTTACAAAAGGCAGTAAGTAGGCTGGGGTATACTTATGCACCATGACTCCGTAGCTCAGTGGATTAGAGCGTTTGCCTCCGGAGCAAAAGGTCGTGGGTTCGAAACCCACCGGGGTCACCACATGCAAAAAACCGGCCATCACTGACTGGAGATCGTTTATATGTCATCGCAGGGTACTGAAGGCAAGAAAAGCGTGCGTTTAGAAGAAACGTACGAAGGTCTGACATCAAAAGAAGTTGCAGAAAGAGTTTCTGCAGGTAAAGTTAACACTAATACAGACGTCAAAACCAAATCTATTGCTCAGATTATTGCAGAGCACAGCTTTACGCTCTTTAACATAGTTAATGTTTTGATGGCGCTCCTTGTTGTTGTAACGGGACAGTACAGAAATGCGCTTTTCATGAGCGTAGTTCTTGCAAACCTGGTCATTGGCATTGTGCAAGAGATTCGTGCAAAACGCATGATTGACCGACTGTCTCTTATGACGGCTCAAAGTGTCTGTGTCATTCGTGATGGAAAAGATACCTTCATCAAACCTGACCAGCTTGTCATTGACGATCTTGTGCGCTTAAAGACAGGCGATCAGATTCCTGCTGACAGCATTCTTGTGTCAGAGCACGTAAGCGTTGACGAAAGCCTTCTTACTGGTGAGGCAGAGCCTGTGCAAAAAACCACAGGAGATGAGCTACTTTCGGGCAGTTTTGTCGAGAGGGGCAGTCTTGTTGGTAAGGTTTGTCGTGTTGGCCAGGAAGGCTACGCTGCACGTATTAACGCAGAAGCAAAGTTTGTTAAAGAGATCAACTCAGAGATTCTTACCACCATTAAGTCGATCATCCGTGCAGGCTCCATTGCGCTGATTCCGCTGGGTATTGGCTTGTTTGTCCGTATGTATTTCATTGGCCATGCTGATTTAAACGAAGCACTTCTTTCGATGATTGCTGCTGTTATTGGCATGATTCCTCAAGGACTTGTTCTTCTCACCAGCTCTGTGCTTGCTATTGCAACTATTAGGCTTGGCCAGAAGAATGTTTTGGTTCAGCAGCAATACTGTATTGAAACGCTGGCACGCGTAGATACTCTTTGTTTGGACAAGACAGGTACTATCACCACGGGAAACATGGAAGTTGCTCGTGTCCTGGATGCTTCGTTTAAGCCAATTACTGAGGCTGCGGGCGCTCTGCAAGCGGCTGTAAATGTTGTCGGCGCAAATAAAGATGATGCCAACGACACTGCTACAGCAATTCTTGCGTACGCATCCAAGCAGGGGATTCAAAGCAAGCGTCCTTCTCGCGTTGTGGCGTTTTCTTCCAAGAGAAAGTACTCTGGCTGTGTGACTGAGGACGGAGAGGCATTTGTTATCGGTGCAGCTCAGTTTGTGCTTGGTCCTGAGGCGGCAGATGTAATTGCAGGCTCCGATGCCTTTGCATCCATTGAACGCGTGCTAGTTGCCTGTACCGTTGATGGATTTGACCAGAATGATACTTTCCAGGGAACTCCTCAGCTCCTAGGTTACGTAGTGCTTAGGGATCAGATTAGAGAGACCGCCCCACAAACCATTGCGTACTTCCTTGAGCAAGGCGTTGACCTGCGTGTTATTTCGGGAGATGACCCTCGTACGGTCTCTGCTATTGCTGAGCGCGCGGGAGTCCCTCATGCCGACGGTTGGGTAGATGCAACTACGCTGCACTCAGAAGCAGATATTGCTGCAGCTGTCGAGAAGTACCACGTATTTGGTCGCGTTACGCCAGAGCAGAAGCGTGAGCTTGTTATTGCACTCCAGAATCTTGGCCACACCGTTGCCATGACCGGTGACGGCGTCAACGACATCTTGGCACTGAGGCAGTCGGACTGTTCTATTTCCGTTGCTTCTGGTTCTGCTGCAGCTAGAAATGTTGCAGAGATTGTCCTGGCAGATAACGACTTTGCGCACATGCCAGAAGTTGTTGCTGAGGGTAGGCGCTCTATCAATAACCTTCAGCGCTCTGCTGCGCTCATTCTTGTTAAGACGGTTTACACTGCAGCGCTTGCACTCTATTGCATCATTGCGCCACCATATCCTTTTATTCCTGTTCAGATGTCACTTCTGTCTTTTGCAACCGTTGGCCTACCATCGTTTGTGTTGGCGCTTGAGCCAAATCACGACCGCGTAAAAGGTAACTTCTTGGTCAACATTTTGCGCAAGTCACTTCCAGCTTCTATTGCAGTTACCATCACGCTTGCGCTCCTTATGACTGCAGGTCATCTGTTTAAGCTCAACTTGTCTCAGGTATCTACGATGGCGCTTATCACCACCGCAACAGTTGGTTTTGCGTTGCTGAGAAGAATCTCTTTGCCACTTACCAGGCTCCGCATTGCACTTCTTGTTGTATGTATTGCTATTGTTGTTGGTGGATGTACGGTGGCGCAGGACTTCTTCCGTATTGCACCGCTCACCTCACGCATCTTGCCATACTTGGCACTTTGTCTGGTGATTTCCGTTATCATCTTCAACAGAATTTCCGAGCGTTACATTCACAACTATGCAAATGACCGATTCTTTGACCTGGTTGTGAGATTAATGGGAGGAAAGTCAACTTATAGCTCTTCTGCTGATACAAACGATTAAACTGAAGCACAAGCAAAGAGTTGTGGAGGGTGTATGCGTTGTCCAAACTGTGGATCTGAGGTCGATGAAGGGGCTTTAACCTGCCCTCATTGTCAGATTGATCTAAGTTTGACCCAAAGGATTCCTGTTACTCAAGCTCACTGGTGCCCTCATTGCGGCGCCTTGGTGCCTGCTGCTGCAGAAAGCTGCCCAAAGTGCGGCCTCCCTCTGCCACAGGCGGTGCCTGCTGCTCGTCCTGCGCGAGCCATCAGGCCCACACGCAACATCTCGCTCCCAGAGATTGACGCCGCTCCAGCGCCTGGCGAGAAACACGATCCACTCGCAGATGCAGACCCTCATGCAGCATCTTCTGCTGCAGCAGATCCCACTGTTTTGCAACAAATGCCAGCCGACAACGCTGACCCGGATGCCACCAGTGCGTTTGCCTCGGTAAGTCGTAGACCAGCTCCTCGTTTTGAGTCTGCAATTCCTTCCGAGCCTTCAAAAGAGAACCTTCCTGAGGCAGAAGGAATCCCTCGCACACGCGTTATTCTGCTCTCAGCACTTCTTGTCACAACGCTGGTAGTAGCTGCAATCTTTATCATTACGCATCCGTGGGACCCACAGGCAACCGATAATCGAGCAAAGATTGAGGCTCCAGTCTCATCTACTCCAACTACCACTCCTGTTACGCATCTCACGGGTCAAGACACTAGTGCAACTCAGCAAAACACAAGTTCAGATGCTGTTTTTGATGCACTTAATAGTGATTATCAGAAGCTGGGAGATCTCTCAAAACGCCTTGATGATAACGAGAAAACCTTTGATCAGCTTGCTATTACCGGCTCTGATCAAGAACGTGCTGATGCCCAGCAGGAAGCAGAGCAGATATCGCTCGATATCAGTAATGTTATCTCTGACCTTTCAAGCCTTGATGATTCCAATGGAAACTATCGTCAGACCATTGAAAATCTTACTAAGCTTGGCAACTGGCTTCGTAATCGCTCTGACGCTTTAAGTGAGGGATGGAAGCGCTCTGTGGCTTCTTCTAATCCTTCTCAGGACAAAGAGCACATCTTGGCGCCAGTCGATAACATCAGAGACTCAAGTGGTTCCAGCTCATACCAGAAACTTTTTGATGAAAATTACGTGAATTGGAAGCCACAAAAGCAGTAAAAATCTACCGTTCAGCTGCTTTAATTTCAAAAATCTCATCATACTGGTAAAATAATTAGGTTAGAAAAGAAGTTCTTTATTACTAAGGGTTTCTCGCGTTTTCTTCTTCTCTTAGATGTAAAGAAGCTTGGAGGAATTATGTTTGGACTTGATCCATTGTATACACCAGAGCGCCAGGTCACTGGTACTGAGGTAGCTGTCTTTGATACCAACAAGGGAATCATTAAGGTTCAGCTTGACGGTAAGGGAGCACCTATTCATGTAGCAAACTTCTGCGAGCTTGCAGAGTCTGGTTTCTATGACGATACCAAGTTCCACCGTCTGGTCCCTGGTTTTGTTCTTCAAGGCGGAGATCCTAATACTCGTGAGATGAGTGTTGAGGATGTTATTTTTGGTAATCCTGGTCCCGATGGAATCCCTGGTACCGGTGGTCCTGGTTATCGCATCAAAGAGGAGTTCACCACTAATCCTAATAACTCCCACGTTGATGGTGCACTTGCTATGGCTCGTTCTCAAGATCCAAATTCCGCGGGTTCTCAGTTCTATTTCTGTCTTGGTCCACAGCATGGCTTGGATTCCGGTTACACCGTATTTGGCACAACTATCGAGGGAATGGATGTCATTTCCCAGTTAAAGGTTGGCGATATCGTCAATTCCATTAGAATTGAAAACGCTTAAAGCCAAGTCGCACAGACTCTTGGAGGATATTGTGAATCAACAGGCATTTGAGTTAGGTAAATCTGCATATGATCAGGGCGACTGGTTTGTAGCTATCAGTCAGTTTGATGTGGCTAAAGAGCCAGGCGAGGTAAACGGTCAGATTGACCACCTGCTTGGTAACGCATATATGAAGCTTGGCCAGTTTGATTCTGCCGCTTCTGCCTATAAGTCAGCACTTGCCGATACGTCATATGGCAAGGTTGGCGCACTCTCCACAAACCAGGGTCGCGCTCTTCTGGCTGCTGGTAGGGTACAGGAGGCAATTGCCGCCCTTACTAACGCTGTCCAGGACGTCTCTTACGCAACTCCTTATAAGGCACAGCTTGCCCTTGGTTCTGCTTACGAGAAAATCGGCGATATTCGTAACGCAGGTATTGCTTACAGAAACGCTGCTGTAGACGAGAAGAACCCTAATCCTTCATCTGCACTCTGCAGTCTTGGTGCATGCTTTATGGGTCTGAACAGACCTGTTGATGCAGTTGAGGCATATCGCACTGCTCTTGATTTTGCTAATCCTTTGGAGAACTCCAATAAGATTTATGCAGATCTTGGTCTTGCGTACGTTGCAGCTAATCGTATGTCTGAGGCGGTTGATGCCTTTACTCACGCAACCGCAGATGGCAGCTTTGTCCTGTCTAATCAGCAGCAGTCTGCTTTTGATGCAGCTCGCAAGGCTATTACTGCAATGACTTCTGGCAAGCCATCTGAGACTGATGCCTTCCTTCAGGCAGCTGGCTATGGTGCCTATGATCCACTGGATCCTACAGGTATGTCCGGCGAGCTCATTCCTTCTGCAGAAGACACTGGCTTCTTCCAGATTACTGAGCAGGAGATTATTGAGCAGGATAAGAAGGACAAGAAGATTAGGCGTAAGCATCGCCATACCGGCCTTAAGGTCTTTATCACTATTCTAATTTTGCTTATCTTGGCTGTTGGTGGCGCTGGTTATGCTTACTATCGTGGCTATGGATGGCCAACCCAGCAGTCTGTTGTTCAGGATATTTTCAACGCTAAAGCACAGGGTACCGATATTGGTCGCTATGTCTCTAGCTCTGTCTCTAGCACAACGCTTCAGCAGATTTCCAACAGCCTGCCAACAAGCTCCGCTGTTACCATCAACGGTGTTGACCAGAGCATGACTCACTCTACAGTTAATGCCTCTGTCAGTCTTTCTAATGGCGGCAACGTTGACTACACCATTGAGCTTGTCCGTGATGGTATTGGCTGGAAGGTTGCAAGCGTTACCACTTCATACGTAAGCCAAAATAACCAGAACTCCGGCACAACTTCTGGTACTAACGGCTCTACTTCGGGAACTACTTCTGGAACTAATGGATCTAACTCCTCAAATTCCTCTAATAGTTCCTCCAGCTCTTCAAAGTCTGGTAACTAGTACTAAACTGTTTTAACCGTTCTTTCTGCAGGATAATTACGCACACGCGTAGCACGTTTGATTGGATATCATGTCTATCTTCGATTCGCTCTTCGGAGAATATGGCGGAGACCTAGCCATCGATCTGGGAACTGCAAATACCCTTGTTGCAGTTCGTGGTCAGGGTATTGTCATCAATGAGCCATCGGTTGTTGCAATCGATAAAAGCGAGAGCCGCGTTTTGGCCGTTGGCGCTGACGCAAAGCGCATGATTGGCCGTACTCCTGGCTCCATCATTGCTGAGCGCCCTCTTAAAGACGGCGTTATTGCAGACTTTGATGTTACTGAGGTTATGCTTCGTTACTTCATCGAGAAGGCACGTGAGCGTAAATATCCTTGGTCACCACGTCCACGCGTAGTTGTTTGTGTTCCTTCTGGCGTTACATCTGTCGAGAAACGCGCTGTTTTTGAGGCAACTATTCAGGCAGGTGCACGTCAGGCATTCTTGATTGAAGAACCTATGGCTGCAGCTATTGGTGCAGACCTGCCAATTGAGGATCCAACAGGCTCCATGGTTGTTGATATCGGTGGCGGTACTACCGAGGTTGCTGTTATCTCCATGGGCGGCATTGTTGTCTCGCAGTCCATCAGAACTGCAGGTGACGAGTTTGATCAGACTATTCTTGAGCACGTTCGTGATGCATATAACCTCTCTATTGGTGAGCGCACCGCAGAAGATATCAAGATCAAAGTTGGCTCAGCAGCTCCTCTTGCAGAAGAGCTTGACGTTGAGGTAAACGGTCGTGACGTCATGAGTGGTCTTCCAAAGACAGTTCGTATTGAATCAGAAGAGATTCGTCGTGCACTTGATCGTCCTCTTGATGAGGTCACTAAGGCAGTTAAAGATGCGCTTGATGTGACTCCACCAGATCTTGCCTCCGATCTTATGTACTACGGTATTTTGCTTACCGGTGGCGGCGGAATGCTTCGCGGTCTTGATCAAAGACTTCGCGAAGAGACTGGCGTTCCCGTTAACGTAAGCCCAACCGCTCTAGAAAATGTTGTTACCGGTTGTGCAAAGGTTCTTGAGGCTAACGCATTGTCCGGTGGATTTGTTCAGAGTGCAGGCCAATAAATATGCCATTGTCTCATCAGATCCAGGGTGCTTCATCAGGCCTTGGATCTAACAATAATAAGCATACGGGCGGCCGTAGTTTTATTATTCTTTCGCTGCTTTCAATTGTGTTATTGACGGTTAGCGCTCGTATGGGTGCAGGGGGACCGCTCGAGATGGTTCGAGGCGGCTTCTCTACTATTACCATGCCTTTTAGAATGGCAGGTTCTGCTATTGCTATGCCTTTCCAGGGCATTGGTAACATTTTTAGTAACTTAACAGCTGACCAGCAAACGCTTTCTGACCTTAAGGCAGAAAACGAGCAACTGCGTTCAAGAAACGCAGAGCTTGAAGAGACAAATCAGTCCACGCAGCGTCTGCAGGGTCTTCTCGACCTCAAAAATACTTATAACCTGCAGTCTACGGGTGCCCGTGTCATCTCTGGCTCTACTGACTCGTTCAATAACACCATTGTGATTGACAAGGGAACTTCGTCTGGACTGGCTGTTGGCATGCCTGTTGTTGATAGCGGCGGCGTTATTGGCCAGATTATTGAGTGCGGTCCTACAACTTCTACCGTTCGTCTTATTACTGACGAGAAGAGCGGTGTGGCTGCTATGGTTCAAAGTAGCCGAGCTCAGGGCATGCTTATGGGTTCCGCTTCAAGGCAGATTACCCTTAACCTGATCAACACTAACCAGAAGGTTGCTGTAGGCGATACGGTAGTTACCAGTGGCCTTGGTGGCGTGTTCCCTAAGGGCCTTCCTTTGGGTAAGGTTACCAGTGTTGAAGCAGCTCCAGGATCGCTCTATTACACCATTGTTATTGAGCCTTTTGGAAATGTCAGTACCAATGAGGAAGTAATGGTTATCACGTCTCTTTCTGAGGAGCAAAAAGCTACCGCAGATGATATTGCAGAGGCAGATAAGCAAAACACTCCAACAGCAACTAATTCTGACAGTAAGGATAAAGACTCCAAAGACGGATCTTCGAGTTCTTCATCAAGCAACTCGTCTGGCAACGGCTCTACAAACAACACAACAAATTCCCAGCAGAATGCAACAGTTGCTGCTCCAACGGGTAATACACAACATAACAGCGGAAGAACAGATTAAGGGGGATGTATGCAGGTTTCTGATAGAAATAAAAACACACGCAGCATCACCGTTCTTGCTGTTGTTTGCTTCATTTTGCAGATTATGCTTACACCACAGGTTTCTTTTGGTGGGGGAGTCATCAATTTTGCATTGATCTTCTCGGCTGCTATTGCCCTGAGATATGGCGGCAAAACTGGCGTAATAAGCGGCTTTATTGCAGGTCTAATTTATGATCTGACTTCCGCCAATCCCATTGGTCTTATGGCACTCTTGCTTGTGGTGAGCTCTTATTTCATGGGCCAAGAGATCAGAGACAGAGTTTCTGGCAATTTTGGCACCTCTATGGGTTTTGTGGCGCTTCAGACCTTTGGCGTTACCTTTATGTACCAGCTCATCAACTCTTTGATTGGCTCTGGCGGAAACTTCTTTGAGGGACTTCTGTTTAAGTCTTTCCCTACCATGCTGTTCACAATTTTGGCTGCTCTGCCTGTTTTCTATGTGCTTTCGCATTCCCAAAGATCTCACTCTTCTTTGGGTGGAACAACGCTCTATCGCGGATCTCACCGAGCTCCACAGCGCCTTAAATAAGGGGATAGTATGAATTTCACCCTTGTTATCCTTGCTTGTTGCGCTGTTGCAGCAATTGGTTTGATCATCGTATACCTGACCTTTGGTAGAAAAGATTCGCCATTTACCTTTGATATTGGCGGCGGCGCTCCTAAGGCTTCTGGCGGTTCTGATGGCTCTGCCGAGAAAACCCTCTCGTCCAGACTTATCGGTTTTGCAATTGCCGTCGGTGGCATGTTTGCGGTGCTTATTGGTCGTCTTTGGACCATGCAGCTCTTATCGTCAGCTGACTATACCGAGCAAGCAGAGAGAAACCGTACGCGAACGGTTACCACCGCAGCACCTCGTGGGCGTATTCTGGACAGAAATGGCGTGGAGATTGTTACTAACAGGCCAAGTCCAACAGTAGTAGCCCGAGCAGACGTTGCAGAAGACTACATTAAGCTGCAGATTCTTGCTAATCTTTTGGGTATGCCTATGTTGGCGGTGCGCAGAAAAATCATGGATACCTCTGATGGCGCCCAAGCGCTTCGCACGGTTTCTGTAGATGTTTCTAGGCGCGTAGTTGCCTACATTTACGCTCATGGTGCTTTGCTTGATGGCGTTTCAATTGAGGAGCGCACCCAGCGCGCCTATCCAAACGGTTCTCTTGCAGCTCATGTTGTTGGCTACACCGGAACTGTTACACAAGAGCAGCTTGAAAGCAGTAAAACTGCGGATGGCGGCTTTGTGTATGCCCACGGCGATATCGTGGGACAAACGGGTGTTGAGTATCAGTACGAGTCCGCTCTTCAGGGTGTTCGTGGTGAGCAAACGGTATATGTTGATGCTGCTGGTAATGTTTTATCTCACTCAACGTCTATTGCTCCTCAGAGCGGCTCAGATGTTGTTTTGACCATTGATGCAAACATTCAAAAAGCAGCAGAAGCATCCCTTGTCAGTGTTATCAACACAGTTAGATCACAAGACTTCCAAGGTCGCAGTGCAAGTGTAGTAGCACTTGATTGCACTAACGGCGAAGTTATTGCTATGGCAAGCTATCCAACGTATTCACCTTCAATGTTTGTTGGAGGCATTTCCAGTTCTGACTGGGATACGCTTTCCTCTGAAGAAGCAAATTACCCGCTGATGAATCGTGCTATTGCTGGACAGTATCCATCTGGATCTACCATCAAAGCACTTACTACCTTTGCCGGACTCAAATACGGTATTTGTGACGGAAATTCCAGCTGGTATTGCACAGGTTTTTGGACTGGTTTTGGTGAGCAGTACGGCATGCACTGCTGGCTTCTTTCTGGTCATGGCACGGTCAATCTTATTACCGGTATTACCAACTCTTGCGACATTGTTTTTTATGAGATTGGTAAGGGCTTCTTCTACAACAACGATCATCCAGAGGGCATGCAAGAAACATTCCGTGACTTTGGACTTGGTGCACTCTCTGGTATTGACCTTCCAGAAGAGGCGTCTGGCCGCGTTCCTGATGCAGAGTGGAAGTGGAATTACTTTACCAGCTCACCCGATGATGCTCGTAAGTGGCAGGGCGGCGACAACTGTAACCTTGCAATTGGTCAGGGCGATTTGTTGGTCACCTGCCTTCAAATGGCAAATGCGTATTGTGGCATTGCAAACAGAGGTCCAATTTATAAGCCACATGTTTTGAAGAGTGTTAACGCCAGAAACGGCAATGGCTCTGTTATTGAGTACAAAAACGAGGTCATTCTGACGCCAGAAGAAAAAGACGAGCACCGAGACATTGTTGCTCGTGGCCTGTATGGCGTTGTCTACGAGGAGTCAGCTACTCAGACTATCCACTGGACCAATCTGGATGTTACTGTTTGTGGTAAGACGGGTACTGCTGAGCAGCAGTCTATTGGCGAGCCCGTTGGTTGGTTTGTTGGCTATGCACCAGCCGATAAGCCTCAGTACGTTGTTGCTGCAAACCTTGATTGTGCACCTGCTGGTGCTAGCTCTGGTATGTATATTGTTCGAGACGTCTTTGGTGCAATTTATAATCAGCCAGATAACGTTGGTAGGTAAGGAGGCGAGAAACCCATGGCACTTGATTCATCTGCAGTTACAAAACAGAGAATAAACTCTCCCTTTAGAAGGCGTGGAGGTATTCCTTCAGGCGGTCTTGCTAAGAAAGAGAGACTTACTGGCAAGAATATCCTGAACAATCTTTATCTTGCGCAGCTTGTTCCCGCGGCTCTTCTCGTCCTCATTGGTATTGTGGTTATCTGGACCGCATCGATGAACATTGCCGAAGCTAGTTTTCCTAGGCACCTTCTGGGTATTGGTTTGGGCCTTGTTTTTGCCACACTTATGTGGCGCTATGACTACAGAGCACTTTCAAATATGACAAATGTGCTGCTTGTCGGCGTAGTTGTGTTGATGATTTTGCCTAAGATTCCAGGCTTTGGCGTTTCGGTTAAGGGTATGACTGGTTGGGTTAATATCCCACTTGTTGGATTTAGATTTCAGCCGTCTGAGCTGGGAAAGATTGTCACAATCTTCCTTATGGCTTCGGTGTGTGCTCAGTATAACGGTAAGGTAGAAACGCTCAGAGACTATGTAAAGCTTTGTGGAACATTGATGGTTCCATTCGGCTCCATTATGCTTTTGCCTGACCTGGGAACTGGCCTGATTATTTTGGTTATCGGAGCCACCATCATCATTTGCTCTGGTGCAAAACGTTCTTGGATTCTTGTGACCGTTCTTTTGCTCATTGCTGTCGTTGCTCTTGTTGTTGTGACTTCTATGATTCCTGGTATTCCTCACATTCTTAAGGAGTACCAGATGAAGCGTCTTACCGTCTTCTTGGATCCTTCCGTTGATCCGTCGGGAGACGGCTATAACCTGCAACAGGCAAAGATTGCCGTAGGTTCTGGTGGCTTTATTGGAAAAGGACCAGGTAATGCTACGCAGGCAAGTGGACGATTCTTACCAGAGGCACACACAGACTTTGTTTTTGCACTCTTCTCAGAAGAATTTGGCTTTCTTGGTGCATTCATTATGCTTTCACTTTTTGCATGGATGATTTTTGCAACCATTCTGTTTGCCATGAAGACCGAGAATACCTTCTCTAAGCTGGTACTTGTTGGTTGTGCAGCCATGTGGTCGTTCCAGGTTTTACAGAATGTTGGCATGTGTATTGGTATCATGCCTATTACCGGTATTCCATTGCCTTTTATCAGCTTTGGATCAACATCGATGATTGCCCAGCTCATTTCTGTAGGAATTGTCCAGTCTGTTTACAGACATAGAACAAAGGCGGCATAAGCCATGGCAAAAAGAAACAGCTTGGGCAAACTTGCTACCTCTGTATTACAAGAATTCCGCGGGTCGCTTTCATCTCTAGAGCCAACTTATACGCATATCTACGTTGATTCCCTTGCTTCTGAAGAGGTAATCCTGGCTGTACATTCGTATTTTATGCCAGAGAGAACAGATGCAACGGTGCGCGTCTCTAAACTTGCCGACGGTGTTTCGTTTGTTTCTGGAGGTATTGGTCGCACGGGAAAGAATGCTGCTATTCCTGATATTGCGGTGATTATTCCTACGCCAACATCACAGTACGAGGACGCCCTTACCATGTTGGTAAGTCATTCAATTCCTTGTGCGGTGGTTGTAGAGTCTGCAGTTGAAGCGCAACAAATTGCTGATACGCTCTATAACACAGGGCTTATTAGTATTATTGCGGGTACCACTGAAGAAGTGCTCTTTGATCGACTCTCTTCATGGATTGCAACTGCAACAGAAAAATCAGTCTCTTTTGCGGCAGCGTATCCTCTTTGTAGAACTCAAGTGGTCAAACAGATAACAGCTGCTTGCGCTAAAGAAAATGCAGCTATTGGAGCTGTGGCGTTTGTTCCTGGCTCTGATATGCCGCTGATGACTGCGCGCCAGATTAGGCTGGCACTTGATATTACCGCCGCCTATAACATCAATATGAGTGTTGAAACCATCGCCGAACTTCTCGGCGTTGTGGGTGCGGGCTTTGGATACCGTACGGTTGCACGCACGGTCGCAGGCACAGTTCCAGGATTTGGCTGGGCGCTTAAGGCTGGCATGGGGTACGCAGGTACTCACACTACTGCTCGCGTCATTCACGCGTATGCTCGCAAAATTGCCGAGAAACGCAATGAGGTAGCAGCTGATTCTTCTACCAAAACCGGCACTTCGAGTGCTTCTACAGATGCAAGCGCAACAGCAGATACAAATTCACAATCAAATACCGTAGAGATAGCAACCACACAGTCCCTCGCCAAAAGATAGAAAGTAGACTATCGTGCGTGTCAAACGAGAAAATCTCTTCCATCTCATTGAGCCCATGCTTCCGCATGTCGAGAAACCCTCAAGATACTTAAATCACGAGTGGGGAGCAGTAGAGGAGCAAGAGGGCCCTTTTCACGTTTGTATGGTTTACGCTGACGTGTACGAGGTGGGTCAGCCTAATTTGGGCATTGCCATTCTCTATAACGCTTTGAATAAGGCGCCTCATATTTCTTGTGAGCGCGCCTATCTGCCTTGGGTCGATATGGCAGCTTTGATGCGCAAGCGCAATGTGCCTCTACTTTCGTTGGAGGGTGCTGCGCCTTTAGCATCTTTTGATGTAGTGGGCTTCACCCTTGCGCATGAAATGATCGCAACCAATATTATAGAAACGCTTGATTTAGCAGGCATTCCATTGCTCGCTGAAGAACGTGATGAAGAGGACCCACTTATTTTTGGTGGCGGTCCTTCTGTTTGGAACTCAGAGCCAGTGACCCCGCTCTTTGATGCAATTCTATTAGGCGACGGCGAAGAAGCGCTGGTAGAGATGTGCGAGTGCGTGAGAACTTCCAAGCTTGACGGAGTTTCTCGCCAAGAGACTTTGCAGAGGTTGTCTGAGATCCAAGGTGTCTACGTACCGTCGCTTTATCAGATTGTGCACGATAATACCTCAACACGCTGGGGATATGCGGTTCCTAAAGAGGGAAGTAGCGCACCAAGCGTGGTTTATAAGCGTTGCCTGCCAGATCTTTCAGTAACAGACCCTGTTGCGCAGCGCATTGTTCCGTATACCGAGATTGTTCAGGACAGGCTGGCTCTAGAGATTCAGCGCGGCTGTGCTCGCGGCTGTAGGTTCTGTCAGGCTGGAATGACGTATCGTCCTGTTCGCGAGCGCCCAGCTCAGCAGATTGTCCAAGCAGGCGAGGAAGGCCTTTTGAAGAGCGGCTACGATGAGGTTTCGCTCACGTCGCTCTCTACAACGGATCACTCTCAGTGCGGCTATATTCTGCGCCGTATGAACTCTGATTTGCGTAAACGCGGCGTGCGAATCTCCATTCCTTCCCAGCGTATGGACGCGTTTGGTGCGGAGATGGCAGACGCCGTTTCTACTTCAAGGCGTGGCGGACTGACGTTTGCTCCAGAAGCAGGCTCTCAGCGCATGCGTGACGTCATCAACAAAAATGTTACCGAGGATGATCTTGAATCGGCAGCTAGAAATGCGTTTGAAAACGGCTGGCGCCGCATGAAGCTCTACTTTATGATGGGCCTTCCAACAGAAACCGATGAAGACATTCAAGCCATTCCCGCAGTTGCAAAGCGTATTTTAGATATCGGTCGAGAAATTGGCGGCAAGGGCGTTACGGTTTCTGCTTCCGTTGCCGTATTTGTGCCCAAGTCCTACACGCCATTCCAGTGGGTTGGCCAGATTTCTCGTGAGGAAGCCCAGCGTAGACAGCAGTTGCTCTTGTCGTCAAACCACGATAGGGGACTCAAGATTGCCTACCACGATTCTGGAACGTCCCTGGTAGAAGGTGCGCTTTCAAAGATGGGCCGCGACGGTTTTGATTTGATTTACCGGGCTTGGAAAAATGGTTGTAAGTTTGATGCATGGACCAGCGAGTTTAATCTTGATGCTTGGAATGCGGCTGCAGAAAGTCTGGGTTTCTCGCTGTCTGATATTGCAACAGAAACCTTTGATATCCAGGCAAAACTTCCTTGGGATCACACATCTCCTGGTGTATCCAAGGGCTACCTACAGCGAGAATATCGTCGAGCAATGGACGAGGTCACCACACCCGATTGCACGTTTACTTCTTGTACGGGATGTGCGGTATGCCAGACCTTGAAGGTCGACAACGTTTTGATGGGGGCGCGCTCATGACGGATACGCAGCTAGAGGGCGTGGCTCCTGAGGTAGTTGAACCGGCAAAGAAAGACTGGCGCGCTGGTAGGCCACAGATTCAGCCAGAGATTATGACGGAACGTGGAGCAGAAATTTTTAGGCTTCGCGTGGCTTACAAGAAAGACGACCGCCTTGCGTTTTTAGGACACCTTGAGCTCATTGGCACTATTGAGCGCTGTGTTCGTAGAGCTCAGCTGCCGTTTAGAGTAGGCAATGGCTTTGCAAAGCGCATGGGCGTTCAGTTCTCTCAGGCGCTTCCTGTTGGCGCTTCGTCTGAGGCGGAGTACTTTGACTTGAAGCTCACAGAATATGTGGACCCGGATGAGGCGTTAGAGAGGCTGTTGTCGGCTACGCCTCCCGCGCTTGCTCCGTTTGCTGCCAGCTACGTTGACCGGTCGCTGCCAGCGCTTGAAGCATGGTTGAATGCCGCTCATTGGAGATGCGACATTTTGGGAGAAGGTCTTAGGTCAGACGCGTTGCGTTGGGGGTTTGAGGATCTTCTCGCCAAAAAAGAGCTGACATACATGCGTGGAGACAAACAAAAAGTGGTCAATTTAGAGACAACGTTTGCGGGTTATAAGATTTCTGAGAGCTCATCTGAAACGTGCATTTCATTTGAGCTTGATACGCTCCAAGACCCTCGAGCGGCGCTTAGACCTGCAGTTTTGATTTACGAGGCTCAAAGAATTGCAGCTCAGGCTGGAGTAGATGGCTTACAAGGTATTGACTCGTTGAAGGTATGTCGCGTCTCGCAAGCACATCTTTCAGAAAATGGACTCCTTGTGAAGCCTCTATAACATGTAGTTTTGTCTTGGAATTTTCTGAAATATGCAGTAGACTATTTCGAGTTGTGTTTCTCGCCGAGGGACATGGGACACCGACAGTTTCCCGCGGATGTCACAGGTCACGGCGGCGAAGATCTTTGCTCGGATCTTCAGAAATGCAAAGATAGTATTAATCGTTGCAAGAATCAGCAATGAAGGGTTACACACATGTACGCAATCGTAGCAACTGGTGGCAAACAGTATAAGGTTGCCAAGGGCGACGTAATCAGCGTCGAGAAGCTTGATGCGCAGCCTGGCGATAAGGTAAAGCTTGATGTTCTTATGCTTAACGACGGCAAGAAGGTTGTTGCTGACGCTGCCACTCTTTCCTCTAAGAAGGTTACCTGTGAGGTTCTTGAGCAGTACAAGGACAAGAAGGTCCTCGTCTTCAAGTTCCACAAGCGTAAGCGCTATCACCGCGCCAACGGTCACCGTCAGAACCTTACTAAGCTGAAGGTTACCGCGCTCCCTACCGCTCGTAAGGCTGCTGCTAAGGCATCCGACGAGTCTGCAGAGTAATTGGTCACTTCTGATATTGAGATAGGCAGGTAGCATTTATGGCACACAAGAAAGGTCTCGGCTCTTCCCGCAATGGTCGCGACTCACAAGCACAGCGCCTTGGCGTTAAGATTTACGGTGGTCAGGCAATCAAGGCTGGCCAGATTATCATCCGTCAGCGTGGTACTCACATCACTCCTGGCGTAAACGTTGGTCGCGGCAAGGATGACACTCTCTTTGCACTTTGCGATGGCGTTGTTGAGTTCAAGAAGGGTGCTAAGCACGTCGTTAACGTCGTTGCTGCTGAGGCATAAGTTTTCTTGAACATTCGCAGTTCATTCAAGGGGTTCTTCGGGACCCCTTTTTTGTTTCTCGCGGTATCTTACGCGTACCGTTCACAGTTTCTAATTTGTTTCTTACTGTATTTCTTGACACAATCTTGCAAAGTAATGGTATTCTTCTTACATTGCAATTTACGCTCTTGGGAGGAGGACATATCATGCGCGCTACATGCACTCAGCAGTGGTGGTGGAACAACTTGTCTTTCTCCGGTCAGCGATGAGTTGCTTCTGCATACGCATTTAGAGGCTCTCGGGTGACCGAGAGCTTTTTTTGTGTGTACGTTTCTTGCTAAATCCGGATGGCGAGAAACCCGTGTTGTTAAAAGTTTTGTTTGTACGTTTTAGTTTTGCGTTAAAGGAGTTTGTATGTCTACAGAAAATCTCAATGAGGTTAACACCGCAGACACAGAGACAGGATCTGCAGAGCAGGCACCACGTGTTGTTGCTGTTTCAAAGTCTTCAGGCGTTTTGGATGTTACTTCTCTAGTCCTTGTTGCCGTCCTTATTGCCGCTGGTTTTATTCTTAACCTGACCGTTGGTAAGGCAATTAGTGCTATTGGAATTGGTCCAGAGTTTATTATTTCTTCGTTCTGCCTGGCTATTCTTCTTTTGAAGCCAAACGCTATTCAGAGCCTGGTTATTGGTCTTATCGCAGCTACCGTTATTCAGCTCACCACCTCTGTCCCTGGTGCTGATTTTGTTGCAGAGGGCGTAGCTTCACTTGTTATGTTTGCCTTCACAAGGTCTGCTCTTGCAGATAAGCCAGTAATGCCAGCAATTGGTTCTTTTGTAACCACTCTTATTTCTGGCCTGATTTTTGCTGCCATTGCTATTCCAGCAAAGGGTGCAACTATTGAGCTTTTCTACGTAATGCTTCCTGTCATCGTGGGAACCGCATTCTTTAATGCTATTGTTGTTCAGGTTCTTGCGGCTCCTCTTAAGAAGGTTTTGGGCCGATAAGTTCCTAGATACGCACTTATTTCCTGGAGAACACTGTGTCTATTATTGAAGTTCAATCTGTTTCATATAGCTATCCTGATAGCTTAGTGCATGCTCTGAATGAGCTGTCACTGAGTGTTCAGGAGGGTGACTTTGTAGGTATTGTTGGTCCTTCTGGCGCAGGCAAGTCCACGCTTGCTCTTGCGCTTTCCGGCGCTATTCCTCATCACTTCAGAGGAAGTTTCTTTGGAAAGATTCTTGTTGATGGAATGGATACCTGCACAGTTGCGCTGACTGATATCTCTAAAATTGTGGGTTCTGTCACCCAAGATATCAACGCGCAGATGGTTGCTTCAATTGTTGAGGATGAACTTCTCTTTGGTCTTGAGAACTTTGCAGTTCCTCATGCAGAGATTCCAGAGCGCATTACCTATGCTCTAGAGACAGTTGGTATTGCCAACCTTCGCTTTAGAGAGATTGCCTCTCTTTCTGGTGGACAGAAGCAAAAGGTTGCTATAGCAGCACTTTTGGCGCTTCAGCCACAAGTTATGGTGCTTGATGAGCCAACAGCGGCCTTAGATCCAACGTCGTCCGAGTTAATCTTCCAGACCCTTTCAGAGCTCAACAAAACCAAAGGCATTACGGTTGTGGTGATTGAACAAAAAGTGGGTCTTCTCGCCAAGTATTGCTCAAAGATTGCCGTTATGGACAAGGGAACCATCTGCGCTTTTGGCAGCGGAGAGGAAGTGTTTTCACAGGTAGATTTGCTGCAAGAGGTTGGTGTTGACGTTCCTCGTTGCGTGCGCGTCTCAAAGGGTGTTCACGAGCTCTCTCATCAGTCTGAGTATGCTCACTTGTTATCTGAGGCGGACAGAGCTGTCTGTGATGAAACCGCACTCTCAGTTCAGTCAGCCACCAAGCAGCTTGCGTGTTGTGTTGGAGCTTTGCAGCATCGTAGTATTTCTCTTCCAGAGAGTGATGAACTACCAGCTACTGACGCTGTTGAGCTAGCAGGGGAGACGCATCTTCCAAAAATAGATGGTCCTGTGGTTGCTGAATCGAGTGGACCATTTGACAGGATTGGTGTTCTTCAAGATGCAGAGCAGCCAAGTGTTCAATCTGTTCTTGACGTTATTGACGCTACCTTTAAATATCAGAATAGTACTGATGGCGTAGAGCGCGTTTCTCTCAGTTTGCATTCTGGTGAGCTTGTTGCCCTTGTGGGTCAAAACGGCGCCGGCAAAACAACTCTGACTAAGCTGGTAAATGGCCTCTTGCGCCCTCGATCGGGAGACATTCATATTAAGGGTGCCTCTTGCAAGGATTGGAAGACGTCGCAGATTGCTCAACATGTCTCCACGCTGTTCCAAAATCCCGATTATCAGATTTGTAAAGAGAGTGTTCTTGAGGAGATTGCGTTTGGTCTTGAGCTCAAGGGTGCGTCTGCAGAGGATGCCCGATGCAAGGCGCTTGAAGTAATTGAGCGTATGGGGCTGGATGCAGAGGCATCGCCGTTCATGCTTTCTCGCGGTCAGCGTCAGATGGTAGCGCTTGCATCTGTGGTTGCCTGTGAACCAGATATTCTTGTGCTTGACGAGCCAACATCAGGCCTGGATTACAAAGAGTGTATGCAGGTCATGAATATGGTCAGATCACTGTGCGAGAAGGGCTGTGCAGTTCTTATGGTCTGTCATGACATGGAGGTTGTGCTGGACTTTGCCACAAGAATTGTCGTTATGGCTCATGGCAGCGTGTTAGATGATGGGGAAGTTACACAGATCTTCTCGGCAGATGAGGTTTTGAAGGAAGCATACGTTGAGGCTCCTCAGATGATTCAGCTGTCAAAGCTTGCGGGCACGCACGTAGATCCATCATTTGCTGGGCTCAGTAGTGCTTCCGAGGTGCTTGAGGCATTGCAGCATCAGTTTGAGATTGCTCGTATTGCGGCAACGCTAAATGGTAAGGAGGCTCCTCGTGGGTAGTGTTATTGATTACACCGAAGGAACAAGCTTCCTTCATAAGGCAAATCCCGTGGCCAAGCTTGTTTTTGCGCTTGAACTTTTTGTAGCCGCCTTTGCTGCGCAGGGAACGCTTGAGGTACTTGCGGTGCTCGCGCTCACCATTCTTGTAGGAGTTGTCTCACAGAACGCTCAGAAGACTTTTAAGCTGGTATTTGGCTTTGCAGTCTTAGGTCTTATTCTGTGCGTGGTGCAGACGCTTGTTGCTCCTGCTGGTCAAGTGCTCTTTTTATGCATCACGGTAGGCGGTTTAGAGCGCGGTTTTAACGTTGCTCTCAAAACGATCGCACTGGCACTGCCACTGCTTTCTATGCTTTCGCTTATGCGCGTGGAAGACCTGATGAACGCTCTGGTAGAAGTGGCGCATGTTCCATATCCTTATGCATTTACCATTGCAACGGTTTTGCGCTTTGTACCTGTCTTTGCTTCCGAGATGAACCATATCATGGAGGCTCAGATGGCTCGCGGCGTTGAGTTTGATACCAAAAATCCACTTAAGAAGCTCCAGCTCACCATGCCCTTGATTGTTCCTCTGCTGGTAAGCTCTGTTAAAAAAGCTGACGCCTCAGCGCTTGCAGCTGAGCAGCGAGGTTTTTATTTAAGGAACGCTTCATCTGCATTTAAACGCTATCCTTTGGCTCCATCAGACTTTGCTTTGATGATTCTTGGCGTTGCGGTAATTGTTGTTATCCTCATGTTCTCATAAGAACTTCTCGCGTTTTCACTGTGCTTCGCTGGTAAATGCCGTAACATTAAGGTATTAGAAGGAGGACACGTGGAAACTTTCACTGATCTTTGTCATATCAACGTTAAAGGCGGAGACGGCGGCGCAGGCTGCATGTCTTTTCGCCGAGAAGCATATGTACCTAAAGGCGGCCCTGACGGTGGCGATGGCGGTCACGGCGGCAATGTTGTCATTGTTGCAGATGCGCAGCTTTCGTCCCTGATCGATTACCGCTATAAACATCACTTTAAAGCAGAGCGCGGCACTCACGGTAAGGGCGCCCGCCGTCATGGCTCTGACGGACAGGACTTGTTGCTCAAGGTGCCTCTGGGAACCGTTGTGCGCGAGCTTGATCCTATTACACAAGAGCCTCTCTATGAGATTGCTGATCTTACCTCCCCAGGTGAGCAGGTAGTTGTTGCTCCTGGTGGCAACGGCGGCCGCGGCAACATTCACTTTGTCACCTCTGTAAGGCGTGCACCAGCATTTGCCGAGAAGGGCGAGCCAGCCCAAGAGCATTGGATTGAGCTAGAGATGAAGCTCATGGCAGATGTGGCCTTGGTAGGCATGCCTTCCGTTGGCAAGAGCTCTCTTATCGCACGTATCAGTGCTGCTCGCCCAAAGATTGCTGACTATCCTTTTACCACTCTTGTGCCAAATCTTGGCGTCGTCCGTGCACAAAATGGACAGTCATTTGTCTGTGCAGACGTCCCTGGTCTTATCGAGGGCGCCTCTGAGGGCAAGGGTCTTGGTCATCAGTTCTTGCGTCACATTGAGCGTACGGCACTCATTGTCCATATGGTTGATGCTACCGGTGGCTATGAAGGCAGAGACCCCGTAGAGGACTACCACGCCATTAACGAGGAACTCAAAGCATACGCGTCAAAGCTGGCTGATCGCCCTCAGATTGTGGTGGCAAACAAGTGCGATATGCCTGGCACAGAAGATGCTATTGAGGCCCTCAGAAAAGCCGCCGAGGCCGATGGCAGGACTTTCTTTGCTATCTCTACCGTAACTGGTTTAAATCTTGATGACTTTGTTACCACCTGTGCCGCAGAAGTAGCAGAGCTCCGCAAAGAAATTGCCATCACTACACCTACGGTTGACCGCAGCGAGGCTTGGGAGAACCAGCGACTTCGCCGTGATAACAAGCTTCGTATTGAGCGAGAAGAGCGTCATGCTTGGCGTGTCTCCGGCGGCCAGATTGAGCGCATGGTCATCCAGACCGATTGGGATAATGATGAGGCTGTGGCGTACCTACAGCGTCGTCTTGACCGCATGGGTCTTGAAGTACAGCTGGCAAAGGCTGGTGCTGTTGATGGTGACGAGATTCGCATTCTGGAGCTTACCTTTACCTTTGAGGATCCAAACAAACCAAATACAGATGGTATAGAGATTCCTGACGAGGATACCTCTGACCAGCAATTTGATGATGTTGAGTTTGAAGATGCTCCATCTGACGCATCCTATGAATCCAAGGCTTCTTCAGAATCTGAGTAGTGTATGGCAGTTGACGTCTTAAATAATATGCACCCTGGTCTGCCTCGTTTGGGACAGGATAAAAACCGTACGTACCGTTTGGGAATCATGGGTGGAACCTTTGACCCCATTCATAATGGCCACTTGGTAGCTGCAGAACAGGCATATGATGACCTAAGCCTTGACGTGGTTGTCTTTATGCCTGCTGGACGTCCTGCGTTTAAACAAAATAAGGGAGTTACCAGGGGAGAAGACCGTTACTCAATGACGCTATTAGCAACTTCAGATAATCCTCATTTTGTAGCTTCTCGTTTTGAGGTGGACTACGAGGGTATTACGTATACCGCTGATACGCTTAGAAGATTGCGCAAGGTATATCCGTCTAACGTTGAGTTTTTCTTTATCACCGGCGCAGATGCAATTGCTGACATTGTTACCTGGAAAGATGCACAGACCGTAGCAGAACTTGCTCACTTTGTTGCTGCAACACGTCCTGGTTATGAATTAAGTCGTGCTCAAAAGGTTATTGCGGACTCACCGTATGACTTCAAAGTAACCTATCTTGAGGTTCCCGCACTAGCAATCTCATCAAGCTACTTGCGTAGTAGAGTTCAAAAAGGTCAGAGTCTTAGATATCTGACTCCTGATTCAGTTACAGGCTATATTCATAAGCATGGACTTTACGGCGCTGATACAACACCGCTCAATTAAGTAGTCAAGGCTCAAGAAACCTGCTGCTCAGAGATTTATACGTTAGCAGCAAGGCAGTGTCATACAGATACATATGTGGTTTGATTCAAAACTTTGTAGGACATAATGGAAAGAACACTTATAGCAAAAGATATTGTCTACACCGCAGAACAACAGGTGCTCATTGATCAGCTTGAGTCTGATCTGAAGTCTCATATGTACCACAAGAACCCCAAGCGCTTTGCACATTCTATTTCTGTAGGACATTGTGCAGAAACCCTCGCGCAGGTCTATGGCGCAGATATGTTTAGCGCTCGTGTGGCAGGTATTTTGCATGATTGGGAGAAACTTCTTCCTGATGCAGAAACTATTGAACTGGCAGAGCACTTTCGTATCCAGACAGCAGCGCCTTATCAGAAAATCGTAGGACTCTTGCACGGTCCTCTCGCCGCAAAAACTCTGCCAGCAATCTATCCCTGGCTCTCTGATCAGATTCTTAGTGCTATTCAAAAGCACACTGCAGGGGACTATCAGATGAGCAATCTTGACAAAATCTTGTACGTAGCTGATCTTATTGAGCCATTGCGTCCAGATTTTGAAGCTGTTGTGACTGCTCGCGAAGTTTATCTGCAGGGTGGTTCTCTTGATGAACTTTACGAGAGCGCATTTTGTGGTGTGATGAGGTATGTGATTTCATCAAGGAGTTATTTGTATCCAAACTCAATTGCCCTATACAATGAGATGATTGAGAAGACATCTAAGTAGCTTGGTTACATGAGAAAACGGAGAAATTCATGGCTGTAACTTCACTTGAGCTTGCAAAGACTGCTGCAATTGCTGCAGATCAAAAGAAAGCTGAAGATATTCTTGTACTAGACCTTACTGGTCTCAGTGACGTCTGCGATTACTTTGTTATCTGCACCGGCGGAAATGCTCGTTTGGCTGACGCTATTGTTGATGAGGTTCGCGAGAAGGTCACGGCAAATTGCGGCGTTCGTCCTATTTCAACTGAGGGCCGTGACGGTCTTAATTGGATTCTGATTGATTACGGTTCAGTTGTAGTTCACGTATTCCAGCCTGAGGTAAGGTCTTACTATCGTCTTGAGCGACTTTGGGCAGATGCTCCTCGTGTAGAGCTGGATATTGAGGGAGCTATGACTTCTGAGATTCCTTACGCTGATCTTCCAGAGGATGCTTTGGCTCCAGCCTTTGAGCTTTCCGAGGATGATTTGGTAGACAATCTTCCAGAATCTGCTGATCCTACTGAGTAGGTTGAGCGTCCTAGATTTGCTCGTTTTTGCCTGTAGGCATGGTGTCAGAAACGCGATGCTCAAAGCGTAGGTCTCTACCATACTGCACAGCGTCTGCACCAAATTTATCTTTGAGTTTATCGGTTACCTCGGAGAGATGACGTAAGTCACTCCGAGGTTTCTTTTTTGTTGCGAATCCAGAGGCCGCCGCATCAAACGTGTCTTCAAATTGATCAAAAAAAGACGTTTGAACAGGCTTGCTCTGTGTCTCATTTGTAAATGAACTAATGCCAACACCAAGTAGTCTTACTGGTTGTCCTTCTTTCCAAATGGTTGAAAGAAGGCTCACGGCAATCTCTGCAAAGAGATGCTCATCATCAGTTGGAGTAGACATTCTTTTTTGAGCGGTATGAGACTCTGTTGCAGAGGCTTTTACCTTAAGCATTACGGTATAACCTTGTAACTGTTTTCTGCGAAGACGTCTGCCTACAACACCAGAGATGTGTCTGATGGCTTCTTCTATTTCTTGTTTATCAAACAAATCTGTTTCAAAGGTTCTCTCGTTAGAAACAGATTTAACATCGCGAGGTTGAGCAGCTTCATGAACCTCTGAGACTTCTTTTCCTTGTGCACGCAAAATCATCTTTGAGGCAGTATTGCCAACAAGGGAAGTGAGATACGTTGCATCTGCTCTTGAGAGTTCTCCAAGTGTTTTAATTCCTTGCTGATGGAGTGTCTTTGCCATAGCAGGACCAATGCCGCTCATTGCCTCAATGGGCAGTGGTGCAAGAAAGCGGCCCTCTGTACCAGGAAAGACCGCAGTAAGACCTCGAGGCTTTTCTTGTTCAGAAGCAATCTTGGCAATTGTTTTATTTGTTCCTAGACCAATGGAGCAGGTAACACCTAGTGCTGCAACTCTCTTTTGTATGCGCTTACAAATTTCTAAAGGATTTTCTTTAGAAAATCTTCCAGGAGTAATGTCAAAAAATGCCTCATCAATAGAAACTTGTTCAACAAGGGGAGTCTCATCTTTGAGAAAACCCATAACAAGAGCACTCATTTCTGAGTATCTGTCATACCGTCCTGAAGTCCAAATTGCATGAGGACAAAGCCTTACCGCAGTAGCTGAAGGCATGGCAGAATGAACACCATACTTTCTTGCTTCATAAGATGCGGTTGAAACAACGCCTCGTTTTTGAGGAGAACCTCCTACAATTACTGGTTTTCCACGCCACTCAGGATGATCAAGTTGTTCAACAGATGCAAAGAACGCATCTAGGTCAAGAAGGCCAATAGCCTTACCATGCCATTCAAAATCACACGATTTACGTGCTGTTTTATCTGATATGTTCTTTGACGTCTCCATGGATATAGTGTATACTTTTTGCGTAAATAGAACAAGTGTTTCATACATAAATTACGAGTACTTTTTGAAGAGAGCAAATTTATACTTTTCGAGGTTAACGCGTTGTTGTACACTTGTAACCCGATTTGTGGCTTTGCGGTGCAGCCCATCTAACATCCGAGGCACCGCTCGTATGGAGGAGTTTTCATTGGCAGTTAAGATTCGTCTGGCCCGTCACGGTGCCAAGAAGCGTCCGTACTATCGCGTAGTTGTCGCTGATGGTCGTATGCCTCGCGATGGTCGTTACATTGAAGAAGTCGGTCGTTATAACCCACTGACTAGCCCAAAGACGATTGATATCAACCTCGAGAAGGTTGACGAGTGGGTAGCAAAGGGCGCTCAGCCAACAAGCGCAGTTTCTCACCTCATTGAGATCGCTCGTACTGGTGCTCCAGTTGCAGAGAAGAAGACCAAGCTCTCCAAGAAGGCACAGGCAAAGGCTGCTGCAGCTGCAGAGGCTGCTGCTGAGGCTGCTGCCGCAGCTGCTGAGGAGTCCGAGGCTCCAGAGGCTGAGTAAATCGTGTCTGAATTCACAGAGCCCACTGAGGTAGACGCTGTCGATCAAGACATTCAGGAGATGCCTTCTGACAAGGTTGCTGACCTTGTTGAGTACATCGTTTGTGGTCTTGTCGATAATGAAGATGCTGTTGCACTCGACGTCACCGATCGCGAGGATGGAGCCTTAATTGAGGTTTCTTGCTCTGAGGAAGACGCTGGACGTGTCATCGGCCGCAAGGGTAGAACCATTAAGGCTATTCGTACTTTGGCTCGTGCTCTTGGCCAGCGTGTTGGCACCTCTGTTGATGTCGAGGTTGTAGGCTAATTTTGCGTAAACACTGGCGAGCAATTGCTCAAATTGTTAAAACGCATGGTAAAAGAGGGGAGGTTGTGACGGTTCCCGTTCACAGCCTTCCTTCTCTTATAGCTGAAGGCATGACGGTTGTTCCTGTTCCGCCTGCACTTAAAGGTCCAAGGAAGTTCTTGGTT
This sequence comes from uncultured Atopobium sp., assembly GCA_963535155.1. Taxonomy (GTDB): domain Bacteria; phylum Actinomycetota; class Coriobacteriia; order Coriobacteriales; family Atopobiaceae; genus Lancefieldella. Next base: position 53,186 of record CAUSVW010000003.1, read on the forward strand.
GTCTCTGTTGAGTCAGATGACAGAGAAGGTAGTCTTGTAACTTTTGAAGACGTAACTACCATCTCTGACGCTGAAGAGCTTGTGGGTAAAACGCTTCTGGTAGAAGAAGATTGTCTTCCAGAAAACTTTGGTCTGGTCAATGTTTCTCTGCTTGTTGGTAGAGAAGTGCTTGATATAGAACATGGTTCTCTGGGTGAAATTTCAGAGGTTCTTGTTGGACCTACACAAAATGTGTGGGTACTTGAGGGACCTTTTGGCCAGGTAATGATGCCTGCCGTTGATGAATTTATCAAAGAGGCTCCAGCTGAGGGTCCCATTACCGTCTCAATTCCTCAGGGTCTTCTTAGGTTAGGTGAGTAGCATGCGCCTAGAAACGCTCTCAGTATTTCCTGAGGTCTTCTCGCCCTATTTACATGCTTCTATTATGGGCAGGGCTCAAAAAGCAAACATTTTTGAGTTCTATGCGCATGATTTACGTGACTGGACACATGATAGACACCGTACGGTAGATGACGCTCCTTTTGGTGGCGGACAAGGCATGCTTATGAAGCCTGCTCCTATTTTTGAGGCAGTTCGAGAGATTTCTGGTCAGGCAGATGCCAAGCCCTACGTGGTGTTTTTCTCGCCAGTTGGTAGGCCGTATACTCAGGCTATTGCTCAAGAGTTTGCTCAAAAAGAGCGCATTCTGTTTGTTTGTGGCCGTTATGAGGGCATGGACGAGCGTGTCTATGAGCTGGCAGATGACGTTATTTCTATGGGAGATTACGTTCTGACGGGCGGAGAGCTTCCTGCGCTTACCGTGATTGACTCGGTTGTGCGCCTGCTTCCTGGTGCGCTTGGCGATGAGATGAGCTCGCAGGATGAGTCTTTCTCTGACGATGGTCTTCTGGAGTATGCTCAGTACACGCGACCAGCAAACTTTGAGGGGCGAGAAGTTCCGTCTGTGCTTCTTTCAGGAGATCACGGAGCGGTAGCAGTCTGGAGACGACAATCTGCACTTGCTCGCACTCGTGCGTGGCGTCCAGACCTCTTAGAGAGCGCTCAGCTCACTGAGAAGGACAGAGCGTATTTAGCAGAGCTTGATCAGCAATCTGGTGATGACGATGAGTAGTGGACATTCCAAAGTTCTTGAAATTTTTGAATACCTGGTAATTGTTGCAGTTGCTGTTGCACTGGCGTTTTTTATTAGAACGTTTGTCGCTGAGGTATATGAGGTTCCAACAGGATCCATGCTCAATACCATCCAGCTGGGGGATCGTTTGGTAGGAGAGAAGCTTACCTATCGATTTGGCGGTACTCCGCAAGCAGGTGATGTGGTTACCTTCACCAGCCCTCAGAATCCCGATACGCTTTTAGTTAAGCGCGTCATTGCTACAGCAGGTCAAACGGTAGATTTGCGCGACGGTGCTGTGTATGTTGACGGTCAGCTTATGGACGAGCCGTACACTGAAGGCAAGCCAACGTATTCTCTGGCGGATCGCACAGGTGCCGTAATTCAGAATTATCCGTATACTGTTCCTGCAGGTCATATTTTTGTTATGGGGGATAACAGAACAAACTCGCTGGATTCCAGATATTTTGGAGCTGTTGCGGTTTCTACCGTGACCTCTAAGGCAATGTTTATTTTCTGGCCCTTTGACCATGCTCGCGGGCTATAGTACTTACGTCGGACATTTGAGAGAAAGAACATCATGGGCGCAACACCACTTACGTTTCAAGATATGATTTTGACCCTTGAACACTATTGGGCAGAAAAAGGTTGCACGGTCATGCAGCCATATGACTCTGAGGTAGGTGCCGGTACCTTCCACACCGCAACTATCCTGCGCTCGCTTGGCCCCGATGCCTGGCGTACCTGCTATCCACAGCCTTGTCGTCGTCCAGCTGATGGACGCTATGGCGAGAATCCCAACCGCTTGCAGCATTACTATCAGTTCCAGGTCTTGATTAAACCATCTCCCGCAGACTCTCAAGACCTTTATCTTGGTTCACTTGCCGCTATTGGCCTTGATCCAAAAGACCACGACGTTCGCTTTGTTGAGGACGACTGGGAGAGCCCAACACTTGGTGCTTGGGGTCTTGGCTGGGAGGTCTGGCTCAACGGCATGGAGGTTACTCAGTTCACGTACTTCCAGCAGGTAGGCGGTATTGAGGTAGACCCAGTTCCTGTTGAGATCACCTATGGTCTTGAGCGTATTGCTATGTATGCTCAGGGTGTAGATTCCGTCTATGACCTGGTATGGAGTTACCTTCCAGATGGCACGCCAATGACGTACGGCCAGGTATTTTTGGAGAACGAGCGTGAGTTCTCAACTTATAACTTTGAGGTAGCCAACATTGAGCTTATGCGCGAGAAGTTCGACGAGTATGAGGCAGAGTGCCACAGCTGCCTTGAGCGTAAGCTTCCACTACCTGCGTATGACTGCGTTATGAAGTGCAGTCACGCATTCAACCTGCTTGACTCTCGTGGTGCTCTTTCTGCTGTTGAGAGAGCTAACTATATTCTTCGCGTTCGCACCGTTGCTAAGGCATGCTGCGAATCGTATTTGGAGGAGGTTGCTTCTAAGAAAGCACCTGCATCAACTACTCAGGAGGAGGTGGCTTAAATGGCTGAGGTTAGAGACTTCCTTTTTGAGATTGGTTCTGAAGAGATGCCTTCTGCTCCATTGCAGAAAGCTATTGCTCAGTTCAATAAGCTTGTCGTTTCCGGACTTAAAGACTCTGGCTTGTCATTTGGAGAGGTTAAGATCCTCTCGACACCTCGTCGTTTAACTGTTTATGTAAAGGACGTTGCTGAGGCTACAGAAGAGATTTCCGAGGTCAAGCGTGGTCCTAAGGCGGAGATTGCTTTTGATGCAGAGGGCAATCCAACCAAGGCTGCTGAAGGATTCGCTCGCAAGTGCGGCGTGAGCGCTGATGTATTGACTCGTCGTGTAGATACTGACGGTCATGAGTACGTCTTTGCAGAGCTTAATATTCCTTCAGTTCCTGCTACAAAGATTCTTTCCGAGCTGGCAACTTCTTGGATTTCTGCACTTGATTGGCCTCGCAGTCAGCGCTGGGGTTCTTTCCACGAGCGCTACGTTCGTCCTGTTCGCTGGCTGTGCGCCCTTTTTGGTTCTGAGATTGTTCCTGTTACTTACGCTGATGTAACTAGCTCAAACACCACCCAGGGCCATCGTGTTCTTGGATCTGGTTACCATGAGGTAGCAAGTCCAGCTGACTATGAGCAAGTTCTTAAAGACGCTGGCGTTTTGCTTCAGGAGCAGAGAAAAGACGTTATTCTCGCCGGTATTAAAGAGGTTGAGGCGGCTCGACCAGGCTCTCACGTTGATATGCCAGAGAAGGTCTTTGAGGAGGTCATTAACCTAACTGAGTGGCCTCAGGTTCTTGTGGGTACCTTTGACGAGGAATTCCTTAACGTTCCTTCAGAGATTATTACTGAGTCCATGCTTTCCAACCAGCGCTATTTCCCAATCTATGACGCTGAGGGCAAGCTGACTCGCGAGTTTATTGTGGTTTCAAATGCAGATCCATCTTGCGCCGAGCGCGTCATTGACGGCAACGAGCGCGTTGTTCGTGCTCGCCTCGACGACGCTAAGTTCTTTTTTGAGGAGGATTTGAAGCACACACTCGACGAATTTGCCCAGCGTCTAGAGACTGTTGTTTTCCAGGAGAAGCTTGGTACGGTTCTGCAGAAGACTCAGCGTATGGAGGCTCTTGCTGCAGAGATTGCGCTCGACGAGACATCCAGTCAGGAAGAGGCAGAGCTTGCTGCTCGCGCCGCTCACCTTGCCAAGGCAGACCTTGTCAGCCAGGCAGTTGTCGAGTTCACCAGCCAGCAGGGTGTCATGGGTGGCTACTACGCAGAGGCTGCTGGCGAGAAGAGCGATGTAGCTGCAGCTATTCGCGAGCATTATCGTCCTCGCTTTGCCGGCGACGAGCTCCCAAGTGGCCAGATTGGTCGCTTTGTAGCTATTGCTGACAAGCTTGATACCATCTGCGGCATCTTTGCTATCAACGAGCCACCAACCGGCTCTTCCGATCCGTATGCTGTTCGTCGTGCAGCAATTGGCGTCATTGCGCTGGTCCGTTCTACCTCTAACCTTGACCTCAAGAAGCTCATTGCAAGCTCTCTGGAGCTCTACCGCCAGCAAGGTCTTGTTGTTGACGAGTCTGTTCAGTCTCAGGTTGAGCAGTACTTTATTGGCCGCCTTGCATCTATTGCAAAGGACGAGAAGATCTCTGCAGATGCTATTGAGGCTGTTAGCGCAATTGGTGTTATCAATCCTGATGAGTTCCTTCAGCGTGCTCGTGCACTTGATGAGGCACGTCAGAACGAGCCTGAGCTCTTTGAGGACCTTGCTACTGCTTATGCACGCGCAGCTCACCTCAGTGACGCTTCTCTTGGCACAGAAGTTGATACAGAGCTTCTCACTGAGCCAGAGAAGTCGTTGCTTGCTGCTTGCGAAGAGGGACAGAAGCAGGTGGCTTCTGCTCTTGCTAGTTCAGACTATGCTGCTGCTGTTTCTGCACTGTCACAACTTCGTGAGCCAATTGACATTTTCTTCGACAAAGTGCTTGTCATGGATGAAAACGATACCGTTCGCCGAAATCGTTTACGTCTTTTGAACAAGTTTGCCCAGGTATTTAGTAATGTCGCCGATATTAGTGTGCTTTCTCGTAAGAAGTAGAGTACGCTTAGGTTAGATAAATGTTTGTATCTTTCTGAATACTTGACTGAAAGGGTTACAGCATGAGCACACTTGATATTGACAACAACACTCTTGGTGATGGTCTGCCTATCGTCTATGTTTTGTCAGACTCTCGCGGAGAGACTGGTGCTGCAGTAGTTAAGGCTGCTGCTGCTCAGTTTGGCGATGATTCCGTAGAGATTGTAAGGGTTCCAAATATTCATAACGTTGAAGACGTTCGCGCGTATTTCAATGAGCATGAAGATGAGGATCGCCCTCGTGCAGTCTTCCACACCTTTGCAGATGGCTCTCTCAGAAGAGAGATTCGTCGTGAGCTTGATCAGCGCCTCATCCCATCTATTGACCTTCTAGGACCAGCAGTAAACGTTATTTCTACGCTTACGGGTGAAGAGCCAAGTCATGCAATTGGCGCTTTCTTTGAGGGAGTTACACGCTAAGAGAGTGCTGACGCCTCAAAATATCAAAAAGTTAAATGAGCATCCACTTTGGGTGCTCATTTTCTTTATGGAGAATTTCACAATTTGCAACCATAAGTTTGTAAATCATTCTGTGAACGGTCGATATTGACCGCTCACCGTTATTTTGTTCAGATGAATGGCGTAGGTTGGTAACATACTATGAATGTGAGGACAGAACCTACTTTGTTTGGTTTGATGTCTTTGCGTTCAATTGTGTTGGTGCACGCTTTGCGTGTGACAGTTTGAGAGTTTGGAGTGTTATGTCCGAGAAGCACGTTTACAGCTTCGGAAAGGACCACGCCGGTAACGATGTTACTGAGGTCGCTGGCGCATCCGTAGAAGAGGCAAAGTGGATTGTTGGTGGCAAGGGTGCAAACCTTGCAGAGATGTCTAAGATTGGTCTGCCTGTACCTCCAGGATTCTCAATTACTTGCCAAACTTGCGTTGCTTATTCCAACAACGGCAACGTCTGGCCTGAGGGCGTCACTGATGAGATTGACGCCGCAATGGCAACTCTTGAGGAGCGCATGGGCAAGAAGCTCGGCGATGCAGAAGATCCGCTGCTTGTCTCCGTCCGTTCCGGTGCTCCATTCTCCATGCCTGGCATGATGGACACTGTTCTTAACCTTGGTCTTAACGATGAGTCCGTTCAGGGCCTCATTAAGCAGACTGGTAATGAGCGCTTTGCTTGGGACTCTTACCGTCGTTTTGTTCAGATGTTCTCTGGCGTTGTTATGGGCGTCTCTGGACAGCTCTTTGAGGACGCAATTGCTGCTAAGAAGGCCGAGAAGGGCGTTAAGCTTGATACAGAGCTGGACGCAAATGACCTTCGTGACCTTGTAACTTGGTTCAAGGGCATCTTTGCTGCAAACGTTGACGTTAAGGAGCACCCAGAGGTCTCCAAGAACGGCTACGCTGTCTTCCCATCTGATCCTTATCTCCAGCTCCGCCTTGCTGAGCAGGCAGTCTTTGGTTCTTGGATGAACGACCGCGCAATCCTTTACCGCAAGCAGAACAAGATTCCTGATGAGCTTGGTACTGCAGTTAACGTTCAGGTCATGGTCTTTGGTAACAAGGGTGAGACCTCTGCAACTGGTGTTGCATTTACTCGTAACCCTGCAGACGGTACCAACGAGCGCTACGGTGACTTCCTGATTAACGCTCAGGGCGAGGACGTTGTTGCTGGTATTCGTAACACTGAGCCTATTGCAGACCTTGTTAAGGTTCCTGCACTCAAGGAGGCAGGCGAGGAGCTCTTCCACGTCTTTGAGATTCTTGAGGATCACTACGCAGACATGATGGACATCGAGTTCACCATTGAGAATGGTAAACTCTGGATGCTTCAGACTCGTGTTGGTAAGCGTACTGCTCTCTCTGCACTCAAGGTTGCAATTCAGATGTACGAAGAGGGTCGTATTACCAAGGAGCAGGCTGTTTCTCGTGTTGCTCCTGAGCAGCTCGATCAGCTTCTGCACCCACAGTTTGATCCTAACGCTGAGTATGAGACCATTGCTAAGGGTCTTAATGCTTCTCCTGGTGCAGCTGTTGGTGCTGCAGTCTTCTCTTCTGCAGACGCTGAGGCTTTTGCAGAGGCAGGCAAGCCTTGTATTCTTGTCCGTTGGGAGACTACTCCAGATGACCTCCACGGCATGGTTGCTGCAGAGGGCATCCTGACTTCCCACGGCGGCAAGACCAGCCACGCTGCTGTTATTGCTCGTGGTATGGGTGCTCCTTGCGTCTGCGGTGTTGATACACTCCGCATTGATGCTGCTAACAAGCGCTTCACCGTTGCTGATTCCGGCCTTGTTGTTAACGAGGGCGATGTTATCTCCATCGACGGTACCACTGGTGACGTCATCCTTGGTGCTGTTGAGCTTGTTCAGCCAGAGCTTTCTGGTGACCTTCAGACCATCCTTGCATGGGCAGACGAGGTCCGTCTTGACGAGTCCCGTGGTCGCGTCATTGGTGTTCGTGCAAACGCTGATAACCCAGCAGATGCTCAGACTTCCGTTGATAACGGCGCTGAAGCAATCGGTCTTGACCGTACTGAGCACATGTTCCTTGGTGAGCGTAAGCACCTCATTCAGGACTTCATCCTTGCAGACTCTGAGGACGTTAAGCAGCTTGCTATTGAGCAGCTTGGCCGTGCTCAGAAGGGTGACTTCCTTGGTATGTTCAAGGTAATGGACGGCAAAGACGTTGTTGTCCGTCTTCTTGATCCACCACTGCACGAGTTCCTTGATTCCCCACGTGAGCTTGACGTTGAGATTGCTCGTGATGAGGAGCAGGGTAAGGACACCGCTGCAAAGCGTGCTCTTCTCGCTAAGTTTGATGCCTTCCAGGAGGCAAACCCAATGCTCGGCCTTCGTGGCTGCCGCCTTGGTCTTGTCTACCCAGAGCTCAATGTTATGCAGGTTCGCGCTATCGCAAGCGCAGCTGCAGAGCTCAAGCGCGTTGGTCTTGACCCTCGTCCAGAGATCATGGTTCCTCTGGTTGGCTTCGAAGAGGAGCTCATCCAGGTCCGTGAAGAGGTTGAGCAGACCATCAAGCAGGTTGCTGACGAGTACGGTGTTGAGCTCAACATCCCAGTTGGTACCATGATCGAGCTTCCACGTGCAGCTATCATGTCTGAGGAGATTGCTAAGCACGCAGACTTCTTCTCCTTCGGTACTAACGACCTTACCCAGACCTGCCTTGGCTTCTCTCGTGATGACGTTGAGTCCGCATTCATGCCTCTCTACCTTGAGCGCAAGATTGTTAAGACCAACCCATTTGCAACCCTTGATAAGGGCGTTGCAGAGCTTGTCCGCATGGGTGTTGAGGGTGGCCGTAAGGGTAATCCTAACCTCACCATTGGTGTCTGCGGTGAGACCGGTGGCGATCCAGAGTCCATCCACATGTACTACAACCTTGGTCTTGACTATGTCTCCTGCTCACCATACCGCGTGCCAATCGCACGTCTTGCTGCAGCACAGGCTAAGATTCAGGCTAACGGTGGTCCACAGAAGATTGCTACCAAGTAGGTTTTCTTCTAGACACACTGCAACAAACTCTAGAGGGCGGCTTCGGTCGCCCTCTTTTGCTAGATAGCAATAACCTGCTATTATGTGATAAAGATGCAGGTACAAGGAGGGTCTATGTTATCCATTCAACGAGAAGATCTTGAGGCTCGTGAGCATCAAATCTTATCTCCTGAGGCGGCTTTTTCTGATCAAAGTAAAGGTCGAGCGATTGCAGAGGAACCTGACCAGTACCGCACGTGTTATCAGTGTGATAGAGACCGCATTCTGCATAGCAAGAGTTTCAGAAGACTTGCTCACAAGACACAGGTTTTTCTCGCCCCAGAAGGGGACCACTATAGGACTCGTCTTATCCATACGCTTGAGGTTTCGCAGATTGCGCGTTCAATTGCGCGTCCTCTTGGCTTAAACGAAGACCTGACTGAGGCAATTGCACTTGGACATGATTTAGGTCATACGCCGTTTGGACATATTGGCGAGAAGGCGCTTTCGCATGCCATTAGCCTGTATAGGGGAATGGACCCCGACGCTCCAGGAAATGAGTATATTTTTGCCCATAATCAGCAGAGTGCTCGCATTGTTGAGTATCTGGAGAAAGACGGACAAGGTCTTAATCTTTCTTATGAAGTTATAGATGGTATTAGGTGTCATTCAGGTAATCTACGTGCAGAAACAGCAGAAGGAAGAATTGTTGCCATTTCGGACCGCATTGCGTATGTAACGCACGATATTGATGACGCAAAACGAGCAGGACTTCTTTCGGAGGAGTATCTCCCAACTGAAGCCCGAGAGGTTCTTGGAAATAGCTCACCTGAGCGCATTGAAAACATGGTCCACGATATTGTCTCCGAGAGTTCTCGCGTGGGCGATATTAAAATGACCGACTCCATGTGGGGCGCTATGATGACCATGAGGGCATTCCTGTTTGCTAATCTGTACGCATCAGGAGACGCAAAATACGAAGAACCCAAGGCATATGACCTCATCATTGAGTTGTTTGATTACTTTGTTAACCATTTAGATGAGGTTCCCGCAGAATACAAATGTCATGACTTTGATCATCCAGAAATCCAAGTAGCAGACTACGTGTCTGGTATGACCGATAGATACGCAACAAGAGTGTTTGAAGATCTTCGCCTTCCTCGTTCCTGGGGTAAAAGGAGATATGTAAAGTAAGTTTTATCTAAACTAACCCTTGTACAGTGGAAAGTATTCACGTATACTTTCCGTCTGTGTGTTAACTATGTGTCGTTCGCAAGGGCGTCGGCACCTCTAGAGATGAGGAAACAATGGACTACATTCGCGCTATTGAGCGTCAGCAGATCCGCGAGGACATTCCTGAGGTCCGCGTTGGTGACAACGTAAAGGTTCACTATCGCATTGTCGAGGGTGACCGTACTCGTGAGCAGGTCTTCCAGGGCGACATCATTCGTCTTTCCGGCGAGGGTTCCCGTGAGACTTTTACCGTTCGTAAGATCAGCTTCGGCATTGGTGTTGAGCGTACTTTCCCACTTCACTCACCAAAGATTGCTAAGCTTGAGGTTCTTCGCCACGGTGTTGTTCACCGCGCTAAGCTCTACTTCCTGCGCGATCGTGTTGGTAAGGCTGCTCGTCTTCGCGAGAAGCGCTAATCAACTTCATGTGCTCTTTAAAGCCGCCTCCGGGCGGCTTTTTTAGTACCATAGTCATGTGGTTTGGAGAAAACATGGCTGATTCTGCTAAAGACATAATTGCTCGTTTGAGCGACGCCCCAGAGGCAGAGGTATACGAGCTCATAGCTCGTTATAGCGAGGATCCTCGTAAACAAGTTATCAAAGCGTTGGAATCAGCTAAAAAGCGTATTGAAAAAGAACATGCCGAGAAGGCCCGTGTAGAAGAAATGTATCGCTTTCAGAAGGAGCTTTCTGGAGGCGGACTTGTTGTTGGTGTTGATGAGGTTGGCAGGGGCTCTGTAGCTGGTCCTTTAACGGTTTGTGCAGTGTGTTTACCAGAAGACCCCATCATTTATGGACTAAACGACTCCAAAAAATTAACCGCAACAAAGCGAGAGATTCTAGCGGCACAGATTCAAGAGATTGCTACAGCAATTGGCATTGCTCATATTTCGCCTCAAAGGATTGATGAAGTTGGTATGGCGCAGTGTTTAAGAGACGCTATGCTACAGGCTGTTAAAAACACTGGTATTGAGCCTGACTGTGTCTTGATTGATGGAAATCCTATGCACATCCATCCTAAAGAGAAGACTCTTGTTAAGGGTGATGCACGCATTGCATCTATTGCTGCAGCCTCAATTGTGGCAAAGGTAACACGAGATGCTTTAATGGTGGCCTACGATGAGGAGTACCCCGGCTATCACCTGGCGGAATGCAAAGGGTATGCCTCAGCTGAACATATTGAAGCTATTGGCGAGATGGGACTTTCTCCTATACATCGAGCATCGTTTTGTGGAAACTTTGTTAAGACGCAAAGACTGTTTTAATACACTCAATTTACGCAATCTGATTAACTTGCAGATATAAATCCAAGCCCGTTCATTCTAAGGGGATTGAACGGGCTTTTTCTTTAGACACGAGACAGTAACATCAAAATTTTTAGTTTCGTCAGAGTTGCCACGCAACTTAGACAGATAGTGGCCAAGTTAGTGTCAAAGTGCTCCTGCAAACTGAACTCTCCCACAATGAAAGGAGAGTTATGAGCAAGAAAGAAACAAGTAAGCATGCAGGAACAACATCTAAAGAGGTGGAGGAGAAACCTGTACCACAGGAAGAGTTAAAGACTCAGGATAAGAGTCCTCAAGAGGATGACGAACAAGAGGGAAGGATTCCGCTAGAAGAGATGTCTTCTCGTCAAATTGGCGAGAAAGGCGAGGAGATCGCTGCAAAATACCTCATCAAAAGAGGATACAAAATTATCCAAACTAACTGGACGTGTCAGATTGGTGAGGTTGATATTGTTGCTCAAGATGGCGATAACGTTGTGCTTGTTGAGGTAAAGACAAGACGCATCTTGAACAAAGACGACAGCATTATGCCTGAACTTGCGGTAAATAAAGCAAAGCAGGAAAAATACAGGACGCTTGCGCTTATGTATGCGGCACTTCATCCAGCGCTCACCTCAATTAGATTTGATGTTGTTGCCATCAATTTGGTAGCTCCAAGTACGGCAAGCTTGAGGCATTTAATTGGGGCTTTTAGCTGGGATGAGCAATGAGCCAAGCAACCATTTGCGTTCATACAGCAACTCTTAGAGGAATTGAAGCAATACCTGTTGATGTGGAAGTGGGTATTTCAGGCGGCATACCTGGAATAACTATCGTAGGAATGCCCGACGGATCCATTATGGAATCTCGTTCTCGTGTGCGCTGCTCACTAAAAGCTGCTGGTTTTACCATCCCTCGATTGCTGGTAACAATCAATTTGACTCCTGCAGATATAAAGAAGACAGGTACTGGATTTGATTTGCCCATAGCTGTTGCTATTCTTGCGGCTACTGGACAGATTCCTCAAGAGATTGTGCACAACAGGTTATTTGTTGGAGAGCTTTCATTAAACGGCAAGATTTCTTCAGTTAGAGGTATGGCAGCATACGCAATGCTTGCTAAGAAGCTAGGGATGAAGCTTATTTCTTCTTCGGACTGCAATTTGTTTGGCTCTGATTGGAATCACGTTATTGGAATCCAATCGCTGCTTAATCTGAGTTTAAGAGATCCATCATTTTGTAAGCCTTTAACTCAGCATCGGCGCAAGGTAGACAACACAGTTCTGAGCGATAACTTAGATTTTGAAGAAGTTATTGATCAAGAATTAGTCAAACGAGCAATCGTTATCGCAGCGACGGGAAACCTAGGCATGCTCATGATTGGTCCGCCGGGTGCAGGTAAAACTATGCTTGCTAAAAGAATTCCAACTATCCTCCCAGAGCTCTCTAAAGAAGAACGAGATGAGGTGCTGTTAATTCATTCAGTGGCAGGCTGTGAGACAGATTCTATTCAGGCAGGAGTAAGACCCTTTAGGTCTCCACATCACTCAGCTTCTGTAGCAGGCATGATTGGTGGAGGTAGGCCTGTTATTCCAGGTGAGATTTCCCTTGCTCATAAGGGTGTGCTCTTTCTGGACGAGCTACCTGAGTTCGCTTCTAATACGTTGCAAGTTTTACGTCAGCCTATTGAAGATGGATACGTTCGTCTTGCGCGAGTTGATGGCATTTATAAATTTCCTTCTCAGTTCCAGCTCATTGCTGCAGCTAATCCTTGTCCCTGTGGCTACTTTGGAGACAAAACACATACCTGCAAGTGCTCTCCGGGAAAGATTTCTACCTATCAGTCAAAAATTGGAGGTCCATTGATGGATCGAATAGATATTGTGTGTGATGTAGCTCGTCCTTCTTCAGATCGAGTCATTCAAGGAGAGCTAGGACTCACATCAGCAGGTATGCGCTCTCTTGTTATTTCCGGTAGAGATTTTGCTTCTTGGCGAGAAACCCGTGGAGTAGAAAGCACTTCTCGCCAAAAGTACGTAGAGAGTTTTGATGAATCAGCGTTGCAACTATTGCATAGATTTGCTCGAGGACTTCATTTAGGAGGTAGAGCAATAACCCGCACTTGCAGAGTTGCAAGGACTATCGCCGACATTGCTCATCATGAAAAAGTGACAAAAGACGACGTATCTGAGGCTGTGGCTTATAGGTCTCGTTCTTTGGAGTAGTAATGGAGAGATGGGAGATTTCATCAGAAGATGAGGATTATCCAAAAGAGCTGCTATTGCTCAATCATCCTCCCGAAGTGATATACGGAATGGGAGATAGAAGTGTTTTGCAAGCACCTTGTATGTCGGTAATTGGAGCTCGTAGAGCCACTCCTTACGGTATGGCGATTGCAGAAATGGCTGGTAGATGCGCCTCCGATAACAATATTGTAGTGGTATCTGGAGGGGCGCTTGGCTGCGACTATACGGCGGGTATGTCTGCGCTTAGTGCTGGAGGAAAAACCGTTGTAGTAGCAGGTTGTGGCGCTGATGTGACGTACCCAACTACATCGCTAGATCTTTTTGAAGCAGCACGAGAAGGAAGGGGAGCGGTTATATCTTTAGATAGGTGGGGAACACCACCTAGGCGCTATGCGTTTCCCAGGAGAAATGCAGTAATTGCAGCGTTAGGAAAAGTGCTTCTGGTAACGGAAGCAGGACTTTGCTCGGGTACTATGAGCACAGCTGAATTTGCTAACTCACTTGGGAAAACTATTTATGCGATACCTGGGTCTATCTTTTCTCCAGCTTCTGCTGGCACCAATAGACTAATTGCTGAAGGTGCTCAAATTATTCCTGACGAGACTTCGTTGGGCCTTGCAATTTCTTTAGATTTTGATTGTTTGGTTCAAGAACAAATGAAGCATGATAAGAAGTTAACGCCACTTTTATCTGCTCTTATAGCCTCTCCTTCAAGACCAGAAGAGCTTGCATGGCGGTTATCGGAAAACGTTCTTACTGTGCTTAATTCCTTAACTGATTACGAAGCTCGTGGAATGGTAAAAAGATTACCGGATGGAAGGTATACTCCTTCTAAAGACTTTTATTTGGACTCGTAGTGTGTGATAGGTGAAAAATGACGCAAAAAGTTACTGTAGTAGGCGCTGGTTTAGCTGGAAGTGAATGTGCCTTACAGCTTGCTTCTCGCGGTATTTCTGTAGAACTCATTGAGCAGCGTCCTGTTGTTTCTTCTCCAGCGCATCACACAGATATGTTTGCTGAGCTGGTCTGTTCCAACTCTTTGAAATCTACCAAGGAAGATTCTGCAGCTGGAATTTTAAAGTCTGAGCTTAAAAAGATGGGTAGTTTTCTTCTTCGTATAGCAGAAGAAAACTCTGTTCCTGCAGGTGGCGCACTTGCGGTAAATAGGGAAGAGTTTTCAAAAGCAGTAACTGAGCAGATTAAAAATCATCCCAACATCTCTGTGGCTCATGCAGAGGTTACAGAGTTAACTGATGAGCCAACAGTTATCGCCGCAGGTCCTCTGTGTTCTGATAGCTTATATCAGGCCATTTCTAAGCGTGTAGGAACTGACAGAATGTCGTTTTTTGATGCAGCAGCGCCCATTGTGTCTGAAGAGTCAATCGACCGTTCAATTGCATTCTCCCAGTCTCGTTATGAGGATTTAGGAATTGGCGATTACCTTAATTGCCCCATGAATAAAGAGGAATACGACATATTTGTAGAGGAGTTGCTGGCTGCTAAACGTGTTATCGGACACGATTTTGAGCAATCCGATTTGTTCCAGGCATGTCAGCCAATTGAGGAAGTGGCAAGAACAGGACATGATTCCATTAGGTTTGGAGCGCTAAAACCTGTTGGACTTATTGATCCCAGAACAGGTAAACGTCCCTGGGCGGCAGTTCAGCTTCGTGCAGAAAATACAGCTAAAACAGCATTTAACCTGGTTGGTTTTCAGACAAACCTCACGTGGGGAGAGCAAAAACGCGTATTTACGCTCATCCCAGGCTTGGAGAATGCTGAGTTCGTTCGCTATGGTGTCATGCACAGAAACTCTTTTGTTGATTCCCCTCATGCGCTTGATAGATCATTTGGAATTCCTGGCACTTCTACTATTCTCGCAGGTCAAATTACAGGTACAGAAGGCTATGTTGAGGCGATTGCCTCAGGTTTGCTTGCAGCACTAAACATGTATGCACGCTTGATAGGCAAAGAGGAAGTCGAGCTTCCTTTAACAACCTCGTTTGGCTCTCTTGTGGGCTATGCAACAAATCCAAATACCAAAGATTACCAGCCCATGCATGTTAATTTTGGAATTTTTGAGCCACTGGACGAGCATATTAAAAGAAAAGACGAGCGCCGTCAGAAGATGGCAGAGCGCGCTCATAAAGATTTTGATGAGTATCTTGCCTCTCGTCCGGAACTCTTTAATTGCGTGAAGCGTGATTAACGTGTCCATTTCAAAAGAGCAGGGCAGTCACGTTGAACAATTTATTGAGTATTTAAGCAAGGTTAGAAATCTTTCTGAGAATACTTTAAGGTCATATCAAACTGATCTTTTAGCATTTGAACAGTGGTGTAGTAGGGAAGGCGTTGAGGTAACTAAGGTTGATCACAGAAACCTTCGCTTGTATTTGGCTTACCTCAAACAAGCTCAATATTCAGCTAAAACGCTTAATAGGCACTTATCTGCATTGCGTGGTTTTTATAAGTGGATGCAGCGAGAAAAACTGATTGCTACTGATCCTGCTCTTGCACTTAGTAATCCTCGAGCGCCACGCAATCTTCCACATACCATGACTGATTCCGATGTAAACAGGCTTCTGGAATCATGTGATACCTCAACAGCGGTAGGTCTGAGAGATAGAGCATTTCTCGAGTTCTTGTATGCAACAGGTGCTCGTATTTCTGAGGTAGCAACGCTCAAGCTTGAGCAGATAGATTTGCAAAATGGAACAGTACGTCTCTTTGGTAAGGGCTCTAAAGAGAGAATTGTTCCTCTCTATGAGTCTGCAATTGAGTGGCTTAAGAAGTACCTTAGGTCTTCTCGCCCTACGCTCTTGTTAAAAGACAAAACAGGCCGTGCACACTCAGCTCTCTTTATTTCTGTCAGAGGAAATGACATGAGCGCTGATTCTTTGCGAAAGGTTTTCTCGTCGTATTTAGCGGCTGCAGGACTAGACAGCTCACTTTCTCCACATGCAATGAGGCATACGTACGCCACGGAGCTTCTTGGCGGTGGAGCAGACTTGCGTATTGTCCAGGAACTTTTAGGCCATGAGTCGCTCTCAACTACGCAGGTGTATACGCATTTGTCAGTTGATAGACTTAAAGAAGCAGCAAAGGCAGCTCATCCAAGATCAAAATAAACCGTGCTTTGTTGCGGAAGATCTTGCACTTGGAAGCTGGATGTATTTGTGCAGTATTTGTAGAGGTTATGGTCTAAATTCTTTATAGACGCAACCCTTGTTTTCCTGTTATACTTTCAAAAGTTGTGTAGAAGCACAACATGCTGTTACCAAACAGCACAAAATCGCACGTACGACTACTTGTTTGCCGTGGTGCCTAACGCTAAGCCAGGTGTTGGGTGGTTTTAACAAGGCTTGAACTCGTACGGAGGAACAACCAATGGAGGTAAAAATGGCTGCAAAGATTACTATTCAGACTCTTCTGGATGCTGGTTGCCACTATGGTCACCAGACTCGTCGTTGGAACCCTAAGATGAAGCCATATATCTTTGGTGAGCGCAACGGCATTTACATTCTTGACCTTAAGCAGACCATGCTTGGCGCAGACGCTGCTTACACTTTCCTGAAGAATGTTGCATCTAAGGGTGGCCGTGTTCTCTTCGTCGGCACCAAGAAGCAGGCTCAGGAGCCAATCGCTACTGAGGCAGCTCGTGCAAACATGCCTTACATCAACCAGCGTTGGCTTGGCGGTATGCTGACCAACTTTGTCACCATGCGTTCCCGCATTAAGCGCCTTGAGGAGCTTGAGGCAATGGTAGAGGACGGCCGTATGGCAGCCCTTCCTAAGAAGGAGCAGGCTCTTAAGAACAAGGAGCTTCTGAAGCTTCAGCTTAACCTCGGCGGCGTCCGTGATATGACTTCTCTTCCACAGGCTCTCTTTGTTGTTGACTCCAAGCGTGAGGAGAACGCAATTCGTGAGGCAAACCGTCTTCACATTCCAGTAGTCTCCCTGCTTGACACCAACTCTGATCCAGATGTCGTTGATTACGGCATTCCTGCAAATGACGATGCTATTCGCTCCATTTCTCTTATGTGCCAGCTTGCTGCAGACGCAATTCTTGCAGGTAGCGGCAAGGAGCAGATTTCTGCTGAAGAGATGGGCGCTGAGTCCGAGACCCCAGCTGCTGAGTAACTCTTAGCAACGGGTCAAATAATTTAGTTATTCAGTAGATTTTTGGGAGGAAAACATGGCAGAGATTACCGCAGCACTTGTTAAGCAGCTTCGTGATATGACCAGCTCTCCTATGATGGAGTGCAAGAAGGCACTCGTCGAGGCTGAGGGCGATATTGAGAAGGCAGTAGACATTCTTCGTACTATGGGCGTCGCTAAGGCAGTTAAGCGTGCTGGCCGCGACACCAACGAGGGCACCATTGCTACTTTCATCAGCCCAGACGGCAAGACTGGCGCAATCCTCGAGCTCTCCTGCGAGACTGACTTTGTTGGTACAAACCCACAGTTCACCGGCTTTGCTGGCGATCTTGCTGCAGTTGTCACTGAGAGCAACCCAGCTGACGTTGAGGAGCTCAAGGCTGCAAAGCTTGGCGACGAGACTGTTGACGAGGCAATCACTGATAAAATCCACAATATCGGCGAGAACATGCGCGTTCTTCGTTTCCAGCGTGTTGAGGCTGCAAACGGCGCTCTTGCTAGCTACATCCACCTTGGTGGCAAGCTTGCTGATATTGTTACCTTTGAGTTCAACAAGCCAGAGACCGCTGAGTCTCAGGACTTCAAGAACTTTGCACACGACGTTGCAATGCAGGTAGCTGCAGCTGCTCCAGTTGCTGCTCGCCGTGAGGATGTTTCACAGGACATCGTTGACCACGAGCTCTCCATTTACAAGGCACAGGCAGCTGAGTCCGGCAAGCCTGAGGCTATTCAGGAGAAGATGGCCTATGGTCGTCTCGAGAAGTACTACAAGGAGTACGTCCTTACTGAGCAGGCATTTGTTAAGGACCCAGATATGACCATTTCTGAGTACGCAAAGCTGCTCTCCAAGAAGGTTGACGACGAGGTTAAGATTGTCAGCTTCGTACGTTTTGCTTTTGGTGAAGAGTAAGACTTTTTACTTCAATTATTTTGAGCCGGTTGTCTTCAACCGGCTCTTTTTTTACCGCGATTCCTGCAAAACTTACGGTGTCGTTTGTTAAAATTATTACAACTATGGCAAACGGAGAGAGCGAGGAAGCTTTGTCTTCAGCTAAATACAAAAGAGTACTTTTAAAGCTTTCTGGTGAAGCATTGATGGGTGAGCAATCCTTTGGCATTGACCCTTCAATCCCAGAAATGCTTGCTAAAGAAATTAAGCCTGTTTGGGAGTCTGGCGTTCAGGTTGCCATTGTTGTTGGCGGCGGAAACATCTTTAGAGGTGTTTCTCAGGCAGCAGCTGGCATGGATCGTGCCCAGGGTGACAACATGGGCATGCTTGCAACCGTAATTAACGCTCTCTCGCTCCAGGATTGTTTTGAGCGCAATGGTATGGATTGCCGTGTTATGAGTGCAATTTCCATGGCTCAGGTTGCAGAGCCTTATATTCGTCGTCGTGCTATTAGGCACCTTGAGAAGGGCCGTATTGTTATCTTTGCGGCAGGTACTGGTAACCCTTACTTCACCACTGATACTGCTGCAGCTCTTCGTGCTTGCGAGATTGGTGCCGAGGCACTGATGAAGGCAACAAAGGTTGATGGCATTTACGACTGTGACCCTGTTACTCATGCAGATGCAGTTAAGTATGACACCGTCACTTACAAAGATGTTCTCGCCAAAGAGCTTAAGGTTATGGACGCTGCAGCAATTGCGCTGTGCAAAGACAATAAGATGCCAATTCTTGTATTTGACATGCAGTCTGAAGGCGTTTTCATGAAGGCAATTTCCGGAGAAGAAGTCGGTACCACTGTCGTTGAGGAGGACTAATGAGCGTTCATTCTGATAAAGCTAAGCAGTCTATGGAGAAGTGCATCGAGGCACTTAAGAATAACTTTGGCCGCGTCCGTACTGGTCGAGCAAATCCACACGCACTTGATCACATTAAGGTTGACTACTATGGCCAGCCAACTCCAATTTCTCAGCTTGCAGCCATCAAGGTTCCAGAGGCATCTATGCTGCTTGTAGAGCCATGGGATAAGACCGCTCTTAAGAGCATCGAGAAGGCCATTGAGACTTCTGACCTTGGTATTACTCCATCTAATGATGGCTCTGCTATTAGGCTTCCTTTCCCAATGCCAACTGAGGAGCGCCGCCGTGAGCTTGCTAAAGAGTGCTCTCAGATTGCTGAGGAGGCTCGCGTAGCTGTTCGTAACGTTCGTCGTGACGTTAACGGCAAGATTGAGCGCGATGAGGAGCTCTCTGAGGACGATCAGAAGCGCGAGAAGAACGGTATTCAGAAACTGACCGATACCTATATTGCACAGATTGAGTCTCTTCTTAAGACCAAGACTTCAGAAATCATGGAGATTTAAGTGCAGTTTGATACAGACAAACTCGTCCAGTATTTCTCAGACGCACCAGAAGATATCAGTCTCTCTGATATCAATTTAGAAACTATTCCGTCTCACGTTTCCATCATTATGGATGGAAACGGCAGATGGGCTACAGCTCGCGGACTTGATAGAACTGAAGGTCATAAGGCCGGTGTTCTATCATTGCGCGAGGCTGTTACTACAAGCGTGCGCCTTGGATTGGACGTTCTGTCGGTTTATGCGTTCTCTACAGAAAACTGGAAACGCCCTCAGCGTGAAGTTGACTTGCTTATGCGTCTGTTTGCAGAGACGTTGCTCAAAGAGCTTCCACTTTTCCACCAAGAAAACGTTAAGCTGCGTTTCTTTGGTGACCTTGAGGCTTTGCCAGAGAAGACCCGCAAGACCTTCCAGCGCGGACTTGATGAGACCGCACAAAACACTGGTATGACGTTTGCGCTTGCGGTTAATTATGGCTCCCGCGCAGAGCTGACCAGGGCAGCTGTTCTTCTCGCCAACCAAATTGCTGAGGGCAGTGTGTCTGCTGACTCGGTGACTTCGGCTGACCTCGAGAAGAACCTCTATACAGCAGGACTTCCTGATCCAGACCTTTTGATTCGCACGTCAGGAGAGCTAAGACTTTCTAACTATTTGCTCTGGCAGTTGGCTTACTCGGAGCTGTATGTTACGCAAACTTACTGGCCTGACTTCTCTAAGTGGGATTTTTTGCGCGCCATTAAGGACTATCAGAGTCGCGAGAGGCGATTCGGAGGAGTGAAATAGTGGTGGACAATACGCGCGATTCCAAAAAGCCTACCTCCAGGATTGATGCTGACTCTCAGCTTAATGCTGAAGAAACAGGTAGTGTTGGAATTGATAGACAGATAGAAAAGCTGGAGATTCGCCGCTCAATTAAAGAGCTGCAACGATCCGCTGGTAACCTTATGGGCCAGCGAGTCCGTGGCGTTACCGAAAAGCTTTTGACCAGAACTCTGTCTGGCGTAGTCTATGCAGCTATTGTGCTTGCTGCTCTGTTTGTGGGCAAAGAAGCCACCATTGTTTTGATTGCTGGTATGGGATGGCTGTGCTGCTCTGAGTTTTTCCACATTTGTCGCATGGGCGGACGTATGCCAAACGAGCCTCTTGGCCTTGTTTTCTCGCTTATTTTCCCCATAATTGCGTATTTTGGTCATGTCTTTCCGCTGGCATTCTCCCTGCTTTTGATTATCCTTTGTGGCCTTTGGTATGTCCTTACTCCGCGAGCAAACCTTGCAGACGTGGCGGTTACGGCCTTTGGACCTCTGTATACGTCGCTCTCACTTTCAACGGTAGTGCTTCTGAGGTCCACAGAGCCTAGTTTTTCTATTCCTTGGATCACGCTTGCCGTCATGCTCTCTGTGTGGGCTAACGATTCTTTTGCGTATTTGTTTGGATCTAAATTTGGCAAGCATAAACTGGCACCAAGAATTTCTCCAAATAAGAGCTGGGAAGGCTTCTACGGTGGCCTTTTAGGCTCAATGCTGGTGTGGTTCTTGATTGCCGTGTTTGGTGCAATTGACATGAATCCTCTGTTTGCGCTGCTCTTTGGCGTAACTGAGGGTATTTTCTCCGTTGTGGGAGACCTCTTTGAGTCTCGCATTAAGCGAGGCGTAGGACTTAAAGACTCCGGTTCAATTATGCCTGGTCATGGTGGCCTGCTTGATAGAACTGATTCGATGATTTTTGGAACTATGGCGGCGTTTCTTCTCTTTCAGCTTGCCGTGCTCTTTAGCCAGGTCAAGCTTCCTATTGCGCTGCCGTTTGGAGCATAGGTTTTGAGCATTTTTGAAGACACTGCGCCTCGTGCTGTAAGGCATGAGCCTTTACGTGTTGCTATCCTTGGAGCTTCGGGCTCTGTGGGTATGCAGACGCTTGATGTATGTCGTCATTTTCCGCAAAAGGTGCAGGTAGTTGCCCTTGCGGTGAGGTCGTCGGCTGAGTTTGCCGTGAAGGCAGCAAATGAGTTCAACTGCAAATATGTTGCATTTGCCGATGCAAGCGTCAAGGGCAACGTTCTTCTCGACAGCTTGCCTCAAGGCTGCAAGACAAGCTTTGGCCCTGAGGCTGTTCAGGCGCTCGCTGAGCTGGATGAGGTTGACTGTGTAGTCAACGCAGTAGTGGGAGAGGCCGGCATTTACGCTGGTCTAGCCGCTGTAAAGGCTGGTAAGGTGCTGGCATACGCCAACAAGGAGTCCATTGTTGTTGGCGGAGACCTTCTGATGCCGCAGGTTAAGCCCGGCCAGCTCATTCCCGTTGACTCCGAGCACAGCGCCATCTTCCAGTGCCTTATTGGCGAGAGACCCGCCGACATCCAGAGGATTTGGCTCACCTGTTCTGGTGGTCCGTTCTTCGGATATTCTCGTGAGCAGCTTAAGCATGTCTCGGCCGACGACGCTTTAGCGCATCCAACCTGGAAGATGGGCGCCAAGATTACCATCGACTGTGCAACGCTCATGAACAAGGGTCTTGAGCTCATTGAGGCTCATCACCTCTTTGACACTCCAATGGATAAGCTTGAGGTGTTGGTACATCGCCAGAGTCGCATTCACTCTATGGTTGAGTTTGTTGACGGCTCTGTTAAAGCGCAGCTCGGAGCCTCTGATATGAGGCTGCCTATCCAGTTTGCGCTGAGCTATCCACATCGTTGGCCAGCAATTGCTCAGCCGGTTGAGTGGCAAGAAACCACCCCTCTTACAGGCGATTATGCTGACGAGAAGACCTTTGGATGCCTAGCTCTTGCTCGTCATGCGGGAACTGTTGGTGGAACACTTCCATGCATCATGAATGCAGCTAATGAAGTTGCTAACCATGCATTTAGACGAGGGAGATGTTCATTTCTTGATATCGAGCGCATTGTTGCAGAGACCATGAATGCCTCTCATGTCCAAAGGGTAGAAGACCTTCAACAATTGACGCTTGTAGACGCAGAAGCACGAGCTTTAGCTCGCTCTTTTGTGGGATAGGAATTTTGTGAATTTGTTAGCTATTCTTTCACCAATTTTTTGGGGACTCTTGGTCCTCTCGCTCCTTGTATTTGTTCACGAGGCTGGTCATTACGGTATGGCACGCCTGTGTGGCGTTCGTGTCACTGAGTTCTTCTTGGGCATGCCGTTTAAGTACAAGCTTTCTCATAAGAGCAAGAAGTATGGCACTGAGGTTGGAGTAACACCGCTTCTTTTTGGTGGTTATACGCGTATCTGCGGCATGGAAGGCCAGCTTGATGAGCTTCTGCCACAGGCTCTGATGAGTGTTCAAGAAGCAGGTTCACTTGAGGTTGGCGCTCTTGCAGCAAAGCTTAACTGCGAGGACGACCGCGCTTACAATCTGCTGTATACCTTGGCGGACTGGGGCTCTATTGAGCTTGTCAAAGAGTCGGAGTCAGATGAGCTGGCACACATTACGTTCCAGACTCTTGCACGAGACGCTGAGCTGCGCTGCGAGTATGACCGCGGACACAATTTTGAGCTGGAAGGCTCAACGGTAGCAGGGGAGCCTCGTGTTCCACAGATGTCTGCTCAGGACTTCTTTGCTCAAGAGAAGGCTCATACCTATGTTGGCGTAAATGTTCCCAAGCGCCTGCTTATGATTTTGGGCGGACCCCTGGTTAACATTGCGCTTGCCTTTGTGCTGGTCGTGGGCTCCCTTATGTTTGTTGGTATTCCTGCCGCACAAAACAAGGCACAGTTGGGCTCAGTTGAATCTGGCTCTCTAGCAGCTATTTCCGGTCTTACTCCCGGAGACACCATTCTTACCTTTAACAAGGTAGAGGTTCATACCTGGGAAGACCTGACCGCTGCTATTAAAGATGCAATGTCTGCTGGCGTAGAAGATATTCCTGTCACGTATGAGCGCAATGGCATTCAACTTGAAACTACCATTAAACCTGTTTTGCGTCCTGACGATAAAATCATCGGCGTGACACCTGTCATGACCACCTATCACTTCTCGTTTATTGACGCATCAGCTGCAGCTGTATCGTATGCTGCACAGGTTGGACAGTTTGCGCTTAGACTGCTCATCCCAACGCAGACCATGGAAGTTCTCAATCAGTCGTCTTCTGTTGTAGGAATTTCTGTAATGGCATCAGAAGCTGCTGCAGAGGGTTTCTCGACCCTTATTATGCTGGTAGCAGCTATTTCCATGTCACTTGGATTCATGAATCTTTTACCTATTCCACCTCTTGACGGTGGAAAGATTCTGATTGAGGTTATTCAGGTGATTATTAGAAAGCCT
The DNA here is from genome assembly GCA_963535155.1 of uncultured Atopobium sp. Lineage (GTDB taxonomy): Bacteria > Actinomycetota > Coriobacteriia > Coriobacteriales > Atopobiaceae > Lancefieldella. Next base: position 76,839 of record CAUSVW010000003.1, read on the forward strand.
CTGTCTATCAAAGTTCAAAACATTTTGTCGTACATCGGACTGGCATTTTTCCTGTTTGTGTTTGTTGTTGCACTGAGAAACGATATTCTGCATTTACTTTTTAGGTAGTGATTTTATGTCTGAGATTGCTCGCACAAAGACGCATCCCGTTATGGTTGGATCTGTCCAGGTTGGCGGCGGCGCTCCCGTTTCCGTTCAGTCTATGTGCACCACTAAAACAGACGATCCAGACGCAACGCTCCTTCAGATCAAAGGGCTTGCTGAGGCAGGGTGCGAGATTATCCGTGTGGCAATTCCTGATGCAAAGGCCTTGGATGGCTTTGAAGAGATTTGCAAATACTCGCCACTTCCTGTTGTTGCCGATATTCACTTTGACTATAAGCTGGCACTTGAAGCTGCAAAACGAGGTGCGGCAGCTCTTCGTATTAACCCAGGAAACATTGGCTCTATGGAGCGCGTTGATGCTGTCATTGAGGCAGCTAAAGATGTACATATTCCAATTAGAATCGGCGTTAACGCAGGCTCTCTTGCTAAAGAATTTGATACAAGACAAGATATGACCCTTGTCGAGAAACTCGTGGCATCGTCAAAGTCTTTTGTAGAGCATTTTTCTTCTCGCGGTTTTAACGATATTGTCTTGTCTGCAAAAGCTCACGATGTTCCAACGACACTTGCGGTATATCGAGCGCTTTCCAAGGAGCTTCCACAGATTCCTCTGCATGTAGGCGTTACAGAAGCCGGTGCTTTGAGGCAGGGAACGGTAAAGAATTCTGCTGCGGTGGGCATTTTGCTTGAGAGCGGTATTGGCGATACCATGCGCCTTTCTCTGACAGCCGACCCCGTAGAAGAAGTCCACGTAGCATGGGAGCTTCTTGCGGCTCTTGGTATGCGTCGCATTAAACCAGAGCTGGTGAGCTGTCCTACGTGCGGCAGGTGTGGCGTTGATATGATTCCTATTGCAGAAGAAGTTACCAAACGCCTGGATGGCGTTCGTGCTCCAATTTCTGTAGCAGTCATGGGATGCGTTGTTAATGGACCTGGTGAGGCTAGGGGTGTTGACCTTGGTGTAGCCTGTGGCAAAGGTCAAGCAGTGTTGTTTGAAAACGGCAATCCTCTTAGAAAAGTGCCTGAAGATAAGATTGTTGATGAGTTATTCGCCGAAATCGAGAATCGTTTTGGCAAAAAATAAGTAAACTATACGTATTACTTCATATTGAAAGGAAACTACCTTGAAGCACTGGATGCGCATGTCTTCTTTGTATGCACCAACACTCAAAGAAGACCCAGCTGAGGCTGTACTTGCAAGTCACCGCCTGCTCCTTCGTGCTGGCATGATCAGAAAGACCGCTGCAGGTCTTTACTCTTATCTGCCACTTGCATGGCGCTCTCTTTTAAAGATTGAGGCCATCATTCGCGATGAGATGGACGGTATTGGTGCTCAGGAGATTCTTGTTCCTATTATGACTCCTGCTGAGCTCTGGGAAGAGTCTGGTCGTTGGGATGTTTATGGCGACGAGCTCATGCGTATGCACGACCGTCATGATCGTCAGTTTGCTCTTGGCCCAACTCACGAGGAAACCTTCACAGACCTTATAAGAAACGAGCTCAAGAGCTATAAGCAGCTTCCTGTAACGCTCTATCAGATTCAGGATAAGTTCCGTGACGAGCGTCGTCCACGCTTTGGTCTTATGCGTGGCCGTGAGTTCATTATGAAAGATGGTTATTCCTTCTCGGCAACTCAAGAGTCACTGCAAGAGTGCTATGACCAGGAGAAGGTTGCTTACCAGAACGTTTGCGACCGCACACGCCTTAAGGCTCTTCAGGTAGTTGCAGACTCCGGCCAGATTGGTGGAGACACCTCTGTTGAGTTTATGGCTCTGGCTGAGGCTGGCGAGGCAAGCCTGGTTTATTGCGATTGTGGCTATGCTGCAGATACTGAGGCAGCTGCTGCAAAAATCAACGTAGAAGAGCGTGAGTCTGGCAAGATGCGCGAGATTCATACCCCTGGCATTGGCTCCATTGATGACGTTGCAGAGTTCCTTCACGTTACACCTGCAGCAACCCGCAAAGCTCTTGCGCTTGTTGACGGAAATGGCAAGCCAGTTGTGTGCTTTGTTCCAGGTACTCATGAGCTCAACGAGGTAAAAGCTGAGCACGCTTTTGGTGAGTACCACATGATGACTGATGAAGAGCTAGAAGAGTATGGCCTCATCAAGGGCTTCATTGGACCTGTTGGTCTACCTGAGGGTATCCGCGTTGTTGGAGACCTTTCCCTTGAGGATACTCAGTGGTGGCTCTGCGGCGCTAACAAGGCAGACTACCACCTTGATCACGTTGAGCTTGGTCGTGACTTTGAGATTAATGAGTGGAAAGATCTTGTTACTTCTCAGGAGGGCGATATTTGTCCTGAGTGCGGTCTTCCTCTTCATGCAGCTCGCGGTATTGAGGTTGGCCAGGTCTTCCAGCTTGGCACCAAGTACTCTTCAGCGCTCAACGCTACTTTCACCGATGAAAACGGCGAGGACAAGCCTCTTGTTATGGGCTGCTACGGTATTGGTGTTTCCAGACTGCTTGCTGCTGTTGTTGAGCAATACAATGACGAGAAGGGCATCAAGTGGCCAGTCTCTGTTGCTCCTTATGAGGTTTCTGTTCTTTGTCTCTCTGATAAAGACCCAGAGATTTGGGATGCCGCAGGCGCTGTAGCTGACGCTTGCGTTGCTGCTGGACTTGAGACTGTTGTTGATGACCGTGCAGAGCGTCCTGGTGTTAAATTTGCTGATGCAGACCTTATCGGCTTCCCATGGCAGGTAATTGTGGGCAAGAAGGGCGTTGCAAACGGCATTGCAGAAGTCAAAGAGCGTGCTACCGGTGAGCGCTTTGAGGTTGCCCTTGATGAGGTTGCCTCTTGGTTGGCAGAGAAGATTCTTCCAGAGCGCGAGCTTTAAAATATACAACCAATTAGAAAATTGTCGATAAAAACAGAGCTTTGGTTTGCTATAGTATTTCCCGCACCACGTTCGGGGAATTAGCTCAGCTGGGAGAGCGCATGACTGGCAGTCATGAGGTCAGGGGTTCGATCCCCCTATTCTCCACCACGCATTCTGGCGGCGGCACCTGTCGCCGCTTTTTTCTTATGGGCTCATGGCGCAACGGTTAGCGCAGGGGACTCATAATCCCTGGGTTGGGGGTTCAAATCCCTCTGGGCCCACCAAATACACTTGTGGCGAGAAACCCCTTGGATTTCTCGCCATTTCTTTTACCGAAACTCTCTACCGTTCAATGATTCGATTACGTAATTTATATAAAAGACGGGTACAATAGCCGTCAGTTATAACTTGTAGATAGGGGATATATGACTCCTGAGACTCGCAAAATGAAGATCTTTAGTCTGACACTTTTAATTGGCGGACTTTTAGGTCTTGTGAATGTAGCAGTTCTTGTAATTGGTGCTGGTCCATCAATTGATTCCGCTCTACTTTTGCTTGCAAGTATGATTTCACTTCTTACTGGTGGTTATGCAGCTAGAGAGGCTAATGTTCCTAATAGAGCTGTTGCTGCCTATCCTATGATTTTTGGCTCGTGCGTGGTTTTGGCTGTTACTGTTGTGGGTCAGTTGATTTTGACTCCTTCTGTAACGTTGCAGTTCATTGAGCTGTTTGCACTATTGGCAATGGCAAGCGCTGTTGCTCGAGGATCTCATAAAGTCAAAAAATCTCTCGAAGCCAAGTAAGTTGTTTTATTGCTCTAACTCCGCTTGTATACGGTTTTCTTTGTGAACTGACTTGTTGGGGGTTTGTATGGATCGCGGAACTAAGTTGATGATGGCGCTTTCCTCTATGCTTGGTGCACTTGGCGTTGCTGGAATTGTCATCTTTGCCTTCTCAGTTGGCTATGGTCGTTTCTCTTCAAGCATGATTGTGCTTCTGCTGTGCAGCTTAATGGCAGTTTATTGCTGCTATATTCTTCAGAAATGCATCAGCTTGGCTAAAGACTTTGAGAAAACCCACGGCATTGTCCGTCTTGTAGCCGGCGTTGTGCTCATTCTCTTTACTATCGAATGGGTCTTTGTTTCGCAGCTTGCTTCTCAGCCAATGGTAATTGCACCAATGATCCTTCAGCTTATCTTCCTGGGAATTATTCTTGTTCAGATGAATAAAGCTGTGTCTACATATTCACCGTCAAAAAAGTCAAAAGCTAGAAATTAGCTTCATTGTTTGTTATTATTGCAAGTCGTTCGGGCGATTGGCTCAGGGGTAGAGCACTTCCTTCACACGGAAGGGGTCGCTGGTTCAAATCCAGCATCGCCCACCATAGAATTTTTAAGGCCTAGGTAACTGGGCCTTTTTTGTTAGTACTTAGTTACAGTAATGACTAATATTCATTGCCAAGCACACATCTTAGAGCTTCCCTTATATACTTGAGCTCTAGGAAAGGGGAGATGTATGACAGATTCAACTAACAATTCCAGCGCTCTTAATCCAGTCGAGCAGTTTGATATGTATGTTGCTCACGTTGGTATTAACGCAAGCAATGCGGATGAGGCAGAAAAGATTGCAAATCTGTTTACCGCTCTTATGGGACTTCCAACTATTGAGCAGCCACCTTCATTTTTTGCAGGGACCCTGGTAGAGGTCATGAAACAAAATGGCCGAGGCATAAAGGGTCATATTGGCTTCCACGTTAACAACATTCCTGCTGCCGAGAAATACTTTGCAGGTCGCGGCTTTGAAATTGACGAGACTTCTAGAAGGCTTAATCCAGATGGCAGTACGTTTTTGGTCTATTTCAAAGAAGAGATTGCTGGCTTTGCTATTCATCTCACCATGGATAAGTAGCGCTATTCCATCAAACTTGTTGACGATTTTTTGGCGAGAAGATCTTTCATGTAGAAGGTCCTTCTCGCTTTTTGTGTGTGGTTGGATAGGGAATAGCTGTTTATAACTAATTCTAATTGTTGATGATATGAAAATTTAATAAATTGCAATTTAGAATGCAGTTTATATTCATTTTAATGATATTTTCTTTTATCATTTGAATTAGATATTTGTAATCCTTTATGGATTTGGAAGGTTTGAAGTGAAAAAGTTCAAGTGTGTAGCAGCGTCAATTTTAGTTGCACTTTGCTGCGTAATTGTAATTGGAACCCCAAAGCTCGCACTTGCTGCAGGGGATAATCAGCTTACGGTTAATGTTACTGATGACTATTATGGTCAACCTGTTGATGGCGTAACAATTACAGTCACAGATGCAGCAACTGGTTCTGTTGTTGCAGAGCAAGTCACTGATGTAAATGGTAAAGTTCAGATTAGTCTTCCTGACGGAACTTATAAGGTTCAACAGACAAAGTTCAAAGCTGGCTATGATATTGATCGTACTTTTAAAAATATAACTTTCTCAGGTGTTGCTGGTGGTACTAGCGATCATCAGACCATTAACATTGAAGATGTCCATATTATGGGCCAGCTTTATGTTGGTGCTGAAAAGAAGGTACCAAGTAGTGCTTGGGGTTCAAATGCTATTACTGATATCCAATTTGATGTTGAAGATGAATTTGGAAATAGAGTTGCTACAGGTGTTCAAGGAGGACAAAGCGTCACTGTACCAGTAACAGGAAGTTATACGCTTATTCCAAAAAATTATCCCACTCAATATGCATACAATACCGATGCAGTAATGTTTGACTCTGTCTTTGCATGTTCTTCATCCAGCAGCAATGGCAATATTCCTCTACATGCAGTAACGTTCCCTTATGATTCAGATACGCGTCTCTTTGAGCAAACAACTCGCGCAACAATTAAATTGCCAACAAGAATTGGCAATATTGTCGTAAGGGTTGTTGATCAGTATGGAAATCCTATTGCTGGCGCAACTTTAAAGGCAACTCCTGCTTATGAAGTAATTCCGGGTGTTCCATCACCTGCATGTCCTCCTTCTATTGGTGGGTTTAATACACCTGATCCAGCTTATTTACCTGGTACTAGCGAGCCTCGTGCTATGACTCAGGATCCGTCAGCTCCCGGTGTCCCTTATACTCAGACAGGTGAGCTGGACAGGGATGACGATGATAATTATCTTCTTACAACTGGTCCTGATGGCACCGTAATTATTCCTGATTATCTTGTTGAGAGAGAGTCAACTATTACTCAGCTGACCACTCTGGATGGCTACACTATCGATGATCCAAACCCTCAGGTTGGTGAAATTACTGGCTCTAACGAGACAACTACGGTTACCTTTGTAAATCGTAGGCCAGAGCCACCTGCACCAGAGCCTCAGCCAGAACCTCAGCCAGAACCTCAGCCAGAACCTCAGCCAGAACCTCAGCCAGAACCTCAGCCTGAGCCAACTCCTGAGCCTCAACCACAGACTCCGGAAAAGCCTAAGACTCCAAAGAAAAAGAAGGCTGTTCTTCCAGACACATCTGACATTTCTGGTGTCTCTTCTTTAATTGTTGGAATTGCAGGTACATTAAGCTCTTTCGCTGGTGTTTCAATGTATCTGAATAAGAAGCGTTTCTAAAACAATAGGATTTATTGAATCTGTTTCAAAATTTGTTAGAGCTTATCAAGTGAACAACCTGTGCATTTAGTAATTTGAAAATGTATGGGGAGTTCACTTGATTCTTATAAGGTGAGTACAGATTCCCTAAGTTTTGCCAGTAAAAATTTTGAAATAATTGTGTTTAGTCTTGGATATTATCTTTAATTTAATGTCTAATTCCCTTACTATAGATAGAAGTATTTACTAGTACGGTTCGGTTTTAAGGAATTGAATTGAAACGATATAAAAACATTGTCCTTGCTATTCTTGTTGCGTTGACGCTTGTTGTGTCAGTTATTACTCCAAGGATTGCACTTGCAGATTCCAATGAGATTAGTGCTCTTGCTGTTGATAAGTACACTCGCGAACCAATTGAGGGTGTACATGTTGTAATTTATCAAGGTGGTTCTACTATCGTGGCCGAGGGTGAAACGGGCCCTGATGGCTACTTTAGACCCTATACCCCACTTCCTGATGGCGCTTATAGAGTTGAACAAACCACTTATAAAGAAGGCTATGTTCCTCAGGTCGACTCTGTTTCTTACGTTTTTCAAGACGCTACATATGGTTTAGGTGAGGTGGTCGTTGCTGAACTGGAGAACCAGCCAATTTTAGGCAATATTATTGTTAAAGTCGTTGACACAGATGGCAATCCTATTGCCGGTGCAACTCTTAAGGCTACTGCCGCAAACGTTGCTGGACCTCGTATCCCAACACCTCCATTTACTCAGACCGGTGTTCTCACCATGGAGGCTGACGGAAGCTACTCTCTTACAACTGGTGCAGATGGCTCTGTTGTAATTCCTAACCTTATGGGTAACACTTCCACTACCATCACACAGCTCACCACCATTGATGGTTACCAGATTGATACTACGGTTCGTGTTGGTCAGATCACTGGTACAAATACCACTGCCACAGTAACTTTTGTTGATCCTCGTATTCCTGCTCCAACGCCTGCACCAGATCCAACACCTGCTCCAGAGCCACAGCCTGAGCCAACTCCAGCACCAGAACCTCAGCCAGAGACCCCAAAGGCTAAGAAGGTTAAGAAGTCCGTACTGCCAAATACAGGTGATAACGCTCTTACGCTTCCTCTAATCATTGGTGTTGCTGGTGCAACTGTTGTTGTTGCTGGCGCTGCTCTTTTCCTTCATAAGAAGCGTCAATAAATCTTCACAAGCCTGGTTTCATTTACATAATTTTGCACGTAAATCAAGTGAATGACTTATACTTATCCAGTTCAGATATGTATGAGGAGTTCACTTGATTGCTCTTGCGGATAAGATTTCTAAGTCATTTGGCGGCAGAGTCCTTTATTCAAATGCAACACTTCAGCTCAATGCGGGAGAGCGTTGGGCTTTAGTTGGTCCTAATGGTGCTGGTAAGACTACGCTTCTAAAAATCATCATGGGTTTAGAATCTGCCGATGAAGGAACCATTACCTTTGCAAAAGACGCTACCCTTGGATATCTTGAGCAAGAAACAGAGCTCATGGGAGATAGAACTGCTCTTAATGAAGTCATTGAGTCCGCCCATGAGATTAAACAGTGGGAGAGAAAGGTCAACGACCTTTCAATCAAAATTGCCGAAACTCCCGAAGGTGCAACGCTCAATAAGTATCTTGAAGACTACGCTTATGCTATGGAGCGCTTCGAGCGTCTTGGTGGCTATGAACTAGAGAGTAGAGCTCGCCAGATTCTTGCAGGCTTAGGTTTTCCTGTAGAAGACTTTGATAAACCTGCAAAAGAGTTCTCCGGCGGTTGGCAGATGCGTATCTCTCTGTCAAAGCTGCTTCTGCGTCGTCCTGATGTTCTTCTTCTGGACGAGCCTACTAACCACTTAGACTTGGAATCTGTCCAGTGGCTTGAGAGGTTCTTATCGTCATATGACGGTACGGTTTTGCTGGTAAGTCACGACCGCTCGTTCATGGATGCATGCGTAACGCATGTGGCGGCGCTTGAGAATCGTATGCTTGTCACGTATACCGGAAACTATTCTGGTTATCTGCATCAGCGAGAAGAAAATCTTGAACAACTCCGCGCTAAACGAGCTGCTCAAGAGCGAGACATCGCTCATATGGAAACCTTTATTGAACGCTTTAGATATAAGCCCACTAAGGCCAAACAGGTTCAAGAGCGCGTGGCAAAGGTCGAGAAGATCCGTGAAGAGCTGGTAGTTCTTCCAGAGCAATCTCATCATATGCATTTTAGGTTTCCAGAACCTCCTCGTACCGGAGATACGGTCATTTCTCTTGAGGGCGTGGCCAAATCTTATGAGGATAACTTTGTCTATGACAACGTTGACCTCAAACTGTATCGCGGAGATCACGTAGCGCTTGTTGGCCCTAACGGCGCTGGTAAATCCACTCTTATGAAGCTTATTGCTGGTAAGCTTAAGCCAGATGCAGGACATATTAGCCTGGGTCAAAACGTTACTGAAGCTTACTATGCACAGCATCAGCTTGAAGAGCTCAATCCTGCAAATACAGTACTTGCAGAGCTTGATACGGTTGCTGCTGGCTGGACTACCTCTGAAGAGCGCAGGTTGCTCGGAGCCTTTCTTTTCCATGGCGATGACGTTGAGAAACGCGTAAATGTGCTATCTGGTGGCGAGCGCGCTCGTCTCGCACTTGCTAAGATGCTGGTTTCTCCAGATCCACTGTTGCTTCTAGACGAGCCAACTAACCACCTGGACATTGATTCTGTTGACGTTCTAGAGAAGGCGCTTGTTGACTTCCCCGGAACCATCATCTTAATCAGTCACGATGAGCACCTGGTCAGAGCTGTAGCTAACAAGGTTGTGGACGTTCGAGACCACAAGGTTACAGTCTATGACGGTGACTACGATTACTTTCTCTTTAAGCTTGCAGAGCTCCAAGCAGCAGCTCAGGGGGAGACGTCGAGCAAGACGGTGTCCTCGTATGGAACATCGGGTGCAAGAGCGGTTAAGAGTTCTGGCCCAGAGGCAGGTCAAGCTGCAGGATCTTCTCGCAATGTGAAGACTAAGGAGCAGAGGAGAGCTGAGGCAGAGGAGCGCAATCGTAGAAGTCGTGCGCTTAGAGAGACCAAGAAGCGTCTGGACGAGGTTGAGGCAGCGCTGACTCCTGCGCATAAACGATACGATGAGCTCATGACGCTTATGGCTGACGAGGCTCTCTATAATGATCCTCAAAAGTTTGATGAGTGTATGGCTGAATACCAGGCACTTTCTAAGAAGATTCCTGCTCTTGAGGCTGAATGGTTGGAGCTTTCAGAAAAGATGGAAGCAGACATTGATGAGTAGGTAGTTTGCCAATCTTGGGTAAAATTGTCTTGTACCTAATGTCTTGTACCTACTGTCTTGTACCTACTGTCTTGTAACTAACGTCATGTTCTTGAGAGTCTTTGTTTGTACGTGTCTATCTGCACGGTTTTTGCAGATGTTGAGATAAGGATTGTTGTGCCAACTGCTTTAACATCAGTTCCATCGCTTTTGACAACGCTCGCTGAATTTGCACTGGTAATCTTTGCCATTGTGGTTCATGAGGTTGCGCATGGCTTTGTGGCATACAAGTGCGGAGACCCTACCGCTAAAATGTCTGGTCGTTTGACGCTCAATCCGCTCGCACACATTGACCTATTTGGTACGATTCTTTTGCCGTTTATGTTGGTATTGATGGGTGGTCCTAGCTTTGGTTACGCAAAACCTGTTCCCTATAACCCCAACTACCTCAAAGATCGTCGTCGTGACGAGATTCTTGTAGCACTAGCAGGTCCAGCTTCTAACATTTTGCAGGCGTTTCTCGGCGCGCTCCTGTTGCGTTTGCTCAACGCGCTAGCTGTTGCATTTGGTGCAGCATATAATCCGCTGGTAATGTACTACGTTTCTTCGCTGGTAATCTTCTATATTCAGATTAACGTAAGCTTGGCAGTCTTTAACATGCTGCCAATTCCACCTTTGGACGGCTCTAAGCTGCTGTTATATTTTCTTGGCGAGAAAAACCGTCAAAAGTTCTACGCCATTGAGCCTTACTGTATGATTGCTGTAGTGGGACTCATGTTCTTTGCGCCTGGCTTTTTCTCGTCCATTATTGGGGGCATTTCTAACGTCATTTTGAGCCTGCTTGCGAGAATCATCTAATGTCGTACAAAGTAAACACTGCAACATATTCTGGCCCGTTTGACCTGCTGCTTCAGCTGGTAAGTAGGCAAAAAGTTGCTATTGGCTCTATTTCTATCTCTGAGGTTGCTGATCAGTACCTGGCAGAAGTGGACGCCATGGAAGAGCTTGACCTAGACGTTGCCAGTGACTTTGTCCTTGTTGCGTCAACGCTTTTGGACATGAAAGCTCATGCTTTGGTGCCTCAAGACGTTTCACTCAAAAGCTCATATGATGAAGATGAGTATGATGACGAGCTTGACGGGCTTTCTCCTGATGAGGCGCGAGAAGTTCTTATTGCTCGCCTTATTGCCTATAAGCAGTTTAGAAATGCAGGCGCTGCACTGGGTAGCCGCATGGAGGCAGAGTCGTACATGTTCCCACGCTCAGTGGGTCCAGATCCTGATTTCTTGAATCTCATGCCAGACTATCTTGAGGGCATTACCCTCAGAAGCCTTGCTGTTATCTGTGCGGACATTGACTCAAAACGCGAGACATTCTTGCTTGAAGCGGAACATGTGGCTCCAAAAAGGCTCCCAGTGGCCCTGACGGTAGCTTCTGTGGACCGACTGACGCGCTCTAAGGGCAAGGTGACGTTCTCTGAGCTCTTAGACGGTCAAGATACGCCAGAAATTGTGGTTGCAAACTTTTTGGCAGTGCTTGAGCTCTTTAAGCGTGGTCTTGTTCGTGTTCAGCAGGATGTCATCTTTGGCGAGATTGAGATTGAGCACATAGAGGGCGCAGATTCATACCAGCTTGATGAGTCGGTTCTTTTGGAACTAGAAGAGTTGTCTGGTGATGAGCCAGACCTTGAAGGATTTAACTTGTCTCAAAATGCGCTCCAAGACGTCCAGCAGACGCTTTTATCGTTAACTCAAACGCCCGATGAAGCACAGAAAGAGGCGGAATAACTTATGGCAGAAGAGCTTACCTATTTAGATTCCGAGTCACTCAAAGGTGCACTAGAATCTCTGCTTTTGGTTGCAACGGATGCAATCACCACGGCCGACTTTTCCAAGGTCACCAATGCAGCTCCTGCCGAAGTTGCCCAAGCGCTTAAAGAGCTTGCTGAGGAGTACACGCGCTGTAACAGGGGTTTTCAGCTCAGAGAGGTAGCCGGCGGTTGGCGCCTCTTTACGCACCCAGCTCACCATCAGCTGGTCAGCGATTTTGTGCTCTCCTGGGATACGCGCCGCCTTTCTCAGGCAGCGCTTGAGACGCTGGCGGTTATTGCGTATCACCAGCCCGTTACTCGTGAAGGCGTCCGTGCTATTCGTGGTGTTAACTCTGATGGTGTTATCTCTTCACTTCGCGAGAAAAACCTTGTGCGTGAAGTGGGTAAAGAGGCAGATAGGGGACAAGCCATTCTCTATGGCACAACAGCCCTTTTCTTAGAGCGCTTTGGTCTCAAGTCTTTGCGAGAGTTGCCGCCGCTGGAAGACTTTGCCCCTGACGAGGAGTCCAAGCAGTTTATTCGCGAGAGACTCTCCGGCAGAAGCTTCACTTCAACGCTTGAAGAGGCCGCAGAAGACATTGACGATGAACGCTCCCTTTTGGGAGACAGCTACGATACGCAAGAGGATGCATAGGCCGTGGCAGAAGAGCGTATTGTTCCCATGCGCCTGCAGCGCTTTTTGGCGCGCGCAGGAGTGGCTAGTCGCCGTGGCTCCGAGCGCCTGATGACCTCTGGTCGCGTCACGGTAAACGGTCAGGTAGTCACCGAGCTTGGCAGTAAGGTTGATCCGCTGGTAGATATTGTTGCGGTAGACGGCATTGTCTGCTCAATTGCCGAGAAACCCGTCTACTTGATGCTCAATAAACCTGCAGGGTACTTGACTACTATGAAAGATCCTCAGGGTAGACCAACCATTGTGGACATGGTTCCCACTGACAGATACCCGGGACTTTTCCCTGTTGGACGTCTTGATATGGATACCACGGGTCTTTTGTTCTTTACTACCGATGGTCAGATGGCACAAGAGCTTTTGCATCCCTCAAAGCATGTATGGAAGCACTATGTTGCTCATGTAGTAGGTACGCCTACAGAAGAGCAGTTAAATCGCCTGCGCGAAGGTATTGAGCTTGAAGACGGCCCTGCAGCTCCTGCTGAGGTTGAGATTGTTTCCAACGATACCAAGATGAAGGCACTTCTCGCCCCACAGGGTTTAGGAAAAACCGGTGGAGGAGAGCCAAACTCCCTGGTCAGTGTAACTATTAGAGAAGGCAGAAAGCACCAGGTCAAAAAGATGCTTCTGGCTATTCACCATAGAGTTCTTGCACTTCACAGAGACACGTTTGGGCCGCTCCACCTTACAGGCGTTAAAGAAGGACAGTGGAGACTTCTCACAGAAGAGGAAGTTGCCGCTCTGGAGCGCACTATTGGTAGAGAGCCTGGTGCTTCTCCTATTATGCCTTTACATGCCATCAAGTAATTACTAGTCGCACGATTTCTAAGCGCACGTCAAACAGCTCAAACACGCCCAGAGAGGAGACATAATGCAGCCATTTGAAGTTCCAGCTCAGGTTCATCGCATTTTGTTTATGCGCCACCCAGAGAGTGTGGCTAATACACAGCGCTTTTTCAGCGGCAGAAGAGACGTTGAGCTTACCGAGCATGGTGTTGAACAGCGAGAGCACGCTGTTCGTGCACTTGTTGCATTTTATCCAGATAGAATTTGGACCTCTCCTTTATCTCGCTGCAAAGACATGGCCCAGATGGCTGCCACCGAGCTTGGTATTCCTTGTGAGGTAAAAGATGACCTTGCAGAGATGGATTTTGGCATTTTGGAGAGCAAGCGTTTTGCTGATGCAGAAGAGATTTTAAAGCCCTATGGCCTTACGTTTCCTTGGGCCTCAGATGAAAACGGCCACTCCATACCTGCTCCAGAAGCAGAGTCATACGAGCAGGTAAGAAGCAGGTGTCGCACTATTCTTAACGAGCTTTCCAGTCTTTCTGGACGCACTGTTTGTATTTCTCACGGCGGCTATTTGCGCTCTATGATGGCAGAGATTTTTGGCATCCCAGGTAGTTCAAGCTGGAATGTGCATCTTGCAAATGTTTCTTCAATCTTCTTTACTAGTACAGGCAGTTCTGATTTCAAGCTTGGTGGATTTAACCTTGATCCAGAAGAGGTTATTCGTCGTTCCACTGAGCCAAGTTTTTACGATTTTCGTGACATTTGGGGTGTCACCAAGGGGGATAAGTAATGATTGTTGCTATTGACGGCCCAGCAGGCTCCGGAAAGTCTACGGTTGCTCGCGCCCTTTCTGATCGCCTGGATTTGATTTTCCTTGATACGGGTGCAATGTATCGCTCCGTAACCGTAGAATGCCTTCGTCAGGGCATTGATATGACTGATACCGAGAAAATCATTCAGGTTGCACGCAGCATCAGTATCTCGTTTGGCAACTCCGCAAACGGTCAGACTGTCTACGCAAACGGCTCAAACGTTACGACAGAGATTCGTACTCCCGAGGTAGATAGAAACGTTAGCGCTGTTGCAGCCATCCCTGAGGTCCGTGAGGCTATGGTCACGCTTCAGCGTCGTGCTGGCGAGAATGGCGATGTAGTCGCAGAAGGTCGTGACATTGGCACCGTGGTATTCCCCGAGGCTGATGTAAAGGTTTTCTTGACCGCAGACCCTGCTGCTCGTGCTCACCGCCGCGCTGTTCAGCGCCAGGGTGGAGATGCAGCTACCGGAAACGATGCCCAGGTAGACGTCAAGAGTGAAGAGAAAATCCTCGAAGACATCAAGGCTCGCGATAAGGCTGATTCTGAGCGTAAGGCAGCACCACTTCGTGCTGCAGAAGATGCCCACCACATTGACTCTTCTGCGCTTTCTGTTGAAGAGGTTATTGCAGCTATTATTGCCCTGCATCCTGGGCTCGGCAAAAGAGATATCCGCAATCACAGGGCTTCTCACCAGGGAAATGGATCAGAGAGCAGCTCTTCTGATGACGGGAAGTCTCACACGGAAGAGCCTAAACGCTCCGAGAAAAAGTCTTCTATAGCAGCGGCATCTAAGCGTTTGCGTCCTTTTGGCGGAAACTCATTTGACGATTATTACGATACCGCGCTTGCTGATTTTCCAGCTCCAGCCAAGTTCTTTAAGTGGCTGGCAGTCAGTGTGCTTGGACTGATTACAAAAATTTGGTTTAGATGGCGCTGGGACAATGACCAGCTCTTTGTTGGCGATAAGACCCCTCGCGTTCTTATCATGAACCATCCAACGTTTTTGGACCCCATTGTTACTGTTGTTCACCTCCTTGTTCACGGTATCCCCGTGAGAACCATCTACAAGAGTGAGTTCAACAAATTTAAACCGCTTCAGTGGGCGCTTTCTAGACTGGGCGGTATCCCAGTAGATCGCGGAACTGCCGATATGAAGGCAATTCGTCGCGCAACCACGGCTCTTTCTAGAGGAGAAATGCTTCTCATTTATCCTGAGGGTACCAGAGTCAGAAGTAACACTGAACGCGGAGAAACTCACGGTGGTTTTGCCCTTATCGCGCAGCTTGCCAAAGTAGATGTTCAGCCACTGGCCATAATTGGTGCGCTTGATATTAAGAAAAAAGGTTCTCCTCTGGTTAAGCCTGTAAAGGTGTATCTTCGTGCAGGTCAGAAGGTTTCTTTTAATGATCTGACTTCAACTAAGCGTAAAGATCAGGCAAAAGAGATGGAAGAAGTGGCCATGGAGCGGGTATACGAGCTAAGAGATGCAATGCTCAAAGAGCATCCCGGAAGGAATTAGTTCGTGCCTACTATCAAAATTGCCGATGAAGCAGGTGCTTGTTACGGTGTAGAAAGAGCTCTTCAGATGGTCCAGCAGGCCGTCAAAGATGCTCATGCGCCCGTGCGCACGCTTGGTCCGCTTATTCATAATCCTCGCGTTGTTACGTCTCTTAAAGACCAGGGCGTAGAGGTAGTTGATTCCGCTTCTGAAGCTGCAGGAAGTGCGCTATTGTTGCGCACCCATGGCGTAACCCCTCAAGAGGAGCAGATTGCCAAGGACGGCTGTGTTGACGTACTTGATGCAACCTGCCCGTTTGTAAAGAAGGCTCACGGAGCTGCAGAACTTCTCGCCAAACAGGGCTATGCCGTGTACGTGGTAGGAGAGTTTGGACATCCTGAAGTTGAGGCAACGCTTGCTCACGTGCCAGGTTCTTTGGCTATTGACACCGTGGAAGAAGTTGCCGCTCAGGCGGACGCCATGAGAGCTGCAAAGAAGGTTGGCCTGGTAGTACAGACCACCATGAGCGCCGCTAAGCTCTCTGAAGTAGTTAACGCGGTACTTCCGCTTGTTGACGAGCTTCGCGTCATGAATACCATCTGCGAGGCTACTGCGGGCCATCAGGACTCGTGCATGAGGCTTGCAAAAGAGTCTGACGTCATGATTATCATTGGCGGCAGGATCTCTGCAAATACCACTCGCTTAGCAGAGATTTCTAAGCTCTATTGCCCCGCAACCTATCACATTGAAGGCGCAGATGAGCTGCAAGCTTCTTGGTTTGAAGGAGCAGAGCATATTGGTATTACCGCCGGCGCTTCTACGCCGGAAGCTCATATCAATGCAGTTAAATCAGCTATTGAGGAAATCGTAGGCGCCTAACATGGAACAGCGCGCAGACTACGGAAATACAAAATCTGGTGGACTTGGCGCACTGATTGAGTCCGTTGAAGAGGGTAGTCCTGCGTGGAAGGCTGGCCTTGAGCCGGGCATGATTATCGAGAAGGTCAATGGCGTAGTGCCAAAAGACCTGATTGATTGGCGTTGGGAGGCCGACGGCTCTCTCTGTGAGCTTGAAGTTTCTGTTCCTGGTGATGACGCACTTTATGAGTGCGTGCTTGAACGTGAGTCCGGAGAAGACTGGGGCGTTGACTTTGTTGACGTACTCTTTGATGGCATCAAGACCTGCGTAAACGCATGCCAATTCTGCTTTATGGCTATGCTGCCAGAAGACATGCGACCCTCGCTTTCCATTAGAGACGACGATTACCGCCTGAGCTTCTTGCAGGGCAACTTTGTTACGCTCACTAACCTTACTGACGAGGATGTTGAGCGCATCATCTCTCACAAGCTTGAGCCTATGAACGTCTCGCTGCATGCAATCTCTCCTGACGTTCGTCGGAATCTTATTGGCGCTCGTGCTGCTAGGGGCATTGAAGTTCTTGAGAAACTCATGGACGCGGGCATAGAAATTCATGGCCAGATTGTTTTGTGCCCTAACATCAATGACGGTGAAGAGCTTGATAAAACGCTTGATTGGGTAGAGGCTCACCATCAGATTACCTCTCTGGCCATTGTTCCGCTTGGCTATACCAAAGACTCCAAACGCTTTACGCATTCGTATTCTGATGATGTGGAGCTATCCCGCTCTGTAGTCAAAATTGTTGAGCCCTACCAGGAGCGTGCTCGTGCCTCTTTGGGCATTACACGCTTCCAGCTCTCTGACGAGTTCTATGTAGACGCCCAGCTACCCATTCCACCTGCATATACCTACGACGGGTATCCGCAGTTCTACGATGGAATTGGTATGCTCAGAAGCTTCCTGGATGAGGCCGAAGAGGTCTGCGCCTCTATGCGTACTGCCCTTGATGAGGCAGATACCTATCTCTCTGCTCGCTCACGCAAGATTTTGCTGATTGTAGGAGAAGCTGCTCAGCAAACCATCCAGACCTTCTGCGACAGCTGGTCGGCTGACGGCAACGTTTCTACTTTTGCCGTGCGCAACGATTTCTTTGGTGGAGACGTTAACGTCACAGGACTTATCTGCGCCGTTGATCTTCTCGCCCAGGTTCCAGAGGACCTCACAGATGTTCTGGTGGTGCTCCCTGAGGTCATGTTTAACTTTGATAAAGTCACGCTGGACGGCATGTCACTAGCCGATTTAACTGCGCAACTAGAGGTGCGCGGAGCAAAAGTAATCATGTCAATTCCTGGTCCCACAAACATTGCCAAGTCGTGCATTAAAGCGCTCAAAGAGTGGGATTAGCCACGTATTGCTGGTATTATTAAACCAACTGAATGAAAGGTGAGACATGGCTAAGCCCATTGTTGCTATTGTTGGACGCCCAAATGTTGGTAAGTCCACGCTGGTAAATAGAATTGCCGAGAAACGCGACGCAATCGTGCACGAGTCTAGGGGAGTAACCCGAGACCGCTCATATCACGACGCTGACTGGAATGGTCGTGAGTTTAAGCTCATTGATACCGGCGGTATTGAGTCTATCAAGTCGCAGGATCGTTTTGCTCCACACATTCGTGAGCAGGCACTTCTTGCGTGTGAAGAGGCAGACGTTATTGTCTTTGTGGTAGACGGCTCTACCGGCGTTACCGATGAAGACGAAGAGGTTGCACGCATTGTCCGCAAGAGCGACAAGCCCGTGTTCTTGGTTGTCAACAAGAAAGATAACCCTGCAACTGAGCAGGACGGTCTTTGGGACTTCTATGCACTTGGCTGCGGCGAGCCTCTTCCGCTGTCTGCTTCACATGGCCACGGTACTGGTGACTTACTGGATGACATCGTAAACGCTTTCCCCGAGGCTGATGAAGAGCCAGAGGATGACGGTATTCTTAACCTTGCAATTATTGGCCGTCCAAACGTTGGAAAATCTTCGCTGGCAAACCGCTTGGCTAACAAGAAGCGCTCCATTGTTTCTGACGTTGCGGGCACTACGCGCGATGCTATTGACACCATGATTGAATGGAAGGGAACTCCCATTCGCCTTGTTGATACTGCAGGTATTCGTAAAAAGAGCCAGGTACATGAAGACGTTGAGTACTACAGTCTGGTTAGAGGTCTGCAGGCAATGGACCGCGCAGACGTCTGTCTTCTTGTGGTTGACGCTTCTGTTGGCGTAACCGAGCAGGACCAAAAGCTTGCAAACATGGCCGTTGAGCGCGGATGTGCTCTGGTACTTCTGCTGAACAAGTGGGACCTCATTGACTCTGAGGCAAGGCGTGATGAGGTAGCAGTTTCTGTAGCAAAGCGCTTGGCCTTTGCACCATGGATTGCTTCCATCAACGTTTCTGCACTTACCGGACGCGCTATTGATAAGGTGCTTGCCGCTGCTCTTTCGGCTGCAGAATCCCGCGCACTTCAGCTTAAGACTTCCGAGCTCAACGAGCTTCTCGCCCAGATTAGAGAGGGTGGACACACGGTTTCTGACCGCGGCCGCCGACTTAAGATTCAGTACGCTACTCAGACAGGTTCCAAGCCTCCTGTTATCTCGTTCTGGTGCAATGCTCCAGACCTTGTTGATGACAACTATGAGCGCTTTATTGAGAACAGACTTCGCGAGAAGTTCTCTCTGGTTGGCACACCTATTCGATTGAAGTTCCGTAAGAAGGTTGAGTCTAACTAATGTCTGGAATTGTTGTTGCTCTGATTTTTGGACTAATTGCATTTGGCCTTGGTGGCATTCCATTTGGCCTGATTATTGCAAGCGTTATGGCTCATGAAGATATTCGCAAACTTGGATCAGGAAACATTGGCACCACCAACGTTGCGCGAAACGCTGGTAAAGCCGCAGGTATTCTTACACTTCTTTGTGATGCAGGTAAGGGCATTGTCAGCGTCATGCTGGTTCGTTGGTTCTTGGGAGCCCAGGGATTTACTCCTCTGGTCTCGGGAAATGATCATGCAGAGGCTGAGCTCATCATTTCTTTTGTGTATGCCTGCTGCGTTCTTGGTCATATTTTCTCGCCTTGGCTTCATTTCCATGGCGGTAAGGGAATTGCTGTTGGATTTGGCGGTGGTCTTGCAGTAAATCCACTTGCTGCTCTTGTAGCTCTTGCGGTGTTTATTACGCTTGCCGTACCAACTAAGTACGTATCGCTTGGCTCCATTGGCGCAGCTGTTGCCATTCCACTATTCTGCCTGCTCTTTGGCATGGACCCCGTGGCAACCATTCCTGTATTTGTTGTAGCAGCGGCAGTTATTTGGGCTCATCGCGAGAATATCAATCGTCTTAATGCTGGTAGTGAGTCTAAATTCTCTTTCGGCGAAAAGAAAAAGGACAACTAATCATGAAAAAAGTTGCTGTTATTGGTTCGGGATCATGGGGTACCGCGCTTTCAACACTTCTTGCTTCAACTTCTGATGAGGTAATTATTTGGTCTCGAGAGGCCGATGTTACCGAGTCCATCAATAAAGAGCACGTCAACTGCAGACATCTTTCTGATTCTGAGCTTCCACACAATATTGTGTCTACCACTAGTGAGGCTGAGGCTCTCACCGGTGTAGATGCTGTTGTTATGGCTGCTCCTTCCGCGTTTTTGCGCTCTGTTTGTGCTGCTTGCGCACCATATCTTGATCCAGAGGTTGATGTTTTGATCCTCTCCAAGGGTATGGAAGCAGGCTCTCACAAGCTTATGCATGAGGTGGCTGCTGACGAGCTAGGAAATCCTGCCAGAATTGCCGTGCTTTCTGGTCCAAACCATGCAGAAGAGGTTATTAAGCAGGGAATCTCTGCAGCAGTTGTTGCGTCTGAAGATGCCGAGGTTGCTAAGCGCTTCCAGGCACTGCTTTCTCGTCCGTACTTCAGAACCTACATTAGCTCTGATGTACGCGGTGTTGAGGCGTGTGCTGCCGCTAAAAACGTTGTTGCTATTGCTTGTGGTATTGCAGTTGGTTTGGGTAATGGCGATAACGCCCTTGCTGCGCTGATGACACGCGGCTTGGCAGAGCTTGGACGCGTAGTATGCGCCATCGGCGGAGACCCACTCACCTGTATGGGTCTTGCTGGTATGGGTGATTTGGTTGCTACCTGCACCTCCGAACATTCTAGAAATAGAACGTTTGGAGAAGCCCTGGTTAAGGGCAAGACGCTCCAGTCATACCAGGAAGAAACCGGTATGGTTGTTGAGGGCGCACAGGCTGTCATTGGTCTTTATGAGCTTGGTCAGCAGATGGACGTTGAGATGCCTATTACTTCAGCTGTTCACGCTGTACTTTACGAAGGCGCTACGCCAGAAGAGATTACTTCTCGCCTTACTAACCGCATGCCTAATGAAGAATTTTATGGAATGACTCGATAGGAGAGTTTAATGAATAACGTCCTGGTAGCACCGTCTGTTCTGTCTGCAGATTTCTCCAAGCTTAAGAGCGAGCTTGATTCAATTGCAAACGCTGATTACATCCATTACGACGTGATGGATGGTCACTTTGTTCCAAATATTTCATTTGGTCCAGATATTTTTTCGTACTGCAAAAAGTCTTCTGAGCTACCCATTGATGTCCATCTGATGGTTACCAATCCAGCTGAGATTGCACCTCTGTTCCTGGACCGCGGCGCTGACGTTGTCACCTTCCACTACGAGGCCGAGGTTCACGCGCACCGCCTTGTTCACCTTATCAAGGACTCTGGTGCTAAGGCTGGCATTTCTCTTTGCCCAGGCACTCCTGTAAGCGTACTTGAGGATCTTATTGAAGACCTTGACCTGGTGCTTATCATGACGGTTAACCCTGGTTTTGGTGGACAGAAGTTTATTCCTCACTCAATCGAGAAGCTCAAGGCATTAAAAGAACTCTGCCGTAAGCACAACGTTAACCCTCTGATTGAGGTTGATGGCGGTATTAGTGCAGCTAACGCAGCTGATGTTGTAGCTGCTGGTGCTGACATGCTTGTTGCAGGTAGCGCTGTGTTTGGCCAGGAAGACCGCGGTGCAACCATCGAGGCAATCTGCAACGCTGGCGAGTCTGCTCTTACCGTTCAGGGCTAAACTACGCTCTCAAGCATTGTTTTCGCCAGATCACCAAGATTGAATCAACAGAAACACGTTATGGATTACGTTTACTTAGACTATGCAGCTTCAGCACCAATACGCCCAGAGGCGTTAGAAGCCGAGAAAACCTATGAAGCTTCACCTATTGCAGGGGTGAACCCAAACTCTTTGCACTCGCTTGGTCGTCAAGCAGCGCGAGAGCTTGATGGTGCTCGTGGTGTTATTGCACGTGCGGTAGGCGGCAAATTTAGAGCTCCTGACGTGGTCTTTTGCTCCGGCGGTACCGAGGGCAATAACCTCTCAGTTCTTGGTATGGCAGAAGGTATTCGTAACAAGGATCACAAGCGCAACACGGTGGTTTTCTCGGCAATTGAACATGATTCTGTTTTGGATCTTGCGCCTGTTCTTCGCGAGAAGGGCTTTGAGGTACGAATTGCTCAGCCTAACCGTCAGGGAAAGATTGAGGCTTCTACACTTGAGGGCCTTTTGGACCAGTCGGTAGCTCTTGTTTCTGTTATGTATGCCAATAATGAAACGGGTGTTATCCAGCCAGTTGTAGACCTTGCACACGCTGCTCATAAGGTGGGAGCGCTTTTCCACACTGACGCCGTTCAGGCGTTTGGTCGTATCCCTCTTGAGGTAGCAGACGTAGATGCTCTTACTGTTGCTGCTCACAAGATTGGCGGTCCTCTAGGTATTGGTGCCGTACTTATGCGCTCCAAGACGCCGTTTAAGGCGCAAAGCTTTGGCGGGGGACAAGAGTCTGGCAGGCGTCATGGAACGCAGGACGTTCGGAGCGCAGTTGCGTTTGTCGCAGCTGCTCAGTGGTGTCAGGATAACCTTACTCAAACGCAAGAGAGTGTTTCTGCGCGCGCTAATAAGGTGTACGAGACACTTTGTGCTTCTCCCAAAATTAAGCCAACTACAGAGGCTTATGCGGGCAAAGATCACATGCCTGGTACGGTAAGCATTATGGTTCCCTCGATGGATTCAGAGACGCTTATCCTAAAGCTTGACCAGGCAGGCTATGAAGTTTCAGCTGGCTCGGCTTGTTCTTCAGGCTCTCTTGACGCAAGCCACGTTCTCTCGGCTATGGGCATCTCTAGAAACGAGGCTCTGGGAAGCTTACGTATTACCTTTGACGAGCGCGTTTCTGAAGCAGACCTTGATGCCTTTTGTGCAACCTTGCTGCAGATTGTTGGATAAATTTTTCACATACTAATCTCTACATTAGTTATGTTCTGCGTCTGATACGTCCTTATTTACGGTAGACTAGATGAGTAACCGTATATGAGGAGGCCCTATGAGTGAGTCTGTTAATCTGATGCAGCTCCAGGATATTGATTTGCAGCTGCTAAAACTCGCATCCAACTTGGCCTCAATGCCCCAGGTTCAAAAGATTAAAAACGCCCAACTTGCAGAGAAAAAGATTGCTTCTCAGCTTAAGCAGGTACTTGGCGTTAAAAAAGACGTAGAAATTGATATTTCTGACCTCAATGAGCAGCGCGCCCATTATGTCCTTAAAACAGATGAGGTTTCTGCTGCTGTAGAAACTGCTACCAATCATCGCGCTCTTAGAGACTTTGACCAGCAGCTTTCTTCTTTGGCAAAGAATATCGAGAAGTGCGATTTTAAACTTGCAGCAAAAACAGAAGAGCTTGAGAAGTGTAAGAAGGCTTATCAGACAGCTCAAGACTTGCAGGTAAAGCTTATGAAAGAGCGCGAGAGCCTTTCTCAGTCCCTTGAGATTGATTCTTCGGCTCTTCGCGCAGAGATTGTTGAGCTCTCTAAATCTCGAGAAGAGCTTGCAGCTCAGATTTCTTCTGACACGCTTGAGCGCTATGAAGCTGCACGTAAACGTTTTAAGGTCCTGGCAGTTGAGCATCTTGTAGGAAACGTTCCAAGTGTCTGTCGCGTTAAACTGCAACCAAGTTCATTCCACGATCTTCAGCATAGCGCTGAGATTGCTGAGTGCCCTTATTGCCACAGGATGCTTATTACATCTACAGCGTTTGAAGAATAAAGGAATTTATCGCTATGTTGGATAAAACCGCTCAGTCCTCTGTATGCCTTGTGGTGTGCGGAGGAATTGCTGCATATAAAGCCTGCGAAGTACTCAGAGGCCTTCAGAAAGCTGACTGTGACGTTCGTGTTGTTATGACAGAAGATGCAGCTCAGTTTGTAGGAAAGACTACCTTTGAAGCATTAACGCATCATGAGGTAGTGCAGTCGCTCTACAACAATGCCAAAACTCCTGTTGCTCACGTTGACCTTGCTGACTGGGCAGATTGCATGGTAGTTGTACCAGCTACTGCCAATATCATGGCAAAGATGGCTCATGGTATAGCTGATGACGCTGCAAGTGCAACGCTTCTAGCAGCTCACACGCCAGTTCTTGTGGCTCCTGCCATGAATACGCATATGTGGAAAAATCCAGCCACTCAGGCAAATGTCGCACTGCTCCGTCAGCGTGGTATCCAGATGGTCATGCCTGGGTCAGGTCATCTTGCCTGCGGCTATACCGGTGATGGCAAGCTTGCTCCTGTTCAGCAGATTGTAGACGCTGCACTGAAGGTTCTTTCTGGTAATGACGTGGCGTCATCCAAGCAAGATCTTGCAGGTAAAAAGCTTCTTATTACCGCAGGACCAACACACGAGAAGATCGATCCAGTTCGCTTTATTGCCAACTGTTCTACAGGAAAACTTGGCTATACCGTGGCTAAAGTTGCAGCTAGTCGTGGAGCAGATGTCACCCTTATCTCTGGACCCACATATCTTGAGGCTCCTCAAGGAGTCAACGTGCAAAGAGTAGTGTCTGCTGAAGACATGTATAAGGCATGTGTAAACGTCTTTGACGGTGTTGATGCCGCTATTTTGACGGCAGCTGTTGCCGACTATACCCCAGCTCACCCCGCAGATCATAAGCTCAAGAAATCACAAGAGCATCTTGAGTCTATTGACCTTAAAGAAACCACCGATATTCTCGCCAGTCTGTCAAAGACGAAAAAAGGCCAGGTTGTAGTAGGTTTTGCGGCAGAGACAAATAACGTCTTGGAGCATGCTCAGGCTAAACTTGAGCGTAAAGGTTGCTCCATGATTGTGGCAAATGATGTGTCTAGACTAGATTCAACCTTTGGCTCAGATACAGACCGTGTGGCTTTTGTAACTCCTCAAGGTGTAGAGCAGCTTGAGACTTTGCCACTTGCTGACGTAGCTTCAGAGCTTTTGGACCGTGTGGTCAAAATGCTTGAGGAGTGTGCATAGCGTGCAACCAGAAGATCTTTTTATTGGATGCCATCTCTCGGCAAGTAAGGGCTGGGAGGCAATGGGTAAGGATGCTCTTTCTATTGGTGCAACTACCTTTGCTTTCTTTACTAGAAATCCTCGTGGTGGCAACGCTAAGGCTCTAGATGAGGCTGATGTTGCAAGGCTTAGGGAGCTTCTTGAGGCTCATCACTTTGGGCCTCTGGTTGCTCATGCTCCTTACACTATGAACCTGTGCTCAGCTAAAGAGGAGACCAGGGATTTTGCTCGTAGAGCACTCACAGAAGATCTTGAGCGTATGGAGTATCTGCCTGGTAATTATTACAACTTTCATCCCGGTAGCCATGTGGGTCAAGGCTCTGACGTGGCAATTGAGCAAATCTCAGAAGCGCTTAATGACTGTCTTTTTGAAGGCCAACACACTACGGTTCTTCTTGAAACGATGGCAGGTAAGGGTACAGAAGTTGGTAAAACTTTTGAAGAGATTGCCGCGATTTTAGATAAGGTAAACCACCCTAAGCTTATGGGCGTGTGTCTTGATACCTGCCATGTGCATGATGGTGGGTATGAAATTGTAGAAAATTTTGATGCTGTTTTAGATACGTTTGATCAGATAGTTGGCTTGAAAAAGCTTAAGGCTTTACATCTTAATGACTCCAAGAATCCTCTTGGGGCTCATAAAGATAGACATGAGCAGATTGGCAAAGGCTTTATTGGCTTAGAGACGTTCCGCGCTGTGGTGACTAATCCGCGCGTCAACACGCTTCCTATGATTTTGGAGACTCCTCATTCTGAGCTTTCTGGTTGGGGAGAAGAAATTGCGTTACTTCGTTCTTTTTTAGGTGATAACTAGTGGGAATTCTAGTAGGTTGCGAACAAATTTCTATGGAATGGCCTGGTAAGAAGGTTCTTACCAACCAGACTATTGGCGTTAATGAGGGTGACCGTATTGGTGTTGTGGGCAAAAACGGCGATGGAAAATCAACCCTCTTAGATCTTATCGCCAAAAGAATTGAGCCCGATTCTGGTAACGTAATTTGGAGAAGTGGCATCCAAGTAGGCTATATGGGCCAAAGTGATTCACTTTCTGATACGCAGACGGTTTGCAGTGCTGTTGTGGGAGACACACCAGAGTACGAGTGGGCATCCGACGCTCGTGTTCGCAAGATTATTGATGAGCTCATTGGAGATCTGGACTGGAATGGTCTGGTAGGAGAGCTTTCTGGAGGTCAGCGTAGACGCTGCGATTTGGCTCGACTGCTTGTGGGCACCTGGGATTTAATGCTTATTGACGAGCCAACCAACCACCTTGATCTTCATGCCATTCAGTGGCTTGCAAATCACCTTAAAAACCGCTGGTCAGAGGGAAGTGGCGCTCTCATTCTGGTCACACACGACCGTTGGTTTTTGGATGAAGTCTGCGACCACATGTGGGAAGTCCACGATGGCGTTATTGACCCATTTGACGGCGGCTATTCTGCCTACATTCAAGCTCGAGTTGAGCGTGATAGACAGGCAGCGGTGATAGAAGAGCGCCGTCAGAATACGCTTAGAAAAGAGCTTAACTGGCTTGCTCATGGTGCAAAGGCACGCACGTCAAAGCCTAAGTTCAGAATTGATGCCGCTATGGAACTTCTGGCCGAAGACCCTCCACTCAGAAACACGCTTGAGCTCAAACGCATGGCAGTTTCTAGGTTGGGTAAGCAGGTTATTGAGATGCATGACGTCTCGTTTGCCTACAAGAACGCTGCGACGGCTGCGAACGCAGATCCAAATACGCAGGCAGATGCTGCTAAACCTCAGACAGAGGTCATCAAGAACGTCGAGTGGCTCATTGGTCCTGGCGACCGTTATGGCATCTTAGGCGAGAACGGAGCTGGTAAATCCACGCTTCTTGAACTGATGACGCAGCAGCTGCAGCCAACGTCTGGCCTGGTAAAGGTAGGAAAGTCTGTCAAATTTGGATGGCTTTCTCAGCAGATTGATACGTTTGCTACTAAAGAGACCTGGACGGTACTTGAGCTTTTGAGCCAGTACAAGACAAGTTACCTGGTAAACGGCAAGATGCAAAGTCCTACGCAGCTGCTTGAAAGCCTTGGCTTTGACCGCCGAGAGTTTACCAATCGCTTGCAAGACCTCTCCGGTGGCCAGCGCAGGCGCTTGGCGCTCCTGTGTGTTCTTCTAGAAGAGCCAAATGTGCTGGTACTGGACGAGCCAGGTAACGACCTGGATACGGATATGCTGGCCGTCCTGGAAGACCTCCTGGACTCGTGGCCTGGAACGCTTTTGGTTGTCAGCCATGATCGCTTCTTGATTGAGCGTGTCACCGACGACCAATATGCCCTCATCGACGGCCACATTCGCCACGTTCCTGGTGGCGTTGACGAGTACCTCAAGCTTGTTGATGCAGCAAAGCAGACGGCGAGAAGAGCGGGGGAGTTGTCGGGTGCACGCGGAGCCTCAGGTGCAAATGAGCCGCAGGTAGACGGGGCTTCTCGCCAGGAGAGCACGGTACTGAGCAACGCTGAACGTCGCGAGCTCAAGAAGCGCTTTGACTCGATTGAGCGCCGTATGGGCAAGGCTCAGGAGCTGCCTGAGCAGATTAGGGAGCAGATGAGCTCTGCTGATGCAACTGATGCGCAGCGTTTGATGGAGTTGCAGCAGCAGCTTAATGACGCAGAAGCTGCGCTGATGGAGTTGGAAGACGAGTGGTTAACGCTAGCAGAGAAACTTGGTGAAGCGTAAATGGGAGAGTTGCTCTCTAGGTTTGTATGGCCAAAATACGGACGCAAGAGTTTTGTCGCCTTACTTTGCAAAGCAGTTGAAGTCGTTGGTGACCTGCTTACGCCGTTGATTATTGCACGCATGATTGACCTGGGTATTCACGGGGCAAACATGTACGACATTATTCGCTACGGAATTTTGCTGGTAGTTATTGCAATAGTTGGCTTTAGTTTTACGCTTGTCTGTCAGAAAATTGCTTCAATTGTGTCTCAGCGTACAGGAACCGATCTGCGCAATGAGCTTTTTACGAAGATTCAAGAGCTCTCAAGTGCTGATATTTCTGCGCTGGGAACAGACACGCTGGTAACCCGCCTGATCAACGATGTTAATCAGGTGCAGGTGACCGTTGCTCTGGGTATTCGTCAGCTGATCAGATGGCCAATCCTTGCTGCTGGCTCCATTATTGCAACTCTTATGCTTGACGCTAAGCTTGGTATGGTCTTTTTGCTGGCAACCGTACTGGTTGCAGCTATTTTCTTTTTTGTAGCACGGAAATCTACCGCGCTTTTTACTGAGCTGCAGAAGCGCCTTGATACCGTTTCTTTATATATGCGACAAATGCTTTCTGGTATTCGTGTTATTAGGGCTTTTAGACATGAAGCAGAGGAGAAGGAACAGTTCTCCAAGGCAGTTTTGGCTCAGACGGAGACAGCAACTAAGGCTGCAAATTATTCAGCTCTTCTGAACCCTGCAACCTTCCTTGTTATGTATCTGGGAATTGCTGTGACGCTTTGGCTGGCAGCACCCCAGATTACTGCTGGCACGCTCTCTCAAGGTACCGTGGTGGCACTTGTTAGCTATATGACTAGTGCACTTTTAGCTATTGGCTACGTTGCTAACCTGGTTATTATCATTACACGCGGAACTGCGTCTGCTGCACGCGTAATGGAAGTTCTGAACACCAAGCCGACGCTCACCGATGAAGGAAACAGGCAAATCAACCTCACAGAGTCCGATTTTACTGGCACAGCTGTGGCATTCAAAGACGCCTCGCTTGTCTATGGTGGAGGAGGAGAGCCAGCTCTTTCTGGCATTAACCTCACGCTACAGGCTGGCCAGACGCTGGGAATTATCGGTGGTACTGGCTCCGGTAAGTCTAGTTTTGCCTCCCTTATCCCACGACTCTTTGACACAGAATCCGGCTCTGTAAGCGTCTTTGGTCACGACGTCAAAACCTATACCTTTGAGCAGCTGCGTACCCTTATTGGCTACGTTCCACAGCACACTTCGCTGGTCAGCGGCACCATCCGCACTAATCTTTGCTGGAAAAACCCTAACGCCACCGATGAGGAACTCTGGTCAGCACTTGAGGTTGCTCAAGCAGCAGACTTTGTGCGCGAGAAACCCGATCAGCTTGATAGCATTGTCGAGCGTGGCGGCAAGAACTTCTCGGGAGGCCAGCGTCAGCGCTTGACCATCGCCCGTGCGCTGGTGGGAAGCCCACGCATTGTCATCTTGGACGACGCTGCTTCCGCACTTGATTTTGCTACGGACGCACACCTCCGCGCAGCACTTCGCAAGCTCAGCGCCACCACTACAAGCATCATTATTTCTCAGCGAGTAGCAGCGGTAATGCAAGCAGACAAGATTCTTGTTCTTGACCATGGCAAACAAGTGGGTCTGGGAACACACAAAGAACTTCTCGCCACATGCCCGCTTTATAAAGAGATTTGTCTCTCCCAGCTTCGTCCTGAGGAGGTGGAGTAATGGCTGATATGTATTCTGGCGGAAGCACCTCCGCTATTGCATCAAGCGCACCTGAGCACGGCAAGGGTGGCTCGGCAGACGCAATCTCTATGTCCGCAGCAGAAGTAACACACCGTCTAGCTGCATGGATTTCTCCTCACGGAGGTTTTCTAGTTCTTGCAGCTGTTTCTTCAATTGCAACCGTGCTTCTGCAGCTCTGGGTACCCATCATTGTAGGCGCCGCCATCGACCAGCTCATTAGACTGGTACAGGGTGGCGAGGCAGCTCTTCTGCCAACGCTCGCTCAGCTCTCGCTGGTAGTTTTGCTTGCAAGTGCGACGCAGTGGCTTGCTTCTTGGTCTACCAATAAGCTCACCTACCTGGTAACCCGTGACCTCAGAGAAGCGGCTCACGCCAAGGTAGCAAACCTACCGCTCTCGTATATTGACACGCATTCCCAGGGAGATTTGCTCTCTAGGGTAGTAAACGATGTGGATCAGCTTGGCGATGGCCTTCAGCAGGGCCTCACGCAGTTCCTTACGGGCGTGGTAACCATTATTGGAACCTTGTGCTTTATGTTCTATATGTCGGTTCCTATGGGCCTTGTAGTTGCTCTGGCTACTCCGCTCTCAATTATTGTTGCATCCGCCATTACCAAATACGCTAGCTCGTCTTTTGGCAAGCAGCAGGGCTACCAGGGCCAGCTTGGCGGATATGCAGAAGAGATGGTCTCTAACCAGGAGCTTATCACCGCATTTGCCCACAAGGATGCCATTATTGAGCAGTTTAAAGCTATTAACGAGAAACTCCGCGTAGTAGGAGAGCGCGCACAATTTGCATCATCGCTTTCTAACCCCTCCACGCGTCTGGTAAATAACTTCATTTATGCACTGGTAGCTGCTCTTGGTTGTATTTGCGTTCTAACGGGAGTTCCTTCTCCACTTACCATCGGTCAGGTACAGAGCTTCCTTTCGTACGCAAACCAGTACATGAAGCCTTTTAATGCTATTTCTGCAGTTGTTACGCAGGTTCAGACCGCCTACGCAAGCGCTCGCCGTGTGTTTGATCTTCTCGACGCAAAAGAAATCAAGCCCGATCCAGCCGACGCTGAAGTCATCCAGGATCCACAAGGCTCCATTGAATTTGACGACGTGGCGTTCTCCTACGATCCCAAGCACCCGCTACTCAGTCACATTTCATTTAAAGCAGAGCCTGGTCAGAAGATTGCTCTTGTTGGACCAACCGGCTGCGGTAAGACTACCCTTATTAACCTGCTACTGAGGTTCTATAGCATTGATTCTGGTGCCATTTATGTAGACGGTCATAACACGCAAAAGCTCACAAGAACATCGCTCAGAGAGCAGTTTGGCATGGTGTTGCAGGATACGTGGCTCTTTAAGGGAACCATCAAAGAAAACATCCGCTATGCAAAGCCAGATGCCACGGATGAGGAGATTATCGCCGCAGCTCAAAAGGCTCAGGCTCACGAGTTTATCCAGCAGCTTCCTCAGGGCTACGACACCATGGTGGGAGAGTCTGGCGGATCTTTGTCCCAGGGTCAGCAGCAGCTTCTGTGCATTGCCCGCGTTATGCTGGCCAATCCACCTATCCTGCTTCTGGACGAGGCAACGTCAAGCATTGATACGCGAACAGAGCATCTGGTACAAAAGGCATTTGACACCATCATGAACGGTAGAACTTCTCTGGTTGTTGCCCACAGGCTCTCTACCATCCAAGGTGCCGATTGCATTCTTGTTCTCAAGGACGGCTCAATTCTTGAGCGAGGCACTCACAATGAGCTCTTAGCTAAGGGCGGCTTCTACGCCAAACTGTATGAGAGTCAGTTTGAAGGCACAGACGAATAAATTAGAATGGAATTTTTGAAAGAGCCAGCACCTTGAATGGGCTGCCTCTTTCAATGTCACCTGTAATTGACAAACTGGAAGTTATTTTTGCAAGGTGATAAGTCCTGCACAGTCAGACATTTTTTCAAATCGCATTTCTGGAAATTGACCTTTTAGCTCATCCCATACAAAATACATTTCATCGCCGTCCCATTCATCTGCTGCAATCCGCATACATTCTTGAAGTAATGACCGAGTTTCAAATGCTATATCTCCGATATATATACATCCTCCCTCGTTCAACAGCTTAAATAATGATGTAATAAAATCTACTTTTTGAAAGTCTGTAAGATGATGGAGAGAATATGTAGCAATGATCGCGTCATACTTTTGTTTCTGTATAGGTTCCACCAAGCCATTGGAAAAATCGCCTTTATACAAACTTGCTTTAGGCATTTTCTCTTTTGCAATTTCAATCATTCTATCTGAAAAATCTTGTCCGTAAATCGTACAGCCGTTTTCATATAATCTTGAAGTCAGTACTGCTGTTCCAAACCCAATATCTAAGACAGTCTTCGCAGATGAACAAATTACACGATTATAGATTACATTAAGAATAGATTTGTAGCCTGCAAAAGGATACGAGCCGTATTTGTCAGACAAACCTACACTCTTATCATAATCATCTGCCCATAAATCAAAACCTTTTTTATCTTGCATATTTCACCTCGATTACTTCCAATTTGTCACTTTGTCTATGCTACAAATTAGATCACACCGATTTTTGAAAAACTACTTCAATATATAAAAAAGCCAGGAATATTCCTGGCGAGAAATTCTGGTCGGGTGGACTGGATTTGAACCAGCGACCCCTTGACCCCCAGTCAAGTGCGCTACCAAGCTGCGCCACCACCCGTTTGCTTTTGATACGATAGCATTCCAACATAAAATGAGCAAGCAATTCCCGGTAACCGTGAAGATAGAGTGGGCTAGATATGGATAACTTCTTTCAGCGTGCATTTTCAGTGATCAAGCAGATTCCCGAGGGCAGGGTCAGTACGTATGGGCAGATAGCTCGCATGATAGGGGAGCCAAGAAAGGCTCGCTATGTGGGATTTGCTATGCACCAGAGCCCCGGTGTTGCGGGCGGTGTGCCTTGCCACAGGGTAGTTTTTAAAGACGGCTCGCTAGCTCCTGGCTTTGCTTTTGGTGGACCAGATGCACAGAGAGAGCTTCTTGAGGTAGAAGGTGTGCAATTTCTAGAAAACGGTAAGGTAGATATGAGGCACTTCCTCTGGGAAGCATAAAAAGATGAAACATTATTTTATGTTGTGAAATATTCTCCCAGTTAAATGGCGCTATTTGCTGGGTACAATCGCAGTGAGTTCCTGGTAGTTAGTACGTTCCGTTTAATGGAGGTCAAATGAAACGTAGCTCTAGGATGAGCAAGTTCTTTACTGCAATTTTTGTACTACTGGTAACGTCAGCCTTGAGTGTGGGCATTTTGTCTGGCTGCTCACAAACAGAAAACAAACAAGACCAGACTCAATCCACCACGTCAGAACAAAAAGAAGAGAAGAAAGACGAGAAAAAAGAGGATTCTTCTAGCTCCTCTAGCTCCTCATCAAACAATTCCAACGCAACCGGCTATAGCACCTATCATATTCCTGATGGATTCAGCTTTGATAACAGCCTGTATCCAGATCTGCAAATTACTACACAGATTGATAAAGATAGCCTCTGGCCAATCATTATTCGCATTGAGGGTACAGCAGATCAGTTTGATTTGATGAGAAAAGCAACTATCGATGTGGCTCAGAGGGCTCAAGTACTTGAGTCTGCAGAAGAGATTGGCAACACCGTTGACCAGGCTCTTGCGCACCCAACTAACTACAATCTAACTGACTGCGCAATTCTTACTTCTGCACCAGAGTCGTATCGTAAGACCTACGTTATTACGTTTACCGTAAAGAGCCACTACGAGGTTAAGAAGTAGTATGAAACGTACTGCTTATTAGCTTTGTTGTAACAAACATTGGCTTGCATCTGAAGCTCCGGATTCAGACGTGATAACCGCCTGCTGCAAAGCGCTAGCTAGCTTCATCTTTAGCCGCTAACTACTGCACCTTTGTTGTGGCGACTTTAATAATCTTTATTAAGGTCGCCACAACAGTCACAACAAAAGGAACTACAGTTACAATAATGGCCCA
>CAUSVW010000004.1:0-95599 GCA_963535155.1 uncultured Atopobium sp.
CTAACGGCTCCGTCCTAGCTATCGAGGGCATTACCAGCCCCGATGGTCGCGTCCTAGGCAAGATGGGTCACACAGAGCGCTCCGGTGCAGGCCTCTACAAGAACATCCCCGAGCTCACTCCTGGCGACCAGTTCCAGCCTCTCATCGAGGGCGGCGTCGAGTACTTCAAGTAAGGCGCGAGCTCAGGTTGCAAGTAATTTCTACCTGGTATCCATTTCGTATGGATACCGGGTTTCTTGTGCGGAAACGTTGGGAGTGGACGGGTTTCTCGCCAGGCGGGCGGTGCGAACTGGGACGAACCCGGGACGAGCCCGAAACGAACTTGGAGTGTGCCTGATTTTCTCGCCAAGTCTGAACGATTTGCCTGAAAAGCGCACCATGTCTGAACAATTTGCCGGTTTTTCTTACCATGTCTGAGTAAATTTGCTCAGACATGGTGAGGTTTTCAGGCTCGCAATAATTGGAGCGGACAGTCTATCTTTCATGCGCCTAATTTCCTAAAAGAATCTGTAACTTCTGCCTAAATACATAAAAGAATCTGTGGAATTGCCTGATTTTGTTAAAGAATCTGTGCCGTAAATACAGATTCTTTGCACTTTTCAGGCGCACCCAGCAAAAGGCGGGCGCGTTTGGCGAGAAACCCGCGCGCTCCCCGCGCGCCCGCAGCAGCATCTGGCGAGAAACCCGTGCGCTCGCAACGCCCAATGTTTCGCGGAAAAGCCGTATACTTATGACGATATAAGTCCACGAAAGGATTGATATGTCTGACGCTCTAATCCCACAAAATTCCTGCGTACTTGTTACCGGCGGCGCGGGCTTTATTGGCAGCCATACCGTTGTTGAGCTGCTCAATTCCGGCTACGAGGCTGTCATTGTTGACGACCTCTCCAACGCTTCGGCAAAAGTTGTCGATCGCATCAAAACCATTGTGGGAGAAGAAAACGCCAAGCGCCTTTCGTTCTACGAGGCAGACGTCAACGACAAAGATGCTCTGAACCGCATCTTTGACGAGCACGCCATTAACTTTGTCATCCACTTTGCCGGCTTCAAGGCTGTCGGCGAGTCCGTTACCAAGCCTATCGAGTACTACTCGAACAACCTGGGCAACACCCTCACCCTTCTTGACGTCATGAGAAACCATGGCTGCAAGTCAATTATTTTCTCGAGCTCTGCCACTGTTTACGGAGACCCAGACAGCCTCCCTCTGACCGAGCAAAGCCCCAAGAAGAACGCAACCAACCCTTACGGTTGGACCAAGTGGATGATTGAGCAGATTCTCACCGACGTCCACACCGCAGATCCAGAGTGGAACGTTGTCCTGCTCAGATATTTCAATCCTATTGGCGCTCATCAGTCCGGCCTCATCGGAGAAGATCCTGCAGGCATTCCAAACAACCTGGTCCCTTACGTGGCTCAGGTTGCCGTGGGCAAGCGCGAGGCTGTTCACGTCTTTGGCGACGACTACAACACCCCAGATGGCACGGGCGTTCGCGACTACATCCACGTCTGCGACCTTGGCTCCGGCCACGTAGCTGCACTTAAATGGATGGCCGGTCGCACGGGCGTTGAAATCTTCAACCTGGGCACTGGCACCGGTAGCTCGGTACTTGACGTTATCAAGGCTTTCTCAAAGGCTTGTGGCAAAGAGATTCCTTACGTTATTGAGCCTCGTCGCGCAGGTGACGTTGCCACCAACTACGCTGACTGCCAGAAAGCTGCTGACATGCTTGGCTGGAAGGCTCAGTACGACCTTGCCGACATGTGCCGCGACTCCTGGAAGTGGCAGTCGATGAATCCAGACGGTTATCGCGGCTAGGACTTCCGTGAACTTTACCGACTACCTCACACAAAAGCTCCCCGCCGTCGAGGCAGAGATCGTGCGCGGGCTCCCCGCGGCCACGCTCTCAGCAGCGGCCACGCTCCCGGTGGGCGCGACACTCGCAGCAACGGCGACACCCTCGCCAGCAGCCACGCCCTCGGAGCGCACTCGCGCGGACCTGAATACCTACCTCTACCAGCCACTCGCTCACTTCAGCGCGGGCGGCGGCAAGCGCGTGCGACCGGTCCTGTGTTGCCTGGGCGCCGAAGCAGTCGGCGGCTCGGCAGAGGCCGCATTGCCCGTGGCCTGCGCAATCGAGGACTTCCAGTCGGCGGCCCTTATCCACGATGACATCGCAGATAAATCAGAGCTACGCCGTGGCGAGAAGTGCCTCTACAAGACACTTGGCACTGGACTTGCCATCAACGTTGGTGATTCTGCCCTGGTCAATGTTGTCAGACGCGTTACCGTAGCCGACCACCTCTCTGACCAGCTTAAAGTTCGCGTTATCGACGCCCTTCTCGCCATGCAGGAGCACACCCTTGAGGGTCAGGCGCTTGACCTTGGTTGGGCTCAAAACGAGCGCTGGGATGTTACCTCTGAGCAGTACCTCTTTATGGCGCTCTCCAAGACCGCTTACTATTCAGCAGCATATCCCCTGGTACTGGGTGCGCTCATTGGTAGTGCTGATCAGAAGACGCTTGATGCCCTCAAAGACTTTGGTCTCAAAGTTGGCCTTGCCTTTCAGCTGCAAGACGATCTTCTCAACCTGGTAGGAAACGCCGAGGTACAAGGCAAAGACTTTAGGTCGGACATCACTGAGGGCAAGCGCACGCTCGCGGTGGTCTACGCACTTGAACACCTCACCGAGGCAGAAAAGACGGAGCTTGTCTCCATACTTTCTGCGCATACAAGCGATACTTTGAAGCTTCAGCGCGCTGTGGAGCTTATGGAAAGCGCTAATGCGATAAAATTTGTCCGCGCGCACGCTCTTGCCTTAGTCGAAGAGGCAAAGCACGTGCTTGAAAACGTGATACTTACTGAAGACGCTCGCGACACACTTTTGTCTATGGCAGACTTCTTTGTGAACCGAGAAAGGTAATTATGGATCCTATTACTCCTGGTAGCACTGGTGCTGCCGTTGAAGACATTCAGGAACGCCTCGTAAAGCTTGGCTACACCATCGAAGACGATGAGCGCCAGAGCCACGCGTTTGGCAAGTCAACTGCTCGCGCGGTTGCTCGCTTTAGGCTTGACCATGACCTTTCTCTTGGAGAAGAAGTAGATGCCTCTACCTGGGCAATCATGGTCGATGAGGGCTATGAGCTAGGAGACAGAACCCTCTACCTGCGTCTTCCTAACTTCCACGGCAATGACGTGCGTCAGCTGCAGGAGCGTCTCAACATCTTGGGTTTCTCGTGCGGAAAAGTTGATGGTCATTACGGTGTTCATACTGAGGCTGCCGTTAAGCTTTTCCAGGAGAGCGTCGGCGAGCTTGCCGATGGTATGGCGTTCCAGGATACCCTCGATGCTATTGAGCGCCTGCGTCACGTTTGGTCCGGCAAGCAGGCAAAAGGCCCTCACCCACAGGGTCCTATGGGCTTTGCTCGTGCAGCAAACGTTCTTGAGACCACCTGCATTGCAATTACGGGAGAAGATCCTATCTCTAGAAACGTAGCTGCTCGCGTCTATAACCTTTCTAAGGCAACTACCGAGGCAAGCGGCATGACCATGATTGATCGCGCCGATTCCCCTACCGATGCAGCCACTATTTTGGTTCTGACCACAGCCTATGCCCCAAGCATGCCCGCCCGCGGACAGGTTGGTATTGGCTCTGTTTCTATGGAAGAAAACGAGACGCTGCCGGCAAGACTGCGCACTGCTATTGAGTCTGCTGATGCAACGGGCTCCCCTATCAAGATTGTGCTGCCAGAAGGAACAAACGTAGACGGCTCATTTACTACCGCAGACGCACAGACTTTAGCAGTTCTTGTTCTTGATGCAATTTGTGGAGCATTTGCCTCGCTAAGCTGATACACTTAATAGGGTTGCGGACAAAACCAACGTAGTGATTACATTGGGGTATCGTCCAACGGTTAGGACACGGGTTTTTGGTGCCTGGAATGTGGGTTCGAATCCTACTACCCCAGCCATTTTTTACGCAACTTTTGTGTAGGGACGCACTCGTATCGAGTAATACGAAGTACTTTGGAGGCTTACGTATGCCACTTACTGCGATTGTCCTCGCTGCAGGCGAGGGAACGCGCATGAAGTCCCACCACCCTAAGATTGTGCACAAATTACTAGATAAACCACTTGTTTGGTGGAGTGTCAACGCTGCAATTACTGCTGGCGCTGACCGCGTCATTGTGGTTGTTGGTAACCACGCTGACGAGGTTAAATCTGCACTTTCTTGCTTCCCTAACCTTGAGTATGTTGCCCAGACTGAGCGTCTTGGCACCGGCCATGCCGTCAAGGTTGTAAAGGATGCTCTTGGTGGCTTCAAGGGACCCGTTGTTGTTATCAACGGTGACGCATCTCTGTTGCGCGCACAGTCTATTCTGGACCTTGTTGCAGAAACTAAAGCTCACCACAACGCATGTACGGTACTCACAATGACGCCCCCAGATCCAACCGGATATGGTCGCGTCATTTCTTCTAACGGCCAGGTAACTGCCATTGTTGAGCACAAGGATGCTACGCCAGAGCAGCGCGAGCAAGAGCGTGAATGCAACGTTGGCGTGTACTGCTTCTGTGGCGGAAGACTGACCGCAAACATCGATCTTCTCGGCAATGACAACGTGCAGGGCGAGTACTACCTCACCGACATGGTGGGCCTTTACGTCAGCCAGGGCGAGCCTGTTGCTGCCGTCCA
Organism: uncultured Atopobium sp.; assembly: GCA_963535155.1. Classification (GTDB taxonomy): domain Bacteria; phylum Actinomycetota; class Coriobacteriia; order Coriobacteriales; family Atopobiaceae; genus Lancefieldella. The sequence goes on from CAUSVW010000004.1 coordinate 4,695, forward strand.
CGTTGACGATTACAAAGAGGCGCTGGGTGTCAATTCCCGCTCCGAGCTTGCCGTTGCCACCCGTATTATGCAGGAGCGCATCAACGAGCACTGGATGAGCCAGGGCGTTACCATGCTGGACCCAACCTCCGTCTGGATTGGCCCCGAGGTCACGCTTGGTATGGACACCGAGCTTCTCCCACAGACTATGCTCTACGGCAAGACCTCAATTGGCGAGAATTGCGTGGTAGGCCCTAACACTCGTCTGACCGATACGCTTGTTGGCAACGACGCTGTTGTCGATGAAACTGTAGCTATCAACGCACAGGTAGACGACTTTGCTACCTGCGGTCCTCGCGCTTACTTGCGCCCAGGCACTCACCTTATGCCCCACGCCAAAGCAGGTACCCACGTTGAAATCAAAAATTCAACTATCGGTGAAGGCTCTAAGGTACCTCACCTCTCCTACATTGGTGACACTACCATGGGCTCCGGCGTCAACATTGGCGCAGGTTCAATTACGTGCAATTACGACGGTTACCACAAGTTCAAGACACGCATCGGCAACAACGTCTTTGTTGGATCCGATACCATGATGGTGGCACCCGTCTCAATTGGTGATGGCGCACTTGTGGGGGCAAGTTCGTGCATCACAAAGGATGTACCAGCAGATGCGCTTGCACTCGAGCGCTCTGAGCAGAAAATTGTTGAGGGATACGCCGCCCAGAGGCGTCACAAGCTTGAGAAAGAGGACTAGATGTTCGAGAACCTGAGTGAACCACTGTTAGTTGCTAGAAATATCAAGCTCTACACCGGTACAGGTAACCCTGAACTGGCTCGTAAGGTTGCAGACATTCTTCACCTAGAGCTACAAGGTCTTCTCCTCGAGAAGTTTGCTAACGGAGAAATCTACGCTCGCTTTGACGAGTCTGTCCGCGGCGACGAGGTCTTCTTCATTCAGTCTTTGGCAGGTGTCAACGTCAACGACCTGGTTATGGAAACGCTGATTGTTGCTGACGCTGCAAAACGCGCATCTGCTAACAGCTTTACCGTAGTTATCCCTCACTACGCATATGCTCGTCAGGACCGTAAAGCTGCTGCTCGCGAGCCTATTACTGCTCGCCTGATGGCAAACTTGCTTGAGAACGCTGGCGTTGACCGCGTTATCACCCTTGACCTGCACCAGGGTCAGATTCAGGGCTTCTTTGACATTCCTGTTTCTCACCTGACCGCTCTTTACCTTCTGGGCGATTACTTCAAGAGCAAGCCATTTGACTGGGAGAATACCGTTGTTGTCTCCCCTGATATGGGTCGCGCAAAGGCTGCTAAGAAACTCTCCGACTACTTGGACTGCGGCCTTGCTATTGCTCACAAGAGCCGTCCTCGCCACAACGAGAGTGCTGTTATGGGCATCATCGGCGACATTAAGGGCAAGACCTGCATTGTTAACGACGACATGATTGATACTGCAGGTACCCTCTGCGCTTCCGTTGTTAAGCTGAAGGAAATGGGTGCTGGCGATATCTACGTCTGTGCTACCCACGGTATCTTCTCTGGTCCTGCAATCGAGCGCCTCAATAGCGCCCCAATTGAGGAGTGCGTTGTTACCGACGCAATTCCTTGCGCTGCAGCAAACAAAGAAGGCTCCAAGATCAAGACGATTACCATCGCAAACGAGATTGCCGAGGCAATTTACGCTGTCTACACCGACCGTCCTGTCTCCGACATCTTCGGCGGTGACTTCAACCTGTAATCCCGTAGGTCAACGCCGCGTGCAATGGCGGCAACCCCGCAGGTCAGCGGCGCGTGTGGGTCGCAAGGCGATTTCTACCCGGTATCTACTTCGTGTGGATACCGGGTTTCTTGTGCGGAAACGCTGGGAGTGGACCGGGTTTCTCGCCAGGTGAGCGGTGCGAGCTGGGGTCGAGTTCGGGACGAACTTGGAGTGCGCCTGATGCGAGCCTGATTTTCTCGCCAAATCTGAACGATTTGCCTGAAAAGCGCACCAAGTCTGAGCTATTTGCCGGTTTTTCTCACCATGTCTGAGTAAATTTACTCAGACATGATGCAGTTCTCAGGCTCGCAATAATTGGAGCAGACAGTCTATCTTTCACGCGCCTGATTTCTGCAAGGATTCTGTAACTTCTGCCTAAAAATGTAAAAGAATCTGTGGATTTGCCTGATTTTGTAAAAGAATCTGTGTCTCAAATACAGATTCTTTGCACTTTTCAGGCGCACCCAGCAAAAGGCGGGCGCGCCTGGCGAGAAACCCCGTGTGCTCGCAACCCATCCTCAGCGGTGCACGTTCTAGCAGGTCGTTCCACTTTCGGAGTCCGCGAGGTCAACGTCGGTTGCAAGCGCCGCTTCCAGCGCAACCTGCAGACCGCGAGTCATCATCTCCAGCGGCATGCTTGGCACCGGACGGAACTTCTCGCCAGCTGCGTGACCCTTCTCACCCGCAGCGCTCTTCTCACCTGCGGCGCCTTTCTCGCCCGCGGCGTTCTTCTCGACGACCTGCTCTGTTGCAAACGGTACGTGCAAAAACGTTCCGCGAGTCTCCGGGAATCGCGTGGCCAGGGCGTGAAGGACCTGGTACATGACGTCGTTGCACACGTACGTGCCTGCGGTATACGAGACCGCCGCAGGAATTTCAGCCTGTTTCATGGCGGCGACCATGGCGTTTACCGGCAGCGTTGCAAAATACGCGTCGGGAGCACCGTCGATAATGCGCTGCGAGAACGGCTGCTTACCCGCGTTGTCGGGAATACGCGCATGCGCCCAGTTGATACCCACAAATTCTGGCGTAATCTTGCTTCTTCCACCCGCTTGGCCCACGCAAAGCACAATCTCGGGACGCTCCGCTTCAAGCACGTCGATAACCTTCTGAGCACCAACGCCAAACTCAACAGGTACGTGCAGTTTTATCACCTGTGCGTCGCCAATAGTCTCGGGTAGCGCCTTCACAGCCTCCCAAGCTGGGTTGATTTTCTCGCCACCAAAAGGCTCAAATCCGGTAACCAGAATCTTTTTCATCTTGCCTCCGCACCTCAGTTGGCCGTTGCGCGTCGCGGTCCGTCGCAGTCGCCGCTCGCCGCGGTCCGCCGCGCGCTCAGTTCACGCTGGTCGAACCTGTCGTTTTCCCTTACCATCATAAACGTACACATCTCAAACAGAAGGAGATTCGATGCACGGTAACAAAATTGTGCTCGTGGCGGGCCTGGGAAATCCCGGCGAGAAATACGCTCGTACCAGGCACAATGCCGGTTTTGCCGTGGTTGATGCCCTTGCCGAGCGCCACGGCGTTTCGTACTGGAAAAGCGAGGCGGGCTGCCAGGTCGCGGAGATCACTCTTCCCGCAGCTCCCGGAGCCGCATCTGGCGAGAAACGCCGTGTACTCCTGGCCAAACCCAAGGACTTCATGAACACCAGCGGTGGTCCCCTCTCCAAACTTGCTCGTGCACACCACCTTCAACCTGCGCAAATTCTTGTTATTCACGACGAGGTTGACCTCGCAGAGGGCCAACTCAACTTCAAGGAAGGCGGCCTCAACTCGCATAACGGCCTGCGTTCCATCGCCAACAAGCTCCAAACCAGGGATTTTATGCGCCTGCAGTTTGGCATCGGTCGCCCTCCTGGAAAGATGCCGGTGGCAGACTATGTTCTGCGCGAGCTCAAAGGAAACAACCTGGAAGACTTCCTGGTCACTGCTCAGGCGGCCGCCGATCAGATAGAGCAGTTCCTCCGCAGCTAACGGTCACCGCGCTCCGCCGCACTTCGCCCCGTGCCGTCGCCACGTGTCGTCACATCGCGAGTCCACCGATCTTCTCGCCCACCCTCCGCAGCTAGCAGGCAAAACATTCTACGAAATATTTATGCTCATTCATGAATTACTCATGTCTTGCATCATGCGCAAATAGTATAATAGATATGTTGTTTGCGAATACGGGTTACCCAGACTCGTATGCGTGAGATGCATGCGTCACCTGCTACTGTCTTCTCGCCAGAAGGCACACTGTAGTGCGGCGCGTCAACTCACTCGCAGTTTTGTTGTGTTAGGAGAGGAGTACCGCTGAATGTATAAGATCCTCGAAAAGACTCAGTTCTCCGAGAAGGTCTTCAAGTTCCGCATCGAGGCACCACAGATGGCCAAGCATGCACATGCTGGTCAGTTCCTGATGGTCCGCGCAAATGAGTGTGGCGAGCGCGTTCCATTTACCTTTGCGGATTGGAATCCTGAGGAGGGTTGGGTCGAGTTTATCTTCATGGTAATCGGCAAAACCACCAGAATGCTTTCTACCTACGAGGTTGGTGATTTCCTGCAGGACGTCACTGGTCCTCTGGGTGAGCCTACCGAGATGGGCGAGGGCAAATGGGCAGTTATCGGTGGCGGCGTTGGCCTGGCTATCGCCTTCCCTGTTGCTCGTCAGCTCGTAGCAGCTGGCCGCGAGGTCCACGCAATCATGGGCGCTCGTACCAAAGAGCTGCTGCTGCTTGAGGATCAGTTCCGTTCCATTCTGGACGACGATCACATCCACATCACCACAGACGACGGTTCTCTTGGCGAGAAGGGCGTTGTAACTGCACCTCTCGAGCGTCTTCTGCAGGACAAGCAGGTCGACCGCGTATTCTGCGTTGGCCCAGTTCCAATGATGAAGTTCTCCACTCTCACTGCCGAGAAGTACGACACACCTATCATCGCTTCCCTGAACCCAATCATGGTTGACGGCACTGGTATGTGCGGTTGCTGCCGTGTTGAGGTTGGCGGCGAGACCAAGTTTGCTTGTGTTGACGGTCCTGACTTTGACGCAACCAAGGTTGACTGGAACGACCTTCGCGCACGTCAGGCAGCCTACCTCACCGAGGAAGGCCAGTCCATCAAGGCTTACGAGGAGACGAGGTGCGCATGCCACAAGTAAACGGTCGCTACATTCCAAACGTCAAGGCACCTCGTACAGCTGACAACGAAGAGCCAGCTGCAGAGCGCGCACAAGACTTCCGCCCTGTCGACAAGGGCTTCACCAAAGAGATGGCAATTGCAGAGGCAAACCGCTGCCTGGATTGTAAGAATCCACTGTGCGTTCAGGGTTGCCCTGTAAACATCAACATTCCTCGCTTCATCGAGGCTATCCGTGCAGAGGAGTTTGGTCGCGGTCTTGATATCATCCGTGAGTCCTCCATGCTTCCTGCAGTTTGTGGCCGTGTTTGCCCACAGGAGAACCAGTGCGAGGGCGTCTGCATCATGGGTAAGCGCAGCGAACCAGTTGCTATTGGTCAGCTCGAGCGCTTCCTTGGCGATCAGCCTGAGCTTGCTTCCAAGCCAGCAATCGCTCCAAAGAACGGCAAGAAGGTTGCAGTTGTAGGCTCCGGTCCTTCCGGTATTGCTTGCGCTGGCGAGCTTGCTCGTAACGGCTTTGACGTTACCGTCTTTGAGGCATTCTTCACCGGCGGCGGCGTTCTGGTTTACGGTATTCCTGAGTTCCGTCTTCCAAAGGCTGTTGTTAAGCGCGAGATTGACGGCCTTCAGGAGCTGGGCGTTAAGTTTGAGTTCAACTCTGTTGTCGGTCGTATCACCGATGCAGACGAGCTCTTTGAGCAGGGCTTTGACGCAATCTATATTGCAACTGGCGCTGGCCTTCCAAAGCTTCTCAACATCCCTGGCGAGAACCTGCCAAACGTCTTCTTTGCAAATGAGTACCTCACCCGCGTTAACCTCATGAAGGCTAACAACTTCCCTGAGTATGACACCCCAACCAAGCACGGCAAGAACGTCGTTGTCTTTGGTGGCGGCAACGTTGCTATGGACGCTGTCCGTACTGCTAAGCGTCTTGGCGCAGAGCGTGCAATCATTGCTTACCGTCGTACTGAGGAAGAGATGCCTGCTCGTCGTGCAGAGCTGCACCACGCAAAGGCAGAGGGCGTTGAGGTTCTTCCTCTCGTCTCCCCTCTCGAGTTTGTCGCTGGCGAGGACGGCGCAGTTTGCGCAGTTCGTGTCCAGAAGATGGAGCTCGGCGAGCCTGACGCAGACGGACGTCGTCGTCCAGTTGCTATCGAGGGCGCTATCGAGGACATTCCTTGCGACGTTGCAATTTCTGCAATCGGCACTAACGCTAACCCATTCGCAAAGATGATCGGCGACATTAAGCTCAACAAGTGGGGCTACATTGAGGCCGACGAAGAGGGCCGTACTTCCGATCCTCGCATCTGGGCTGGTGGCGACATCGTAACCGGTGCTGCAACCGTCATTCTGGCAATGGGCGCTGGTAAGGTAGCAGCTGCCTCCATCACCAAGCACCTTGGCTAATTCAGTTTCACTGACGTAGCTTTGGCTCGCAGTTCAGTTACAGCTGACACAGCAAGCTAACATGCAACAAACAAAGGCCTGGTACCACATGGTGCCAGGTCTTTTTTCATGCCGAGAAGTGCCGCGGACCCACGCCCAAGCACATGGGTTTCTCGCCAAGCGCTCTTCTCGCCAAGTGCGTTCTTCGCGCCCAGTGTGCCTGAAAAGTGCAAAGAATCTGTATTTGAGGTACAGATTCTTTGATGAAATCAGGCAAATCCACAGTTTCTTTTACATTTTTAGGCAAAATTTACAGATTCTTTGCAGAAATCAGGCGCGTAAAAGATAGGCTACGTGGCCTGAATTTTTGAGCCTGAAAGCTGCATCATGTCTGAGTAAATTTACTCAGACATGGCGAGAAAAACCGGCAAATAGCTCAAATATGGTGCACTTTTCCGGCAAATCGTCCAGACATGGCGAGAAAATCAGGCGCGTAGCAGGCTCACTCCGGGCTCGCACCGCCCACCTGGCGAGAACCCCGTCCACTAGCAGCGTTTCCGCACAAGAAACCCGGCATCCACACGAAATGGATACCGGGTAGAAATCACTTGCAACCTGCGCCCGCACACGGCGCTGACCCGCAGCGTTGCCGTTGTTGCGCCCGCACGCGCCACTGACCTGTGGCGTTGCCGTTGCAGCGAGCTGAGCGCGGCTACGAGAGCAGAAACTCCCTGACGCGAGCGGCAATACCTTCGGCATCCAGGCCAAAGTGCGAAAGCAGCACGTCACCAGGAGCGGACGTACCAAAGGTACGCATGCCAGCAAAGCGCATGGGTGTGGGCAGCTGCTCAGCCAGAAGCTCGGCAACTACAGCTCCAAGGCCTGTTGCCACGTTGTACTCCTCAACGTATTGAGCTCCTACTATTGTTTTATCTCTACAAGCCCGCTTGGAGTCATTTCAAATACGGCATCGTACTTTGATTGTTGTGCAACATTGAGATGATGAGTTACCTCAATCATGGTAACTCCGCTTAGACTAAGCAGGTTATTCTCAACCTCAGTAGCCATGCGTGTGTCCAATGCAGACGTAGCTTCATCAACAAGCAGTAACTTCTTTCCATACAGTAAGGCTCGCGCAATAGCAATCCTCTGTCTTTCACCTCCTGAGAAGCGCTTTCCGTTCTCTTCCACTGGAGTGTCGAGTCCTTTTGGAAGAGCAGCAACTACTTCTAAGAGACCAGATTTTTTAATAACTTCACCGATTTGATCATCCGAATACGAACTTCCCAGCGTAATGTTATTTTTTAGCGTATCGTCAAACAAATACACATTTTGGTGAATCATTGCCGGATCACATAAAATATCTCTTGAACCGTCAATCAGAATGTCTCCATCCTGAGGTTCTATCTGGCCTGAAATCAGTTTTAAAAGTGTACTCTTTCCACTTCCGCTTTTTCCAATAATCGCATACTTCCTTCCAGTCTCAAAGCGCGCAGATATCTTAGATACTCCGGAAATTGAATCAGGGTACTTATAGGTAACGTTTTTTAACTCAATTTCACGTTCTGCATCATAGTGCCGTTCCTTATTGTCAAACGGAGTTTCTTCATCGTCGCGTATAACCGCCTTCAAAACCGGATAGGCCGCTTTAACTTTGCCAAGCAATGAAGCAAATGTTGAAGCGGGCGCAATTACCTGACCAGACAGCTGGGTCACAGCCACAACGCTACCAAGAGAAACAAACCCTTGCACTGCAAAAATACCCGTTATACCCATAATAATAAATTGAGATGAAACCGAGATTGCTGTAACAAACCCAGATATAAGAGACGTAACTTCAGATAAATGTGCCTTCTTACCTTCCAACTGCTGTGCAACCATTAAGTGACGGTTTGTAAAGTTGTTTTCTTTATGAAATGACCTGATGACATCAAATCCAAGCGATATATCACGAATCTGTCCGTTATACGAAACCGTATTTTTTACGATCTCTTCTTGGCAATGAGTAAGTTGTTTTGTAAATACTCCGGGAATGATTGTTGGAATTGCCATCACAAGTATCGAAATCACTGCCACTATTGGATTAATATACAAAAGCAAGAGGCTCGCAATAGTAATTTCGCAGCATGAAGCAAATGCGTCAAGCAGCCCGCCAAGCCAATCTTTTTCAATGGTATCCATATTCTGACTTAAAAGAGAAAGAAACTCAGCGCTGTTCTCATTTATATCTACAGTATCTTTTCTCCGCAAATAAGCCTTTACGGCAGAATCTCTCATCTTAATTACGGTGTCGCGAACCAAGTGGGCACGCACATATCCCTGTAGCATAAGAAGGATGCCAGTTGCTATGGCATATATACAGCACAAGCCTATATATTCAAGTAACCGAGCAATGTCTCCTGAAATAATGACTTCGGAAACCGTATTGAGAAGTGAGCTCAGTAAAAGAGCTACACCGGCAACGACGCAAGAACTCACAATTTGTACTAGTACAAAAATGATTGCGTTTCGTTTACCGACATTCTTTAAAAAATACTTTATATTTTTCATTCCATTCCAATCGCAGAAAATCATCTAAATGACCATCACAAAATGATAGATACCTCTTTTAATAAATCTAAAAGAGGTATCTATCCCGCACTTTTAGTGCTTAACTACAATAACAATGATGGTCATATGTATCGCCTACCTCTCTCTTTGATGAATACATCATCTCGAAAGAAGAGGAGGCTATCCATAACATCTCGTGACAATTCTTGTATTACCTCAAATGTTAAGTATCCATGCAAAGTATCAAAATAATAAGCATGGCACGTAAAATTTTTAACTTTTGGTAATGAAAAATGTAGGCTGACTTGCTCGCTGTCTCTGAGCGCTTAGACTTGGTTTTAAGCCCTAAGTTTAATTTTGAGTGCTTAGATTCTCTTTAACAAAAGCACGTACCATTTCCGCATTATCATGTTGGCCGATTAGTTCCATATACGGAATAATCGTCTGCATTATTGAGCGTGCCTTCTCAATATTTCCGTTCCGAAATTCAGATCGACCAATCAAATAAAAAATCACGGGTAAAAGTATCTGTTCATGACTTTCAATACTCAAATCTCTTGCCAGATACGCATGCTGAGCAGCTTCTTCAAACCTTCCCTCAAGATCCAAGCAGGAAGATATATTAACTTCAAGGTTGATGCGGACAATCGTAAAGTCATTGCTGCTTGATTGCTGATCGGAAAGGTTTCTTGCAAGTTCTTCTCCCACTCGAATAGCCTCAATACGAGCTTCCTTTTGCTGAAGTGCCACAACCATCAAACCGATTATTTCAGCTTCAATAGGAGATAAAAGTTCATGTCGAAAATCAGATAGGTCAATATGAGGCTTTGTAAGCTCCAAAGCCTCACGTAACTTGACGTATGAATCTTCAGGATCCTTGTTCTGCTTGAGTTGTGCGGCTGCCTGTATAAGTAAAACTGACTGCCGCTCCAATGCATGAGATGCATCATTTTCACTCAAGCCCTCCAGCAAGGATAGGCCTTGTTGGATTTTACCTGCTTCTATAAGCAGACTTGCTCGTCTTGTAATCTCATTAAAGCTACGTTGGCAATCACTTTGATAAAAAACGTCACAAAGTTGATAGGTACTCGCCCCAAGTCTGCTCAACAATGCGTCGAGAATTACTTTGGAGGGCATCTGGCGGCCATTTTCAATTCTTGAAAGAGAAACCGGGGAGCAAATACCCTCTGCAAGCTGCTCCTGCGTCAATCCCTTACTATGACGAAGAGAATAAATAGTCTCTCCTAAAGAGTTTCCTTTCAAATTTCATCCCGTCTTTAATCGCTTGTACCATCAAAATATGACAAAGGCTACGAAAGCAGGAACTCCCTGACGCGAGCAGCAATGCCCTCGGCGTCCAGGCCAAAGTGCGAGAGCAGCACGTCGCCAGGAGCGGACGTGCCAAAGGTGCGCATTCCAGCAAAGCGCATTGGCGTGGGCAGCTGCTCGGCCAGAAGCTCGGCAACTGCAGCTCCAAGACCTGTTGCCACGTTGTGCTCCTCAACGGTTACCACATGACGGGTCTTCTCGGCAGATGCCAAAATAACTTCCTCGTCCAGAGGCTTGACGGAGAACACGTCAATGACCTCGGCAGAGATCTTCTCTTCTGCCAGCAAATCTGCTGCGGCAAGTGCCTGAGCAACCTCAACGCCGCAGGCAGCAATCGTCACGTCTGTGCCCTCACGCAGGACATTTGCAAAAGGCAGACCGCCCTTGAAGGACTCGTCGTAGATGTCGGCAACCTTGTGGCGACCCATGCGCACGTAGAAGGGGCCATCAGCCTCGGCAGCAAGCCTAAGCGCAGCCTTAGTAGCGTTGTAATCTGCAGGAACAAGCACGCGCATCTGAGGGAGGGCGCGCATCATGCCAATGTCCTCAAGAGACTGGTGAGTAGCGCCGTCCTCTCCTACCGTAATGCCTGCGTGCGTAGGACAAATCTTCACGTTAAGACCAGAGTCGCAAACGGTGTTTCTGATCTGGTCGTAAGCGCGTCCGGTTGCAAACACGGCAAACGAGCCGGTAAACACAGTACGTCCTGTAAGCGCCAGTCCTGACGCAACGCCCACCATGTTTTGCTCAGCAATTCCCACGTCGACCATGCGCTGTGGGAAAGCCTTCTGGAGGTCGGCAAGTTTAGTGGAGCCAGCAAGGTCTGCGTCAACAGCAACAATGTCGTGACCCTCGTTTACCAGCTCAACAAGAGTCTGACCGTATGCCTCACGAGTTGCTCTAGACATTGGCAACCTCCTTACCCTCACCTTGAAGATCAATCAAAAGAAGCTCCCTTGCTGCATCAAGTTCTTCTCGCGCAAGGTCAGCCTGCTCGGCCGAAGGAGCGTTTCCGTGCCAGGAAGCCTGGTCCTCCATAAACGAGACGCCCTTGCCTTTGACGGTCTGGCAAATGACCACGGTAGGAGCAGTGTTTCCTGCCTCGCGACCATCTCGTGCGGCGAGAAGAGCCTGGCGTACCTCGGTGACCTCGTGACCGTTAACGCGCAGCACGTTCCAGCCAAAAGAACGGAACTTCTCGTCAATATCGCCAAGAGAGCACACGTCGGTTACGTGGCCGTCAATCTGCAGATTGTTGAGGTCCACAATAGCAATGAGGTTATCCAACTTCTGGTGAGCCGCAAACATGCATGCCTCCCAGTTAGAGCCCTCCTGCAGCTCGCCGTCTCCCAGAAGGACAAATACCTTCTTGGCGCGCTCGCCGCTTGCCAGAGCGTCCATAGACAGGCCTAGAGCGCATCCTGCAGCTACCGAGAGACCCTGGCCAAGAGAACCGGAGCAAACTTCAATGCCAGGACATGCGTGGCAATCTGGGTGACCCTGCAGGCGACTGCCAAGCTGACGGAGGGTAACCATATCCTCGTCGTGGAGCCAGTCAAGCAGGTGGTACGCAGCATACAGCACAGGAGCCACGTGACCCTTGGACAGGAAGAACCTATCCTCGGTATGGTCCTCTGGGTTGTTGTGGTTGTACTTCATCACTCCCGAGAAGAACAGTGTGGCCACAATATCTGCCGAGCTCAGTGAGCCGCCGGGATGACCTGACTTGCTCTTCTCGAGCATGTCAATGACATCGCGCCTCAGCGTATTAGCTGCAAGCTTGAGCTCATCATCAGTGAGGTTGCGCTCGGGTAATGCAGTTGTTCCCATTCTCATCCTCTCAAAAATTGGTGCCTAAACGGTGCTTAAACTGTGCCAAACGATGCACGGATAGGCACGGACAGGCACGTAAAACAAGTACGCCCAACCTAGGCTGGGCGTACTTCAATCACTATTATTGCTGAGCCTTAACCTTTTCCCAGTCTGCCTCAAAAGACTTGAGGCCAGCATCGGTCAGAGGATGCTTAAGGCACTTCTTCAGAGCTCCAAATGGAACGGTTGCAATATCAGCACCAAGCAGAGCTGCCTGTGTTACATGGTTAGGCGTGCGGACAGAAGCCGTAATAATCTCTACGGTGTGATCAACATTTTTATCCCACGCATAGTTCTCGATGCAAGAAACAACAGTTCCCAGCTGCTCAATGCCGTCCTCACCGATGTCATCAAAGCGACCAACAAATGGCGAAATGTAGCGAGCACCAGCATTTGCTGCAAGAAGAGCCTGAGGTGCCGAGAAAATCAGCGTCATGTTGACGCGAATTCCCTCAGAAGCAAGCTGATGGGTAGCAGCAAGGCTCTCTGCGCAGATAGGAAGCTTAACAACAATGTTTGGAGCAAGAGAAGCCAGGTGACGGCCTTCCTCAATCATGCCCTCAGTTGTAGTTGCTGTGGACTCAGCAGAAACAGGAAGACCTTCGCAAAGCTGTGCAATCTTAACCATATGAGACTCAAAGTCGGCTAGCTTGCCGCCGATCTTTGCATACAGCGATGGGTTGGTAGTAACACCTGCTAAGCAGCCCCAGCTAAGGGCCTCAGAAATCTCATCGATATCTGCCGTGTCAATAAAGAACTTCATGTGTAATCCTTTCCTGTACAAACCTAAACGAGTTTGGAAACGTACGTCGTACTAAGAAAGAGCTCATCCACATTGTACAGATTCTTATGTACCGTCTGTGGCGAGAAACCCAAAACAAGTGCAAAAAGGCCGTTTACCCCTCAAACGCCTTATCAATTTTGCTGCGAACGTAGGTGGAAGCAAAGACAAGATCTTCCTTCCAGTTCTCGTTGCCGGTGTACCACATCTCAGCAACGAAGCGTCTAACACCCTGAGGAACAAGCTGCGACAGAGCTCCCTCGTAGTCAGTGGTGCCTGTAGAGAATGGAATCTCGCGATAAGCGCCAGCAACAGTCTCTTTAAGGTGAGCTGCAAAGATGTGACCTGCACCAAGAGCAATATCGTCAGCAACGGTGTTGCCGTAAATAAACGATGCATTAGTCAGGTTACCAGCGTCGGGATACACACCAAGATACGGGCTATTGATAAGGCTTACATAGTGCATGGCCTTCTCGACCGTATCCATAAACGGAGTCTCCATGGTCTCAAAGCCCATAACAATGCCCGCCTGAGCAGCCATTTCTACAGCCTTTGCCAGATTCTCCTCAAAGTACTTGCGTGTATCCTCTGCGCCGTCCTCGTAGTACACGTCATAACCAGCAAGCTGGATAGTATGAAGTCCCAGGTCACCTGCAAGGTCAAGTGCCTTCTGCATAATCTCGAGGCTGCGCTCACGAGTTGCCTGGTCGCGGGAGCCAAAAGGATACTTGCGGTGACCAGAAAGGCACATGGAACCCAGGCGAACGCCAGAGTTTACCATTGCCTGACGGACTGCCGCACGCTCTTCACCAGTCCACTCAAGGCGAGAAAGACGAGCGTCAGATTCATCAACGGAGATCTCAACATAATCAAAGCCAGACTCTCCTGCTACGCTGAGGCGCTCTTCCCAAGAAAGATCAGTTGGAGTGGCCTTCTCGTAAAGTCCTAGCTGATACTTGGACATATCTTCTCCTTTTAAGAACAGGCGGCCTTATAAAAGACCGCCTGACTGAAACAGATTCTACTCACTGAACAGGCTTTAGTGATTACCCTGTCCGTAGTAGGCATTTGGACCATGCTTGCGCATATAGTGCTTGTCCTGAAGGTACTGAGGTGCCTCCTGAACCTTAGGGTTATTGAGCTCGGTGAGTGTTGCCATCTTTGCAACCTCCTCAATAACCACTGCGTGATACACAGCAGCCATTGCATCTTTACCCCAAGAGAAAGGACCGTGGTTGTGAAGGAGCGTTCCTGGAACCGCAATGGGATTCAAGTTAGCAAAGCCCTCAACAATAACGTTTCCGGTCTCAAGCTCATAGGCACTTTCTACCTCGTCCTTAGTAAGGCTGCGAACGCAAGGAATATCTCCGTAGAAATAGTCTGCGTGTGTGGTTCCATAGCAAGGAATAGAGCGTCCTGCCTGTGCCCAAGAAACAGCGTGGGTTGAGTGAGTGTGAACAATTCCACCGATCTTATCGCCCCATGCACGATACAAGCATGCATGAGTTGGAGTATCGGAAGATGGGTTCATCTCACCCTCAACAACGTTGCCGTCAAGGTCGCAGATGACCAGATTCTCTGGGCTCAGCTCCTCATAGGAGACGCCCGATGGCTTGATAACAAACAAGCCGCGCTCGCGGTCAAGTCCAGAAGCATTGCCCCAGGTAAAGACTACCAGGCCATGCTTTGGCAGGTCCATGTTTGCTTCGTAAACTTCCTCACGGAGTTCTTTCAGCATCATAGGGCCTGCTCCTTAGAGAACGCTACGGAATGGAACGTTTGGCTCGTAATCGAAGCAATCGTGGAAGCCACGGTCGTGATGGTAAGCAAAGCGATCCTTATCCTGTGGATAGGTGTAGTGGCCGCCGACCTCCCAGAAGAATGGGTGGAACTTGTAGTCAAGGCGATCCTTACGCATATCCCAAAGAACCTTAATCTCCTGGACGTCAGCCTGGAAGTTAGTCCAAACATCGTGGTGAATTGGGATAACAACCTTGGACTGAAGAGCCTCAGCCATGCGGAGCATATCGGTTGCTTCCATCTTGTCCTGAATACCAATTGGGTTGCAGCCAAAAGCACCAAAGCAGACGTCTACGCCGCCAAACTCCTGAGCGATGTCTTTGCCGTGCTTAGCAAAGTAAATGGAGTAGTGAGAGTCACCGGAGTGATAGATGTTTCCACCAGGGGTGACAAAGAGGTAGTTAACTGCCTTCTCATCCATGTCCATTGGGCACTTACCCCAGAGGTCAGGACGGTTCTCAGAAGTATCAGTAGTGGTAACGATGATGGTGCGGTCAAAGGAATCGTATGCAACAATCTCCATGTCCTTGACCTTGATGCGGTCGCCAGGCTTAACAACAATGCACTGCTCACGTGGAACGCCCCAGCCAACCCAAATGTCAACTGCATCCTTAGGACCAATAAAGGGAACTGGGATCTCATTGCCATTCTCGTCAGTAGTAGTCATGTTGTTGTTAACAACGTGAGCTGCAAGCTCCTTGGACATGTGGTCCTGGTGAATGTGAGTTACTACAACTGCGTCAAGGTTCTTGATAGCAAATGGATCAATAACAAAGGGGACGTTGCGCAGGTTTGGCTGCATCTTACGAACGCCAGCCATGTTTGCCATCTGGTGACCAGGCTTCATGAGGCCGTCACCGTGGGTGCGCTTACCATTGCCTGCCCAGAAGTCGACAGCAACGTTTGCTCCACCAGGAGTCTTAAACCAAATACCAACGCAGCCGAGCCACCACATCTCAACCTGGCCTGGCTCTACTACGGCATTGTCAATCTCTTCGTTGAGCCAAGTTCCCCACTCAGGGAAGGTGCTCATAATCCAACTGTCGCGTGTGACGTCTTTCAAACCTGCCATTACGCGCTCCTTTCTAAAACATAGGACTAGTACTTTGATGTATACGCAGGTAATTTGAGCGGCGCTCAGGACTTTGCCTGCATGCTCAGAAGCTCATCCTGAGCGCTCGCTACAAAACGCAGCCCTACTCCACTACTTTGTAGAGAGCCAGCTGGTCTGTCTCACGATATGCAGCAACAATGTAATCGCTGCCGTCATGCCTATACACCATGCAGTTTGCTGGTCCGAGGTCGTGGTCGATAACGTCTACGGTGTACTCACCGTCAACGTATCTAACAAGCAACAGATCG
Source organism: uncultured Atopobium sp. (assembly GCA_963535155.1). GTDB lineage: Bacteria > Actinomycetota > Coriobacteriia > Coriobacteriales > Atopobiaceae > Lancefieldella. Next base: position 20,648 of record CAUSVW010000004.1, read on the forward strand.
CGACCATCTTTACGGTTGCCAATGACTGCGCACTTCTCGCCGTTCAGCTCAGCTGCCCAAAGCGCGTGAAGGAAGCTGCGCTTCTGTGGGTCACACCAAACCTGCTCATAGCGATCGCGAGTCTGGCCCTCATGCCAAATTGCCAGCGTGTCACCGTGGAACTTGGAGAAGGTAAGGATCTCCAGCTTGCCATCGCCGTCAAAGTCTGTAGCAACAATATCGCTTGTTGGCTGGACTAGAAGGCAGGTGACATCCCAAGCACCTTGAGGGGTGGTTGGTGGCACATATCTAAACACGCCTGCGGCGGTTGAGATCAAAGCATACGATTTATCAGGTGCGGTCCAGAAACCGTGGTTCTGAACTTGATAATTAGCAACACAAGTCAGCTTAAGCTGGTTGTCTGCCGTGTACTGCTCAAGGTTATCGCTCAAAGGAGCGGCCCAAACAGCACCTGGAGTGCGCCAATCATCCTTGACGCCGGTCTCAGCTCCACCCTTGATAGAGCAAGCAAGAACCCAAAGCTGACCGTCAGCAGCCTTCAGGATGCCAAAACGGTGAACATAAGGGAGATCGCAGAGAATCTGCTCAGACCAAGAACCGTCTGCCTGCTTGGTATAGGATGCAATTGCCGCGTCGTCTCCACCAAAGTTTGGCGAGAAGAACTTGCGGGTTGCGAGGAACTGATCTTTCCTGCCAGGGACCTGTGTAATGGTCATGACGCCGCCAGGGCCTGGAGCAACAGTCTCCAGAGGCTCACCATCAAGCGTAAAGCGACGGATTGGACCGTCCTTCTCGACAGCAGCTAAAAAGCCTGATGCGTCTTCTCCCTCAAACATGCCAAGCGCATAGCACTTAGGCATCTCGGCAAGAATTTTCTTTTCAAAAGTCATTAAAGTGCTCGATTCTTTAGAAACCTAAACTATGCGGAAAACTTCTCTGCAGCGCCGGTTTCCTTGAGCTTATCTTCCATCTCTGCGTCAGAAAGAACGTTACGCAGACCAATGACGGTAACGCCAGCCTTAGCAGCATCCTCGTACATATTCAGGAAGTTAAGTGGTGCAAAAACAATGTCATACTGACGAGCAGAGCTTACGCCCTCGGAAAGTGCACAGTGGTGAATCTTATCGACGCCCATGTTGAGCTTCTGAGTGACGCGCTCAGCGGTCATCTTCATCATCAGAGAGGTACCTGCACCGTTTGCACATGCGACCAAAATCTTTGCGTTCATGTTGACTCCTTCGATCAAACAAACTGATTACGGACACATTGTGTTTGTACCCATTTGGGCGCTATGATGCTCGCATTTAAAGCAAATACCGCATCAAACAATGTGCCGAGTATTACTAATAACCCTGAGCAGATGGGGGTCTGCTCAGGGTAGGAAGAAAGAGGGCTACTTGCTTTCCGCACTAGCTGCGGCGGCCTTCTGTGCACGGATTTCCTTGCACTTCTGGTAATCCTCAACCTCCATGAAGTACGTGTCTTTGTTTGCACGGTACTGGAGCTGTGGGATTGCGATAAGACCGATGACAACAATTGCGAGACCTGCGTAGGACAGGAACTTCATGAGGCCGGTCATGATTGGCCAGACAACTGCCCAGTCCCACATACCAAGGTATCCACCGTATGCAGCCATGCCAACCCAGCCAGCGATAAGAGCTGAACCGAAGACCTGGAGAAGACCAGAGATGAAAGGCATGATAAGAACTGCACGGAGGCCACCCTTGTTGTTTGCGTAAACGCCGATGGTAGCGTTATCGAAGAACAGTGGAACAAAGCCTGCGATAACAATAACTGGGGACTTCAAAAGCAACAGAGTTGCGATTGCCAGGAACTGGCCAGCAGCACCCATGAGGAAGCCGAGGGTAACTGCGTTTGGAGAACCAAAGCCGTAGGTAACTGCACAGTCAACGCCTGGGACGGAACCCTTGAGGAGCTTGTTGGAAATACCCTGGAAGGAGTTGGTGAGCTCAGTAACGAAGGTACGAACACCAAGCTGCAGGATGGAGAGGTAAACAGCAAACTGGAAGGAAGTGGTCATGATGTAGAAGAAGAAATCCTGACCTGGCTTCATGAACTTGTTCTCAAGCAGGAAGTCCTGGCCAAGAACAGCAAGGATGACACCAAAGAATGCTGTCATGAGAATTGCAGTTGCAACGAGGTTCTCGTTGAAGATCTTAAGGAAGCCTGGAAGCTCGATATCCTCAATACGCTTGGACTCCTTCTTGGAGTGCTTGGCGAGCCACTCAGAAGCCTTGGATGCGCAATAGACGCCAAACATCTGCTGGTGAGCAACGGTAAGACCAGCGCCATCAGTGAGGTCCTGGGTAGGTCCAATACAAAGGTTGGAACCAACTGCCCAGTAAAGGCCAAGGAGAACGGTCATAACTGCAAGGATGGTAACGTCGTTAAGCTGTGGGAAGCAGAAGAGGATAAGCCAAAATGCAGTTGCTGCCTGCTGAACCTGGACGTGACCAGTAGTAAAGATTGCGCGAAGCTTAGTCTGCTTCTTAAAAGCAACCAGAACAATGTTCAGAATGAAAGCGAAGAGCAGAAGAAGCATAACGGAGGAGAAGGAACGACCTGCGATAAATGCAGGAGCGTCAGCTGCCTCCATGCCTGCCTGTACTGCGTTCTGGCCAAAGTATGGGTCAATGACCATTGCAGAAAGGTTGAAGCGAGCCTGAAGTCCAACAAGAACTGGACGGAATGCAGTTACCAGGCCGCCGGAACCAACCAGGAGGATCTGATAACCAATGACTGCCTTAAGGAAGCCAGCGAGTACGTCGTACCACTTCTTCTTAAGAAGAATGTAGCCGATAGCAACAATCAAACCGATGAAATAGGCTGGCTGAGTCAAGAAGTTGCTCGCAAACCATTTCCAAATACCAAGAACAATATCCATTGATACCCCTTTCAAAGGGTCCTACATACGTACCTTCTGCAGCCCACACTACAAAAGGAAATCCTCAATTACGTGCCCAAACGGGCGTGCGCAAACGACGCGCACAAACGAACGTGCTTACTCAGAGATAAGCTCGTCGATCTCCAAAAGCTCTTCTGGAGACTGAATATTCTTCAGACGCTCAAGGACCTCTTCATTCATAAGAACCTGAACGAGCATCTGCATATTCTTAAGGTGTGCTTCCTGATCGGTTGCGCTCAGAGTAAAGAAGGTCTTGACCTGCTTCTCATCGTCGCCATCCTCAAAGTTAACAGGAACATCGGAGTGCATAAATCCAATAGCAGTCTTGCCATTAGAGCCAATGCGAGCAGTGGAGTGTGGCATTGCAACGTTTGGAACGATGACAATGTAAGGACCATACTTATTTACGCACTCAATGATGTCGTCTGCATACTCTGGATTGACAGTTCCGTCAGCCTCCAGTGGTTTGCAGCACTCTCTAATAGACTCTTCCCACGTCATAGGGGTCTTTACGAATGCATAATGCTTCTGCTCGTAAATATCGCGAAGTAACATGCGATTCACTCCTCTCCAGTAGCTACTGTGAATCTTTCCTTGTGTTGGACTATAGCAAGACCACACAAGAACACATCGCTTAATGACAAAACTTGAATCTTCTGAACGCTTCAACAATTAGATAAATAATTTATATGACATTTGACTTGCCGTATAACAAATTTCCCTATTTGTTGAACGTTTTGAATGTTTTACCAATCGAATCGTTAATGTAAGTATAGCTAAAGTTGAGAGTTAAGCAATACTTATCTATGCTCACTTTAGAGATTTACGTCATAAAAACCGTTGACCGTTAAATAATATCCGTTTAAGTATTCAAAACGTTCATTGAATAGGGTAAGATACAATCGGATCTACTGAAAAGCATCTACACAATTGTTCAAGAACCATTCAAAAGGTGCTGTCAATTTGTACGATGTTTTTCACAGAACTGAATTAGTTAAATGTAATTCTACAGGTCTATCAGCAGTTGAGTTCTTTTGGGGGATTCATGGCCACAAGTCGTTCATTCGTAGCATCACGCAGAAGCTCGATCATGAGCCTTCTTGAACAATATCGCCAGGTTTCCGTCAGCGATCTTGCCGATAGATTTGAAGTTTCTTCGCTTACCATCCGCCGCGATCTTGACGAACTCGAAGCTCAAGGCCTCATTTCCCGAAGCTATGGCATGGCCACGCTGCTTGACCCGCTCTCGACAGGACTCAGCTCAAACCAGGTAACCGCAAAGTTCAAGCTTGCCCAGGCCGCCGCCAAGCTGATTAAAGACGGCGACACGGTCTTCATTAACACCAGCTCAACCGCTATAAAAGTCCTGGAATTCATCACCGCCGAGAACATCACGGTTGTTACCAATAACGGTAGCGTTCTGGCCGCCGACTATCCCCCATCGATGACCGTTTTGGTCACGGGCGGAGAAGTTCGACCAGCTAAGAAGTCACTGACCGGTGATTTTGCGCTTGCTTCAATCAACCAGATTCGTGCCGCGAAGTGCATCTTGGGATGCTCGGGAATTTCAGCTGAGCGCGGCCTTACCACGCTGGTTTCAAACGAGATGCGCGTGAACTCGCTGATGCTTAAGCACTCTGAGCAGCATATTGTCTTGGCCGATGCAAGCAAGCTGGGCGTCAACTCCAGCTTTCAATATGGATTGCCTGCTGATATCGACGTGCTGATGACGGACGAATCCGCATCGATTTCGCAGATAGCAGCCCTCGAAGCAGCCGGCGTTCGTAAGGTTATTCGCGTGAGCTTATAGAGCTACTACGGCCACGTGCGTCGGTCGATGAGATTCAGCTTCAATCGAATGTTTCCACTGCTGTAGTCCATTGGTTTTCTCGCCCAGCAAAGAAGACATCAAAATTTTAACTACCAGGATACGAAAATATTCACCCGCATGAATATTCATGAGGGTGAATTCATCTGAATGCATAAATTTTTTAGAGGCCTATTTTTGGCGTTTTGAAAACACAGCAAAGTCACTTATTCTGCAAAATTGACCCTCAAAAGTTCTATTTTTCTCAGAATATCGTCATTTGCTGTGTTTTTTAAGGCTGTAAGTTATGTTTTAGGCTCTGTATATACAGATTATCTGACATAGGTGTGTTCGGGCTTCTAAAAACGTGTAGATTATCCGACATAGGTGTGTTCTGACAGCATCAACGCTATCCAAACAAAAAGCCCCACCAACTGGCAGGGCTTTGAAGTGCAGTTTTGTCGCCGGTCGCGATTTCGCACTCATCGCGCATCGTCGCGCTCGTCGCGCTCGGCGCTCGTCGCGCAGCGCGGACCAGAGAGCTTACTCTTCCTCGAGAGCAGCAGCAATCTCGTCGGTGATGTTCATGGTGCTGTAGACGTTCTGAACGTCATCAAGCTCGTCGAGCTTATCGATAAGACGCTGAACCTTCTTTGCATCAGAAACGGAGACGTCAGTTGGGGTGGTTGGAACCATAGTAAGCTCGGAACCCTTAACCTCAATGCCCTGAGCCTCGAGACCCTTCTGGACATCCTGCATCTTGTCGTATGCAGTCCAAACAATCCACTGATCGCCAGCATCCTCGTAATCGTTTCCGCCAGCCTCGGCAACTGCCATCATGAACTCGTCCTCGTCGACAGCGTTCTCGCGGTCAGCAACCTTCTTCTCTTCGGAGACAATAACCTTGTCAACTGCGATGGAGCCCTTGCGCTCAAACTGGAACGCAACGGAACCAGCGGTACCAAGGTTGCCGCCAGAGTGGGTAAATGCGGAACGAACGTCTGCTGCGGTACGGTTCTTGTTGTCAGTAAGGCAGTCAACGTAAACTGCGACACCTGCAGGACCGTATCCCTCGTAAACGATCTCCTCGTAAATGGCAGCATCAGCACCAGCGCCAAATGCCTTATCGATAGCGGCCTGAATCTTTGCGTTAGGCATGGAAACCATGCGAGCACGGGCAACAGCGGCAGACAAGCTAGCGTTGTTGTCCGGATTTGGGTCGCCACCCATCTTTGCAGCAACAGTAATGTTGCGGGAAAGCTTAGAGAACAGCGAGGAACGCTTAGCGTCGATAGCTGCTTTCTTGTGCTTGGTTGTGGCCCACTTAGAGTGTCCGGACATTGCACTCTCCTTCTTTAGAGGTTCGAAAACCTAATTATCACATCAGCCCTTATACGTTACACGAAATCAAGAAGCGAGAAAAGACTTATTTTGCAGATATGGAGACTTGCGCACGCCATACGTCGAGAAACCCGTGGGCTCGCAAGCCCTGCGCATCTCCACGCAAGTCCGCGCACCACCGCACACCTCCACGCGCAACACGTCCGCTCCTACTCCACCAGCTCAACGCGAATGGACTCTGCGATCTTCTCGACCAGCGCAAAGTCGCCCAGGCCAGCGCTCATAGCAACATTTCCGCCGGTAGCCATCGCGCGCGTCAGAGCCCTCTCGACAGCTGTTGGATCCTCAAGCCAGATTGACATGAAGCTTGCCAGCGTCGAATCGCCCGCGCATGCCGTCGAAAGCACCTCTACCTGCGCGGCGTTTGCATGCCAGACGTGCTCGCCGTTGAAGAAGTACGCGCCTTCGCCGCCCAGCGTAAGCAGGATGTTCTTTGCTCCGCGTTCGTGAATCTTGTGGAGGGCGAGAAGAACGTCGGCCTCGTTATGGACGTCGACGCCAAAGATCTCTGCCACTTCTTCGTCGTTTGGCTTGATGAGCAGCGGTTTTTTCTCGACAAGTTCTGCGAGGTGTTTATGAGAGATGTCCAGGACCAGCTCAGCGCCGCGCTCATGACAAAGATCAAAGAGCTCGTCGTAGAAGGTTGGATCCATCTCAGGAGAAAGCGAGCCGGAGACCACCAGCACGTCCAGGTCAGAGGCAGTACGCAGCAGCTCAAGCATCTCGTCTTGCTTGGAGCGAATAACAGGAGCGCCCGCATTAGGGAACTTGAGCTCGCCTTCTGGCGTTGTCACAAAAATGTTTACGCGAGTAATACCGTCAATCCACACAGGCTTGACCGGGCAAATCTTAGACGCCTCTTCAACAATATAGTTGCCCGAGAAGCCGCCAAAAAAGCCCAGGATAGTGGACTCAACGCCGTAGTGAGCAAGCGTAAATGAAACGTTCAGACCCTTGCCGTTTGGTGTATATACGGCATCGGTTGTGCGGTTGACGTGCGTATAAGAAGGAACTCCCGAATTGACGTTCATGTCGATTGCAGGATTAGTGGTAAGTGTGTAAATCATCAAAGCTCCCTCTGGAACAAAAATGGACCCGACGAAATCGCCGAGTCCATATTTTACTTCGATTATCTGAGTCTGCACCCAAACTGTACGTAAATTCTGAGTGAAACTCAAACGGTGCCGAGTGTGCTAAGCGTAACGCTTAGTCCTCGACCAGCTTGTTGCCGTTCTTGCGGTACTCATATGCCTTGAAAGCAACAAAGAGAATGCCGCCAACAACAGCGCCAATGAGAATGGCGAGAACCCACTTGAGGCCGCCATCAACAACTGGAAGAACCAGGAAGCCGCCGTGAGGTGCTGGATCGTGAACACCAAAGAGCAGAGTCAGGATGGAGCCGATGGAAGAACCGATCATCATGATAGGCATAACAGGCCAAATGTTCTTGGTCATGAATGGAATAGCGCCCTCGGTAATGTGGGTGCAGCCAAGAACGAAGTTGACCAGACCAGCGTTGAAGTCGGACTTGGTGAAGTATTTCTTACCAACGACAACAGCAAAGGTGGTGATCAGTGGAGGAACAATACAAGCAGCAGAAACTGCAGCCATGAAGTTAGTACCAAACTCATAGGTTGGGGTACCAACACCAGCAGCAAGAGCCTCGGTCAGAAGTGCAGTACCGGTAACGTAAGCTGCCTTGTTGACTGGGCCGCCCATGTCAAATGCGGCCATGCAACCAATTGCAAGACCAAGGACAATTGGACCAGAAGCAGACAGACCGCGCAGGAAGTTCATCATGCCGGTGTTGATTGCTGCCATTGGACCAGAAATACCCAGCATAACCAGGCCAACAATGGTGGTGGAAAGCAGTGGGTACAGGAAGATTGCCTTCAGGCCATCAAGGTTCTTTGGAAGACCTGCAAGGAGCTTCTCAAGACCAACGATGACATAACCGGCAAGGAAGCCGCCGACGATGCCGCCCAGGAAGCCAAAACCAACGCCAGCGCCACCAGCATCAATCATGCCAGTGTTAGGGTTAATTGGAAGACCCTGGATAGCAATCATACCTGCAACAAAACCAGGAACCAGAGCAGGACGCTTACCGATAGACTCAGCAATGTAAGCAGAAAGAACTGGAACCATAAGGCCCATTGCAATGCCGCCGATAATCTTGAGCATGGCAGCAAAGCTGTTGTAGTCAGGTGCAGTGGAGCTGAAGGAAGTAATACCCCAGAGGAATGAAACTGCAGTAAGAACACCACCAGCAACAACAAAGACCAGCATGTGGCTAACGCCGTTCATGAGATGCTTGTAGATGATGTGGCCTACAGACTCTTTCTCAATGGTGCTAGAGACTGGAGCGTCGTCTGCCTCTGCAAGCTCGCCCTCAGGCTGAGCAACAAGAGCGCGGTCGATAAGACCTTCAGCGTCCTTAATAGCAGCAGTAACACCAACATTTACCATTGGTTTTCCGGCAAAACGCTCAGCCTGAACGTCCTTATCGGCAGCAACAACTACTGCCTTGGCGTTCCTAATTTCAGCTGCGGTGAGCTCGTTCTCTACACCGACCTGGCCGTGCGTCTCAACCTTAATGGTAAGACCTTTAGCTGCGGCGGCCTTCTCCAGGGCCTCCTTAGCCATAAAGGTGTGCGCAATACCGGTTGGGCAACCAGTAGCAGCAACGATGTCATACTTTGACTCGTCAGCCACAGCACTCCCCTTTCATCCTAGTGCTCGGAATTGTTCCAAACACAACCAAAAAAGCTGCTCAATGTTAGCACTGAGCAGCTTAAATGACCATACTTTTACGTAAAAAATCAGTTAGCAAGTTATGTTTTGCACAGAAGCGTTACGACGCGCGAGAAACGCAAATCTCAATCGTAGGCCGTGCTCTTCAAGAGCGTGCCATCATCAAGAATGCGCACTTCAGCCGTAGAATGCACGCACCTACTCTGCGTTCTCCTGGCCAAAGCGTTCTTTTCTCAGACGCAGCGCCTCATATGCGCAACCATACATTGCAGCCTGATTGCCCAAGCTCGCAGCCTCAATACGAGCACCCTTACTTACTGGCAGAGCATACTGCTCAAAGCTCTCGCGAAGCTCAGTAGCAAATGTTGCAAACGAGCCCGCAACGCCACCGCCAATCAAAAACATAGCAGGATCAACCACGCACGAAACCTGCGCCATAGCAAGACCCAGGTAGTGGCACATCTTGTGGATAGCAAGGGTTGCGCACTCATCGCCTTGAGCATGAGCTCTAAACACGGACACCGTATCAGTCTCGTGCTCAATGTTCACAGGAACAACGCCACGAGCAACACATTCCTCCAGGTACAGGCGGACAACACCCTTAGCAGAAGCATACTGCTCCAGGCAACCGTGGCGACCACAACCGCAGGTCAACGTCTCTTCTGGCTCAACAATGATGTGACCAATCTCACCGCCCGCGCCAAAAGCACCTGCAGCAAGCTTGCCGTCTACAACAACACCTGCACCAACGCCGGTGCCCAGCGCAATCAGCACAAACGAAGGCACACCCACGGCAACGCCAGCCCAGGCCTCGCCAAGAGCTGCAGCGTTAGCGTCGTTGACAAACGCGATGGTTGCGTTTGGCAGGCACATGTTAATTGCCTGCACCAATCCCTCGGGGTCAATGTCTACATTGGCGAGAAGACCAACGGTTCCGTCATCTGCAACAGGACCTGGAATATCCAAACCACACGCAATAACATCATCACGACTTGCCTTTTGGCCATGAACTATCAGCTTGATGGCATCGGTTACTGTCTGATAACCATCCTCGTTATCAAGTGAAGGCGTCTTGACCTTCTGCTCAGAAAGCAACTCTCCTTCTGCAGAGAAAAGTCCCAGCTTGATGGTGGTTCCACCAACATCAATACCCAATACGTATTCCATGAAACCCCCTAGTTACCGCGCTTAAGCGCACCTTCAACAAGCTGCGCAAGAACATCTTCAACAGCGTATCCTGCAGCCTCAATAGCCATTGGGACAAGGGAGGTCTCGGTAAGTCCTGGGAATGTCTTCAGACCCATGACCATAACGTGATGTCCGTCCCAAATAAAGTCAATACGAGCAAGATCTCTGCAGCCGTACGCCGTAAACACCTCAAGAGCTGCGCGCTCAAGCGCCTCACGAGCCTCAGTTGGATCTGCGCCAAGAGCAGCAAGCGACTCAGGGCGAACTGGGCAGAAGTGCTGAATACGCTCTGGATCAAGGCGAGCATCCGTGTCGTAAATACCCTCGGTCACCGAAATCTCAACTGGTGGCAGGGTTTTCTCGCCATCTGCGTCAGAAAGCACGGTAACGCTTACCTCAACGCCATCAACCCACTGCTGGATAATGACGGAGTCGTCAAAACCAAGTGCGCCGAGAAGTGCTGGTCCAAGCTGGTCAGCACTATCAACCTTGGAAAGGCCCATAGCAGAGCCTCCGTGAACAGGCTTAACCGCTAGAGGGAAGCCAACGCCGCCGCCAAGGCGCTCGGGAACCAGATCAAGAGCGGCTGCTGCGCCCAGGTCTTTAAACGCGCTAGCAGTCAACACAATCTGAGGAGGCCAGATGACCTCAGACTCCTCCTTTGACCAGGCCTGGCGCACAATAAACGGCATGTCAGCCTTGTTCCAGGCTGCCCTACAAGATGCAGGCCTTGAGCCCACATACGGAATCTTGAGGAACTCCAAAAGTGCAGGTACCGCACCGTCTTCTCCGCCCGCGCCGTGAAGGCACACAAACGCAACATCGGGTTTCTCGGCACGAAGAGTGTCCACCAGGTGAGCATCAGCATCAAGTGGCAATACCTCATACCCACGCTTCTCCAAGGCCTCAGAAACAAGAGCTCCGCTTTTGAGCGAGAAGTTCCTCTCAAATGAGGCTCCACCCATAATGACAGCAACTTTTGTAGCCATACTTAACACTCCCTTGCAGAGGATTGAGATTCAGAATGAGAAGACTCAGGAAGAGCGCCCGCCTCTAGGAATGCGCGATACAGCGCCATGCGATCTTGGACGCACAAAGACAGCCTGCGGATTGCCTCGTGGATGCGCTCTGGCGTCTCAAATGAGTAGCATAGGCGCATACTTGAACTAATACGCTGGTCAGGATAGCAATAAACACCTGGTACAAAGGCAACTCCCTCTTCAATTGCACGAGGAAGCAACTGCTCAGTGTTGAGGTATGGCGGGAAGGTTACCCACAGGAACAAACCACCCTCTGGCTTAGTCCAGGTAACGTCTTTAGGGAAGAACTCTACAAGCGCTGCCAGCATGGCGTCTTTTCTCTCTTTATAGCGAGACTTAGACACCTCAAGTGCTGCCTGCCAATCAACTTCATTGAAGTAATGCTCGGCAAGAATCATATTAAAGGGGCTGGTGCACAGGTCAGAACCAGACTTTGCAAGGTTGATGCGCTCAAGGAAATGACGAGGTGCCACCATCCATGCAAGACGCAGTCCAGGGGCAAAAATCTTCGACGTGGTTCCCAGATAAATGACGTTTGGATCAAGTGTCTTAAGGCGCGTTAGATCTTCTCCCTCAAAGCGGATAAGACCATACGGATCATCCTCAACAACAGGGATGTTGTACTGGCGAGCCAACTCAAGAAGACGCAGGCGCCTTGGCATGGACATGGTAATGCCTGCAGGGTTGTTGAAGTTAGGAATAACGTAGATAAACTTAGGCTTTCTACCTTGGTCTGCAAGCTCTTTAAGCTTTGCCTCAAGTAGATCTGTCCTAATGCCTTCTTCGTCCATATCAATGGTGTGAACAGTAGGCTCATACGCAGAAAATGCCTGGAACGCACCAAGGTAACTTGGGCCCTCACAGATAATATCGTCTCCTGGGTTAAGGAAGACGCGACCCAAGAAATCAAGCGCCTGCTGAGAACCAGAAGTCAAAATCATCTCATCAGGATCGGCTTCAACGCCTTGAGCAGCCAAGATCTTGCAGATAGTCCTTCTGCACTCAATACGACCATCAGAGTTGCCGTACTGAAGAGACCTGAGACCCTCAACAGCAACGCAGCGTCGAGCGCACTCTGCAACCTGATCAAGTGGCAGCGAAGAAATGTCTGGTAAGCCACCAGACAGCGCAATGACACCTGGACGAGACAGTGCCGCAAACAAATCTCGCACTTCGCTTTTTCTCATGGTTTGAACGCGATCTGCGTACAGATCACCCCACTGATCAAACGAGATTCTGCTGTCATCCATAGAACTCTTACTCCTTACAAGCCATCTTTGGACAAAAATTGTGCCGAAAAGATGTACTTATTGTTTTAGGACGTAGTCTTTTTAGTATCGCTCAAATATCAATAAATAACAGGGTAAAATATGGCGCATATGCTAAACGGTTTTTGTTGACCGGTAAAATAACTGGTCACACCTATTTTTGTAGAGAGGATTTTTATGGACAGCGCAAATAACACTGTTGAATTGAACGCAGCGCTTTCAAATCCCCGCGATGATATCGCTAAACTTGATGAGCTTGAGAAAAAACTCTTTGCTCTTAACTATGCAGCTAACGAGATTGGCTCTTTTGGCCCCTGCATTGATCCAAAAAAGGCTGCTGAAGAGCGTGGAGAAGCCCTGGCAATCCTTGGCGAGCAGATCCAGGAGACCCTCTGTGATCCTGCTGTTGGTGCACTGCTTGATAGACTTCACGAGAACCGCGCTCTGCTTGATGAGACTCATCGTGCACAGGTTAAAATTCTGCGCCGCGATAGAAGCCAGCTGGTAGATGTCCCCGTTGAGCTTCAGAGTAACTTTGTCCGCCTCACCACAGAGGCTAACGAGGTCTGGGAGCAGGCAAAGAACAGTGATGACTGGTCGCTCTTTGCACCAAAACTGGACGGCCTGATTGAGCTCCGCAAAGAGATGTGCCAGGCTCGCGATGCTTCCAAAGACCCCTATGACCTGTTGCTTAGCGATTTTGAGCACGGTACCAACAGAGAGTTCTACAACACCTTCTTCAATAACGTTAAAGAAGTGGTAGTTCCTCTGGTTGCCGATTGCATGGCTTCTAAGCGCCAGCCAAGCACCAAGCCTCTTGAGGGCAAGTTTGACGTCAATCGTCAGTGGGATCTTGCAAAAGACCTGGTAAAACTCCAGGGCCTTGACGAGGACGCGTATTGGCTTGGCAAAACTGAGCATCCTTACACTGGCGGCCCTGGTATTGGCTTTGTTATGGTTGCCAGCCACGCTTACGAGAATAACGTGCTCTCCAACGTCTATTCCATGCTGCATGAGAACGGCCACGCACTCTACGAGCAGGGAATTAACTGGGAGTATCGTTTTACCTCTCTGAGCACTGGCACTTCTATGGGCATGCACGAGTCTCAGTCCAGATTCTTTGAGAACTACGTTGGCCTTTCTGAGGCATTTGCTGAACCTCTTATTCAGCTTATGCGCAAACACTTCCCTGGCCAGCTGAATCGCGTTACTGCCTTCCAGCTCTTCTCGGCAGCTAACAAGGTACAGCCAAGCCTCATCCGCACCGAGGCAGACGAGCTCACGTATCCGCTGCACATTCTCATCCGTTATGAGATGGAGCAGGCACTTTTGTCTGGCGAGATTACCGCAAAGGATGTCCCAGCTCTTTGGGCCGAGAAGTACAAGCAGTACCTGGGCGTCACGGTTCCAAACAACACCGAGGGCGCTCTTCAGGATGTCCACTGGTCATGGGGTGAGTTTGGCTACTTCCCAACCTATGCACTTGGTAGCGCATATGGCGCTCAGTACAAGCACGCCATGATTACTGAGGGTATGGACTTTGATGCCGTCTGCGCATCTGGAGACCTTGCTCCTATTAGAGAGTGGCTAGGTAGCCGTATTTGGACCTGGGGTCGTGCAAAGGACTCCAAGGAGCTCATCATGGGCGCATGCGGCGAGCCTTTTGACGTTCACTACTACACCAAGTATCTGACTGACAAATACTCTCGCATCTATGGTCTGACCAGTGCATAAGCGCAGGCCATAGGCGCGGGCGGAAATATCTATCCTCTACTAACTAAACGAAAGGGATGAAATGAAAAAGTTTTTTGAGGAGTTCAAAGAGTTTATCCAGCAGGGCAATGTTATGGACATGGCTATTGGTATCATCATTGGCGGCGCATTTACCGCTATTGTTACCTCCCTTGTCAATGACATCATCAACCCATTTATTAAGCTCGTCTCTGGTGGTGGCACCGAGGTTTCTGGACTTTCCATTCCAGTCCCTGGTACCCAGAACGGCATTGACTTTGGTGCATTCATCAGCGCAATCATCAACTTCCTGATCATTGCATTTATTGTCTTCTGCATGGTTAAGGCCCTCAACAAGTTTATGAAGGCTTCCAAGCTTAAGAAGGACGAGGAAGAGGCTGTTGAAGAGGTTGCAGCTCCACACTGCCCACACTGCCTTGAAGAGGTTAAGGAAGGCGCAACTCGCTGCCCACACTGCACCGGTGAGATTGAGGGCGGCGCACACGCTGCGTAAGTTTCAGCTCTAAGCTTTACATCACCGTTCTTTTACACGCGTAAAAGTTTGGCAAGAAAAAAGCAGGCATATCATATGCCTGCTTTTTTGTTAGTAAAAGATGACAGAAACGGTTGTGACTATTTCTTACCAGAACCGCCCTTACCGCCGCCACCATTTCCAGATGAACTACCGCCTGAACCAGATGAACTGCCACCGTTGCCAGAATCAGAAGAATTAGGAGTTACCAGCGTAAAGCCGCCCTTACCATCTGGCTGCCAAGGGAACTCAGCCTTTGGTGGATACTCATATTTAGCCCAATTATCCTCGCGGTGATTAATGAGGGCAAATTTAAGAGTGTATCCAGGAGTATCAATATTGAGAACCTTTTTATCTTCCGCAGTAGTGTATAGAACAGACTTAGATATCTGTTGGTCTTTTGAAAAACCCTGAGCAAGAATGGGGAAAGAAAGACCATCTGACGAAGGCTCTTCTGCAACAATCTGAATAGGAGAAACGCTACCGTCCGGGTAGAACAGTGCAGCATTTCCATCCTTATGAGCAGAGAAGGTATACGCTGCGCCAGAACCTTTATTCATAGATTCAATCTGATCACTGGTCAGATCTTCTTTAGAACCATCTGCATAGTGCAAACCAAAGAGATAATACGTACCAGGAATGGTAGCAGCAAAATTGACTACCTGGCCATCAATATACGCAATCTGTGAAGTATCGTCTGGATTGTCAGAAAGTTTTTTGAAATTAAACGTAATCTCACTTTTGGCATCACTGTACTTCAGATAGTTGTTATCGTCCTTATCAAAATACATTGGCACACTATCGCCATCATCATAAGTACATTGAATAACAACGGATCCTTTTGCTTCCCACTTACCATCATTCTTTACGCCTTTAAAATTATGCATGAAGAAAGTGCCGTCTTCTTTGAAGGAATAGTAAAGAACGGTTCCATCGTTATAGCCCTGATTGAGCATGCCGCCATGGTCAAAGGTTTTACCATCCTTTGACCCACCTTTAGTTCCAACACCATTGTCAACACACCAAACACCAGTAACAATCTTGGAAAGGTCTCCGGTTAGCGTTGGATTATCTGGAGTCTCTTCAAGCTTCACCAGATTTGACTGAGAAGGCTGATCACCATTACCGCCTTGACCGCCATTCTGAGGATCTTGACCAGCTCCGCCAAGAACGGAATCAGGATTCAAAATTGCCTGAAGGACATCACTATTACAAGCGGCAAGCGTGCTAGCAGCACCACCTGCAGCCAATCCCGCAAAAGCGCGGCGAGTAATCATTTCTTTGTTCATACGTTCCTCCTATAAGCGTATGAAAGGCTCAACTTTTTATATTCTACTTCAAACGCATCAAATGTTACAAATTAAGCTGCATTCGACTCATTTATCATCCTACTTTGTATGAGGAAGATGAGAGGTAATCAATGTCATATTGCCCGAGAAGTGCAAACTACCAGAAGATGCAGGAGCAATAAAATGCGAGCCCTTGCAAATCCTATGCTCTACTCCGTTGCCACCGTCAGCGCAAACCGTACCTTCTCCCTCAATGACACTTACGCACATAAACGGCCATGGCTGAGCAATAGTTTTTGCCTCATGAATCTCGTATTTTTCTACCGAGAAGTACTTGCAACTCATAAGTTCAGTTTTGCTATCAATTTCTGGAGCAGTAATTTCTCCAGATGTTGGAGCTTCCTGTGCATAATCAATGACCTCAAGACTCTGTGCCAGATGTAAATCACGAGGCTTGCCATCGTCTCCCAAACGATCATAGTCATACACACGGTATGTAATATCTGAGCTCTGCTGCGTTTCAAGAATAAGCGTGCCCGTTCTAATGGCGTGAACGGTTCCAGGATCAATCCTAAAGAAATCTCCAGCCTTGATAGGAACGTAATTGAGCAGTTCAGTCCACTTTCCCTGCTCAACCATGGCTGCAAACTCTTCTTTTGAGGAGGCATTTTGTCCTACAACAATATCGCCATTCTCTTTTGCATCAAGAATATACCAGCACTCAGACTTTCCCAGAGAGCCATTCTCGTGTTCTGCTGCGTACATGTCATCTGGATGAACCTGAACAGAGAGGTCATCTTTTGCATCAAGAATTTTAATGAGAAGTGGGAAACGGTCTCCCTCTGCATTACCAAAAAGCTCTCGATGAGAAGCCCATAGCTCAGAAAGAGTTTTTCCTTCAAAGGCACCAGAGGCAACTTCACAGTCTCCGCTAGGATGTGCACTGATCGCCCAGCACTCTCCTACTGAGCCTTCGGGGATGTCGTAACCATACTCTTCAGCAAGTCTTCTTCCACCCCAAATTTTGTTGTGAAAAAGAGGTTTTAAAAAGATAAGATCGTTATATGACTTGTCTGTGTTTTTATCTAAATTTAGCATCGTAGCTCCTTATATGCAATGCATACATGCTTTTCTAATAGCTAACAACTCTATAGTCTAACGGATTCTAATAACTTAACACTGACTCATTCGGCTGCTATTGATTGGGTTTCTCGCTAACAAAAAAGGCTCAGCTAAAAGCTGAGCCTTTGCAGTCAACGAACTAAGTGAACTTAGAACATAACGTTGAAGGAATCCATGCTGTAGTCAGAACCATAAAGAGCAAGGATGGTACCACGAACAGTTGCGGATGCGTCCATCTTTACACCTGGGTCAAAGAATGCAAAGCCCTTGGTAGTTGCGTTAGGAGCTGCGTTAACAAACAAGCTCAGCTCATCCTTGCCAATAGCGGTGTCGGTGGTCTGAATGAAGATGTTGGTATCGGTCTTGTTAACAACCTCAACCAGATAGCCGTTGGAGTTCTCAAAGTCAACACCAATGCCGGTAACGGTAACGGTAATCTTATCGGTGTCAATAAGAACCTCAGTCTTATCGCCAGTCTTCTTAATATCATCAACGTACTTCTGAACGTTGGTAACCTGCTCTGAAGTGTTGTGCTTGTCCATCAGAGTTTGATAGAGCTGCTGAGAGTCAGAGTCACCAGCACGAGTATCTGAAGGCTTAGTTGCGGTATTTGCATCAGGTGCAGTCTGCTGCTGTTGCTGCTGCTGACCACCGCCAGTAGTGGTTCCTGGATCAGCAAGATTTGGAATAAGATTGCAGCCAGCAAGTGCAAGAACGGCAGAAGCGGATGCTGCTACGAGGCCGAGCTTATTAAACTTCATAAAGGTCTCCTTTGGGGTTTGTTTACCTTTATTGAGAATAGCCGATTTAAGTAGATTTTGTCAATTTTTATGCACAGATGAGCATCTAATGTTCCTCAACTAGGGCTTTAATGCCACCTTGCGTAAACATTACTGCCGAATTAATGTGACCGTCAGCCTCTTCACGAGTCTCATCATTTTTAAGAATGTTGACAATGGTGGTCATTTCAGTTTGAGCAAGCCAGGTAATAATAAACTCATCATAGGGTTTAACCTGCGCAACGTTAGGATAAAGAATGGCTCTGATGGTTGCAGAGATAACCTCAGTCAATTCTTCAAAGAAATGGACAACATGCGGGTTTTCTCGGTTATTCACAAGAATCTGCACCACGTACCTATTGCCGTACAGAAGGTCTAAGAATTTCTCGAGCGTTTCTGCATTGCCCAAAGGAGTGTCTTCAAGATCTCTTTCCTCAGAGAGCAGCAGATGCTCTTTGTAGTCTTCAAGAATCTGAATTGCGCCTTCAGTGACAGGAATCAAAACATTCTTAAAGAGGTCCTCTTTATTCTCAAAGAAGAAATAAAGAGCGCCCGTTGTAACACCTACATGTGCACAAATCTGTCTGAGTGAAGCTTTATCGTATCCCTGTAAAGCAAACTCTTGCTCTGCGGATTTAAGAAGTCTGTGACGTGTGTCACAACTTTCTGTTTGTGGTCGCCTCGACATTGCTGTCGCTCCTTTATAAATGTTTTAAATCCCCTTGTAATAAGGAGATTCCCCCAAATCAATACTACCTTTTTTAAGGGGAACATATAACAGAAAGTTAACTAATTATGCAGAAATCTATAAGCGTTACATAACAACTTTTGTGATATTTACTTAATTCTTTGATATTGATTAGACGAGAAACACGTCAGAAGCATAATAAAACCCTGCTATGTTACATAACAGGGTTTTAAGACATACCGTTAACCCAAATTATCCTTGCGCTTAATAAATTCTCCGCAGATATATGACTTTCTCAGATACTCGCGATTAAACGGATCTTTGACGGGAACAAAATCCTCTGGAGACTTAGCAAAGTGCATGGCAAAAAGCTCATGGATATGTGGATCAGCCAGCAAATAGCCGCGCGAGCAGTACGCCTGATACATCTGGGCGTCCTCGTTAAATTTAAACGAGCTAAAAGCGCAGTCTGAACAGTGTAGTCCAGCCATCTTGCACATCTCCTACTCTTCAGATAGCCCCATGCAATCTGAACAACGCTGAATCATACGCGTATACAGCAAGTATGGCATTGTAAACAATAAAAATAGTCAAAAATACTTATTCGACGCCAAGAATTTCCGGGAGCGTGTAATCTGAGCCGTTCCCCGAGGAAACAACAGGTTGGAGGTATTCTCTATTGTCATTTCCGTCATGCATAACAGTAGGATTTGGAAGATTAACACCCTCAGCTAAATTCTTCTTCTGCGTCTCTGTAAGCTCCACGCCAGCATCAACAAGATCTTTAAGATGCTCAACCCAAAGTTGATCAAGACTTAAGGAGAAGAAGTCAGCGATAACCTTTGCTTTATCAAATGAAGGCCACTTACGACGCTCAGTGCAAATGTAAGAGACATACGCACGTGACCAATGTGAGAATTCGCACAGGTCTACCTGGCGCTTGCCACTTTCTTGTAACAACCTTGCTACTGTCCTACCCAAACCTGGGTCGGTCTTTTTGGTAACACCTGCCTTAGCCATCTCACAGCCCCATCTGCTCAAACGATGCCTTAAAAACATGCGTATGTTTTATGCATAGTCCCGTGTTGTTACCGTATCATACTACACTAAAATATCTTTAGATACAATTTGTTATGTTGTTTTACAAGCACAAATCTGAAGAAAATTGCATACCTGTTACGTAAATAAATCATAAGCGACACTGACGTCTGAGGTTGCAGGCTATACGAAGAATATGCAAAAACCTATTACTCTATGCAAATTAATGTATCAGCTCACTTCCGCGCTAGCAAAGAACCTACAAATCATCTTGCTTTAGCTTATAGCTGATTTGTATAGGCTGATTTCTGATATTTATAAAACCGCAGGAAAATAGTGTAATGATAGGAATCTTACTTTTAAAAAATTAAAATAATGGGTATATCAATGACAGAGCAAACAGCTCTAAAGAGATTGCCATGAGGCAGGGCGACATGTGTGCGACCACGTAAAAAGTCGTCCTGCCTCCATGGCATACGTTGCCTCGCATAACGAGAAATCTAGATGGTCGGGGCCACCTAGTAATGAAATTGAGTGTTGGGGGAACTCAATCTCTCAACGCAACGTGTAAACTATTGATAGCAGAAAAAACTTTTTATATATTCGGGAATTGGAAGAATTTTTAAATTCATATAACACCTCTCGATTTTAGCGTAAAAATAACGCAAGTGCTACACCAAATCCAAGAAATGGTGCAAAGGGGAATGTATACATAAATACACTATTTGAACTGGTGATTTCTTCTTTGTTTCTGTCTTTTCTTTTTAAAAATTTACGCCAAATTAAGAACAGTAGAGAAAACATAACACCTAAAAAATTTGCTGAAAATAAAAAGACAAATGTCTCTTTTATTTCAAGATAAAGGCATGTTGAAAGGATAAGTTTAATATCTCCTCCTCCTAGAGAAGACATATGACCTATAAATTTTGTAACAATACCCACTGTAATCAACACGCAGATAACAAAGATTTCGCTCCATAGGCCACGTATGAGCAACCCGATTTGATCCTTATTTGTTATGAGCCAAATAGGCCATAAAACAGTGAGTAAAAAAGGGATTCTATTTGGAATAGTGCGATTTCGCATATCCGATATTGAAGCACAAATATACATAGCAAGAATAACCAACTCTTTCATAGACACCTCCTCAGTCAACCCTAGCAATATGAACAAGAATTAACATTCCATGTAGGCGGTGTTATTTAACTTATTGATGTAACCAGTTAAGTATTCAAAGTTCTTCTCGCTGCTCTTAGTTTTAGAGGGTCTTTTTGAATCCTCGGGATTTTCTTGCGACAAAAATCGGAAAGCCGTGAATGGTACACTTAGCATTCAGTTTCTAGAAAGGTATCTCATGCCGAGCTCTTCATATAAATCAAAGCAAATGATTGTTATTCGTCGCGATCTTAAGATGCGTAAAGGAAAAATTGCTGCTCAGGCAAGCCATGCGTGTGTTGAAGCTACGCTCATGGCGCTTGCAAAAGAGCATCGACTTGATCAGGTTCGCGTCACCGACGATCAGAATTGGGTTTATTTGGACCATGCCGATGAAGATACCTCAGCAATCACCAACTGGTTTGACGCCGGTGTTGCAAAGGTATGTGTCTACGTTGATTCTGAAGAAGCGCTGCTTGAGCTTGCCGCTGAAGGAAAGGCTCGCGGCTTTGTTGTGGCTCTTATTAGAGACGCAGGATTTACCGAGTTCCATGGAGAGCCCACGTTTACCTGCCTGGCTTTTGAGCCACTTGCTGCAGAAGATATTGATCCGTTGACGGGCGAGTTGCCTCTGTACTAGCGAGCCACCGCTGTACGAGCGAGTTGCCACTGTACGAGCGAGTTGCCGCTGTACTAGCGAACTACCGCTGCACTAACACAATGCCTACATCAAAAAGGTGTGGCTCATGACCTCGTCAAAGATGGTAGTAACTACAAACATACCAATTGAGGCATAAAGGATTGCAGCCTGCCAAGACAGATGATTGGTCTCGATGTTTGAAATTCTAGGATCAAGCTTTCCGTCTTTAAGGCTAACAGGATCATCAATATCGCGGGTAAAGCCCATCTGACGGTCCTCATACTCTTTTCCGCTAAAGAGCAGACCAACGCCACAGGCAATAATTCCCAGCGAAGAAATAACATACATGACACGACGTACCCAGTCGATACCGGTAAACATATCCATTCCGCTGGTGAAGTACGCAAATGCAAAGATAATCGCACTCATTCCAGCCGCAGTAAGACAACCATAACCAAATGCACGTAAGGCACTCAGCGCCAGCTCTTTGAACTTCTCGCCACGAGAAGGTGTTTGTGAAAACTTGCTATCCATACACAACTCCTTGGTTGTTTATTTGTTTTCTGTATAGCTTATAGCGTATAGGAAGTCTGCGCTTGATGATACAATTTCTACAGTAAATCTTGGCAGGAGGACGCATGCGTATCGGCTTTGATAACGAGAAGTACATCACTATGCAGGCGGATCGAATCCACCAGCGTATCAGTGAATTTGGCGGCAAGCTCTACCTTGAGTTTGGCGGTAAACTGCTCGACGACAACCACGCTTCTCGCATCCTCCCTGGATTTGCTCCAGATGCAAAAGCTCAGATGCTTCAGCAGCTTGCTCACGAGGCAGAAGTGGTTTTTGCCATCAACGCAAACGACATTGAAAACGGTAAGCGTAGAAGCGATATTGGCGTTACCTATGCCGACGACGTGCTGAGGCTTATGGATATCTTCCGTGCTCGCGGCCTTGCTATTGGCGGTGTTGTCATTACGCAGTACTCTGGCCAGCCAAAGGCAAAGGCCTATCGCGCGCGCCTAGAAAACATGGGTATTGCTGTATACCGCCACTACCCCATTGAGGGCTACCCCTCCAATATTGACCTGATCGTCTCGGCAGAGGGCTACGGTAAAAACGAGTACGTCAAGACTACGCATCCTCTGGTAGTTGTAACAGCACCTGGTCCTGGCTCAGGCAAACTTGCTGTCTGCCTCTCGCAGCTCTACAACGAGAACGCCCGTGGAGTCCGCGCAGGTTATGCAAAGTTTGAGACCTTCCCCGTTTGGAACCTTCCGCTCAAGCACCCTGTAAACGTTGCCTACGAGGCAGCTACAGCAGACTTGGGCGACAACAACATCATCGATCCATATCACCTTGAGGCTCACGGCAAAGTTACCGTTAACTACAACCGCGACGTTGAGGCTTTTCCTGTGCTCAAGGCCATGATGGAAAAAATCGCAGGTACCAGCCCGTATCAGTCTCCAACCGATATGGGTGTCAATATGGTTGGCAACTGCATTATTGATGATGAGGTTTGCCAGGAAGCTTCCAAGGCAGAGATTGTACGCAGGTGGTTTAGGGCTGCCGAGAAACTCGAGCGTACGGGCATGGGTGAGCGTGAACTCACAAAGATTAATCTCTTGATGAAAGACGTTAACGTTGACCAGAACTTCTCGCCAGCTCATGCAGCTTGTTTGCATAAAGCAGAAGAGACAAGAAAGCTTGCGGGCGCTATGGTTATGCCTGACGGCACCATTATTACCGGCAAAACTTCGGAGCTGTTAGGTGCGCCAGCGTCGCTTTTGCTCAACGCCCTCAAATACGTAGTTGGTATTGAGAAGAAGACGTTTATTGTCTCGGATGAGGTCCTAAGGCCCATTTGCACGCTAAAAGAGGACAACTTTAAGCTGGCTCGCACCAGCCTCTGCGCTGATGAGATGCTCATTGCGCTCTCTATCAGCTCAATTACCAACCCATTGGCCGGAAAAGCCGTTGATGCCACGCAACTACTCCGTGGATGCGACGCGTATTTCTCGTCAATTATTCCAAGCGATGACGAGTCCATCTATCACAAGCTGGGCATTAACGTGTGTTGCGAGCCAATTTTTGAACAAGGACATTTCTTTCACCAGTGATTTTTAACAGCTCACATAAAAGCAAGAAAACGAGAAACTCTACGACTCGTTCTAAAACTAAACATACACCTGCTTCTGCAAACGCTTCAAAACGTAAGCAGCGGGCGATGCATACA
Source organism: uncultured Atopobium sp. (assembly GCA_963535155.1). Lineage (GTDB taxonomy): Bacteria > Actinomycetota > Coriobacteriia > Coriobacteriales > Atopobiaceae > Lancefieldella. Next base: position 44,239 of record CAUSVW010000004.1, read on the forward strand.
CTTGAGCAAAATTCCCAGAACAATCCTGTTGTTACATGGGGGCTCATTACGCTGGCCATTGTGTTTGTGCTGGCATTGTTGCAATCGTGCCAAGGACTTTTCTCCCTCTCTTTTGACAACAATCTGATCATCAAAAACGAGGTCCCCTATGAGTGGGAAAACCTCACCTATGATGCAACAGGACGTGCGCATTATGTGGTGGATGGAGAAGAGCTCACTCGCACGGGCGTTGACGTCTCTTCTCACCAGGGTTTTATTGACTGGGAGGCCGTTGCTGCCGATGACATTCAGTTTGCCATGCTTCGCATTGGCTACCGCGGCTCCACCGAGGGTGGTATTCGCGCGGATGAACTGTTTGAGACCAACCTAAAGGGTGCGCAAAGCGCTGGTCTTGATGTAGGTGTGTACTTCTTCTCGCAGGCTATTAACGTGGAAGAAGCTCGCGAGGAGGCTGCTTTTGTTTTGCAGCAGCTAAGAGAGGCAGGAGTTACAAAGCTTGCGCTTCCTGTTGCGTTTGACCTGGAGCCTTCTCCCGATTACAGCGGTCGCGCCGACAACCTTTCCCCCGCAGAAACTAACGCTATTGCACGTGCGTTTTGTACCACCATTCAAGAAGCGGGATATCGCGTTATTGTCTATGGCAATAAAGTTGATTTGAATCGCTTTGACCTGGTCTCGCTTGACGAGCCTATTTGGCTGGCACAATACGTTGATCAACCAGACGTAAACTTTAACTTTTTGATATGGCAATACACCTCAACAGGACAAGTTGACGGTATTACCGGCTCGGTTGATTTGAATCTGGACTTCTCTGCCGTCTCTACAAGCAAGAGTCCAAAGTAGAGCAGCTACGCCCGCAGCCGCTAGCAGCGCAGGCGCTGCCACAAGTCCGTCCGCGGGATGCGTCCGCAGCTCGTAAGGCTATCCGACGCTCACTGAACCAGTCAGGGTAACGGTAGGATCAAGCGCCTGAGCATGCGCAAAAGCGCCTCCTGGACTGCATGAGCTTACCAGCGTAAATACAACCCACAAAATAATGGCTGCAAGCAGCACCGCCAGTGCCACACGACCCAGCTTCATGCGAGAAGAACGACGCCTTCTAGCCGCATATGCAGCCTGAGCTTCGTCTCTTGGATTGAGCGTTCCGTAGTGATTGCCGTAAGCAGTTCTTGCTCGACCACGTGCACGAGCAGCGTCTGCGCGGGCATGGTTAACAGGATTAGTTGGGCGATCTTGCGTCATCCTACGCTGAGCCTGTGCACGACTTCCAACAGCTGCGTGACGGCCTCGCACTGCACGTGGAGACGTAGATGATTCCCCGTTGCGAGAGATAGTAGGTGGAACCTGAGCTGGACGCTTCTTCTTACCAAAACCAAAGAGGTTATTCTCTGCCATCAACAATCCTTGCTAAAAGATTCGTTTACCGAAAAAAGAATACACCGACTTTGCTTTTCTCGCCTTGAAAAGCATCTATCCCGTTACAATAAAGCGCTATACAGACTGATTTTCTGTAAAGTCTGCACAATTTGAGTTCATGGGGGACGTGTGAAGAAACTTTTACTGATGGCAACAGGAGGAACTATTGCTTCTGTTTCCACTGAATCGGGCTTGGCTCCCTCACTTTCAGGAGAAGAGCTTTTAGCCAACGTCCCTCTTGTTCATGACCTCTGCGAATTTGATTTCAAACAAGTCATGAATATCGATAGCACCAACATGCGTCCTCAAAACTGGCTCCAGATCAGAGACGCCATTATTGAGTCGTACGATGCCTACGACGGCTTTGTTATCCTTCACGGCACCGATACCATGGCATATACTGCCGCTGCCCTCTCCTACCTTATCCAAAATAGCGAGAAACCCATTGTGCTCACAGGCTCTCAACAGCCAATGGCAAATCCGTTTACCGACGCCAAACTCAACCTCTACCACTCCGTTCTCTACGCGCTCGACGACAGAAGCGCCGGAGTTGTGGTGGTTTTTGGCAACGAGGTTATTGCCGGCACCCGCGCTCATAAACAGCGCACACTGAGCTTCAATGCATTTACGAGCATGAATTATCCACCGCTTGCTCACATCCGTGGCAACAAGATTATTCGTAGTGTGCCAAATGAAGAGCAGGTAGATGGCGGTCTTACAACCTATGAAACGCTCAATACGCGTGTCATAGTGCTTAAACTGACCCCCGAGCTTAATCCATCTATCTTCTACCTTCTAAAGAATGACTACGACGCCATTGTGCTTGAAACCTTTGGTATTGGTGGCATCCCCTCATACGACGGCTCTTTTGAGGAAGCTATCACCGATTGGATTGCGTCTGGTCGCACCGTAGTTATCACCACACAAGTTCCAGAAGAAGGACTTGACCTGGGGGTATATGAGGTTGGTAGAACCTATCAAGATATGCCCGGCGTTCTCTCTGGAGACGATATGACCACCGAAGCCCTGGTTGCAAAAACTATGTGGATGCTTGGTCAGACCTCCGATCAGCGGGAGCAAGAAAAACTGTTCTACCAGGTAATTTGTAACGACAGAATTCCACAGTCCGTGGATACAGAAATTTGCGAGTAGCCGATGAGAGACGCCACGTTTAAACCTACCGTGCTCTACCTAATTGCGCTTATCATCTGCGGTTCTAATGGAATCGTTGCAAGCCTTATCAATCTTCCTAGCTACCAAATTGTCTTCTTCCGTATGCTTTTGGGAACGCTCTTTTTGCTCGCGGTAAAGCTTGTGCAAAAAGAAGCTTTTACCATCCAGAACTACCCTAAGGACTTCCAAGCGCTCATTGGGTCAGGCATTGCCTTGGGTCTTCAATGGACCTTCCTTTTTGAGGCGTATCACCTGGTAGGAGTTGGTATTGCAACACTTGAGTACTATTGTGGCCCCGTCATTGTAATGGCACTTTCTCCCCTTTTATTTGGCGAGAAACTCACTGCTAAAAAGATACTTGGCTTCCTTGTAGTTGTTATCGGCGCTGCTTTGATTATTGGCTATGGAGTTGGACTGAACCTCTCGCCTGCTGGTCTTCTTTTAGGCGCTCTTTCTGCTGTTCTTTACGCTGTTATGGTTATTTGTAACAGGCAGCTCAAAGATGTTTCTGGCATTGAAGGCACCAGCATTCAGCTGGGCATTGGCTGCGCTGTTGTTGCTCTGGTTACCGTTGTGTTCCATGGCATCGAGGTGCCCGCGGATCCTGCATCGGTAAATTGGCTGGCTGTTCTGACCATCGGTCTCTTTAACACGGGTCTTGGATCATTTTTGTATTTCCCACAGCTCACCAAGATTCCTGTTCAGCGTGTGGCGGTCTTTGGATACCTCGAGCCACTATCTGCAGTTATTTTCTCGGCACTTATCCTTGGCGAGCCTTTTGGTCTTCTCAAAATAATAGGCACCGCCTGCATCATAGGCGGTGCCATCTTTGCTGAACTATCAAGTTCCTCTTCAAACAAATTAGAGGCTATTGAAACTCCGCTCTAGCGTATAAGCTGCGAAGAAGCTGCGTACAAGCGCTGCAAACTGCGTACAAGTCGCTGCTTACATTGGCATAGTTGGAGCAACAAAGACGCGAGCAGCGTTCTCGCGGTCAAGGTCATACAGGTTCTTTGGATCTCCACCAAAGAGCTCGACTGCCTTGAGAAGATCGGAAGCGTTTGCCTCTTCCTCGCCCTGCTCCTTAACGTACCAGTCAAGTAGCTGCATGGTGCGGAAATCATTTGCCTTCTGAGCGACGGCGTAGCACTCGTTAATGCTTGCAGTAATGAACTGCTCGTGCTCATATGCTGCCTTGATTGGCTCAACTACCTTGGTAAAGGTAAGGTCAGGCTTTGCAATTGCCTCCATGGTTGGAGTCCAATCGTTATCAAGTAGGTAACGACGGAGAATACGTGCGTGAGCAAGCTCCTCCTGAGACTGGATAACATACCAGTTTGCAAAGCCCTTAAGGCCCTGCTCCTCATAAAAGTCTGCAAAGGTTAGATACAGATAAGCGGAATAGAACTCTTTGTTAATCTGCTGGTTAAGAATGTTGCCAACGCTTGAATCAAGTGCCATGTTCTTCTCTTTCCTCATAACATTTCTTTTCCACAAAAAATGAGAAGCCCTTTGACTTCTCATTTTTGATACCCAGTTGTTAGTCTCTTAAACAGGTTGCACAAAATCTTAATGATAAAAATAGTTACTATTTTTATCTTATATTTGCGTGCGCCGCTCTTGCTGTACGCTGCGCTTGCGCTGCCTATGCGCTAGTCGCGCGTCAGTTTGCGATGGATGCGATGAGGACGAGCAGCCTCCTGACCAAGTCGCTCAATACGATTGGCCTGATAAGCCTCAAAGTTACCCTCAAACCAGAACCATTTACCTGGGTTCTCGTCGTCGCCCTCCCACGCAAGAATGTGTGTAGCAATGCGGTCCAAGAACCAACGGTCGTGACTGGTTACCACCGAGCATCCCGGGAAGCGCTCAAGCGCATCCTCAAGGCTTTCCAGCGTCTCAATATCGAGGTCATTGGTAGGCTCGTCCAAAAGCAGAAGGTTTCCGCCCTGCTTGAGCGTAAGAGCAAGGTTTAGACGGTTCCTCTCGCCACCAGAAAGAACGCCAGCACGCTTCTGCTGATCAGGTCCTTTGAAGCCAAAGCTGGCCACATAGGCGCGGCTTGGAATCTCCGTGTCCCCCACCTTAATGAAGTCGTTTCCATCAGAGACAACCTCCCAGATGGTCTTGTCCGGGTCGATTCCCTGCCTGAGCTGGTCAACGTAAGAAATCTGGACTGTCTCGCCAATCTCAAGTGTGCCAGAGGTAAGCTCCTCCTGGCCGACAATAGCCTTGAACAGCGTGGACTTTCCAACGCCGTTAGGGCCAATCACGCCAACAATGCCGTTTCTTGGCAGGCTAAACGAGAGGTCGTCGATAAGAACGCGGTCACCGAAGGCCTTGTGGATGTGATCGGCCTCCAGGACCTTCTGGCCCAGACGCGGGCCCACAGGAATCTGAATCTCGGTGAAGTCGAGCTTCTTGGACGCGCGAGCTTCTGCTTCCATCTGCTCATAGCGATCAAGACGCGCACGGTTCTTTGCCTGGCGAGCCTTAGGAGACGAACGAACCCACTCCAGCTCAGCGCGCATTTTCTTTGCACGCTTGGCATCCTGCTGGTTCTGAGCTTCAAGGCGCGCAGCCTTGTTCTCCAGGTAGGTTGAGTAATTGCCCTCGTAAGGGTAGAGCTGTCCGCGGTCAACCTCGCAGATCCACTCGGCAACGTCGTCGAGGAAGTAGCGGTCGTGCGTGACGGCCATGACGGCGCCGGGGTAATCGTGCAGGAACTTCTCAAGCCAGAGCACCGACTCCGCGTCAAGGTGGTTGGTAGGCTCGTCAAGAAGCAGCAGGTCAGGTGCCTCAAGAAGCAGACGACATAGGGCTACACGGCGTTTCTCGCCACCAGAGAGATGGGTGACGGGAGAATCTGGGTCTGGGCACTGGAGCGCGTCCATTGCCTGAGAGAGCTGGCTGTCCAAATCCCAGCCGTTAGCTGCGTCGATCTCGGTCTGGAGCTGGCCCATCTCTGCCATGAGAGCGTCAAAATCGGCGTCAGGATTTCCCATCTCAACACCAATCTCATTGAAGCGCGCAATCTTGGCAAGCAGGTCACCGAAGGCAAGCTCGATGTTCTCCTTGACCGTTTTGGTCTCATCCAGCGGGGGCTCCTGCTGAAGCAGGCCAACGGTGTAACCTGGGGTGAGCTTTGCCTCGCCGTTAGAGACGTCCTCCATGCCGGCGATAACCTTGAGCAGCGTAGACTTTCCCATGCCGTTTGGACCTACGACGCCGATTTTTGCGCCTGGGTACACGCCGACGGTGACGTCATCAAGAATGACCTTCTCACCGACTGCTTTGCGGGCTTTGTACATCTGATAGACAAACTCTGCCATGTGCTCCTCCTTAAGGGGCTGTCAGATGAAATATTCACATAGTCCATTCTAATGAAATATTGCGAGGACTCCACAGTAGAGAAGCTGGAAAGAGGATATGCCTGCAAAACGCGAGGTCACGTTGCACTGCACGCATGTGCGATGTGGTGCGCGAGAGTGCGACGCGGAACGCGAGGGCGCGATGCGGAACGCGAGGGCGCGATGCGGAACGCAAGGGCGCGATGCGAGATGCGAGGGTGCGACGTGGAATGCAAAAACACACCTATGTCAGATAATCTGCTCAAAAGGCGTATACATTGCACTCAAAACCTCTATATCTTGCAGATTATTGGACTTAGGTGTGTTTTTTGCCTCGCATTTAGCAGATTATCTGACATAGGTGTGTAGCTAGAGGCTCGAAAATAGGGGTAGTTAAACTATTTATATATCAGTATTCACCATTACGAATATTTATCATTATTTATACATAATAATGAATTGACCCATTAAATGTGATCATGGCTCGCGTTAGATAGCCGTCTTCGGATGGTTTATCGCAAGGGACACCAAATCTCCAAGCTATATAGCACAACCGCACTGTAAATTGCCATTCAACCGCGTCGTTACGAACGAGTAGGAAGAATGGCAACAAAATTGTGAGCTAACGTAGGCTTTTTTGTTTGACGTGGCCCTTTGTGGTTTAGGTGAGCTTATGGTTTTACGTGGCCCTGATTTGCTTTATCTACGGCATCTTTGACCATTTGCGCATACAAGGTGCCACCACGATTAATGGAATCTGAGTCAGAGCCAAAGTGAACGTAGTCAGTACCTGTCCAAATGTCAGGATTATCCTGAGCAACCTGAGCCCAATCCGCAATGGTAATGAAGTCGTACTGTTGAGCAAGCTCAAGCTCGTGCGCGCGAATAGCATTTGCACCAGCATTTGGATCGGAGTTTCTACCGTCATACGGAGTGACAAAAATCAGACGATGTCCGCGCGGCAGTATGTCCACAATCTTATCAACCGCATCGGAGCCGCCAACAGGGTTGGTGCCCAGGGCAACAACAACATCCTGGTAGAGGGTGTTGTTGTCGATTGCGGACTGCAGCAAATCTACGCCCATCGCCACGTTTCTACTAACAGAAGCGTCAATTTGAGCATCGGGCAGCGCGTCCTGCAGGTAAGAACGAGCACGCAGCGAAACAGAATCGCCAATGTAGGTGACTCCCTCAACAACGTTGTAGTTGCTTGCCTGCGAGGTATCCGCATGCTTGCGAGTCATGGTCATGGCACTCTGCTCCTGCAACGAAGCATTGAGCAGCAGATCGTTTTGGAAATCGCTGAGCTGTGGAGCGGTCAGTGCAATAAAGGCAACAGCTGCAGCAAATGGAATGAGTGCAAGGCCAGTACCTCGCAAAACCTTCTGACCATCAAGCTTAATGTGCGAGAAGATCTCTGGGGACTTCCCTGCCAACGCTGGCTCAAGCACATAGAACGAGCAGCTTGCAAACACAAACGAAAGCACCAAGGTCAAAAGTGCAGCTAGGACGGGATCGGTCTTCTCGGCAAAAATAATGTACAAAGGCCAGTGGAACAGGTACACGCCGTAGCTGGTATCTGCCACAAAAGAAATAATTCCGGGCTCTTGGATGCCCTCGGTTTTTTGATGCAGCATGCGAGCAAAGAAAATCATTGCGGCAGCTGCAAGCGAGGCAAAAAGGAAACCAAAGGTGTACGTAAAGAGGTCCTCGAAGTGCATGAAAACACTCAAGAAGACAAGAACGCCGCAGCTTGCTACAAGGCCCGCGAGCGTCAGTTGCGTTGAAAGCTTCTGCTCAAGCTGGTCAAAGAGCTCGCCCGTTTGAGCAATTCCTGCAACGCACGCCAACAGTGCACCAATAAAGAAGGGGAACACGTGCGTTTGCGTTGAGAAGTACTGGATAGAAAGATTTGTAGAGGTAGATGCACCTGTGGCCATTGCCAAATAGGTAGCAACCAGCAGTACCAGAGAAGCTCCGGCAATCTTTACCTTATAGCTTCTGATTGTTTTGCTGAGGCACGCAAGCAGCCAAGCGCACAGGCCCCAAAGCACATAAAAGTGCATCTCAACAGCAAGACTCCAGGTGTGCAGATACACATGAGGAGCAAATTGGTTCTCGTAGCTGTTGCCTAGAACAATCTCGAAATAGTTAGTTACAAAGCCAAGAGCTGCGGCAATCTGATACTTAATGCCGGCAATAAACTCGGTTCGCACAAGTAAAAGAAATGGCGTGCACACGAGCACCATAAACACAAGCGGCGGAACAATTCTATAGAAACGCCTGCGTAGGAACCCAATGACGTCAATAGATCTAAAGCGAGCAAACTCGTCAATCAAAAGAGCCGTGATGAGATAGCCCGAGAACGTAAAGAATACGTCGACGCCAATGAAGCCACCTGGAAGTGCTTCCTTAAAAAAGTGATATATAAGGACCAGAACAAGTCCTGTTATACGTACAAGCGAAAACCATTTAATTCGCACTTTGATAAATCCCTTGCTTAAAAGTTCCTTCGTACACAATATTGTCTTGCGTAGTGAGCTTTCCTTGGCCGTCTGCCAGGCCTTTTACAAACTGACCTTCGTATGTCCAGCCGTCCTTTGAGGTGTACGTTCCGGTACCTTGGAAATACCCGTCGACAAATTCTCCCTCGTAGGTGTCGCCGTTTTCAAAGGTCATCTTACCTTGACCATTCATCTTTCCCTGAATGGTAGTACCGGTATACGTCACCTGATTGTCGCCGAATACCAGCGTTTTTTGACTTGGTCGGTTGACCAAAACAATCGAGAGCACCGCAAGCACCAAAATTGCAACAACGCTTACCAGCTCGAGCTTTCTTCTGCCCGCACTCACGGGGCGAGAATGGCGCTGTTCTGGCTCTGGATCTGCTTGATTGCGAGGACGCTTCTCCACACGAATGTTTTTGCGTGCAGATAGAGGCGTTTTCTGGCGCTTCTTTTTTTCTGGCGCAACTTTAGGCCGCATGTTTTCTGCAAGTTTTTCTGCAGGTTTTTCCGCGGACTGTACTGCAGGCTTTTCCGCGGGCTGCGCAGCAGGCTGTGCTGCGCTCTGAACTGCAGGCTTACGCTGCGCAAACGACGCAAAAGCAGATGAAAGCTGCTCAGATGCAGTCTGCAGAGAGGCCACTGGACTTGCCGAAGTATCAGCCTTCTCTACGGGAGCCTGAGGTGCTTCTACAGGTGCAACTTCCCTTGCCTCAGATGAAGGCTCAGGGACGTGCACTGCTTTAACCATATGACGAGCGTTTCTTTTTTTAGCAGAAAAACGCGTAGGAGAACTCACGAGGTATTCCAATTCAATCGATTTGTTAACTATTTCATTGTACTAATTTCCTTCAACTTTTGAATTGTCATTTGTCCTATACACATTTACCAGATTCACAGGTACGACCGCTGTTTTTCTGCGATTTTCTGTTCTAAGTAAAAAGAGAGAGGGGTACACTACAAGGTGGTATTAAAAAAGAAACAAAATGTACTTACTAAAGTGTGTTCTAATTAGAAAGTTACATCATCGACATTATCAGGGAGGCGAAGATGGCAGAAGCAATTCGTAAAGTAAATATCATTGGCCATTTGAACCCAGATACAGACAGCATTTGTGCTGCAATTTCTTATGCGTATCTCAAAAATCAGATTGATAACCCTATCTATGAAGCTCGTCGCGCTGGCTCACTCAACCGTGAGACCGCCTTTGTTTTAAATCACTTTGGCTTTGAAGAGCCGCAGCTTATTACTACGGTTACTCCTCAGATCAAAGATGCAGAGATTCAGGCTCAGCCAAAAGTTGATGCTGGAATGAGCCTCTATGCTGCTTGGCAGCTTATGCAGGACGTTAAGCTTGATACACTCTGCGTTACTGATGAGGAAGAAGAGCTTACCGGCCTGATTGCCGTTAAAGATATTGCAAATGCAAACATGAGTCTTTCCGAGCCAAACCTGCTCTCTAAGGCTAAGACAAGCTATGCAAATATTGTTTCTACGCTTGGCGGCACCATGGTTCTTGGTGATCCTCAGGGCGTTGTTAAGCAGGGCAATATTCGCGTTGGTACCAGCGCTTCCGCCCTTTCAGAGATTGTTGATGCTGGCGATATCATTGTTGTTGCTGGCAACCATGAGAACCAGACTATCGCAGTTGAGCACGGCGCTTCCTGCCTTATTGTCTCTTGCGATGCTCCAATTGCTCAGGACGTCATTGACCTGGCTAAAAAGCGTGATTGCGCCATTATCAGCACTCCTCGCGATACCTTTGAGGTAGCTCGCCTGCTTATCATGTCTATGCCTGTACGTGAGAAGATGCTCACTGACGACATCCTTAAGTTCAGCGTCAACACCGCAATTGATGATGCTCGTAAGGAAATGACCAACTCAAGGCACCGCTTCTTCCCTGTTATCAACGAGAACGGAACTTTTGCTGGTCTTATCAGCGGCCCTGGTCTTTTGAATCCTCGCAAGAAGCATGTCATTCTTGTTGACCACAACGAGCGCACTCAGGCAGTTGACGGTCTTGAGCAGGCCGAGATTATGGAGATTGTTGATCACCACCGCATCGGCTCCATTGAGACTTCTAATCCAATTACCTTTAGAAATGTCCCTGTTGGCTGCACCTGCACCATCATCTATGGCCTCTATCACGAGTACGGCATTGATATTCCTAAGAATATTGCTGGCCTCATGCTCTCTGCAATTCTTTCCGACACCCTTGCATTCCGCTCCCCTACCTGCACTGAGCGCGATATTGTTGCTGGTAAGAAGCTTGCAGAGATCTGCGGAGAAGACATTGACGCTTACTCTGAGCAAATGTTTGACGCTGGCGCAGACCTCACTGGTCGTACTGCAGAAGAAGTCTTCCACGGTGACTACAAGGTATTCAGCCGTGGCGGCGTAAAGTTTGGCGTTGGCCAGGGCTCCTTCATGACCGAGTCCAGTCGCAAGGCTGCAGAGGAACTTGTTGGACCATTCTTGGAGACTGCCGCAAAATCCGAAGAGCTTCCAATGGTCTTCTACATGTTCACCGACGTTAAGAGCCAGGTTACCGAGATGCTCTTCTACGGCGCTAATGCTGCCAACGTCATCGAGCGCGCCTTTAACGTAAAGGTTGACGGCAACATTGCTGTTCTTCCAGGCGTCGTAAGCCGTAAGAAACAGGTTGTTCCATCTCTCATGGCAACGCTTCAGACGCTTGCCGAGGAAGCCGCCAACTAACGCGCACTTCTCGCGCAGCAACCTCATGCGAGTTTCCGCGCCTCACGCGAGCTTCCACTGCACGGACTTCTCGCCATTGACTGAAATGACAACGCCTACCTGCACATGTGCGGGTAGGCGTTTTTCTACAGGAGCTGTTCTATGACGGCGCCTATTCGGTCTCTGATCACCAGATTGGCGCGATTATCGTACGGCGTGGGTTGATCGTTGATAATAACCATCTTGTTGCCCTCGTAGTAGTCGAGAAGACCGGCGGCAGGCTGCACTACCAGCGAACTTCCTGCAACTACAAGAACCTCCGCTTGCGAGATGGCGTTCAAGGCTCCATACACGGTGTCCATGTTGAGGCCTTCTCCGTAGAAGACAATATCAGGCCTAATAACTGCGCCGCATTGACAAAGCGGCACGACAGACGACTGCTCTTCGATCTGATCAAGCGTATAGGTGTGGCCACACTCGGGACAATAAAAGCGCGTCTCGTTGCCGTGAAGCTCAAATACTCGCTTGCTACCAGCAGCTTGATGCAATCCGTCGATGTTTTGCGTCACCACGGCGCGCAACTTTCCCGCAGCTTCCAGCGATGCTAGCCACTTGTGAGCAATGTTTGGCTGAGCCTCCCCCAGATGATGAGAGTTTCTAAAATACGTGTAATACGCTGCAGGGTAATCAAAAAACACATCAAGCGAGAAGATCTCTTCAAGCGTAAAGTCTGGTGCCTTACTGTAGGCAAAAGACTCCTCGTTATCGGGGTCAACCGTTACACCATTTCCCAGGTCATAGGCTTCTTTTCCCATGTCATAGCCGTCTTGGCCCAGGCCAATGGTCATGTTTTCTACCTTGATACCGCCCTGGCGATACAGACCGTTAGTACCCCTAAAATCTGGAATACCACTTTCTGTTGATACGCCTGCGCCACCAAAGAAGACAATGTTATCTGATGACTGAATCCAGTCTTTTAGCTGCTCAATCTTGGTCATTAGGCACCTCTAACCTAAAAAAGGGACCCGGATAAACTGGGTCCCTCGTCTCAAGCGCCGGAGCTCTTGGCGCTGAAAACGCTAGTAGTCAAACTCGTCAGGAACATACTCGGTAAGGCATGCATCCAGACCGGCTTCAATTTCCTCATGGTTCATATGACGGCCAATGAAGCACAGCTTAGTTTGACGATCGCCCAGTTCATCATCCCATTCTGCGCGTAGCTCGGGTTTCTCGTCAAGAAGGGTTTCTCGCTCATCCTCTGGCAGCGATGCGTAGAACATGCCGTTCTCGTAGAACTGGACCTGCTTGCCGGCCTGCTCAAATACGTAGCTCATCTCGGGGTCTTGCGAAATCCAAATGCTACCCTTGACACGGATGATATTCTTTGGCCAGCTAGCCACAAACTGGTTAAGTTTGTCCAGATCAAATGGCTGACGGCGGCGATATACAAAGGTGGTAATCTCGTACTCCAAAACCTCTGGGTCCTCGTGCTCCTCAGGGTGCTCCATTGCATCCATCCAGGCAGCGGAGGCGTAGGCTTTGTCAAAGTCAAAACGGCCCGTATTGATAAGCTCGCTCATGGGAATGTCACCGTTGACCGCCTCAACAATAACGGCGTCTTTCTGCAGGCCGCGAACAAGCGCCTTAAGCTCGTGAAGCTGCTCTGGAGTAACCAGATCGGTCTTGTTGAGCACCAGCGTAGAGCAGAACTCAATCTGCTGAATAAGCAGGTTCTCAATGTCGTCCTCTTCAATGTCTGGGTCGAGAAGATCGGCGCCGTTGTGGAACTCCTCAAACATGCGAGCACAGTCAACAACTGCGACGATGTTATCAAGGTTGAGGTGAGAGTGATTAGTTGCATGCTGGCTCTGATTGCAGAATGCAGAAATGTTATAGGTAATGGGGATTGGCTCGCAGATGCCCGAAGCCTCAATAATGATGTAGTCAAACTCCTCGGTATCGGCCAAATCACCCAACTGAAGTGCCAAGTCATTAGAAAGAGTGCAGCAGAGGCAACCGTTAGTGAGAGGAATAACGTCGCCTTCTTTAGCGTAGCCACCGTCTTTAATAAGACCTGCATCAACGTTAATCTCGCCAATATCATTGACGATAACTGCTGCGTGAATACCTTCAGTGTTAGAGAGAATGTGGTTCAAAATAGTGGTCTTACCTGCGCCTAAATAGCCGGTAAGCAGCACAATTTTCACCTGCTTTGGTTCAGACATAGTGAGCTCCTTCAAATGTCAAACTTTTATATCAAAGAATAAACTTCTTGTTTGTAAAAGTGGGCCCTGACGCTTAAGTGAGTCAGGGCCCAACCTTCGCGTTACAAATTATCGAGCCGGAAGCTTAGAAGCTACCGCGATCAATAATCTTGCCTTCCTTCATGATAACGTCCATGTTCTCAGGCGTGAGGTCGCGGATGTTGCTAGCAACGTCGCCCTTAACTACGAGGATATCAGCGGAGAGGCCTTCCTTGACAGCACCAAACTCGTTCTCCTTGCCAAGCATCTTTGCGCCGTTGTAGGTAGCAGCTGCAACAGTATCAAGGATGGAGATGCCAACCTTCTCGACAAAGTCATACATCTCATCGATGGTGACGTAGCCGTAAGGAGTGACAAAGCTGAAGGAGTCGGAACCGATAGTAATGGTGATACCCATGTCATAAGCCTTACGCAGGTTAGCGTAGGTGCGTGCAAGGCCCTTCTCGACAACAGTCTCGCCTGGGAATGCGTCAAGCTCTGGAGTCCAGTCTGGTGGATAAGTTCCGTACCAAGTTGGCAGGAAACCGATGGTTGGGGTGAAGTATGTTCCCTGCTCTGCCATAAGCTTCATGGTGCGCTCGTCAAGCTCAAAGCCGTGAATGAGCTGCTTGCAACCAAAGCGGACGCAGTCGTATGCAGCGTCAAAGTTATTGTAGGAGTGAGCGTACAGAGGAATGCCTACCAGTGCGCACTCGTCAGCAATTGCCTTGATCTCCTCGGTGCAGAAGAGCTGCAGACGGTCGGAGTCCCAACGCCAAATGCCGCCACCGGTTGCCCAGATCTTGATGCCGTCAGGCTCTTCACGAAGACGACGGCGGATTGCCTTACGAAGCTCCCATGGACCGTCTACCTGGTCGCCCCAAGGGTGTCCGTCCTTGGAAATCTGCAGTGGCAGGTGGTGAGAGTCACCGTGACCAGCAACGCGACAAAGGCCAAGGCCGGTAGCAAAGATACGAGGACCCTGCATAATGCCCATGTTAACGAGGTCGCGGATAGCAATACCATTGCGGCCAATCTCAACGACAGTGGTAAGGCCGTGGGTAAGAGCGTCATAAGCCTGCTTGACTGCGCATGCCTGCTTCTGAGCAACGGACTCGATAACCCAGTCGTTATCGTTGTCGGTCAGGTTGCCGGAGAAGTGCAGGTGTGTATCAACAAGACCAGGCATTACGGTATGGCCAGATGCGTCACGTACCTCATATCCCTCTGGGACCTCTTTACGAGGACCAGCATAGGTAATCTTGTCTTCATCGATAAGGACAAGGGAGTCCTCGACCGGTGCAGCACCAGTACCGTCAACGAGCTTGCCGCCTACAAAAGCATACTTACTCATGTTTCCCATCCTTCCTTTGTTGTCCGCTCACTTCTTTTAAACGGACGAGGTTTACTTGCATAGTAAGCCCGGGTTAACTTCTTTGGAATAAGTTAGCCATGGTTGCCGGTAAGCGGAGCAAAAATACCCATGAACGGATGTTCAGATATCAATAATTTCATATAAACATCTAAAGTATTTGATTACTTCATATTTGCTATGACTACATTGCATAGTTGTGTCAAAACAGTTTTTGTCCGGTATCCGTGGTAAGGTTGAGAAAACAAATTAAGGAGGGGCAATGTCTCAGAATTCTTCGTCGCAGTCCAGCTTTTTTGCACTTATTTCTCGCATGCGCTACATTGAGCGCTGGTCGCTTATGCGCAATTCTCGATCAGAAAGCCTTGCTGAACACGCCCTTGACGTGGCCGTTATTTCTCACTGCTTAGCAACTATTGCAAATGTGCGCTATCACAGAAATCTTGACGCAGATCACGCGGCCCTTATTGGTATGTATCACGATGCATCAGAGATTATCACCGGAGACATGCCCACGCCTGTAAAGTATGCTAATTCAGAGATCAGAGATGCCTACCATCAGGTAGAAGCACGTGCCGAGAAAACCATTCTCTCCACACTACCAGAAGACCTGCAAGATGCTTATGCTCAGGTACTTACGCACAGCGCAGAGGCTTCAGAGAGTGAGGCATATCTCAGAAAACTCATTAAGGCTGCAGATAAAATTGCAGCACTCATTAAGTGCATTGAGGAAGCTCAGTCTGGAAACTCAGAATTTATTACCGCTGAGGCCTCAACTCGTGGAGTTGTTGAAGATTTAGCAGATTCTCTCCCAGAAGTGCGTGATTTTATGACAGAATTCCTACCTTCGTACGGAGAAACGCTTGATCAGCTTCTGTAAAGAAATGCCGATTAAGTCTGCTAGCTGAGGAGTTACTTTGCGCGCACTACATGCACGTTTGCCTAAAAACTTTGTTCTGGAAGAGCGCCTAGAGGCTTATTCCAGCGTCATTGAGCCTCACCCAGAGGCGTTGAAAGGTATATGGGCTTCTGCGTGTGCGCCAATTACTGCTCAGGGACATACCCCTTATTCCGAGGTCCGTGTAGACCTTGGCTGTGGTAAGGGATCTTTTACTGCCGCACAAGCTAAAGCACATCCTGACGTGCTTTTTGTAGCCATTGATACAGAACCTATCTGCATTTCATACGCTGCAAAAACAATCTATGAAGCAGGAATACCTAACGCCATCGTAGTTCCTGGTACTGGTATGAAGATTGATGAGTACTTCTCGCCAAAAGAAGTCTCTGTAATCTATCTCAACTTCCCTGCTCCATTTCCTAGGATTAGACAAGCAAAGCTGCGCCTCACCGATGCTGAGCGTCTTATGCAGTATAGAAATGTTTTAACTAAAGAGGGCGTTGTTCGTCTTAAAACAGACAGCCAGCCACTTTATGATTTTTCTCTTGAGCAAGTTGAAGTTGCAGGTTACAACTTTATTTGGCAAACGCGAGATGCTCAGACCGATTTTCCTCACGATGTTCCTAGTGAGTACGAACAAAAACTTGGTGCTCAAGGCGCTAAGGTTCATGCCTACCTGATTGCTCCAGGTCCTGTACCAGCAGATTTCACACCCACAGAGCCTGTCAGTCTTGTTGACTACCTTCCAGAAGACTTAGAATCGCTGGTCTACGTTCCTCATGGAATGGAAAGCACGGTCCGCAATCTTGCAAACCGTGCTCGTAGACTTCGTAAGAAGGCTCAGTAATTTGTAATTGGCTATGTGTAGAAACAGCCGTTTGTGAAAACAACCTTTGTAGGAGCGCTCCTTTGCAGGCGCTCCTTTTTTTAGGCCAGCAGCCCTGACTCTTTTACTTAATCGACTTTATATTCAAAGCTCTAGTGGAATTAAGAACCGCAAGCACCATAACGCCTATGTCTCCAAAGACCGCTAGCCACATAGGAGCCAAACCAAAGGCTGCAAGGATCAAAACAGCAACCTTAACGCCAATAGCAAACACAATATTTTGCTTTGCAATACCCAAGGTATGACGAGCAATCTTTACGGCCTTTGAGAGCTTAGAAAGCTTGTCGTCCATAAGAACTACGTCGGCGGCCTCAATAGCAGCATCAGACCCCAAACCGCCCATAGCAACGCCTACATCAGCGCGTGCAAGAACGGGTGCATCATTGATGCCGTCACCGACAAAAGCAAGGGACTTACCAGCTGTCTTTTGGGCGAGAAGGCCTTCAACGGCAGAAACCTTATCCTGTGGAAGCAGTTCAGAGCGAACCTCGGTGATGCCCATCTGAGCTGCAATCTCTTCTGCAACGTCGCGTTTATCGCCCGTGAGCATAACAACCCTAGAAACGCCAACGTTTTTGAGGGAAGCGATTGCTGCTGGAGCATCAGCTCGTTCGCGGTCAGAAATAACAATGTGGCCCATGTAGGTCCCATCAACAGCCACGTGAATGATGGTTCCGTGGTTCTCGCACGCTTTCCAAGAAGCTCCTACGCCCTCCATAAGTGCGCAGTTGCCAACAGCAACGCTCTTACCATTCACGTTAGCGCAAATGCCTTGACCAGCAATTTCTTTGATGTCCGTGATAACACAGCCATCATCCTCGCTTGGATAAGCAGCACGAAGAGCTGCAGCAATGGGGTGCGTGGAGTGCATCTCAACGTGAGAAGCTAGGTGCAGAAGGTCCTTCTCGCCAATGGTCTGAGAATGAACAGCCAGAACCTCAAAGACACCCTCGGTCAACGTACCGGTCTTGTCAAATGCAACGGTATCAAGGGTAGAAAGCATATCAATGTACGAAGAGCCCTTGATTAGGATGCCCTCCTTCGAAGCAGCGCCAATACCGCCAAAGAAGGCCAGTGGCACGGAAACTACCAGCGCACATGGACAAGATGCAATAAGGAAGGTAAGTGCCCTTACAGCCCAGGTAGAAGCGTTAGCTACAAAGTCTCCCGAAAGCAGTGGTGGCAAAAACGCCAGCGCAATGGCACTGTAAACAACTGCTGGAGTATACACGCGAGAAAAACGACGAATAAACTTCTCGCTCTTGGACTTGTTTTGGTTTGAGCTCTCTACCAGCTTAATGATGCGGGAAGCAGTAGAGTCTTCAAAGAGGTGGGTAACGCGAGCGCGAACCACGCCAGAAAGGTTTACGCAGCCCGAGATAATGTTATCCCCCACCGTTGCGTCACGAGGCACGCTCTCACCAGTAAGAGCAACGGTATCAAGACTGGTAGAACCCTCGACGATCTCTGCGTCAACAGGGACACGGTCGCCGGGTTTGACCACAATAATCTCTCCCAGCTTAATCTCTTCTGGAGAGATAGTGAGCAGCTGTCCGTCACGTTCAACCGTTGCGCTGTCAGGACGGATATCCATAAGCTTGGCAATAGACTTCTTGCTGTTATCGGAAGCAAGGTGTTCAAACACCTCTCCTACCTGGAAGAACAGCATGACAAAGACGGCCTCATCAAACATAGGAGAACCGTTAGGCACAAAGCCAATGAGCAAGGCACCAACAGTAGCAATGGTCATGAGCAAGTCTTCGTTAAAGCACTCGCCCTCAGTGATGCTCTCCCATGCTTCTAGAACAACATCGTATCCCGCAACAGCGTAAGGCAACAGGTAAAGCAACAGTGCCTGCCAGAGCTGCAGGTCAAATGCGTGTTCAACCGCGTAAGCAATACCTAGCAAAACAGCAGAACAGACAATGCGAGCAATTTTCACCTTTGTCTTTGAGCTCATAGCTCCTCCTTGGGTTGTTGTTATGCCTAGTCTACTCCTTAAATTGATATATGTACATATATTCATACAACAATCTTAAGGAACTTTTCACAAGAAACTCCGCGGGCGAGAAACCCGTGGAGTCCCAGATAAACCTATAAATTTTGGCCGCAGTTTGATCCAAACGTTCTTCTCGCCAAGTGGAAAGCTAGTTGATCAGCGATGCGGGAGTTGGGATAAATCCCTCAAAAATGACAGGAGCTCCCTCAAGCTCGGAGGCAATCATGTCCTCCTCGTTCCTAACGGTCCAGGTAATAAGGTGTGCGCCCATGGTATTGCAAGCCAGCTTTACAAAGGGGTTCTTGCGGTCTTCAAACTTGTAAGAAATGAAGTCTGGACGACCAACGGAATTGCCAAAGAGAGCTGTAGCGCCAGCACGTGTAGCAATATTCATGTGCTTGGTCTGACGGTCAACCAGGAAATTCTCTGAGAGCTGACCGCGGAGCATCTCGGGGCGGTTCTGACGCAGCCACTGCAAAACGCGAGGATCAAAGCTCTCGATACATGCACGAACAGGGCGAAGATCAAGTGCCTGCATGATCTTTTCTGTCAGCTGCTCAGCGTTATTGTTGCGCGTCTTAGCCTCAATAATCAAAGGTGCAGGCAGCTCGCCAGAGCCACTCCATGCATAAACCTCAAGGACTTCCTCAAATGTTGGAATCTGCTCGTCAGTAGCAAGAAGTCTGAGACCACGAAGCTCCTCCAGCGTGGACTCCTCAACAATCTTCTGTACGCCACAGAGGCGATCAAGTGCAGAATCGTGAACAACAACCAGCTTATTATCTGCGGTCAGGTGAACATCAACCTCGGAGCCAAAGCCCTTCTCGACAGCTGCACGGAAGGCAAGCAGAGAGTTCTCTGGAATGCCAGCCTCGTTGTTGTAAAGGCCACGGTGAGCATAGCGATGACGAGCAATCTCGTGCCAACGCTCCAAAAGCAGGCGATCATTTTGCTTGCGAGGAGCAATGGAATAGGCGCCGTATGCTGCTAGACCAAGAGCAGCGCCAGCCACAACGCCACCGGCAATTGCAACGTTTCTGAGCGACTTACGCTTCTTGGTAGAAGCTAACAAAGCGTCAGAATCTTCTCCATCTTGAGCAGCAATTTCCTCAACAACATCTGCAACTGCGATATCTGCGGCAGCATCCTGATGCTCAGCCAGGGTCTCCCCCATCTCTTCAAGCGACTCTGCAGTGCTTGCAAGTTGCTTTGAAAGCTTGTTCTTTGGGCGAGAAAAACGATTCTCTAGATTAGACTGAAGCTGGGCCTGAGCAGCCAAAACTGAAGTCTGAGCCGAACGAAGCGCAGACTGAGCACGAGCGACTGATGACTGAATAGCATCGCCGTTTGGCAGTGCTGGCCTAATATGAGCATTAAACCCAGCTGTAAGCTGCTCTTTTGCGATATTACCTGCTAAGTTAGCAGCCTTAGAAGCCGTTGTAGCAAGCAGCTTTCTTCCAGCCTCGGATTGAAGTGCTGCCTTTGCGGCATACTGAGTAATTGCTAAACCTGCAGCTCTAACTGCAGCTCTCTTAATAAAACGACCAATCATGTAAGCTCCCTTCAATCTAGCTTTATTCTATCAGTCCAGTTCTCGCTTTTTCGCTACGTATTGCGACTTTCTGTGCGTAATCAGTATCTTTGTCTGTTCAAAATCGAGTAGTATGTAGTCCACTAACTACTATCTCAGGAGCATCATGGCTGTTATAAAACAAGAACACGCTCTCTACCTGTATAAACTACTCAAAGCTACCATTGGCGTCTCTAAGCAGACTCCCCTCTCTACCGTTGAGGGCGTGCTCATTGAAGACGACCTTGCACCGCAGGATTTTGGCTTTGACGACATCCGCGCTCTCATGGAGGCGTGCCCCGATTTCATCAAAATCACTGCGTTCAAAAAAGGTTACGTCTACGCAACGCTTTTGACTTTTGACATCTTTGAGGCTGCCCTTGTAGCTGGCGAGAAAAACGTCGAGGCGCAAAACAACGGCAAGCCTTGGAAACGCCGACGTGGGGCAAAGTCCATTCGCGCACTCAAGCCAAAGCACCTAGTAGTTGAAGCGGAACCTGAAGTTGAGGAGCTTCCTGCACAGGAAGAGTTGACGGAGCCAGAGGAGCTACCTGTCACGGAGAGCTCGGAGGAATTGTCTGTTGCAGCGACGCCTGCTGCTGAGGCACCTGTTGCAGCGACGCCTACTGCAGAGGTGCCTGAAGAAGATCTCCAGCAAGAATCTACCGATGACGCTGCTCCAGAGCCCGCTGGAACCGATAATGCCGCTCCAGAACCTGTCGAAACCGAAACACCAGCTCCAGAGCCTAAAGCTGCTGAGCCGACAGTGCCCGAACCTGTAGTGCCTGAGCCAACCATCTCGCTTACCGTAACCTATAACCCCTACGACGGCTCCGATGAAGAGAAGACGCTTGAAGCTGCTCCTTCAGTATTGCAGCAGGCAATGAGTGCAACAAGTTCTGCCTCTAGCATTACAGCTTCTGAATCCCAAACTTCTACGCAGGTAATCAATCAGAATGAAGCTCCTGCCCCTGCCCCAACATACCCTGCCAATTTTGAGGAAGATGTCCACGTCAACAACGAGCTTCTCGGCATTTTGTATCAGATGGCTCCCGTCGACGCCAACGTTCTCAAGCAGCTGGAAGAAGACTTCAAACTTGCAGAGTCTTCTCGCACGCTTATTTCAAAGGGCGGCACGTTCACGTTTAACACGCGTTACAAGAAACCGCAGACAGACGAGGTAATTACTGCTACCATCCGCAAGTCAAAACGCGGCGCCCTGCGTCCTTGGACGCTCTTGGAGCTTAGCGTTTCTGCAAATGAGCTGCAGGATCAGACGGTTGATGTGCTTCGCGGGCTGCCCAAGTCTGGCATCGCTTCATGGGAAAAGCTGCCCGCTGCAGAAAAGCAGCTGCCCATAAACCCTGTTGACGTGGTCATGAACGAGGCCCCTGTCTCCGATTGGAGTGCACTTAGCACAACCTATCTGAGCGACGCGCCTTCGTTGCCGGCTGCGCAGGCTTGTCTTTCCGCGGCGTACGTCTACAGAAAGAACGAGCAGCAGCTCATGCATACTGACGCTGATTTCTCGCTTCCCGTTCCAGGAGCCGCGCCCCTACTCTTCGATCCCGAGCGCGGATTTGATGAGGACTCGCCTCTGGTGCAAAACGCCCTGCGAGCAGCCAAACGTGGATGGCGCATGGCCGTTGAGCTCTACAATCCATCCAAGCACTGCATCTACCTTGCACTTCCCACCTCTGATGGCGAGAAACCCCTTGCGCTCGTATTTGATACGTCCGCAGAAGGCCCTTATCACGTTATTACAACACTGACTATTGAAGAGGCATACCCACTCGCACGCATCTTCTCTGATGGTCTACCTGCATGGATTATGCCACAGTAGTCCCAGCTCACAGGTAAGCTCTCTTCGCAGAACAGCTCACATAACTGGTCACCAAAAAAGCCGCGTCGTGTGGACGCGGCTTTTCTTGTAGTTGGATTTCTCGACGGCAGGCACACCATGTTTCTCGTCAAGCGCACCGGGTTTCTCGCCAGCAGGCAGATTACCGGACACCTAACTTAGTCATGCCATGGTTCAACAGGCCATTCGTTGCCCGTAAGACTCCAGTCTTTCATGTCATTAGCATTGCCATTGATGACAAACTCCCTGACAAAGATGTCTCGCTTGCCATTTGAAATGGTCTCGATGTAGTAACGAGGACGAACGTCTCCCTCGTGGACCTCATCAAGCGGCGTGGTGTAGTTAGAAAGCGTCTGCTGGTCAACGCCCATGTCCTTCAGCGTCTGCGCCAAAATGTCGTAGTGCCAGACAGGTGCGTCAGAAATCTGCATAGGCTGAGCCGCCTCTTCAGCGGTCTGACCAGCTGGTTTATACATAATGACTGGAGCAGAAGGTGTCTGAATATCGCTGCCCGTCAAGTACCAGTCACCATGATCTGCGGTAATGATGAAAGACGTGTTTTCATACACACCAAGACGCTTAAGCTCAGCAATGTAGGCTTCAACAATTCTGTAAGCCGCGATGGTTTGCTCGTCAACGTTTTGCTTGCTTGGATCTTCAGTGCGCTCAACGTTGCGATCAAGCGTGTAAGGTGGATGCGATCCAAACAGATGAATGAATCGGAATGAACCGTTCTGACCAGTATTGTCAATCGAGAGTCCGTAGTGTTGAAGCTCCTGGTAATACTTGAGGTCATCCTCGGTGTATGGCTGCGAAGAAAGGTCAACTTCGTCCATGTTGACTGACTTGCGCATGCGCATATTAAGATCCTCGGTATAATACCAGAATCGAGGCTTAAACACCCAAGGCATGTCCCTGCAGAACGCCGTCTTATAGAGAATGCGCAGTGCACCAAAAACATCCAGCTGATTATCAAGTCCCCTACCAACAGGTGGATGGTAGTTAACGGAATATTTCTGAGCTGTTCCTCTATAACGGTTGTAATTGAGCTGGTCGGTGTACAGACCAGCCTCAAATCCAGCATTCTGGATATCCCTGAGATACTGATCACTCTGTGCCCAGTTATAAACAAAATCGTTGAAATTCTCGCCAGGCTGAGGACGTGTTCCAAAAAGCAGCGATGGCACACCATATCGAGTAGGAATCATAGAACCAACAGAGTTTCTATACCACGTAAATCCTGTTAAACCGGAAAATGTCTCTGGACGTTCATCGTAGAGTCTCTGAACAAAGGCAGTATCGGTAGTATCCAGGACAAACACCACGACGTTCTTCTTGGAGGAAACGCTGTAGAGGCCCTCGCGCGTTGCGATAACCTGCTGGTTTTCGGCATGAGCATCTATCGACGCTGCGATTGCAGGACCCCAGAGACTTGCAACGCCCACTGTCTGGACAACGACAAGAGCGGTTGCGGTTACCAGAAGACCTGTTCTAAGCTGACGTGCTTTTAGGAGCGAGAAGGTCACTGCAGCTGCAATGATTGCCAGCCAGATGAGGCCAGAGACAATCATTTGGGTTGTAAAGTTGGACCAAATAACCTCATGACCATCTGCAAGTGGCATACCACCGTTCAAGAATACTGCCTGAACGTATGATGCCACACCGACGGCACCTACAAATGCAACGGCAACGTTAAACACACGCTTACGCAGGAGCGATAGAAGCACTGTAAGAATAATCGTAAGGATAAGGCCCGCAATAATAACGGGACCTGCGACATCGTTGAGGTTGAAAGAAAGGTCTCGCGCATTGCTTGCCACCAGCTCAAGTGGGGCTACGACCAAGATGGTAAAGACAGTAAAGAAAGAAACAAGAAATGCAACACCAATGCGACCCTTAGGTTTGAGGGTGCCCTCTTTTTGTTCTTTGAGACGAACAGCCTCTGCTGCAAGGATTTCTTTCATCTGAACGTCTGCAGCTTCTGCACCTTTGGCGTCAACCTTGAGAACTTTGCCTTCGACAATCTTATTGGCGTTCTCATCAATCTTAAGCAGACGGAAGAGCACCTTACGAGAGCGCCTAAACGCAACGCCAAGGACCGCAGAGAGTGCAACTACAACTGCTGCCAGCGCCTGGATGGTGTAGGTCATAACCGATGGGTCAACGTAAGCCTGTGCTATTGCAGGCAGAAGAGCCCACCACGCAAACGTCAGTACTGCGACAAAAAACGCTCCATGAAGGAAGGGCGCGCGGCTTTGAATAGCGGAGCTGCAAGAGTTTCTCATGGTAGAAGTTGTTGTTTTAGTCACGAGAAACACCGTCCTCATCAGTTGTCTTTGTGGCGTCTTTAGTGGAGCTGACGGCGTCGCTTTTCTCAGCGTCGTCTGCAGCGTCCGCAGCAGCGTTCTTCTTGGTAGTAGCGTCGTCTGCAACCTCAGCAGCGTCCTCCTCCTGGTGAGCCAAAACGCGCTCGAGGATGAACTTACCTGCGGCTTCTCCGCCGTGACCCAGGTTGAAGATCATGTTGTTGCGAATCTCTTCAATCTTGTGCGACCAGCTGTCGGTCTCTTCAAGCATCTGCGCAACCGCATCACCCAGGCCCGAGAGGTCCTTAGGATCAAAACTGCGGCCAATCTCATTTCTCAGCGTAATGTCGCATGGATCAGAATGAATCTTGCTCCAGTCAGGGTTATTCTCCTTCATTGCAGTATCAATGAAGACCGACGGCTTGAGCGTGGTAAACGAGAACTCCTCGGCAACACTCGACCAGTCAGTAAACAGCAGGTCAGCCGAGAGAACCGAAGTGTTAGAGCTGAAGTCAGTCTCAAAGGAGAGTTCCTCTAGATCCGCGTCAGCATAGCGAGCAAGAATCTCCTCCATACGGGCAGGATAACGCTTCAAATACTCTGGGTGTGGGCGAACCACAATACGCCAGCCGCGGCCCATGAGCTGCTCAAGCAGGCCGTCAAGGCAGCTATCCATCAAGTTGTCGTACTGCCACGAAGGACCAATCAGTAACAGGGGTTTCTCGCCAGGTTTACGCTGGCCCAGATTCTGCTTCTGGTAGTTCTGGATTGACCTGTCGAGAAGATCGTAGCCAATAGCAGGCTTTCTCTTGGATGGCGTGCCGTAGTACTTCTCGACCAGCTCAAGATCGTGCTGCTGATGAGGGCCAACGCAGAGGACGTCGTCGTAGTAGGTGTACTCGTTGCGCGTCGAGGTGACTGTCATAGAGGTCATGTGGTGGCACATATACATGTACTCAGCGTCTTTGCGCACGTAGGAGCGCTTCATGTAAGAGCTCTCCAGGTCACCGAGGGAGGTAACCACAACGTCGGCGTCGAGCTTCATGAAGAGCGTGATGAGGCGACGCTGGCCCAAGTAATAAGGAATCAGGCGAGGCTGCTGTTTTGCCAGCTCAAAGACCTGGTCGTTAGGGTCAGAGGTAACGTAGTGGATGCGGATGTCAGAGTTTGCCAGCAGCCACTCAATGGCGCCCTGGAAGTATTTGTAGAAGCCGCTTGACTCAGAATAGAAAACCAAGTGCTTGCCGATGGTGTCAAAGAAGCGCTTGTAGTCCTCTTTTTCGCGAGCAGCATGAGGATCGCGCTGGAACCACTTGTGAGTGGACTTAGTTGCTGCGTCCATTGCCTCAAACTCGTCGCGAGCAGCGTTGAGATCGTCATAGTCAACCTGTTTACGAGGGTCAATGATAATGTTGCAGACAATCTGAACCAGGATTGAGAGAAGGTTTGAGCAAACCCAGTAGAATGCCATGCCGCAAACAACGTAAACCGCAAGTACAAGCGACATTGCAATAGAGAGGCCGTTTGTGGTGTTCTTCTCGGCACGAGACTGCTCGCTCTGGAGTGGATTCAGCTTGTTGGATGCAAGGCCAAGAGCAACCGAGGACAGAGCTGCTGCGAGAGGCATAATCCAGGTGATACCACCATCAATGATTGGGGTCATGCCCAAAAACTCTGTACCCGGAGCGCCGGAATCAGTGATGCCATGGATGACGTCTACCAGACCAAACAGAATGACTACCTGGATAGCCAAAGGAATAAGGCTCAGCAGCGGGTGATAACCTGCCTTTTTGTTGAGCTCGTTGGAGCGCTCCTCGATGGTCTCTCTGTCGCCGAAGTAACGTGTCTTCAAGCGGAAAGTCTCGGGCATAAGGCGCACCATAACAATGGAATTTTGCTGCGTCCAAAGCGCCAGAGGCATCAGGATAATTTTAGTTGCAAGGGTAAAAAGGAAGATTGCCGCCCACCAACTGCCGGTCAAGTCGTATGCGGGTTGAACGATAAGTGAAAAAACGTGTGCGAGCTGCTCCATATACAAACCTTCAACGAAAAAACTCTACAGAAGCCAATAAAACCTAAGACCTAAAACCTGCAAAAACCAATGAAATCCGAGGCAAACTTAAAGAAAGCTACGGCATCTAAATGAAGTCTGCAGTATCTAAAGTTAACCTGAAGTATCCATTTGTGCATAACTAATTTATGGTATCAAAAAACGCTATTTATCGGCAGTTTAAAGCAAATAAACAAAATGGAATATCTTTAATTTACATGGACAAAATTTATACATAAATTGTTCTTTTTAAAATCATTCTTTAAAAGTTACGTAGGCAATTGTCTTTCTCGTTAATCAAAATTTAACCCCTGAAATGGCATTTTATTTGATTTTGGGGTTGCAATCGCAGTTCTGCTGGCTAAAATACTCTCCATGTTATTTTTAATATTCGGCGCATTAGAGCGCTTTTGAAATGAGGAGATTCTATGCAGGCAAATCTGCAGGAGCTAAAAGAGACCTATTCGCGGCAGACGTATAGTGTGTTTTCGATCAACCGCCAGCAGAAGATTGCTGACTCCCAAGTTACTTTTTCGCTTGCTCACTCTGTTTTCATCATTCCTGTATTTGGATCAGCTGAGATTACTATTGGCGGAAAAGAATTTATCTGTGAAGGAACCACAGTTGTCCACGCTCCTGCAGGTCAAACCGTAACGTATCGCACACTATACGGTCGCTCGTTTGACCATATAAACATCTACTATGATGGCGTTCAGGGAGATACCAGCAGCCCAATCTTCAATGCATACGCATTTGATCCTCAGGGATTCGATCGTATTCTTGATAAGACACTTGACCTGGAAAAACTTAACACTACCCCATCGCTGGACAACCGTGTCGCGCAAATTGTCAACGGAACCGAGCTCATCAAATCAATGTTCCTGCTCACCAACAGCCAAAAAGTCCAGGAGAGCATGGCCGAGGCTCGCACGTACATCGAGCTCCACTTTGCAGATCCAATTACCATTCCTGGTCTGGCTAAACGCTGTGGAATGAGTACTCAGCGCTTCTCTAACAATTTTGTTCAAACATTTGGCGTTCGCCCAATGACGTTCATCATTGCAAAGCGTCTTGACCATGCTCAGCAGCTGCTTCAATCTGGTCTTTCTGTACGCGAGACCTCCGAGGCGGTTGGTTACAATGATCCGTTCTACTTCAGCAGGCTCTATAAGAAGCACATGGGTGTTACACCTCAGGACGTCCATGACAGCTATGAGGGAAATGTCCTGATTAAGTAGGTGTCGTTTACAAAACAGCAAACTGCAGTCTTTTTAGTCACAAAGCAAAGGGTCAGAACGTTCCGTTCTGACCCTTTTTGCATAATCAGATTATTATATTCAATTCTATGAATACATAATTTTTGAGCTTTAAATTATGTGCCTAAAAAGGTAAAAAACCCGTTTAGTTGGGGATGAAAATTGAAAATTAGCCGATTTATCCCCAGTTAAGACGATTTTTTACCGCACTAAAAACTTTTATCTGGGCAAACGTTGTATGCAGAAAAATGAAAACCCCAACTAAACGGATTTTTTACCACTTGGAGACTTATTCGAGCGTTTTCCGAAGAATCTGAGGCATCCGCTGCCTACTTATCAGTCGTTTATCAACCTTCTTTGAGCGTCTCTACAAGAAACTAACGGCACGCAAGGCACAAAAAATCCCAGCACCCGAAGGTGCTGGGATTTTGAACTTGAAACTTTAAGAGCGATTAAGCAGCCTCAACAACTTCCTCGGAAGCGTTGTCTTTCTTAGCAAAGTGCTCAGCAACGTAACCAGTAATCAAAGGAGTCAGGATTGCAGTAACGATAACTGCAGCTGCTACCTGTGCGTTTGCTGTTGCAAGAGCAGCTCCGCCATACAGAGCTGGGTTAGCCTCTGCCATAGCAGCAGGTGTAAGTGCATTTGCACCTGCGCAGGAAGAAATAGCAACACCAGCAATACCAGTTCCGCCAGTTGCGCGATCAACAAAGTAGTTGATAAAGCCACCGCAAACGGAGCAGATAACGCCAAGCAGAATACCTGCAGGACCAGCCATGATGAGGGAATCAAACTTCATGGTTGTGCCCATAGCAAAGAAGGTCATAACAATAATTGCTGGCAGAGCGCTTGTGAGCATCTTCTTCATGGATGGGAAGAAGTTGCCAAGCAGAATACCAATAATAATTGGCAGAACTGCGCCAAGCAAAGACCAGTTGATTGGCGACTGGCCAGTTGCACCAAGAGCAAGCATGGTAACTGGAGGGCCAACAACCAGCGTAGTAATTGCAACTGCACCCTGCTCATACTCGTTACCGTAGTCGGCCATCAGACCTGCGTACATGGAGTTGTTTGCACCAGAGCAAGCAGCAAGGATAACCATAGAAGAAAGACCAAGCAGGTTGTCGTTCAGGAAGAACAGAACAGCAAGACCAAGAGCAACGCAGAATACAACCTTAGAAATGATGATGATTGCGCCGCGAAGTGCAGCCTTTGGTGCGCTCTTGAACGAAATAGTTGCGCCAACGCACAGCATGAAAGCGCCGACAAGAGCAGCAGTACCCTTAACGGTCATTGCTGCGGTAAAGCTACCGAGCGTTGGGAATACCTCTGGGAAAAATGTGTTCATAAAAACACCAAGTAGCAGAGGAATCAGAATGTTTGCACCTGGGATGCGGCCCAGTGCCTTAAATGGGTGCTGAATAGAAATTAGTTCTTTTGTAGCCATCAACAATCACCTAGTCCATTACGATGCCGCCGTCGCAGTCGCCAACCTCACCGTTGACGAAGCTTGCAGCGTCGGAAGCAAAGAACAGTACCATCTGTGCAGGCTCAGATGCCTGTGCAGGACGGCCAAGAGGAATAATGCCTACGACCTTCTTGTACTTCTCCTCATCATTGGAGAGTGCAGTGGTCATATCTGTAATGGTGAAAGATGGGCAAACTGCGTTACAAGAAATGCCGTACTTGCCGCCCTCTTTAGCGATAGCCTTGGTAAAGCCGTTCATACCAGCCTTGGAAGATGCATAAGCAACGGTACCAAGGAGGCCGCCGCCAATCTTGCCTGCGACGGAAGAAACGTTAACAATACGAGCGCCGCCACGGTCGATGAAGTGCTGCCAGAGAGCGTGAGTTACGTTGTAGGTACCAGTGAGGTTGGTGTTGATGGTGTTGTTCCACTCTTTGTCGTCAACCTCGGTAAAAGGAACGGAGCTGATGCGACCAGCACAGTTGATAAGAACGTTGACGTCGCCGCACTCCTCAAGAATCTGAGCAACGGTCTTCTTAACGCCCTCTGCGTCTGCAATGTCCATTGTGTAGAAGAAGTTACCCTCGCCAAGCTCCTCGACAAACTTGCGACCAGTGTCCTCGTGACGAGAGCAAACGATTACGTGTCCACCTCCAGCAACAATACCCTTGGAGATCTCAGCGCCAATACCAGCGCTTCCGCCTGTAACCAGAACCAACTTACCTGTAAAATCGAATGCCATACTCTCTCTCCTTTTTTCATGAGCACTAACCATTGGAAAACAAATAAATTCTAGCCATATTCACATAATTTTCTATACAAAAAATATTTTTTAACCACAAATCCTATGGTCAATGCGTTAAAAGAAAATAATTTGCTTAAAATGTGACATAAATGACACATTAAATTTCACGTTCAATCTTTTGGACATTTGTCTGCAAACTGAAGTCTTTTTCTTTCCTCAAAAATCTCAAAAGTTAGACATAGCTAACTTTTAGGAATACAATATGGCGAGAAACCCGTTGGGCTCCCAACTCTACAGTCCACAGCTCTATAGCCGAAGACTCGCACTATCAGCTCCGAGCTACCAGCTCTGTAGCTGTCAATTCTGTAGCCTAGCCCTGAATTTATGAAGGAAGTCGCTATGAAACATCACTGCATACATAACTCGGCAGCTGCAAACTTGTGCCCGCACGTCGATCCGCGCCCGCACGCTACCCGCAACCCTCACCTAACCCGCAGGTCAGCGCTGACCTTGCTCAGCGCAAGCTCCGCAGCAGCCATCGCTTCTCTCGCCGCGTGTGGCCCACGCGATTCTGCTACCAGCTCAAGCACCGCGCAAAATCCAAACTCCTCGGCTCCCCTTGTCTTGACCACTTTCACCGTCATCCAAGACATGGCTTCTCGCGTTGCGGGAGAGTTCTGCCAGGTAGAGTCCATCACCAAGGCCGGCGCCGAGATCCACGACTACGAGCCTACGCCCGACGACCTCAAGCGCGCGCAGAAAGCCCAGCTCATCCTCAACAACGGCCTGGGGCTTGAGCGCTGGTTTGAGCGCTTCGTCGACGACTCGCCTGCTCAGCGCGCCGACCTCAGCGAAGGCATCACCGCCATCCCCATCGCCGAGGGCGACTACCAGGGCCAAGCCAACCCACACGCGTGGATGTCGCCCACAAACGGCAAGATCTACGTCGAGAATATCGTCCGCGCGCTCAGCAACCTTGTCCCTGACCACGCCAAGGACTTCCAGGCCAACGGCAACGCATACAAAAAGGAACTCGACAACATCTCCTCTCATCTGATCGAGGAGCTCAGCTCACTGCCGGAAAACCAGCGCACACTGGTGACCTGCGAGGGAGCGTTCTCGTACCTGTGCCGCGACACCAATATGAAGGAGCTCTACCTTTGGGCCGTTAACTCCGCTGATGAAGGCACTCCGCAGCAGATCGCAAAGGTCGTTGAGACCGTAAAAGCCCAGCAAATTCCTGCGGTGTTCTGCGAGTCTACGGTTAGCCCCAAGGCAATGCAGCAGGTTGCCGATGAAACGGGCGCCACCCTCAAAACTGACGAGAAAAACATATTGTACGTAGACTCCCTCTCGGAAGCCGACGGCCCCGTGCCCACCTATCTTGACCTGCTGCAACACGACGCAGACGCAATCGTATCTGGTCTCATGGGAAGGTAATTGTTCGATGAATCTTTGTGTTTCGCAACTTTGCGCCTGGTACGAGAAAAAAGACCGCGAGAAACCCATCATTTATGACGTGAATTTCTCGCTTTCAACAGGAGATCTTTGCGCACTTGTTGGCGTCAATGGTGCCGGTAAATCTACGCTCTTCAAAGCACTGATGGACACCATCGCATGGGAGGGGTCACTTACTTGGGGTCAGCAACCTCTTTCACAGGCCCGCAAGCAGGGAAAAGTCGCTTACGTCCCTCAAACGGAGGCAATTGACGCAACGTTTCCGCTGCTCGTAAAAGACGTTGTTATGCAGGGAAGATATGTTCATCAGGGTTGGATGCGCATACCTTCCGCTCAGGACAAAGAGCTGGTTGCCCAGGCACTTGAACGCGTTAACCTGGCCGACCTTGCAGATCGTCCACTTGCCCAACTCTCAGGCGGACAAAGAAAACGTGTTTTTGTGGCACGCGGAATAGCGCAAGCTGCTGAGCTAGTATTTCTCGACGAGCCGTTTGCGGGAGTAGACGCTCGCTCTGAGGCCATCATCACTGAACAGCTCAATAACCTCAGTAAAGAAGGCAAAACATTGCTCGTTTCAATTCACGACATCAATTTGGCCCAGCAAAAATTCCCGCTCTGCCTGGTCATCAATAAAACCATAACCGGACAGGGCTCTTCAAAAGAAATTCTTTCTGGAGATGCCCTCCTGCAGAACCTTGGTATTTCCGAAGATACCCACATTGAGGAGGTGCTCCATGCCTGAGGTAGACATTCTCCAATACGCATTCATGCAGCGAGCCCTCATCACCGGAATTGCAACCGCCATAGTCTGCGGGCTTTTGAGCTGCTGGATCACACACATGGGATGGTCGCTTATGGGCGACGCTATCTCGCATTCTATTCTTCCAGGCGTGGTCATTGCTCACTTGCTGGGGCTTCCCTATCTGGTAGGAGCACTTGTGTTTGCTCTCATTACCGTGGTGTTGGTCGGACAAGTCAAAAAGAGCCAAATTGTGCGCCCCGATACTGCTATCGGTATTGTATTTACAACGTTTTTTGCGTTAGGAACAGTTCTCATATCCAAGGTTCCAAGCCAAATTAACCTCTCACACATACTCTTTGGAAACCTTTTGGGGGTCACTACTCCCGACATGCTGCAAGTTCTTTGTATTGGCCTGCCTATTGCAATCCTGCTCATCCTTAAAAACAAGGATCTGACCTTGCTTTCATTTGATCCCACGCAGGTTCAAGCAATCGGTCTTTCTACTAAAACACTCACTTCATTCTTGCTTGTTGCCCTAGCCCTCGCAATTGTCATATCGCTCCAGGCAGTTGGCGTCATTTTGTCAGTCTCGCTGCTTATTGTTCCGGGTGCCTGCGCAAGGCTTCTTACCAATCAGATGCGGCATATGCTCTGGATTTCTCCACTTATTGCCACGATTAGCGTTTTGATTGGAATAACAGGTAGTTATTACTTAGACGCCTCTTCTGGAGGAATGATTGGACTCACCCTCGGCGTGGTTTTTTGTATCATTTTTATACTAAAGAGTTTACCAAAGCTTACTTTTAGGCATATACTAGACAAGAACTAAGAAAGGAGGACCAATACACATGCTCAACACCACACAAGCCCAGCTCACGCACGCAACCCGCGCGCAAAAGCTCTTGCACAGGCAAGCCTCAGCGGCTCTCAGAACATCCATTGGTCTTATGGTCGGAGCTCTTCTTATCGCAATGGTTCATTAAGGCTTCAACTTAAATAATCACCCAGATTTGGCGAGAAACCCCTCCTATTCAAAGGGTTTCTCGCTAAATTTTTATATAAGTGTTTGAACGAGAATACCTACGGATACTGACGCAAGGTTGGTCAAGATTGAAAGAGTCCAGGGGGTGTTGCTTACTCTTTTTACCTTGTAAATGAGACCTTCAACAGCAATAACAACCAGCTCAACAGCTATAACGCACGCCCAGTACTGAACGTCGTTAGCAACCACATCAACAAGGGCGCTTGTAATAAAAACAGCAATTGGATTAGTAAGCGCTTGAGCAGCAACAACAATCAACAGTGCTTGATTGTCTTTAACACCCAGCGATTTTGCGACAATAAGCTCAACAGTAATAGTCAGAATCAGACAAAACGCAAATATCGGAATAATGGTTATCAAATACGGCAACAAAAATATTTGGTCGTCCATGTCATTAGTCTTCTACTTGTTTGTCTTCAGCAACAAGATAGTCTTCAGCAACACACTCATCTTCAACCGCAAGCTCATCAACCTGATCAGATAGCTCTGCGATTAGATTATCTTCCTCTGCAGTCTTAGCAACCTGTGCTGCTTGAAGCATGCGCTCATGTCCAAATGGCCCTGTAGCCACGGAATCTTTGACTAACGTAAGACCTACGCCCAACGCAAGTGCCGAGACCAAACTGATACCAGAGAGCATCGCAGGATGTTCAATACGGAATCCTGCGAGCGCAGGCAACGCACCTACAGCTAGTGAGAAACTGGCCAGTCCAAACGCGGTGCCTTTTGCGTTAGGCAAGATATTTACCAGAGATGCCAACGTAATGGACATAGTAAAGTTGAAGAAAAATACACCCAGAAGGCCCATAACCGGTATCTCCCATGAGGGCACAAACAAGGTGGCTGCAACAATG
This sequence comes from uncultured Atopobium sp., assembly GCA_963535155.1. GTDB lineage: Bacteria > Actinomycetota > Coriobacteriia > Coriobacteriales > Atopobiaceae > Lancefieldella. The sequence continues at coordinate 78,130 of CAUSVW010000004.1, forward strand.
AGCGAAAAGATAGCTGTAGTCCTGAAGCCAATACGATCAGCAACCACTCCACCAAGCGCTTTACCTGCAAATACGCCAAGGATGCTTAACACCAGTAAGAGCATCTCACTCTTCCAAGGAAATGCCATAACCATGCCGACATAGCTTCTCAGCGCCACCACAAAGCTCAGCAGTGCAATCGCAAGCAATGTATTGGACGAAAGCCTAGGAATATCAAACGAAACGTTATGCACGTTCCAGTACTTCTTGTTAACCTTTTGCACTACAAGCGTGATAAGCGCGCATAAGAACAACAGCACAAGCAGGGAAAACGCAATCTGAAGTCTTCCCATTTGGGCACTTTGTGTACCTAAAAAGACTCCAATTGCACCAGTTGCAATAAAGATTCCCGAAGGTCCTGCATGTTTTTGCGAGATATTAAGGACGCTCAGTCCGCCTGCACTATGGAAGAGCGCGTTTCCAATCGCAAGCAAAAGAATTGCAGGCCACTCAAGAAGGGCTATAGGGACCAGCGAAAGAATAACTCCAGCGCCCACTAAAGCATACGAAAGCAAGGCGGCATGGGAGTTCTTATCCAGCTGATCCAGCGCAATGCCTATAGGGAGCTGCAGGGTAAAGGCAACTATGTCATACAGTAAAATACTGAGCGCAACAACTTCCATCGAACCCTGGCCAGACTCTCCCAACACTCGGCTTACCGCGCAGAGCATCGAAGAAACACAAGCAAAGTCAACTACAAAGTGACAAAGTGCATACGCAAATGTAGTGACTTCTTTTTTGGGAAGAATCTGCTGTGTTGTGGACAAGGTTTTACCTGCGACGCCTTATGATTATAATGAAGCCAATTACTGCCACAAGAGTAGAAACTGCAGCCATGGCTAAGAAGCTAGATGATCTACCGATTCTTGGCGTATCAATAACATCAGCTAATGCGATAACGGGTAGCGCAATTGTCATGACAAAACTGCTGGCAGCAAGCGCAATTTTTTGGGCTGAACCCAAACTAGAACGTAGATGACGATACAGTGACATAGTACCTCCTTCATCAACTTTTTAATATTCTACCAGCACACACGCCGCGTTCCAAATGTACTTCCGTAAACGGCATAAAAAGCGCCCGACAAATGTCAGGCGCCTTGCAATCAATTGAGGTTTTTCTCCTCAATACGTTAGGTTTAACCTTGCGGTCATCCCAGCTTTTAACCTTACTAAGATTAGTTTGCAGCCTTCTTGATCTTCTCGCCAAGTTTTTTATCAATGACGACGTAGAGGTAACCCAAGGCAACAAAGACAACAACCAGGATCACAATGGTCAAAGCAACTGTTGGGACTCCTAGCTTATCAAAGTCCATAAACCCATAAGGCCAGCGAGACTTCTCTTTAATCTGCACGCCAAAACCAAGGACCAAGACGATGATGTATGCAAAATACGTGAGTGGATACAAAGGCCAGATCAGAGGCTCTTTGAAGCTCATAGTTGGTTTCTCGTCAAAGAGCAGCCAGTCCAAAACAGCGCAGATAGGAATCACATCATGCAGAATAAAATTGTTGAACTTAAAGACGCCGTTAACAAAAACCTCGCCGTGATCAAGCAGGAAATAAGCTACCAGACCAGTTACGGTAATACCCAGCATAAGCGTGTGTTTGACCGTTGGCATCCATGGCTTCTGAGCGGTCTCGGGATGCTTGTAAGCTTGGAACAGTGCGCCCCAATAATAGGCAACAAGCAGCAGGTTAGAGATGTTAGTGAAGTAATACAAGAAAGAAACGCGGAAGTTCATTCGGAAGACGCCCGCAGAATCACACAGCACAAAGGTGCCAATCACAGCAATAAACAACTTGAAAATAAATGACGCTTTCTTAGATTTAATCAACGCAGTACCTCCTTCTGTAAAGCGAGAGGTCACTGTAACCCTAGCGTGCCGCGACAAAAATACGTAATTCTCAGAGTTAACAGTTATGTTTCAAATGAAAAAGATTCAAAAAAATGCGGTCTTCTCACTTTTGGCGAGAAGACCGTGAAATGGCGAGAAAATCGCAGATGTCGAAGGTGTACAAGGCCAACCAGGACTGCGTTACTAAAGCGCGTGCTTAATCACAAGAATTGGGTGGTGCAGTAAAAGTCGTGGACCCGAAGATTTCATGACCTCTTTGACTCGAGCTCGCATCTCTTTGTTGTAGCAATGCGATATGCATTTTGAGCAAAACGTCTTTGTCTCAATATGAGAACAGCGATCTACACGCGTATGTGCGTATTTCTCTAGCTCAGCGCACTCTTCGCACAGAGGCTCATGAGCTTTGGTGTGGTGGTGCTTCTCGCAATAGAAGCGAATCATAAGCGAGAAGAGATCCTTTTCTTTTTGGCGCTTTCGTTCAATTTCTTCAGGCGTCATTAGCTCACACGTCCCCCATCAACGGTGTAAACAACATCTGCAATTCCCATGGTAGAAGCCCTGTGAGAGACAAGAACCACAGATTTATGCTCAGTCTCTTTATCAAGTGAGCGCAAGATGATGGCCTCATTTAGGCTGTCCAGGTTACTGGTTGGCTCGTCAAGCAACATGAGCGGTGCGTCATGCAGGAAAGCGCGAGCAAGGCCAATACGCTGGCGTTCTCCACCAGAAAGCGAGTCACCAAGCTCTGCAACAGGCGTATCGTAGCCCTGAGGCAGCGTAGAAATATACTCGTGAATTGAAGCCTTCTTGCATGCCTCAATAATCTCTTCATCTGTTGCGTCAAGCTTTGCAATGCGGAGATTGTTCTTAATGAAATCGTGATACAGATGCGTATCCTGCGTCATATAGCTCTCAAGATCTCGCAGGTTAGAGGTATTAATCTGCTCCAAAGGAGTTCCAGAAATCACAATAGCATCAGGTGTTGCTGGCCAGAAACGCATCAAAAGTTTAAGCAGCGTAGACTTGCCTGAGCCGCTCTTTCCTACAATTCCCACAATCTTATCGGTAGGAACATCAACGGAGATGTTGTCCAAAATCTGCTCGTCATCGTACGCAAATGAAAGCTGAGAAACACGAACACCCTCATAGGAGATATCTTTTTGACCCTCTACATCTTCAACCAGGGGTTTCTCGTCCAGAATATCTAGAACGCGATTGCCTGCAGCAAACGTACTGGTAAGCGTTGTACCAAGTGCCGCCAAAGCAACAACAGGGCCAAACGAGCTCATCAATGCAATGGTGACAATAAAGGCTTCGTTCATAAGAATCTGCTGGTTATAAGCCAGATAGAACGAACTAAAGAACATGACTAGCGTTGCGGCAAGAATGACCGTTGAGGTGACCGCATCGTTGACACCAAATGCCTTCTTAACTGCCTGTTGTCTGTCACTTAACTGGTCAGCTAACTGACTTGTTTCCTCAATCATCTGTGCACCGGTGTTGTATTGCAGAATCTCGTCAAGACCACGCAGGTTATCAAGGGTAGCCGTAGAAAGGTTACCAGCAAGATCTCTTGCCTCAGCAGAGTCTTGCTCGGAGCGCTTAGACATAGCAAGCGGAATTGCCACGCCAACTACCAGGTAAGAAACGAGTGCAATGACGCCTAAAATCCAGTTGGTAGTACCTGCAATAAACCACACCATAACAACGCAGAACACAACCGCGATGCAAATAGGCGAGATAGTGTGTGCGTAGAAAACCTCAAGCAGCTCAATGTCTGAGGTAATGACACTCATCAGGTTGCCCTTATTTTTAACCTCAAGCTTTGCAGGAGCAAGCTTTCTTAACGCCGTAAACACACGGTCTCTAATAAGTGCGAGCAGTTTAAACGCAATAAAGTGGTTGCACTCCTGCTCGGCATAGCGCAGCAGACCGCGGACCAGGGCAAACAAAAGCATGCCACCAAAAAGCAACATCATAGGAGATGATGAGGCAAAACCCGTAGCACTGAGTAGGGCATACGCTCCAAAAATGCTGATGAACGTGGCGGCAAGATTGCCCAAAACACCCATCAAAATTGCAAGTATCATAAAGCCGGCCAGAGGGCGCACCAGTCCCACCAGCCTCAACATAATAGTGAGCGCACTACGGCGAGAAGTACGTGCAGTTGTGGCGTTGTTTTTAACTTCTGTCTTCATTACGCCTCAACTCCTTTCACATAATTCTCAAGCTCGGTCTGGGCCTGCGTCATTCGTTTGTACTCGTCATTTGTTGCAAGCAACTCTTGGTGTGTACCGCTTCCAACAACTCTGCCATGTTGCATAACAACAATCTGATCAGCATTTTTAACATTTACTAAGCGGTGAGAAATTACCAGCACCATCTTTGTCTGAGCAAGCTGGTGAACCTGCTGCATAATAACGTCTTCACTCTCAACATCAATATTTGAAGTAGCTTCATCAAAAATGTACATCTGGCTATTGTGAAGCAGGGCTCTGGCCAGTGCTAATCTCTGACGCTGGCCACCAGACAAGTTGGAGCCCTTCTCGGCAACTGGCGCGTCAAGTCCACCCAAAGACTTTACGAACTCAGCAAGATTGACCTGTTCAAGGGCGTGCCAGAGCTGTTCTTCAGTTGCCTCTGGATTACCCATGGCAAGGTTAGAGCGAACGCTTCCCATAAAGAGATGTGCTTGATGACCAATATACGTAACGTTTTGAAGCAAATTCTGGTCAGAAATGTCTGACAAACTGGTATTTCCAAACAGAACATCGCCAGAATACGAGCGGAGTTTTCCGGTCAGAAGTGCTGCAATTGTTGATTTTCCGCAGCCTGACTCTCCTACCAGGGCATTCAAAGAGTTAGCGTGCATTCCAAAAGAAACATTCACCAAGACGGGCTTCTCGCCATCATAGGAGAAAGAAACGCTGCGCAAAGCGACATCACTGGAAGCTGGAACGGTCTTGGTACCCTGCTCTCGAACAGGCGTATCAAGCAGGTCAAAGATCTTGTCCGACGCTGCCATACCGTTCATGGCAATGTGGAAATAACTGCCCAAAAGACGCATAGGCAGGAAGAACTCAGCCGAAATCAAAATGACAAAGATGCCTTCCCACATAACGAGGAGGTGGTCATTTACCTGCTGAATTGCAAGAATTGTACCAAGCGCGCTTCCACCAAATGCAACCACGTCCATCACGGTGATGGAGTTGAGCTGCATGGTCAGGACCTTCATGGTAATGCGCCTAAAATGCTCAGCTTCATCGTTCATCTGCTTGTGCTTGAAATCGTCAGCCTTGTAAATCTTTGCTGTAGTAAGGCCCTGCAGGTTTTCCAAAAACGTATCGCCAAGCTGCGTATACTGGCCCCAATACTTAGACAAAAGCTTCTTTGCAAACTTCTGGATAAGAACGATGGTCATGGGGATGAGCGGAACAAATACCAGCAAAACAATGCCAACTACCGGACTAATAAGAAGCAAAACAAGGAAAAGTGTGAGCGGAGCCAAAACTGCGTAGAAAAACTGTGGCAGATACTGAGCAAAATACGTTTCCAGCTGATCAACGCCTTCAACTGCCAGCTGAACAATCTCGCTGGTTGCATATGAATTTTTATACGAGGGACCAAACTCTAAAAGCTTCTGATAGATTTTCTCGCGAAGGGTCTTTTTAACCCTTCTAGCTGCGTAAAAGCTTGTCTTGTGCTGAGCAAGTTTACAGAAACACCTAATCACAATAGCAATAAGGCAGAGTGCAATAAACACCAACTGCGCTTCGAGGACAAAATAATCCAAGAACAGAGCTTGTATCATTCTTGCCAGAGAATACATAAATACAATATTGGAAAGCAGCGCAATCCACTGGTAAAGCACGGTCAAGCCAATGTATTTTTTGCTCTCCTCAATAAGGGCAATGAGGCGTTTGTTGATCATCATAAAAACTTCTCTCGCTCTTCTTACAAGCAAAATCTTTAGTCCGCTAACTGCTTCTGGTGCTTTATATGCAGTTCTGCCGTTGCATATATGAGTTTGCCTTATGCAACATTTAAAAACAACACACAAAATAGCAAGAAGAACTGCTATTTTTGAACACGTTCCCAGTCCTCTTTTGTGAGTACTGAGATACCAAACTGCTCTTCTTTGCCTGTATATTTATTCAAGTCTGTAAAGATTTCTGCTTCTGTGAAGCCACACTTTTGAGCCACTGAAGCAGACCTCTTATTACGCTCAAGATATCTAATAATCACCTGGTCAACGCCATGCTCTTCAAATGCATAGGTAGTAAGAGCTTGAGCGCCTTCAGGTGCAAATCCTTGTCCCCAATAAGGACGACCAATCCAATAGCCAATTTCTGCCTGATGCAACTGCTTTGAGAAATCTTTTGGATCAGGAATTTCTTTAAAGTCCAATGACATCGAGCCAATTACATGACCGGTTTTCATGTCTTTTACGGCATAACAGAACTTTTCGGACAATACATTTGCAAGAACCTGCTTAGAATCTTCCAGAGTCTTGTGTGGTTCCCAGCCACAAAGTGGTCCGATCTCTGGATCTTTTGCTAGTTCATAGAGCTCTTCAGCATCAGATGCATGCCATGGAATAAGAAACAATCTCTTAGTGGTAATCATCCAAACTCCCTTTGAAACTATTTGTCTCTATCTCTTACTGTTTTGTTTTTCAGCTATTTTTACTGTCCAATCTGTTGGACACTCATTCTTTAACAAATCCATATTCTATTCTCAACATCTTCTAAGGAGGCTCTTATGTACAGTCCTACAAAGCTTGTTGATTCCTTCGTTGTTTCCGGTCTTCCCTACTACGACGCTCCTCTTGTCTTTGACCAGCTCAAACTTGGCTCAGATCTAACCATTGTTCCTGAACGTGATAACCCTTACGACCCAGAAGCTCTTGCTCTGTACTCTAATGACCACAAGCTGGGCTTTGTTCCTAGAGAAAGCAATTCTCTCTGGAGTACTTTGCTCTTCTACGGACATCAAAACATTGTTACTTGCAAGATCACGCAGCTCAGCGATCACCATGGTCATCTTCTTGTTAAAGCAGGTCTTTACGTCATTGATGCTCGTTAATTGGGCGAGAAAGACTACTTGTTTTGGCCTGGTTTAGCTAATCCTCTTTCTCTGATTGGTAGCTCTGAAGAATTCCGCTCAAGTACTCTTGATATTTCTGCCTGGTCTTCTTTGGAGCTACCAACTCAATATCTGTTCCAAAGGTTGCAAGCCAACCATAAAACGTTGGAGCTTCCATTACAGAAACATGCACGTCAGCTGTAGTTCCATCAGAACTTGGATTGTTCAAAATAATGTTTTTTCCAAAACGGTCGTACACCGAGCACATTACGCGCTCATTAACGCGAAGCGTGACCTCAACAACCTCACCCGAGTACATGCCAAAGACGCGCTCTTGATACTTGTCTATATCAAACTGTTTTATTTGTTCGTTAACCGTGGCATCAGCATCAGAAACCTCAAGTCTAAACATGCGATCCACACGATAATTGACAAAGTTTTGATGCTTATCATTCCACACAATAAGGTAGTAGAAATCGTCGATATACGTAAGTTGAACAGGCGTTTCTTCTCTTACGGGAAGCTCTTCAATAACCTTATCTTTAAAGCCCTTCTTGCGATACTTAAATGAGACCTTTTTCTTCTGCAAAAGAGCTGTTTGAATAGCATTAAGAGCATAAAACACAGACTCATTTTGCGACTTAATACGACCCTCAACATGGATACGCTTCTTCAGCGTGTCGGAGGTAGACTTTCCACCCAGCTCACCGATAAGACTCACCAGATTATTTGCTTTACGTTCTGTCAAAAACTTTGACGACTGCACAGCATCTGCCATCAACATGAGCTCTTCAGCCTGAAACTTCCTGGTTGCCAGGCCGTATTCAACAGGATGGCGCTGGTAAGACTGAATGTCGTAACCAAAATTCTGCAGCGATTTAATGTCGTCGTAAAGCGTTTTACGCTCCACGCTTAGCCCACGCTCTGCCAGCTTTTCAATAAGCTGAGGAGTACTTAAACCATGGTCATCATCAGTTTCTTCTTCAAAAATCTGAATGAGATGCAAGCAGCGGGTCTTCTCGCTTGGCATACTGCCTCCGAAGTCTAGCGCAAATAAAAAACTCCTGTCCATTTTAGTGGACAGGAGTCGAGAAGAACGTATGGTCAGAAACTCTTCGGTAAACGGCGAGTGAGTCGCAAACAGACCGTAAACCAGCCGATGTTTAACCCCAAACCTCTTCTGCAATTTCTTTAACCAGCGCAATCTTTGCCCACTGCTCATCTTCGGTAAGCTTGTTACCAATCTCGCAGCTAGCAAAGCCACACTGAGGAGAAAGACAGAGGTTCTCCAGAGGCACATACTGTGCTGCCTCATGAATACGCTCGATAACCTTGGCTTTCTCTTCCAGCTGGGCGTGCTTGGTGGTGATCAGACCAAGCACAACCTTTTTACCAGCTGGAACAGAAGCCAGGGGCTCAAAGCCACCGGAGCGATGATCATCAAATTCTAAGAAGAATGCGTTTACGTGCTCTTGAGCAAGAAGGGCATCAGCTACATCGTCGTAGCCACCCTCGCAAGCCCAAGTGCTGTGGAAGTTGCCACGACAAACGTGTGTGTTAATAGTCAGATCAGCTGGTGCGGCATCAAGGACGCGGTTGTTAATCTCCAAGAGCAGTGCCTTAATCTTCTTGAGGCCTTCCTGGTCAGCACCAAAGAAGAGTTCTGCACGAGGGTCAACTAGTACGCCCCATGAGCAGTCATCAAGCTGAAGATTGCGACAACCTGCGGCATATGCCTGCTCAATAAATGCACCATAGCCAGCAACAATATCTTCAAGAAGTTCCTGGTCATTAGCATAGTACTTGTCGGTCTGCTCACGATTCATGGGCATAATGTACTGCTCAATAAACTGTGCAGGAGCAGGAATTGTAAGCTTGGCAACAGTTGTCTCGTCCTCAAACTGCTGGACAAAGCGGAAGTGCTCAATAAACGGGTGCTCTTTGGTGAGCTCCACTTTTCCTACAAGGAATGTGTCATCAATCTTTGCAGTCTCATCATGGAAAGGTAGGCCGGTATTGGTTGGTGCATGACCAATACCTTCAAACGCCCACATAAAATCGAGGTGCCATGTTGCACGCCTAAACTCACCGTCAGTGATGACTTTGAGGCCTGCCTCCTTCTCCTTTTGGATAAGCTCTGTAATAGCTTTGTCCTCTACTTGCTTTAACTCGTGAGCATCAATCTGACCAGCTTCAAACTGAACACGAGCTTGCTTAAGATTTTCTGGACGAAGAAAGCTACCAACAACATCAAAGCGATGTGGAGTAGTTTTATCATTTTTGATTGCCATCATGACCCCTTAGAACTGCTTACGAGAAACCAGTATGACAATCAGTGCTTTGCTTGTGAAATACAAATAGTTGACTAATTCATATAGCTAAAAACTATAGGTTAGCGTTCACCGTTCCACTCGCCTAAGAACTGGTCAACATACTCCCGCATGTACTTCTCGCGAGCTTTTCCTAGCTCTTTACCGCTGCGCGTATTCATCATGTCTGCCAGCAAAAAGAGCTTCTCGTAGAAGTGGTTAAGTGAGGTTGATTTGTGTGAGTGATACTCATCGCCGCTCATGTTGAGAGTTGGTGGCTCATCGGGGTCATACATTGCACGGCCGTGACTTCCTCCATAAGCAAACGCACGTGCGATACCAACAGCTCCAAGCGCATCGAGGCGATCCGCGTCCTGAACGCACATTCCCTCAAGCGTTGAAGGAATAACCGAGTCTGTTCCCGAGAAAGAAACCTCATCAATTGCGGTGCAAATGGCCTGGATAGTAGCCTCGTCAACAGCATGCTGGCGTAGAAACGTTACAGCTCGATCCTTGTGCTCATGCGTTTCTGGAGAAAGCTTAATGTCATCAACATCATGCAAAAGCGCAGCAAGGGCAACAATCTCTTGATTTGCCCCCTCTTCTTGCCCAATTTTTACAGCCATTTTGTACACACGCAGCGTGTGGAAGTAATCGTGACCACTAAAATCTGTGGAGAAGACCTGCTTCACAAAGTCCAAGGCGTCATCAATAATTTTTGAGTTCATAGTCCCCTACTCAGTACATTCAAAAAGGTGTCTCCTACGTTTTTTGCGCGAAGTAATCTCTCTTGATTTCCTCTTACTAAGTGTACAGAGCTTCTCTTGCCAACAAATTTTGAACTCCAAATTTTATGAATTTGTTAACTATCTGCTTCCACTATCTGGTTTCCGCATAACTCACATTTGTCTTAAAATTTAATACATTTCTTTTGCAATTTTTATCCGTTGCACGTTTATGACAAATGTCGAGAAAATCGTCAAAAATAGTGCAATTTAAATGCCATTTCTGAACGCATCAAATATTTTGATTAAATTATTTATATAACATGAGATAAAGGTGTTTTTTGAAATGTGTTCAAACTATAAAAATCGCTGGTTGAGATAATAATTTCTGTCAAAATAATGGATAATTATCTATACGAAAAATGCTCTAAATTTGTACCTTTTATTTCTATTGTGCTTCTCATGATTCGTCACTTTTCGCACAAGATTTAATTGCAAATTTTGTTGGGGTATTCACTATTTGTTAGGGGTAGGTATGGAAAGAAAAGACAAGAATTTTGCAAGCAAAGGCGCTAAGACAGCTATGTCTTTGGTGCTTGCGCTCTCGCTGGTTCCTTCTTCAGCATTAGCAGAGATTGCTAGCACTCAAGAGGTAACTCAGACGCAAGAAGTTTCAGCAACTCAAACAAGCGATGCAACTGCTTCTACTTCAGAAACAACAGCGGAAACCTCAACTGAAACTACCGCTAACGCAGAAGCCACTTCCAACCAGCAAACTTCCGAGCAAGCTACCGCTCCTACAGAAAGTTCTTCTCGCCGTGTTACCAGAAGCCTTTCTTACATCACAAATGAGCTCTGGGTAGACGGAACAAACGGCAACGATACTAACGAGGGTTCCAGCTCAGATCCTCTCAAATCTCTCCAGAAAGCGCTGGAGCTGTGGGGAGAAACTTCTTCAATCAACACCATTCACCTCAAGGGCAACCTTGATTTGACCTCTACAGTTACTATTCCTTCTGGTCTTACACTCAAGATTGAATCTGAAGGCGCAACTCTTACCGGCACGGGTAACAGCATTGATGGACTGGTTCTTTCTCCTGGTTCAACACTCACCGGCACCGGTACCCTTACCATGTCCGGCTTCAAAACTGCACTAACTGCAGAAGATGGCTCAACCATCACCGATGGTACCTATGTGTTTAAAAACAACGCAGGTGCAAGCGGCTCGCGCGGTATTTCTCTTGGCGGAACCGTTAGCGGCAGCACCAACAAGAGCAGCGTTACCATCACCGCAGACGATAAGAGCAATACAAACTTCTTTGAGTCTGGTGTCACCTTTGAAAACGCTACTATCAAAGTAACTTCACAGGCTCGTACCTGGAATGACGCTCGCAACCTCAACCTTAGGAACACAGACCTTACCGTTGAAGGCTTTGGTCAGACTTTCTACGTCAACCAGCTCAACATGAATGACTCTACCCTAACCATTAACCCTTCATGGTACGGCGCTACGGGCATGACCATCCAGGGAACTTCCAATATTGTTAACTCCACCATCAACGCAAATGCTGGCTCAACTTCTGGCATTTCTGTTGGTGTAGCTGGTGGAACAGTAAACGTTACTAACTCAACCCTTAACTTCACTAACGGTGGAACTGGCGGCCTTAACGTCAACACTGGTGACGTCATCATTAACAACTCCACGATTAAGGGAGATGGTCGTAACTCTGGCGCCCTCTTTGGAGCCCAGACCAACGGTTCCATCCAATTCACCGGAAACAGCCTGGTAGAAACCCCTGCTACCAAGAACTCTGATAACGGTGCTGGCCAGACTCGTCAGAACTACAACGTTGTTGGCGGCTCTTACTTGCTCAAATACGCACCAAGTTACAACAGTGGCTTTGGTAGCACTATCCCTACAAACGGTGCAGCTAACGGCAATGAGGTTCTCTCGCTCTTTACCCTTGCTGACCCATCAACTAACTCTCTGAGCCTCATTAATGCTAACGGAGCAACCTATACCTACCCAGTTGCTAACGCTTCAAGCGATGGCCAGAAGCACGTTTGGGCACCTGCTGCAACCGTTACTTTTGACCTCAATACTCCAGGTGTTACCGGCGTCAACCCAACATTTGCTGACGGCACTACTGCTAACAAGACTGCTCTTGCTATGCGCGGTAACTCTCTTGCAACTGCTTCTTCTGTAGCAGAAGGCTCCACTACCCTACCTGCAGATCCTTATGCAAGTGGTCAGGAGTTTGACGGCTGGTACTACACCGACGCTGCTGGTACCGAGCACCAGTTCACCGCTGATACCCAGGTCACCTCTGACATGACAGTCTATCCACATTGGAAGGCCAACACTGCTTGGCTCTATGTCAGGTATCACAACGGCAACGGCGTTACCGTTATTGAACGCGTTGCTACAAACGCTGGTCGCACCGTTAACGTTCTTTCTAACACTGACGTTAACAATCGCGACAGCAACTTCAACATTGCAGGTAAAACCTTCAAGCGCTGGACCACTCAGGCAAACGGCGCTGGCGATGAGGTAGCGGCTAATTCCAGCCTTGCTGTTCCTGCAGGTACTGATACTGTTGATCTGTATGCAGAGTGGGAAGAGCAGCACCTTACCGTGTCCTTCTCGGCAAATGGTGGTACTTTCTCGGCAAACAGCGTCTTTAAGCAGAATCCAAATGTCTTTGACATCACCACCGATGCAAACAGCGGAGAAGTTGCAACTATCAAGACTCACCCAACTGTAGCTGAGCAGACCAATATCAATGCACTGCTTCAAAACCTTAGCGGCAACACTCTCAGCGCTACAACTGCTGGAATTGCAAGTCCTACCAGCACTAACACCAATACTGCCTACACAAATATTGCAACTTTTGAGAACCACATTCTGGACAACGCGGATGAGCCAATGACCTTCTTTGGCATTGTTATTGGTCACAACTATCACTACTGGTTCACCGACGCTGCAGGCAACTCCCCTGCAACCATTAACGGTGGAACAACGCTCACCAACGATGTCACCTATTACCTCAAGTGGAAGGAAGATCCTTCCATCCAGAGAGTAGAGCTTACCAGCGATCTTCCTGCTGATATGTGGAGTGACTCTCAGAGCAACACCACTCAGATCAAGGAAGTTTCTAACGATAAGAGCTTCAGTCTTACAGGCGCTATTGACGCTACTTCCGTCATTAATCAGATGAGTGCTTTTGAGAATGGCATTGCTGGCGGCCTCGACGACCTAACCAAGATTACGCTTTCTGGCACAACTTCTACCTTTACTGCAAAGCTCACGCTTCCTGCTGGCGTTGTTGTTCCAGCTAATCCAACAGTAACCACCTCTGGCCTTGGTGATCTCTTTGAGGTTACAAACGTTTCCGTCAACGGTCAGGAAGTTACCGTTACCCTGAAGCTCAAGGGCACTTACACCAACTACAAGCAGCTCAAAGACGCTGTCGAGACAGTTGGCAAAGACGATGCAGCTACCGCAGAAATTGCAAGACCTCTTACCGTAACTATTGATGGTCTCACACTTGACTCAACTCAGGTAACCAATGGTCAGGAGCTCACCGCTACAGGTACTCTTACTGGCACCTTTGAATCTTTTGCAAAGAACACCGTCACCAACGTCACCAAGAAGTTCGAACTTTCTTGGAACGGCGTTCAGATTGCTGCGAGCAGAGACCCTCGTGGTACCGGCATTCAGCAGACTCTGATTGTGAACAACCCAATTGAGATGAACCTTCCTGCTGATATGCTTGCTGACGAGAATACCGAGCATGACCAGGTCATCACTATGAAGGCAGGTTCTACCTTTAACCTCACTGGTTCAATTCTTGCTTCCTCTATCCAGGAGCAGATGAACAACATTGAGCGTGCCTACCCTAATACCAACCATGACACCATTACGCTGAGCAACCTGAAGTTCAAGTTCACAGCAACTCTGACTGTTCCTGAGGGAATGACACTTCCAAGCAACCTTGATGCCAACACCATCCAGGCTTCCAACTTTGGCAGCGGCTTTAAGGTCAGCGATGTCCAGGTCAACGGTCGTACGGTTACCGTCACCTTTGAGCTCAGCGATCCTTCCTCCATTAGAACGTACTCTGACCTCGAGCGCATTGTTGATGAGGCAAGTGCAAACGATGGCTGGATGAAGCTCACCATTCCTGGCGTCACCATTGACTCCAATGTTGCTGCAGGCACCCAGCTCACCGCTGTCGGCACCGTTACCGGCTCCTTCAGCGCTATTGCTGATTCCGCAGCTGGCAACCGCAAGGTCTTCTCGTTCACCTGGAATGGTGTCCAGTGGCCAGATGGTAAGGACGCCGTTGCAACTGATAACGACACAATCCAGCTAACCATTACTGTTGCAGAGGATGAGACTCCAGAGACTCCTTCTACTCCAACTAAGCCATCTAAGAAAAAGAAGCAGAAGACCCCATACACCGGAGATGCTTCTGCTGCAGCGCCTCTTGCTGCACTTCTCGCTGGTATGACCGCTGTAATGACTTCACTTGGCATTACTAAGCGTCGTAAGAATAAGTAAGAAAGAAAGTGATTGGTTCTGTATCGCTCTAGTTAGGATGTGCTATGAAAAGTAAGGCAAGGATTGTAGCGGGATTGCTTTTAGCTGCCGTTGCATTCGTCGCAGCATTGCTGCCCAACCTTAGCGTGGCTTACGCAGAAGACACCACAGGTCTTCAAATCAATGCTCTGAGCATTGAAGATGCGTCGACTCACGCCCAAGTTGCTGACCTTCTTGCAGGTCAAACTCCTGCTCTGAAGGCGGGAGTCACCTACGCCTTGAATGTTGGCTACACAATCCCTGCATCGTTGCAGTTCTCCCCAACCTACCTCAACGTGAGGTTTGGAGATGGACTCTATGTCACAGGTCTTCCAGGTGCAACGTTTACCGTTGGTGGCATCTCAAACACCAGCTTCTCTAACCTGGTTACCACACCTACGGGAACGGGAACCCTTCCTTACGGCTATCCTGGCGCAAGTTCCGAGAAGAACCGCAGTGGTGATTTGGTCTACATGACCAATAACGGCCTTACCCAGGTCTCTTCCAGAGGAGAAATTCAATTCAAGCTTGACGACGCTGTTGAGAACCAGAGCGCAAGCCAGGTTATCGCAAATGCAATTCGTGTTAGCTTGAGTACCGCTGCAACACAAAACGTTGATCCACACACCTCATCTGTTACTGCAGCTGACGCCATGACCTATGGTTTCTGGGCTGATCAGTCTACTGAGGTTCTCTCTAAGGGTGGTACCACCTCTACCCTGCAGGTTTCTACCACAGGCTCTAAGGTCCTCACCGAGGCAAACAGCAAGACCACAGTTCAGGTTGTCTACCCAAGCGATATGGAGCTTGTTGGTGTCAACGAGACCAGCCTCTACAACACCCCAGGTACCATCGTCTCTACTACCGATGACGGCACTAACAAGACCGCAACAGTCGAGTGGAACGAGCCAGGCTCTTACGCAGGCACCCCAACCTTTAAGCCACAGATTAAGGTTCCTGCATCAAGCACCAGACCTAACAACTCAACCTTTAACGTCACCATCAAGAACCTCACTATGTCCGTTTGGAATGACACTCCAAACGTCAACCGTACCTCCGCAAACGCTTCTTCGACGCTTACGGTTACCGTAATTGACGGTCTTAACCCAGAGCGTCTTACCACACACGCTCTTGTCGACACAGCTCCTAACTGGGCATACAAGAAAAACGATACCTACAACGTTCGTCTTGGCACCTATCTCATCAAGAACGAGCTCTCCTCAGACACCGCTCCAAAGACGCTCGAGATGACCATCGATCAGAACCAGACCGCTATCATCCGTGGCGTCACCATCCCTTACAAGGCTGGTATGACTTATGGTCCAATCCACTGGACCGCATCAGACGGCACGAGCGGAACTGCTGACCCAAGCATTCTGCGTACCTCTGGTGTCTCCGCACTTATCACCAACACTGCCCTTGGTCTTGATATCAATACCTCTATCACTTCCATCAAGGTTGACCTTGGTCCAATTCTTGGCGGATACGATGGCATTAGGCCAATGAGCGATCTTCTCGACACATGGAATCCGAACAACAAGCATGTCACTGACGAGTTCTACGGCTGGAGCTACATCTCCAACGGCGTTTACGGCTCTTGGAAGAAGGGTACTAACGCCGACGTTGTCACTAACGTCAAGCTCTACAACACCGGCACCACTCCTGACACAGGCGTTACGCTGACCGCTAAGTCCGGCGCGCCTAAGGTTCTTAACGGCGTTGGTAGCATCGATAAGACCCAGATTAACGGCGGCGATACCTTTAAGATTTCTGGTCGCATTGACGACGCTAACTGGGACTGGAACCCTCTTCAGGAGCCAGTACTCTACGTCATCATGCCTGAGGGCTTCACTTACAGCAACCTCACCGTTTCTAACGGCACGCTCAGCGCTCCTGAGTTTGTTGGCACCTTTGATAAGGATGGTGTTGCAGTTAGGGTCTGGAAGTACACCATTGATGTTGGCGACGAGACTCGCGGCCAGTATCAGCCAGACTTTACCAGCAAGAACATGACTCTGAGCATGGATGTCCACACCACTGATCTTGCAGGCAAGGGTATCTACCACATCAACGACTTTGTTGGCATTACCACCAAAGACTTCAAGGAGATTGGCGCTCAGATTAAGGCCGAGCACTGGGACCGCAGCAACTGGAACACTTCCCAGTACACCAGCCTGTTTGGCAACAGCGTCAACTCTGGCGAGACCATGGTTTCTCTCTCCGAGCGCCCTGGTATCAACATTGCACAGGCATCTGCTATTGCCGCTGCATCTACCCTTTCTGTAAAGGATGCCGTCTCTGGAACCGTAACTGATTACACGTACGACTCCGCTAATCCAGGCGCAACTACCCCTGTTATGCAGCGCGATGACACCGCAACTGTTCACATTGCTGTCCGCAATAACACCGGTAACACTGCAAATACCACGCAGCTCTTTGTTCCATTGCTGTCTAAGTCTGCAGACCGCGGTGCTGGCATCAATCCAGAAGGTGCAACTCAACTGCCTCTGGCACTTGAAGGCGTAAGTTCTTCTTCCAACTTCTCTTACCAGTACATCAAGCTGAACCCTGGTGTTACCTACACTGCAAACCATGCTCCACAGCCTGGCGACTACACCGTAGTCACCAATCCTGCTGAGGCCGACATGGTGCTGTTTACTTCAACGCACGCACTTGCTGCAAATAGCGGCGGCTTTGTTGACGTCACGTATAAGGTTGCCGACAACGTTGACGCTTCCTACGACGGTAATCGCAGCGTATTCAGCAGCGTTCTTGACTACGACATTGCTGGTAACCACTCCACTCGCACCCTCTCCACTCACGCTCTGAGCTATGCAGGCGTTGACCTCAAGATCAATAAGGTCTGGGACGATA
>CAUSVW010000005.1:0-86818 GCA_963535155.1 uncultured Atopobium sp.
ACGCTCTGACCAACTGAGCTACAGGCCCAACGCAGGGAAAAATAATACCTCCATACGCATCGTAGGTCAACACTTTTTTTATTTTGTTTTAAAGTTTCTTGAAATTGGGTATGAAAGCAGAACAGAGAGTCATAGACTATCTGCCCAAAGATTGATAAATAGCGTGCTATTTGGAGTATTTGTGTCACTAAAGCGCATGGACATACAGACGGTTGTTGTCGGAGGAGGTCCTATCTCTTCCGTTATTGTCCTGCGTCTTCATGATCCACGCGGGGTCTCCACGCTCAGCCTACCTATCAAGATTGGCAACATTGAGGCATCTGCTATCAGCCTTGGCATAGATCAAGAGTCTACCCAGAGACCGCTCACGCATGACCTTCTTCGCTCCGTTCTTGATTCTCTAGATGCAGATATTAAAAGCGTACGCATTGTGGGCGTCCGCGGCACCACGTTTTTCTCGCAAATTGAGCTTATCTCCAAGGAGGGAGAGCATATTTACGTAGATGCTCGCCCATCCGACGCAATTGCGCTGGCAGTAAGAACAAACGCTCCCATCTTTGCAGACGAGAGCGTTCTAGAAATTGCTGCTGCTCCAGACTTTACTGATGTCGAGAAGGACGTTCAGGCCCAAGAGCTTGAGGAATTCCGCCAGTTTATTGAGGACGTCTCCCCTGAGGATTTCTCATAAATCCTGCTCTATGGCTTACTTTTATACAATTGACTCATCTTTTATATAAAAATCACTACCGTTAGCGTGCTGATTTTCTCGGTAAACGAAAAGAGCTCAAGGGAATTACCCCTTGAGCTCTTCAAATTACGTATAGCTGAAATGCTTATTCGTCATCATCCAGCAGTGAATCGTCCAGTACTTCCTCTTCATCTCCAAGGTCAACGGACTCTGCCTCATCAGCATCACGAGCGCCAGCGGCCATCAGATCAAGCATACCTTGGTTCTCTGCGTGCTTTGGAGCCTTCTTCTTATTGGCAACCATACGAGCAACAGCAGAAACAACATCGCTACCAGAGAGATTCATGACCTTGACACCCTGAGTGGAGCGGCCCAGCTTGGAGATGTCGCCAGCCTTGACGCGGATTACAACGCCCTCCTCGGACATGATCATAATCTCGTGCTGAGGACCAACAACGCGGCAGGCAACCAGGTTACCCTTCTTCTCCGTCATTGTGATGGTAAAGACGCCCTGGCCACCACGCTTGTGGACTGGGTACTCAGAAATTGCGGTGCGCTTTCCGTAGCCCTTCTCGGTAATAACAAAGAGGTCGCCATTGCCATTGGTAATCTCCATGCCAAGCATAGTTGCGTCACCCTTGAGCGTAATACCACGGACGCCCGAGGTGCCACGGCCCATGCTTCTTGCCTCAACCTCGTCAAACAGGATTGCCTTGCCGTCAGAGGAGCACAGAACAACCTTGTCACCTGGGTGGACGCGGCGGACGTTAACCAGCTCGTCGCCGTCCTTGAGGTTAATTGCAATGAGACCGTCCTTGCGTGTACGGTCGTACTCAGACATTGCAGTCTTCTTAACCATACCCTGCTTGGTAGCAAACATCAGATAGTTGTCTTCTGGGAAGTCGCGGGTAGTAATAACTGCCTTGACCTTCTCGCCCTCTGCAAGCGTCTCGATGACGTTGATGATGGCGCTACCCTTAGTGGTTCTGTTGCCAACAGGAAGCTCGTGGACCTTGAGGCGATACACCTTACCAAGGTTGGTAAAGAACAGCACGTAATCGTGGGTAGAAGCAACAAAGAGGTTCTCAACAAAATCGTTCTCTTTGAGTGAGACACCCTGAACACCCTTGCCTCCGCGCTTCTGAGAACGATAAATTTCAACAGGAACGCGCTTTACGTAACCTGCGTGAGTAACGGTAACAACCATATCCTCTTCAGCGATAAGATCCTCGACGTCCAGGTTCTGAATGTCCTGGTCAGAGATTTGCGTACGACGCTTGTCAGCATAGCGGTTGGAAATCTCTCGGAGCTCATCGGCAATAACAGCCAGAATCTTTTCCTCATGAGCGAGAAGATCCTCGTAGTAGGCAATATCAAGTCTGAGCTGGGAAATCTCGTCAACAAGATCCTGACGAGCAAGACCAGTGAGGCGGCGCAGACGCATCTGAAGGATTGCCTCGCCCTGAATCTCATCCAGGCCAAAACGCTTGTTCATGCGCTTCTTTGCCTCAGCATCATCCTGCGAGCTGCGGATGATGTGGACAATCTCATCGATGTTATCAACTGCGGTCAGAAGGCCTTCCAAAATATGGACGCGCTTCTGAGCCTTATCCAGGTCAAACTCAGTACGACGGCGTACAACATCAATCTGGTGATCAATGTAGTGACGAAGAATCTCGCGAAGAGAAAGGGTACGAGGAACACCATCAACCAAGGCCAGGTCAATGATGCCAAAGTTGGATTGGAGCTGAGTCTTCTTGTACAGGTTATTCAGAACAACCTGTGGAACAGCATCGCGCTTGAGGTCCAAAACAATACGCATGCCCTTACGGTTGGACTCGTCGCGCATGTCAGAGATGCCTTCAATTTTCTTCTCGTTGACTGCCTGAGCAATCTTCTCCTGGAGAAGGCCCTTGTTAACCTGGTAAGGAATCTCGGTAACAACAAGGCGCTGGCGACCGCTCTTGACCTGTTCAACGTGAACCTTTGCGCGGACGGTAATAGAACCGCGACCAGTCTCATAGGCATCCTTGATGCCCTGAGTGCCCATGATGATGCCGCCTGTTGGGAAGTCAGGACCAGGTAGAACGGTCATGAGCTCCTCAGTGGTAACGTCAGGGTTCTCAATCATCATGCAAACAGCGTTAGTTACCTCACCAAGGTTGTGAGGAGGAATGTTGGTAGCCATACCAACTGCAATACCTGAAGAACCGTTAACCAAAAGATTTGGGAAACGAGCAGGAAGAACTGCAGGCTCTGTCAGAGACTCATCATAGTTTGACTGAAGATCAACGGTGTTCTTGTTAAGCTCTGCCAGCATCTCCATAGCACTTCTGGTAAGACGTGCCTCGGTATAACGCATTGCTGCTGGTGGATCGCCGTCGATAGAACCAAAGTTTCCGTGACCATCAATCAGAGGAAGTCTCATCGAGAAATCCTGAGACATACGGACCATGGAGTCATAAATAGCGGAGTCACCGTGTGGGTGGTACTTACCCATGACTTCACCGACTGCCCATGCAGACTTCTTATGTGGACGGTTTGGCGTAATGCCAGCCTCGCTCATTGCGTACAAAATACGGCGGTGAACAGGCTTAAGACCGTCTCGAACATCTGGAAGTGCACGAGCAACAATAACGGACATAGAATACTCAAGGAAGGAAGTCTTCATCTCTGAGGACAAGTCGGTTGGCTTAAGAGTGCCACCGTGAATGTCAGAGAGATCAAGACGAGTACCAGCCTCATCAGAGATGATGTGTGAAGTTTCTCCCGTTATGAGATTTTCCCCAGTCTCTGGGTCAAACTCGTCAGAGTCTTCTTCTACCTCGTCATCTTCGTATTCTTCATCCATATCGTTTTGTGCATCAAGATCTTGATCCTCATCTGCACCAAAAAGATCGTCATTCATATTTTTATCGTCTGCCACAAGTTACCCTTTCATTTTCTGTCTAATGATTTAGCGAG
Source organism: uncultured Atopobium sp. (assembly GCA_963535155.1). Taxonomy (GTDB): domain Bacteria; phylum Actinomycetota; class Coriobacteriia; order Coriobacteriales; family Atopobiaceae; genus Lancefieldella. The sequence goes on from CAUSVW010000005.1 coordinate 3,653, forward strand.
AAACCATTAAATGTCCAGGAAGCGGACGTCTTTTGCATGTGTTTGGATGAAGTCTTTACGCTTCTCAACCTGGTTGCCCATAAGGTCAGAAACTGCACGATCAGCTGCAAGAGCATCATCAATGGTTACCTTCAGAAGAATGCGGTTCTTTGGCTCCATAGTGGTTGCCCACAGCTGCTCTGGATCCATCTCACCAAGACCCTTATAACGCTGAATAGTGAACTTGGTGTTGTCCTCAAACTTCTTTGTCTCAAGAGCAAGCTCTTCATCGGTATAGATGTATTTGCCGTTCTTCTTACCCTTTGGCTTGATCTGATACAGAGGAGGCTGAGCAACGTAGATATAACCTGCGTCAATCATTGGCTTCATGTAACGATAGAAGAAGGTAAGCAGAAGAATTCTAATGTGAGAGCCGTCAACATCAGCATCGGTCATGATGACAATCTTGTGATAACGAGCTTTCTCAATATTGAATTCATCACCAACACCAGTACCAATAGCAGTAATCAAGGAAGTGATGGTGTCAGAAGAAAGCGCACGGTGAGCCTGTACGCGCTCGACATTCAAAATCTTTCCGCGAAGCGGAAGAACTGCCTGGATAGAACGGTCGCGTGCCATCTTTGCAGAACCACCTGCGGAGTCACCCTCGACGATGAAGAGCTCAGTCATCTCTGCATCACGAACGGAGCAGTCTGCAAGCTTGCCAGGAAGAGCTGCAGACTCAAGAAGTCCCTTACGACGTGTTGCCTCACGAAGTTTATGAGCTGCTACACGTCCTCTAGCTTCTTGTACTGCTTTCCTTAAAATCTCTTTTGCTTGATTTGGATGCTCTTCAAGGTACTCTGAGAGACCCTGAGTAACAATTTTGTTGGTAAGCGTCCTCATGTAAGAGCTACCAAGTTTTGATTTAGTCTGTCCCTCAAACTGAGGATCTGGTAGCTTGACTGAAATGACCGCGGTTAAACCTGAACGAATATCGCCACCCTCAAGCTTAGGATCTTTATCTTTAAGAATTCCCTGCCTAGTGCCGTAATCATTTATTACCCTAGTGAGAGCAGTACGGAAGCCCTCAAGGTGCATTCCGCCTTCCTCAGTAAAAATATCGTTAGCAAAAGAAAGAGTTCTGTCGCTGAATTCAGTATTCCACTGTAGAGCAACTTCAACTTCTCCTGTTTTTGACAGCGGAGCATCAGGTTCTGATTTGCCTTCAATATATACAGGTCGAGAAAATCCTGGTAATACTTCTTTTCCTTCATTAAGGTACTTAACAAAGTCAATGATGCCGCCAGCGTACTGGAAGTCAACCTGACGAGGAGTAAGCTCACGCTCATCAACGAGGGTAATCTTAAGGTTCTTATTAAGAAATGCGGTCTCCTGCAGGCGATCACGAAGCGTATCAAAGTTATACGTAGTGGTCTCAAAGATCATGTCGTCTGGCCAGAAGGTAATGGTAGTTCCGTTAGATTTTGAAGTACCAATTTCCTTCATCTTCTGAACGGTTTTACCGCGCTCAAAGACCATCTCATAGATTTTGCCATCGCGCTTAACCTGCGCAACAAGCTTCTTTGAAAGTGCGTTTACAACAGAGACACCAACGCCATGAAGTCCACCAGAAACTTTATAAGCATTGTTATCAAACTTACCACCTGCATGAAGGATGGTAAGAACAACCTCAAGAGTTGGAATTTTCTTCTGAGGATGAAGATCTACAGGAATACCACGACCATTATCTTCAACAGAAATAGAGTTATCTGGATGAACGGTTACCTTAATTTTGGAGCAATAACCAGCCATTGCCTCATCGACTGAGTTATCTACAATCTCCCAAACAAGGTGGTGCAGACCAGAAGCTGAAGTTGTACCAATATACATACCTGGGCGCTTACGAACCGCCTCAAGGCCTTCAAGAATCTTAATCTCTGTACCGTCATACTTATTTTCTTTTGCCACGTAAGTCCTCTCTTCAATTGTGAGCGGAATGATATACGTATTTTACTATGAAATCGCCAAAATCAACTCGGCACAGAGAAATTTCATTGTTTAAACAGTAATATTGTGTATCTGAGAGGCTCTGTAAAGAGATTTAAGGACAGATTAGTGACAGATTAGACTAAAGACTCTTTTTTTGTCTAAAACTTGCTTCAATCGCTTTATAAGCCGTTGACTTGAGTGGCTCAGAAAGACCAGAAACTAACTCAGAAATTTGTGATTTTTCTTCCGTAGTGAGTTCTGGAAGAACTTTCTTCTCTACTTTTTGGCCCTGAGGTTGCTCTTTTGAGGAACCGTCTTCTTTACCAGCGTGTCTATTGTATTTATCCAGCTTAAACTCAAGATCTGAAAATTCCAGGCCATGCTCTGACAACCTTGCTCTATAGATTTCTCTTTGTGCAAGAAAATCAATCATGCACATACGATTGTCTACATAAACGGTAAGTACAGGATATTCTCTACCAGCAATTTCTCTAACAAATACGCCGGTTGTGTGTTCTACTTCTCTTTCACCATTTGACTCAACCCATGCAAGATAAGCGCGACGATTTTTAGACATACTCTTAGAATCTCTGAAGGTTCCAAGTAAGGTGCTCATTAAATCTTTTGCGTTTTCATTACCACCACGCGCAGGTGTTTCTTGTAGATTATTCATCGCTAAACCTAACTATCTGCGCTTTCTCAAAAATCTCTTCAGAGAAATAACCAAGGTTGGTAGTTGTAATTACGGTTTGGATGTCGTGGAATGCAAACTCCATAATGGCTTTTCTGCGATCTTCATCCAACTCACTCATCACATCGTCTAAAAGTAGCAGGGGTTTCTCGCCAAGTATTTCTTCTGAGAGTAAAACTTCTGCCATTTTAAGTGCTAAGACCACCGTTCTGATTTGGCCTTGAGACCCAAAATTTCTAGCGTCTTTACCTTCAATCAAAAACTCAACATCATCTCGGTGAGGACCCTTAGTGCTTTGCTGACGACGAATATCATCTGTGCGTACTTCGTTTAAAGTCTGCAAGAATTGATCAGTAATTTCTTCTCGAGATGCTTCAAGAGAAACCTCTCCAATTGAAGAAATATAGTTCATCTCCAGGTGTTCTCCACCAGAGAGTTCCTGGTAGATCTCACATGTTTTCTTTGCCAGGCGCTCAAACAAATGAATGCGCGCATGAAGGAGCGTTGCTCCTCCCCTTGCAAGCGAAAGATCCCATGCGTCAAGCAAATTATTGTCAGGCCAATCAGATTTAAGCAGCTTATTTCTTTGCTCAACTGTTTTGGTGTATGCCGAGAAAACCTTGAAATAGCTCTTATTTGCCTGGCGACCAAAGTCATCAAATTCTTCGCGACGATATGATGCGCCACCTTTAATCATTGAAAGATCGTCAGGATTAAAAAGGACCGACATCAACGTACCAGAAATATCTGCTGCCTGGCATTTCTTGCCGTTCTTTGAAAATTGACGGCGACGTTCTGTAATGGTGCAGGTATTTTCTAGCTTTCTTCCATCTCCTGTAAGGGAAATCTCTATCTTTGCCTCAGAAGTACCTGTGAGAAGGAGTTGTGAAGGTGTTGGTTTTCTAAATGAATACCCAGCAGTAAGAAGTTGTAATGCTTCAACAGTGTTTGTCTTACCTGCAGCATTTTTTCCTACAAAGATAGTAGTTTGCGCAGATAAATCTATTTCTTTCGAAGCAAAACAACGAAAGTTGTACAGCGAAACATGTTCAACTTTAAGTCCCACACAACCCCTATCAAATTAGAGGCGAACAGGCATCAGAAGATACAAATAGTTGACCTTACCATTTGATTTAAAGATTGCAGGCTGAGAAGGACCCTGGAGTTCAAGACGCAAAAGGTCCTTAGAAGGAGCAGCATTTACACAATCAAAGACGTAGTGGTAGTTTAAAGCGATTGAAAGAGAGTCTCCTTCAATCTGAGCCTCAATGTGCTCAGAAGATTCACCTTGATCTGGTGAAGAGGCTGAAAGCTTAACCTCTTTTCCATCAGCATCAACATCAAAACGTACTGATGGATTTGCCAAAGCAATAACAGATACACGCTTGAGAGCTGCAGAGAAATCCTCAACGTTAATATCAACAGATGCAGTACAAGACGTTGGAAGTAGCTGCTTATAATCTGGGAAATGACCTTCAATCTTACGAGAAATATGAGTGGTATTTCCAAACTGGAAGACAACCTGGTTGTCTGTAGTACCAATTAGAACTTTCTCAGTCATGCTACGCATGGAAAGAACATCATGGAAAACTTCACCAGAGATAATTGCACTAAAAGATTCACCTGCTGGAGTATCTGTATTGGAATCACAAACAGCAAGACGGAATGAGTCAGTCGCAACAAGGCGAATAGTATTGTCTTCAACAGTGAGAGAAATTCCCTGAAGAATGGGGCGAGAAGCTTCCTTTGAAGTTACACGATAGACTTTATCAACCATAGTTGATAGAAGTTGGCTTGGAAGCTCACAGGTTTTCTCAAGATCAAACTCTGGGAACTGTGCCCAATCGTGCGCAGAAAGGGTATTAAGTCTAAAAGATGAACGCTGGCAAGTTACAGAAAGCGTACGCTCTCCGCCTTCAAAAGTAATTGCTGCATCAGGAAGGTTCTTAACAATGTTCTGAATAACCTTTCCAGAAACAACTGTCTCTCCTTCTTCTTCTACATTTGCTGCAATCTGATGCTTAATAGAGATAGTTAAGTCACTGGACTGTAGCTCAAGCATACCATTGAAAGCTTTGAGATAAATACCGGAGAGAATTGGAAGTGTTGTATTAGAACCAATACCCTTAGAAACAATATCAAGTGCCGTCTGGAGAGCGGATTGACTTACGGTAAATTTCATGACGACCCTTTCTATTATTTCTTAGATAAGAATAAAAATATCGTAGTAATAATAAGCTATGTTGAAAAGAAGAAAGCTTTACATTTCTAGAGGTAGAAATATGTTTCTAGAGGTCAGATTTGTTTGCTTATTTTTGACATTCATAAACAAAGTAAAACTCCCTCTCTTAAACTCTCAACAACAAACCATTACTTCTCTTCACCAATTGACATCTTACTAACAGGTTTTAAACACTAACTTTGTTCAAGGATAGTCTTCTTAAGTTGAGAAATTTGATCATAGAAGCTTTTGTCTTCTTTGATTCTCTCTTCAATTACCTCAATACTGTGCAAAATTGTCGCGTGTTTTCTTCCACCAAAATGCTTACCAATATTTACCAGCGTGTATTGGCAAAGATCGTGAGCAAGATAAATTGCAACATGACGAGGCTCCGCGATTTCTTTATTTCTCTTGTTACCAACAATATCGCGATGACTAATGCTATAGACGTTTTCTACGACTTCTTGGACCTTCTCGATATTTACGGTCTTTGAAACGCGTCGCCAAAGCGTGTCTGCAATCTTATCAATCTCTTCTTGTTTGATGTTTTTACCGGACTCTTTTGCTTTGATTTGTCCGGTGACGCAACGATTACAGAAGCCTTCAAGCGTTCTAATACTTTGTCCGGCTTTGTCAGCCATATAGCGACGGATGTCTTCTGGCATATCGTCTGCAGAAAGAGAAGAATTTCTTTCTTTAAATGCGCGGTCGCAGAAGACATGAATAAGATTGAGCTTCATTTCGTAACTTGGAGACTCAATGCCAATAACAATGCCACCACTCATACGAGAAGTAATACGATCATCAAAACCGTCAGAACCCATACCAAGCTGAGCAGGTGTTCTATCGGCTGCAAGAATAATCTGCTTGCCTCTATCAATAAGTGAATTAAAAATATTGAAGAAGAAGTTGATGGTACCCGCTTTACCAGCAAGTTTTTGGACATCATCGATGATAAGAACGTCAATGTTTTGGTAGTTATTACTCAGCTCTGTTGCTGCGTTTCCTGAAGCGTTTTTACGAACTGCATTTACGTAGTCATCAACAAAGGCATCTGCGTCTTTGTAAACACAAACGCGCTCGATATCTTCAGCGTTGATGTAGTTTTGAACGGCTCGCAGAAGGTGAGTTTTTCCAAGTCCACTTGCACCGTAAATAAAAAGTGGATTTGCCTTGCCTTTTGCGTCGTTTGCAACGTTTAAAGCATGCTGATGAGCAAGCTCATTCTCATCACCAACAACAAAGCGATCAAACGTGAGGTTTGAATTGAAAGATGTCTCCTCATAAAGAGGGTTACTTTTACGTCTCTTTAACGTCTGCTGCTTCAATTCTTCAAGACTCTGTTCCTGGGATTCAAAATCTTGAATCTGTTCTGGAACAACAGCCTGTAAAGGAGCAGTTTTTTGCTTCCAAGCGTTGAACTCTTGAGGAGTCATTGTGGAAGTAGTGGTAACAGGAGTAGAAGACTTTGTAAGCGTAAGACTCAAGATAATGTCTTCAAAAGCCGCAGCCGAGAGACATCTCTCAACAATTGGTAGATTCTTAAGGATACGGTTATATGCCAAGCGCATTGAAGTCTCAGCACATAAAGCATTATCTTCAACTTTGATTGGCGTGCAGGTTCTCAACATGGCGATAAAAGCTTCTGGCTGATTCTCTTCAACCAAAAGGTCAATTGCGTCTTGCCACAGAGCTACTGCGTCTGAATCAATTGATGCATCCATACGTGTCCAATCAAAATGTTGAAAATTGGGACACCTAGTATAGAGGAATGTTGATAACTTTCAGCGAATAATGTTGAGAAACTCTATGAAAGGAGGGTTTCTCCAATAGTGGTGAGCTTATATTTTTGCCCAACTTTTCCAATTATTCCTATGTTTACCAGCGATTTTAATTCTCTTGACCAGGTTGGTGTTGAAAGACCAAAGGTACTAGTGAGCTCTGTTGCCCCAACCCATTCATGTTCAGAGAGATACTGAAGAACTTGTTTTGCTCGATCTGTTAACACCAGATTAGGAAGATGTGCAGCTGGTTGTGTAGATGCCTGTTGAGATACTGCTTGTGGAATACTTGAAACTGCCTGATGGTCCTGATTAACAGGCAATTCTTCAGATTCTTCTTGCGTTGGAAGTGTCTGAATATGAGCATCTTTAGAACGGCGTGTTGATAAAGTAACTATTGTTCCGCCAGAGATATTGTCTTCAAGGGTAAGACTTCCACCCTTCTCAACCATATATTGCTGAGCATAAGGAAGACCAAAACCAACGCCTCTAATAAACGATTTCATCTCTTCTGTTGCAGAAGAAGTACCAAACTCAAGAGCTCGATTTTTCTCTTTAATACCAGGTCCCTGGTCTGAAAACCTAATGGTATTTCCGTTATCCATGATTGAAATTGTAGGTGATACAAATCGAGCGTGAATGAAATTTTCCACAATCTCACGCATAACCATAAAAGGAATTTTTCCTCCCTGCTCGTGAGCAAGCTGGTTAACGGTAGCTGCTATTTCATCAAGATAAGATCGAACGTCTTTTGGTTCTACGAGAACAACACGAGGTGCTGCGGCTTTATCGTCATACACTGCAATACGTGCAGCATAACGGACGGTGAGAGAATTATCAGAACCAGCGTCTTTTTCATTCTGGTTTGTGTTTTCCTCAACAAAAGGAAAGAAATCTCTTGCCATGACACCTCCTTTTCAACAATTGTTAAACAAATGAAGAAAACTTTTCGTTTTCTTTCACGATGAATGAAAGTTTTCAACAAGTGTTAAACATCTGTAGATAACTTTATATCTTTGTGAAAGACGTACTGAATGATAGTAGCATTTAACGGACATATTTCAGCTTGTAGAAATATTCATTTCAACAAATTTCTTCACTTATCACAAGTGAAATTTTCAAAATGAAAGGTTTTCTCGCTAAGTTTTTTGAATAAAAAAGAGAAAAAGTTGAGGTATTTGCGTAGAAAATTTGACAGGTACCCATAAACGCGAGTACAATCTGTAGGCTTTTTAATCGATACTGTACCCGTTCGGGAGGAAATAGCTATGAAGCGTACCTACCAGCCAAATAAGCGCAAGCGCGCAACTACTCACGGTTTCCGTGCACGTATGGCAACTAAGAATGGTCGTGCCGTTCTCGCTCGTCGTCGCCTTAAGGGCCGTAAGCGCCTCACCGTCTAAGGAATGTTTCTGTGAAGACCATTAAATCTCGTTCAGAGTTTGAAAGGGTCTTCTCTGCGGGGAAGAGGGCTCAAAGTTCTGTTCTTCGTATACGAGTAGCACCATCCACTGAGGCACATCCTTCCGAGGTAGCCTTTGTAGCTCCAAAAAGACTAGGTAACGCCGTATTTAGAAACAGGTGTAAACGCATTTTACGCGAAGCAGCTCGAAAGAGCGGTTTACCTGTTGAGGGATACGGCATTATTCTCTTTGCGACTAAAGATACACACAGCACTAATCCTGCTGATATAAGCGTTTCTTTGGATGCTCTGTTAAGAAAGACAGGGGTCAAATGAGCGAGAAAAGACAAGGTTCTTTTCTCGCAAACTTGTTCCTAGGTGCTATTCGTTTCTATCAAAGAAACATTTCTCCCCTTTTTAAGCCTCACTGTATTTATCGGCCTACTTGCTCTGAATATGCAGTTCAAGCTATACAAAAGTACGGTGTTAAAAAGGGAAGTTGGCTTGCTCTTAAGCGTATTGCTCGCTGTCACCCTTTTCATAAGGGAGGATACGATCCCGTTCCGTAAAGGAACGCACCGGAGGAAATATGTGGGATTGGATTGTTAACTTTCTATACACAGTCTTAGCGGGACTTCAATCATTCTCGGGAGACTGGGGTATGGCAGTTATCCTGCTTACCATCATCATCCGTATTATCCTGGTTCCAATGACCAACAAGCAGACGGCCTCTATGGCTCGTATGAGCGTTGTTCAGCCAAAGCTCAAAGAAATCCAGGAGCGCTATGCTGATGATCCAGTAAGACAGAATGAAGAAATGCGTAAGCTTTACGCAGAGATTAACTTCAATCCACTTGGTGGTTGTCTTCCTTTGCTGCTGCAGTCCCCTATCTTTATTGCACTCTTTACCGTTGCAAAGATGGTTCCGGTAGACTCTCGTTTCTACAACATTCTTCCTTCTATCGCACGAGCAACGTCTGACATTTTTGCTGTTGATGGCCTTGTTGCTGCTATCCCTTACATAATTTTTGTTCTTCTGTTTGGCCTTACTACCTTCCTTTCCATGGCAGTAAACGCTCGTACAAGCTCCGGTGAGCAGCGTACCCAGCAGTATATGATGGGCGGCATGATGACCCTCATGATGCTCTGGTTTGGTTGGACTGTGCCAGCAGCTGTTCTTCTCTACTACGTTACTTCTGGTATTTGGCAGCTTGCTCAGCAGCAGCTTATTACCAAGCGCATTATGGAAAAAGAGAAGCTCAAGGCACAGGCTCAGATGGCCAATAAGCCAATCGAGGTAGACGTGGTTAGAAAAGAGAAGAAGCCACGCCCTCACAAAAAGGCCTAAGAGCTGGGGTTAATAAACTGAGGTTAGACAAAATAACTTTTGTTTACAAGATTTGTTACAGTAGATTACTAGTTAAACTTTTTATATTGACTGGAGGACGACATGGAGGATGAGACTTTCGTTTCTGAGCCAAACGCTCTTAATGAGTCTCCTGTCGTTGATTCACAAGACGAGTTTGCTTCAATTCGAGAGCACTTTGAAGCTGGAATTCAGCTTACTGATGCTGAGATGAATAAGATTGCTGATACTGCGGTCTTCTATCTAAGAGAGCTTCTCTCGTTCTTTGGCGAGAATAGCTGTGCAATTGATGAGTACGACGGTGAAGACGGTGAGCTCATTCTTGACGTAACCGGTGGAGATCTTGCAATTCTTATTGGTCGTCATGGTAATACGCTTGAGGCTCTCCAGATGGTCCTTTCATCTTTGATGAGCGCTAAGCTTCACTTCCACTATCCAGTATCTGTTGATGTTGAAAGCTACAAGAGCCGTCGTCGCAATAAGCTTCAGGAGATGGCACTCTCTGCTGCCGCTCGCGCTAAGAAGACCGGCAAGGTTTCTCTTGCTCCAATGAGTGGCTATGAGCGTCGTATCATTCACATTGCACTTCGAGATAATCTTGAAGTTACAACACACTCTGAGGGCGATGATCCATACCGTCGCGTTGTTGTTACAGCTATTAACAGCTAAGAATTCTCAACAAGCTTTACTAATTTGATGAGGGAGGTTTACGCCTTCCTCTTTTTTTGTGACAATTCTTCTTGTTACAAGAAGTTTTGTCACAGGAGAAGCAATGTCTGAATCAGAGAAGTCATTATACGATTCAAAAGAGAATGTACTTAAGGAACTTCTCCTTACCTATGGAATCGATTCAACTGAGACCCAAAGAAGACAACTTCTCAAGCACATTGAATTACTAATCGAGATTAATAAAAACCTCAACCTTACAAGAATCATTTCAATTGATGACGCTCTGGTTCTTCATATTCTTGATTCTCTAATACCACTCAAAGTATGTAATGACTTTATATCTGGAAAGCATAACTATATTGATATTGGTACCGGTGGAGGCTTCCCTGGACTGCCACTCGCAATCATGAGTGATAACAATACATTGCTGGTTGATTCTATTGGAAAAAAGATCAATGCCGTGCAATCAATGATTGATGAGATTGGTCTTGGTGAAAGAGTCAGAGCTGAAAAGCTTCGTGCTGAAGAAATTCCAAATGACTATAAACAGAAGTTTGATTTTGTTACTTTCAGAGCTGTTGCAAAGACAAATATTCTTTTGGAGTACGCAGAGCCTTTCTTAGCTCCACAAGGTACCCTCATAGTAATGAAGGCCAACGTTGATGAGATAGAGCTTCAGGACGCCTCTCAGGCAGCCAAAATTTTTGGGTACGAAAATGTTTCACGTGAAACATTTGAATTACCAAACGATCTTGGTCATCGTGAAATTCTTATTTATAAAAAAGTTTCAAAAAGCAAAATTAAACTACCGAGAAAAATAGGAATGGCTAAATCAAATCCGTTTGTTGCAAGAAGAGACTAATTGTGGAATGTTTCACGTGAAACATTCTGTATTATTAAATAAACTTGGTCAAACGGAGGATAAATGAGCTACAAAGACCTTTCGAGGGGATTTCAAGATAGAGATCCTAAAGTACTTGCTGTAATTAATCAAAAAGGCGGAGTTGGAAAATCAACTACCGTAATTAATCTCGCAGCAGCGCTAGGAGAAACAAAAAAGAAAGTATTAATTGTCGATTTTGATCCACAAGGTAATGCAACAAGTGGATTTGGAATTGATAAAGAGGAACTTGAAGCCGACATCTATGATGTAATCCTCAACGAAACACCGCTTGAAGACGTATTACAACAAACAGTTCAAAAGTACGTGACTATTGCTCCTGCTACTATTCAACTTGCTGGTGCAGAAATTGAACTCGTTTCCGTGGAATCAAGAGAAAACATATTAAAGCAGGCAATTGACCAGGTTAAAGACTATTTTGACTACATTTTGATTGATTGCCCACCATCACTAGGTCTTTTAACAATTAATGCTTTAGTCGCAGCAAACAGCATTCTTATCCCAATTCAGTGCGAATATTATGCACTAGAGGGCGTAACTAAGATCGTTGAATCAATGAAGATGGTTCAAAAACAGCTCAATCCGGATCTTGATATCTTTGGTGTAGTAATGACCATGTTTGATAGCAGAACTTCCCTATCTAAGCAGGTTGTAACTGAGGTTTCAAATTACTTTGGTAACAAAGTATTTAAGACGCTTATTCCAAGAAATGTCAAAATCGCAGAAGCACCAAGTCATGGTTTGCCAGTAACCATGTATGCCCGAATAAGTATGGGCGCACTTGCATACAACAAACTTGCAAAGGAAGTGAATCGTCGTGGTTAAAAAATCAGGACTTGGTAAGGGCCTCAACTCTCTCTTTAGCGAGGTAGATGCAGAGGTCGGTAATAAAAAAGAAGCTACTACGCTTCCACTAAAGAAGATTAAGCCAAATAAAGACCAGCCTCGTAAGCGTTTTGATGAAGCTGAACTTGCTGAGCTTAGTGATTCTATTAAGCAAAACGGCATTCTCCAGCCGCTTCTTGTTCGCGAGAAGGGCGATCACTATGAGATTGTTGCTGGCGAGAGACGCTTTCAGGCTGCAAAGCTTGCACAATTAGAGGAAGTTCCTGTAGTAATTAAGGCAATTTCCGATGAGGAAGTATTTAAATTAGCTCTGATTGAGAATCTACAGAGATCTGACTTAAGTCCTATTGAAGAAGCTCAAGGCTATAAGCAGTTAATCAAACAAGAGAACTTAACCCAAGACGATTTGGCAAAGGTTTTGTCCAAGTCTAGATCCGCAATCACAAATACTCTTCGTCTTCTAGACCTTCCAACAGAAGTTCAAACTTTGATGGCGGAGGGACGTATTAGTGCTGGACATGCTCGTGCAATTCTTGCCGTAAGTGGAAAAGAAGGAAGAATTAAGCTTGCCCAGAAAGTAATCGAAGAGAATTTGTCGGTTCGTCAGACAGAAAATCTTGCTCCACTATTTTCTGTCACAAATGTTGAAAAACCAAAAAGACAGCCAACTCCACAGGCATATAAGCGCGCAGCAAGGCAATTAAGAATTGCTCTGGATACCCCAGTTAAAGTACGAAATGTACGCGGCAAGAATAAGATTGAAATCGAATTCAATGACGAGGATGAACTTGCTGTTCTAGTGGAAAAACTCTCAAACGTTAAAGAAGCATAATGAAGATAAAGTTTGCAATTATATCCAGTGTCTCATTACTAGGAATAGCTTTTCTCGCTAAACATGCTCTGTTGACTAAAGAGGCACAAAGAAGTTTTCTTCACGCGATGAGAAGATCGAGAAGAGCACTCGATGCGATTCTTGATGACTATTCAGGTAGCGCTAATAGGAAAAGCGCGAAAAACATTCTATCTCACCAATCTAGGGTAGAAAGAGAATGGTTAAACGCAATTCAATAGAACATATGTTCTATATATAAACTAAGAAGAAAGGGGTCCCTGAGGGCCCCTTCATTGCTTTAAAAGCATGAATAGTTCTTATATGAGCGCTGTCTATATGAGCACTGTCTACAAAAGTGCTGCTTAACGTGCGTTCCTTTTCTGGAAAAGCTGGCCGCAAGCTGCATCGATATCAGATCCACGAGAAAGACGAATAGTTGCTTCAACACCAACAGAGTTAAGGCTGTTCACAAACTCCTGAGCACGAGCAGGGGAAGTAGGATGGAATTTTGAGCCCTCGATCTCGTTAAGCTGGATGATGTTGACGTGGCAGAGTGTTCCTCGACAGAAGTCTCTTAGGGCACCAAGCTCATTGTCGGAATCGTTAACGCCCTTAATCAGCGCATATTCATACGTTGGACGACGACCGGTCTTATCGACATACTCACCCATAATGTCGTACAGGTGAATGAGCGAGTACTTACGTACTCCCGGCATAAGAGAATCGCGTGTCTTTTGAACGGCGGAGTGGAGCGAAACGGCAAGCGTGAATTGCTCTGGCTCAGAAGCAAAACGCTTAATCATTGGAATAACACCGCAGGTAGACACCGTAATATGGCGAGCACCAATACCAGCTCCATCGGGGGAGTTGAGGCGTCTCATGGCTGCAAGAGTAGCGTCGTAGTTCATGAAAGGCTCGCCCTGGCCCATGAGAACAACACTGGTTACACGCGCGTCAAAGTCGTCACGGACATGCATAACCTGCTCGTAGATTTCACTTGCAGAAAGGGAACGAGTGAGGCCAGCGGCGCCCGTAGCGCAGAAAGCGCAGCCCATGGCACAGCCCGCCTGCGTGGAAGCGCAGACTGAGAGCTTATTGCCGGTTGGCATGCCAACGCACTCGACAGAGGTGCCATCAGGGTAGCGAAGCAGGTATTTACGGCTGCCGTCTTCAGAGACCTGGCGGACAATTTGTTCAGCACCAGCAAGCGTTACCTGCTTAGATAGTTCTTCTCGCAGCGTTTTTGGAAGATTACTCATCTGATCAAAAGAGGTAGCGCCCTTAAACCAGATCCACTCCTCAATCTGCTTTGCACGGAATTTTGGCTGGCCAAGGGAAGTCACCAGTTCAAGGATTTGTTCTGATGAAAGGCTTCTGAGGTCAGATTTGGCGGCAGCCTTCTGTGGGCGAGAATCAAGCGCGGAGATGTCTGCGCCGTCAGCCGTGGTGTTTGTGCCGTCAAGAGTATTATTTGATTGCATTTTTGTCCTTCTCCAACTCTTCTAAGCTATCTGCGGTATCTTAGAAGAAATACGTTTACTAGAGTTTACCCTATGGGAGACTTATCTGAAGGAGCGGAAATGACACGTGAAGAGCTAAAAAAGCTTCATGTAGCAGTTGTTTCAGGTGGCTGGTCAGACGAGCATGAGATTGCAATGGAGTCTGGTAAGCAGTGTGCAGCAGCACTCAAAGAAGCTGGCTTTACCAGTGTTGACCTGCTTGATGTTGCAGAAAAAGACTTTGTAGTTACCCTTGCTCAAGGCGGTTATGATGTCGTGTACGTTGCTATGCACGGTCGTTTTGGTGAGGATGGCTGCATCCAGGGTCTTCTCGAGATTCTGCACATTCCTTACACGTTTTCTGGCGTTCTTGCGTCTGCTATGGGAACCGAAAAAGAGCTGTCAAAGCTTATGTATAGGCAGGCAGGAGTTCCAACGCCTAAGGGAATTGACGTTCCTGCAGGTACCGTCTTTACAGATGAGCAGGTAGACAAGCTTATTGAGGACCTCGGACTCCCTATGTTTGTAAAGCCTTCTGGCAACGGCTCCAGCTATGGTGTCACACGCGTCACTTCGCGAGAAGAGCTTCCCGCTGCACTTGAACTTGCGGGTGAGCAGGGCGAGCGCATCCTAATCGAGGAGAGCATTGAGGGAACGGAGATTACCGTTCCTGTCATTGGCAACGAGAATCCAACCGCTCTACCAATCGTTGAGATTGTTACGGGCGATGAGTTCTACAGCATTAAGACAAAATATGAGCCAGCATCCCTGCACCATGTGATTCCAGCTCGTCTTGAGCCTGCAGTGTATGCACGTGCTCAGGAGCTAGCTATCAAGGCTCACAATGCACTTGGTTGCCGCGGCGTTTCTCGTAGTGACTTTATTGTTACAAAGGACGGCGTCCCAGTGGTACTGGAGACAAACACCATTCCTGGTATGACTGCCCGTTCTTTGCTGCCTGATTCTGCACGTACCGGCGGCATTGATTTTCCTGAGCTTTGCACTCGCTTTATTGAGTTTGCACTTGAGGATCGCCAGTAGATTTGTAGGTTATGACCAGCACTAAAAGCGCTACGCAAAAACTAGAAGAACTCATTCTTCCAGGTACCCCCTCTGCGGTTTGCAAGAAGTATTTAGAACTTGCAGAGAGGGCGGAGCATGAGTCATTTGATGTCTTAGAGGACGACATTGTTGTTTTGGATACCGAGACAACAGGTCTGTCCTTTAAGAAATGCTCCCTTATTGAGATTTCTGCTGCTAAATTGAGTGGCAGAGAGATTGTGGAGCGCTTTCAGACTTTTGTTGATCCAGGGTGTCCAATTCCAGAAGAAATTACGGCCCTCACTTCAATCACCGATGAAGACGTTAAGGGCGCGCCAAGCGCAAAGGAAGCCGTTGCTGCTCTTGCAGAATTTGTTGGCGGTCTTCCGGTTTTGGCACACAACGCCACTTTTGACCGTACGTTTATTGAACGGGTGCCCGGTGGAACTTCTGTCTCCGATACTTGGATTGACACGCTGGCGCTCTCACGCATAGCGCTACCTCGACTTTCTTCGCACAAGCTTTCTAGCATGGCTGAAGCGTTTGGCACCATGAAGGTTACGCACCGCGCAAGTGACGACGTAGATGCTCTTTGTGGCATGTGGCGCATCTTGCTTTTGGGGCTTATGAATCTGCCCCGCGGTCTTCTCGCCAAACTGGCGTCAATGCACGACGGCGTGGAGTGGACGTTTAGGCCAATCTTCTCGTATTTGTCGCAAATGAAGGAAGAAGAAGCAGTTCAGCGCGGTGTCGCAAAGAAAGATGCAACAGGTGCCGAACTTGCAGATGCAGAGATCTCGGGCACGTTTTTCTCGCTCAAGGACATTCGCAGCCAGCTTGTCGCTGACATAAAAGCAAAGGCGAGAAGAGACGCGGATGACCCAGAGACGCCTGCTATGCTGCCTATTTCCAAAGACGAGATTCACAGAGCGTTTGCTAAACCGGGCATTGTCTCGCAGATGTATGACAAATTTGAGACACGCAACGAGCAGGTTAGCATGTCCGTTGAGGTCAGAAACGCGCTGGTAACTTCTTCGCATAGAGAGCTTGAGGCGGGGACTGGTATTGGCAAGTCGATTGCATACCTGCTGCCTGAGGTGCTTTTTGCGCAGAAAAATGACGTTACCGTAGGCATTGCTACAAAGACAAACGCCTTGACTGACCAGCTAGTTGCTCATGACCTTCCGGCTCTTGCACGAGCGTTGCCAAACGGATTGAGTTTCTGCAGCTTAAAAGGATACGAGCACTATCCGTGCCTGCATCGCGTTGACAGGGCTGCCCTTGAGGAGCTTCCGCTGACGCTGCTTGATCAGGAAGGGCGCTCGAGCAACAGCGTTGCGTCTGACATGCTGACCGCAATTGCGGTGATTTATGCCTACGCGTGTCAGTCGGCTGATGGCGATTTGGATGCGTTGGGGATTCGCTGGCGCTCGGTTCCACGAGAGATGGTAACTATCAAAGCAGCGGAGTGCCTGCGCTCCAAGTGCCCGTATTACCCTCATGAGTGCTTTGTTCATGGAGCTCGTAAACGTGCGGGATCTTCGGATGTTGTGGTAACCAATCACTCTCTGTTGCTTAGAAACGTTACTGCTGACGGTAAAATTCTGCCTCCTATCAGGCATTGGGTAATCGATGAGGCTCATGGTTTTGAAGCTGAAGCTCGCCGTCAGTGGGCAGTAGAAATCTCTGCCAAAGAGATGCGAAACGGCTTTGAGCTGCTCGGAGGCATCAAGTCTGGCGCTATCCACGCCGCTATGGTGGGCGCTGCCAACCTTGAGGACTCTACGCTGCTCACGGGGCTTCTCACGCGCTCTGCCGCCGCAGTTCAGCGAGCCATGGCAGCAATGGGCAGCCTTATGGCTACCGTTCATGAGCTGGCTCCGTTGGCCAAAAGTGATGGTGGTTATAACTCCCTTCAGCTTTGGATTAACGATGAAGTAAGAGAGACAGAGGAATGGAAAGAGGTCTTGGAGACCGCTTCCGTTGCTCTTTCTGCTCTTGAAGAAGCGGCGCTTCGTATAGGAAAAACCACCGAGGCGCTCATTGCATCAGCTCCAAACCTTGCAAGCAACTTGAGCGAGGCGGGGGTGTTCTTGAGCACCCTTCTGCAGTCTCTGAAGCTCATTTGCGAGGGAACAGACAAGAGTTACGTCTATTCGGCAAAGTTGACTCGACTGAAGCGTGATATTGGCTCTGAGGCTCTTGTGGCCGAGAAGCTTGATATTGGTGCAGAGCTGGCAGAGAAGTGGCTGCCGGAGACGCATTCCGTTGTGTTTACCTCGGCGACCATTGCTGTTGGAGATGATTTCTCGCATTTTGAGCACGCTGTTGGCCTGGATAGAGGCGCCTTTGAACACAAGAGTCTGCACTTAGAGTCAAGCTTTGACTACGAGAATCATATGGCTGTCTTTGTGGCCGAAGACATGCCTGCACCAACTGATCCAGGTTACCTAGACGCTCTGGAAAAGCTGCTATACGACGTTCATGTTCAGATGGGCGGCTCAGTGCTGACGCTCTTTACCAACAGACGCGATATGGAGCGCCTCTATGAAGCGTTGGAGCCACGCTTGAGTGAGCAGGGCCTTAATCTTGCCTGCCAGGAGCGCTCTTCCTCTGCTCGACGTGTTCGTGAAAAGTTCCTAGCCGAAAAGAACCTCTCGCTGTTTGCTCTTAAATCGTTCTGGGAAGGCTTTGATGCTGCGGGAGACACGCTTAGGTGCGTAGTAATTCCTAAGCTTCCGTTTGCAAGCCCTAATGAACCGCTGGTCAAAGAGCGTGAATCACGAGAAGATCGTGCGTGGTGGCGTTATTCTCTGCCAGAGGCGGTAATTGCAACAAAGCAAGCTGCTGGTCGCCTTATTAGAAGTGCTGATGATAAGGGCGTTTTGGTGCTTGCCGATTCCAGGCTGGTGTCCAAGCGGTATGGCAGCTCGTTCTTGAAGTCACTACCCAACAAGAACTACCAGCGTGTCTTGACAAAGGACATCTCCGAGCAAATTGCCAAGTGGCGAGAAGAACACGACGCTTAGCAGAGCTGTAATTACCTGATTGGCTTAGAGCTGCTCTTCTGCAGCAAGTAAAGACGCAGCGTAAGTGCGCATTGCGTGCATCACGGCCTTGTCTTTGGTTGTTACTTTTCCCTTAAGGGCAAGCAATCGCTGTAGCAGCCATGTTCCGCCGTAGTAGGGGATAGTTGCTTTAATTTCTACAGCATTGCGCTGGTTTCCAACTGTTTTAAGCCCCGGCCACGAATAGTGCGTAAGAGCACTTTTATCAAGAAAGACAAGCTCTACTAACTGCGATTTTTCTTGCGTAGAAGATTCTTTTACGTTTTCTGCAAGTTTTAACTGCTTCAATGAAGCGGAGCGGGCTTCAATGCGGCTCATGCGATTGACTCTGAAGACCCTTTGCTGCTCGAGGTCTAAATCTATTCCCTCGATAAGCCAGCCGTTCTCGCCGTATGACAATTGATAGGGAAGAACATTTCTTTGGCTGATTACAGCTTCTTTATTGCTTTGAGTTTCCACATACGCCATCTCAGAACGATACTCAAATGAAATAATTTGTGACTCGGCAATTGCATTTGAGCAGGTGAGGAACGTATTTACTTCTTTAGAGTGACTTTTGGAGACAAGCGGAGCTGAAGCATCATTTGACGAAGAGTCTGCCGTATATGGAGACTTCAGAAGTTTCCAAAATATACTTTCTTGAGGCAAAGCAAGTGTTGTAAACGCCTCTTTAAGCGCTAACGTTTCTTCGTCCGTTAAGACAAGCCTGCGAGTTTTAAAGGGAGACTCTCCAACAAGTGTCAAAGTGTCTTGATCTCCAGTAAGCGGAAGGGGAAGATAGCCATTCTCGTCCGTAAGCTGCAAGAGCTCCATCAGAATAGCAGCTTCTTCTGAGGAGATGTCAAAGCGTGACTGGACCGCACTTAACTCAACCGCGTCAAAAGAATCTCTAAATGCAGCGGCAAGCAACACGAGTTTGTAGACGGCTGAAGAAATGTTTTTTCTTCCAAAAGAGGTGTTTTTAACGGCCATTGGCAACCTCGCTTAAAGACTCTTTCCATTTTGCGAGAAGAGACTCTGGAGACCTTGGAATCAATCCATGAGCAAGAATCCAAGACAAAGCAAGGTCTTCATGAGCGTAAGCAACGGTCCACAAAGCGCCATTGGAGAGGAGCTCAACATCCCCTTGACCTTGCGAGAAATGCTCAAAAGCAGCGAGTATGTTTTTGGGGACAAATGCAACAAGAGTGCCAGCCTGCGATCCGAGCTGGAAATCAAGCAGGTTGTAGTCATTTGAATTAAAAGCTTTCGGAATGGAGAAGTGCTCATCTTTAAGAATTGCAGCATCTAAGACACGGTCAATGCGAAAAGTTTTGATTGAAGCGCTCTCAGTACCGGACGAAAAATCTTGCCCCACAAAGTACAGAAGTCCCTGTGAAACAAAGAAGTCCAGAACGCCCAGACGCTTTTGTTTAATCTGGTCCTGTGAATTTGTATAGGTGACGTTTACCAGTTGTTTAGAGCTGAGTGATTCGTATAGAACAGGAAAGACTTTGCTTTGGGAAGAAGCGCTGAGTTTTTTGCTGTCTGACTTACCTGAGTCCAAGGAATAAAAGTTACCCACAATTTTAGAGAGCGCGTTTCTCAATTCCTCTTGGTATACAAACGTTGCGTCAGTGAGAATTGCACTGCAGATTACAAGCAGCTGATTGGCATCTTCAGGGCTTAAGTCGTACGAGGAATTAAAGAAATTCGAGTCCGAAAGATAGAATGACTTTTCTTTTCCCGTTTTTACCTCTGTAATTGCAAATCCAAGCTGTTTCAAAACAGTGCGATCTCTTGAAAAAGTTCTTAAAGCAGAATCGGTAGATAAATCTGAGTAAATCGCTGCATATATTTCTGCCGAGGGTAGAGGTCCCTTTTGAATTAGCAGCATAAATAGCGAGAAAATCCTCCAGGCACCAAGTTCATTATTACCTAGAGTTTGATTGTTTGGAGCCATATCCACCTCCCGCTTTTTGCTAGTTGAACTCAAATCTCTCTAAACATATACGAAAGTTTTTGATATTTAGTGCAGAATTTCTAAATTTGGACGTAAAAATACACTTTAACCGCTATATTTCGATATAAGACGTATACTAATGACGTATATATGAAACCTGTCAGAAGACATGCCAACGAAGGACGTAGTATGGCCATCACACATGACTATGTTGACTATCTAGACGAGCAGATTGATATTGCTCCTGCCGGTAGCCAAGAGGAGCTTCAGGCTGCTCAAACCATTGCTGAAGAAATGAAACTTCACGGGCTTGAGGCAACCATTGAAGAATTTGACGCTAAGTCTATTAAGAGTCTTGGCTACTCAATCTATCTAATCCTCCTCTTCATTGGCGTTATTTTTGCAGGCACTGGTAATGCAGCACTCATTGCTTTTGGCTTTCTGCTTGTCGCTGGTTTTGGCGCACTTACGTGTCTCAAGTATTTTGGTAATGACATTCTGGGTTCATTTGGATCTTCTATTAGAAGCCAGAACGTTGTTGCTAAACACGAGGCCACTGGTGAGCTTGTCGCAAAAGGCAATCGTCCAATCGTAATTGTTGCTCACTATGACTCTCCACATACAAACTTCCTTGTTGAGTCCCCTGTAGCAAAGTACGTACCGCTTGCACAGAGGTATGCTCGTTGGTGTGTAGTTGCCGTGTTTGTTGCTACGTTTGTTCAGATTCTTCGTTTCCTTCCTGATCCAGTTCGTGTCCTTTTCTGGATTGTTGGTATTCTTGCAGCTCTTCCACTTGTTGCTCTTTCTGTCGCAACTATTGCAGAGCGTTTTGCACCTTGCACTATTGGCGCAAACAACAACAAGTCTTCAGTTGCAGCGCTTCTTGGTATTCTCGAGAATGTCCGTCCTACTGGTCATCGCCCCGAGGTTGTTCATCATTTTGCAGGAGATGCAGCTGCACTTATCCCAGAGCCTGATGAGGTGGAAGGCGTCCGCCACGGCGAGGAAGTTCTTAATTCGCTGGGCATTCTTCCTGAGGATTGCGAAGTAAGCTACGTTGCTTATGACACTACTGGCGCAAGCCAGACTGCATCTCTCGAGGATGTTGCAGAGGCTGTAAATGCAACAACAGAAGAAGAACAGACTGAGGATGCCTCTGCTGACAATACCGTTGCGTATGATTCTGTTGACGATGAGCTCAATGCAACTATGAAGCAGGTTCACGAGTCTGCTGATGCAGATGCAACGCAGGTACAGCCTGGAGCAACACATGAGCTCCATGCTAAGAACGATTTTGCTCGTCGTGCATCCCTCTTTGATCTCCCTGATCCTTCTGGCGATGCCGTCGATCCACTGGCTCCATCTTCTGAGCCAGCTCCTCACTATGTTCCAGCTCCAACATCTGCACCTTCTCCAGAGGTAGAAGACGAAGAGAGCCCATTCGACACCATTTCGGCTGATGAGGGTCTCACAGAGGCACAGGACGCAAAGACTCCTGAGGCAAAGCGCCGCTCCTTTAGACTCTTCGGTCGCAACGACGGTCCATCGGATGACTGGAAGGGCGGTGCAGCACCATCTGCAGAGAATCGTGAAGAGACCGACTCTGAAGATGCGGCCGCTATTTCTGAGGATGATCTTCGTAATGCCGTTCTGTCTCTCTCTGATGACGAACTCATTGCACATGACATTTGGTTTGTTGCGCTTGGAGCATCTGACTTTGATCACGCAGGCATGAGGGAGTTCCTCGCAAAGCACAGAACTGATATTCGCGGTGCTTTCTTGATTAACCTTGACTGCGTTGGTGCTGGCTCACTCTCCATCCTTAAGAATGAGGGAATTGGCAACGTTCGCCGCGCTGACCGTAGAATGACTCGACTCCTTTCTACTATTGCAACTGATCTTCATATCGATGTTGAGCAGAGCGCATTTGATTGGGGAACCACTGACGCAACTCCTGCAATGCAGAATTCAGTTCGTTCCGTTACCTTAATGGGCTTAAATGAGGATGGACTGCCTGCACTTAGCCGTACCGCTGCTGATGTTCGCGAGAACGTTAACGCTGGTCAGTGTGCCGATGCTGCAGCTCTTGTTACTGAGCTTATTAGACGCTCATAAACGAACAAGTCACTAGCTAGAGTAAGTTTTTAAGAAAGGGCAGAGATTTCCGCCCTTTCTTTTTTAGCGCTAAGACAAGGTTGCTCAACTAAAAGGAGCGTCTTATTTTTACTGCAAATAAGTGGACACATCCAATAAGTGCCGATCCTGCCAAGGCGAGTAAAAGGGGAACTGCGTAGGTATTATCTGCTGTTCCAGGAAGATGGGGCTTAGGCGTCACACGAATAGTTTGTGCTTTAGAGTGACTGTCGGTGTGCGAAGCAACTTTCTCACCATCTTTTGAGATGGTTTCGTAGGCGGTAACTTCTTTGCCCTCCAGTGAGGCAGTCCTTACAGAAAAAGGAACCGCAGCTTCTCCCGATGAGGTAGGAGCTTTGAAGCGGACAGTTCCTCGAGCGATGGGTTCCGCTGTACCTTCTTGGAGCTGCTTTGTTTCATAGAGTTCTCCAGTAATTTCGTACTCTTCCCCTGGAGTAAGCCCTTCATATTTGATGTGATCAACAAGATTGAGTACCTCGGTATATTCAGGATTTTTTGATCCCGCAGCATCTACAAGCATTGTTTGTAAAGAAATTCTTTCATCAATGAGCTTGGGTGCTTCTACAGTCTCTTCAGAAGTAAGAGTAACCGTTGGGTTCCACTCTTTGTTGAGAGAGTATCCTGCTGGAGCCGTAATCTCTTTAAGTGAATAGGAGCCAAAGGGAAGACCTTCAACGGCAGCCTCTCCAAGCTCGTTTGTGTCTACTGTGGTGACAACTTCGTGAGGAGCAATCCATTTTCCCTGGTAGAAGATGGGTTGAGCAGAGCTATTAGTTAGCTCAATTTTGGCGCCCTTCAGACTTGGCATTTCATCCGCTTCAGAATAACCATCGGTCGAACTTAGAGAAGTATGCCCGATTTTCTTAACCTTAAGATTTCCTCTTATTACCTCATCTTTAAAGGTAAAGGAGTGTTCAGATGAGGAATTCTCTTTTCCGCTAGAAAGATTTGTCCAGATAAGATTGCCGTTTTGGTTTGATAGCTTCCAGGTTTGAAGTGAATGTTCTGGAAGTTTATAGCCTTCAGGTGCTTGAATTTCTTCGATTTGGTAATACCCCAGAGGAAGCCAGGGTTTCTCGCCAAGAGTAAAGAGGTCATCTCCAGAAACCTTATGGTCTGCATCAAAAGAAACAAAACCGTGAGCATCTGTCGAGAAAACCCATGTTCTTAGTGTTGTTTCAGCAGAGTCGCTATAGGTCACTTTAAAAAGCGCGCCTTGTAGCGTTGCGTTTCCTTGGGGAGAAGCGCTTTGCTGCTCAGAACGAGCGTCTTCATCGAGGCTAGTGTTGTGGTCAAAGTCTTGTTTTGAAATGCGTAGATCAAACTCTCCAATAGGAGTATCGGTAACCGTGAGAGTGCTCTCTTCCTGGTTTGTTATTTTTACAGCATGAACCGATTGATCAAGAAGAAAGCCCTTTGGAGCAGTGGTTTCTTTTACATATGCCGTTCCAACAGGAAGATTGTCGAGCGCTGCAGACCCAGATTTATCAAGGGTGAGACTACCAAGAAGATTGGTGCAACTCTCGTCGGAATATACTCCGTAGACAGCGCCTTCTAGGGTGTAGTGCTCGTTATTGGAGGTGACATCAGGCAATAAGGAACTTTTGGTAATTTTGAGTGAGCCAGATTGCTGTCCAAAGAAAAACAGAACCTGTTTGTCTCCTGTGGGTACAAAGAGCTTGGCAACTCCGTTTTCTGGACTGCCGCCGTTGGTTTGAGCATAGTTCATGGCATCGGAATAGAACTGCTCAATAGGCTGATGAAGTTCTGTCTGAGGAACACTTACCGCAAGTGCATGGGCTTCACCACGCATAACAGCCCACAGTGTAAACTGCGTGATGGCTCGTGCCTTCCATCCTGTATATCCATACACATCCTTTTCTTGGGATGCAGTAGCTCCATGATAGATGATGTAATCAATGGCTCGAAGCTGTTCATTTGTATACGTTCCACCGCGAGCGCCGTTGGCTGAGGTGAGCTTTGTATAAGATTGCGGGTCAACCACACTTCCCGTTGCTCCTGGCCACGCGCCATAGTGGTTAAACTCATCTCCACAGTAGAGATAGGTACCATCGCTAGCAGTCCACATGGGAATTTGCTGTCCACCAGGAAAATCTTCTCTTTGTGCAACGGTAAATGAGGGTTCTTGTGCAAAAGCAAGCCTATGAGCAGGCTTTAGGAAAAAATGGCTGAGAAGAAGGGCTCCAAGTAACAGAGGGATAAACCAGAAGTGAAAGACAGAAGAAGGAGTTTGTCTTCGTGCAGCTGTTTCCTTCTTAGGTTTTGAGGATTTTGTGATAAACATGCGTGCCTCCAAACTGAAAAATCAGAGGTAGATTGCGTATATAGAGATAATTGGTAATGCATAAATGTGAGCTTTTGTTGCAACATATAGACAATTAGTGTTAACGTATTTAGTAATCAGTAACACTTACTATTTAATGAGGTTATCGTGCGTTACAGCAAGCAACGTGAGGCAATTCGTACTTATATGGAAGGTCGCCATGACCATCCAACGGCAGATAGTGTGTATGCAGCAGTAAGAGAGGAGTTACCAAACATCTCTCTTGGAACTGTTTACCGTAACCTTATGCAGCTTGTTGACGCAGGCGAGCTCCAGGTTGTTAATACCGGCGATAATATCTCTCGTTTTGATCCAACAACAACCGAGCATGCACACTTCCAGTGTCATGAGTGTGGCCGTGTCTTTGATGTTGATGGACCAGTTCTGAGGGACCTTACCAGCCTCACCAAGGATTCTTGCGGCGAGATTGACTCTTACGCTCTGTGCTTTACGGGTATTTGTAACGAGTGCCTAGCTAAGAACCCAGCGCTCCATCACAGCGTTAACTAATGTGTTGTAACAAAACAGCTTTCTTTAGGACCGGTGCTTCACCGGTCTTTTTCTTTATGGAGGGGCCTCAGGTTTGCGAGAAAACCTGTCTGCTAGACGTGCCCGCAGACCCGCATGTCCTACAGAAGGGAAGCTACTTGGCATGACGGGGTCTCCGCCAAGCAGCTTTGCCCGAGGAAGGTAGAGTTGTCGGGTGGAGAGCAGGCGCCTATAAGAGGTGGGATAGTGGTGTGCGGGGGTTTCTCGCCAGAAGTACTTTTGCATAGCGCTCCTTTCGTTGGAGAGCATGCTAAAGAGTAACTTTGTGCCTATTCTGACCAGCGCTTGTCCAGTTTCTGTTAGGGAAAATTTGTGTAGGCGCATATTTGTTGCATACGCGCAGCTAGGTAGAAAACAACTCATCAAACTTTTATTTAGTTGCTAAGCAAGCAATCAAAAGGAAAAAAATACTGTGATAAAATCTACACAATTGCGGGTATCGCCAAGTGGTAAGGCAATGGCTTCCCAAGCCATCATCCGCGGGTTCGAATCCCGTTGCCCGCTCCAAAGACATACAAGAGCCCTTCGGGGCTCTTTTTATGGACAAGATTGAAATTTGGCGTTGTGAAGAAGGTTGTTCGGGTAGAAGTTGAGCGGAAATATTTTGGATATATCTTTGATAGAGCGTGCTTAAGTACTCGAATTACGCGGATTGATGGTTGAAGGGAACAACATGGCACAGATTCCTATGACAGATCAAGAGGTAAAGATTGCTCTTGATGCGCTGTCAGATCAGATTGATAAATATGCAGAGCTTCTTGTGAAGAAGGGGTGTGCAATTTCTGAGGGAAGTCAGCTGGTAATTAATGCTTCGATTGAGATTGCTGATTTTGCCCGTAGGGTTCAGCGAGCAGCTTATGCGGCTGGAGCGGAATTTGTTACCGTTATTTGGGGCGATCAAGAGTCCTCAAGAATAATGTACGAAAACGTTGACCTAGCACGTCTTTCTAAGACACCAAGCTGGAAGATTGAGCAGCTTAACTCCCTTGCAGAGCAGGGTGCAGCATTTTTGTTCCTCTCGTCTGATGATCCAAATGGTCTAAAGGGAATTGATCCAGAAAAGCCAGCTGCTGTTTCTCGCGCAAGAAACTTAGAGTGCGACGTCTTTAGAAACGGTATGGATTTTGGTAAAAACGTTTGGTGTATTGCTGGTGTTCCTGCAGCTAAATGGGCAAAGGTAATTTTTCCAGAGCTTTCTGAGGCTGAGGCAATCTACAGGCTTTGGATTGCAATTTTGGACGTTGCTCATGCAAGTGGAGAAGATCCTCAGAGTGCTTGGGAGACCCACAATGCAACATTTGAGAAGACCAAGCGCTTCATGAATTCTCATCAGTTTGAAGAGCTTCGTTATGAGTCTTCAAACGGAACTAACCTGACTATCTGCATGAATCCAGGACATCTTTGGGAGGGCGGCGCTGGAAAGACTCAGGATGGAACGTTGTTCTTCCCTAACATTCCTACCGAGGAAGTCTTTACAACGCCAAACTATCGCAAGGTAAACGGCACTGTTCACTCTGCGTTGCCTCTGATTCATGCCGGCCAGATTGTCAAAAATTTCTGGTTTACCTTCAAAGACGGCGAGGTTGTTGACTACGGCGCTGAGCAGGGCAAAGACGTTCTGACTTCTATTGTTTCTCAAAAGGGCGGTAAGTACCTGGGAGAATGCGCTTTAATCTCTAAGAACACGCCTATTCGCCAGAGCGGCATTCTGTTCTACGATACCCTGTATGACGAGAATGCTAGCTGCCATTTAGCACTTGGAATGGGCTTCCCAGAGTGCCTGAAGGGCGGCCTTGAGATGAGCCCAGATGAGCTCTTGGCCCACGGTGTTAATCAGAGCACTACACATGTTGATTTTATGATTGGTGCAGACGATTTGAACATTTGGGGAATTTCTGCCGATGGAAAAGAAACACCAATTTTCGTAAATGGACAATGGGCATGGGAGTAAACTGCTACACTATCCTAGTTGCGTGGTAAAATTGCCACGCCCGATAATGGGCCGTTAGCTCAGTTGGTAGAGCAGGGGACTTTTAATCCCAAGGTCTAGGGTTCGAACCCCTAACGGCCCACCAGGTAATTCAAAGGTCGGGTACCATAGTGGTACTCGACCTTTTCTTTTACGAGCAGAAGGAGTCTCATCGTGGTAGATCGCTACACCGGCAAAGAAATGGGCCACATCTTTTCTTTGGAGAACAAGTACGCCGTTTGGCAGGAGATTGAAGTCCTTGCGTGCGAAGCACAGGCTGAGCTTGGTGTTATTGGCATTTCTCGCGAAGAGGCAGCTTGGATTCGTGAGCACGCTGCGTTTAATCGCGCTGAGGTAGACGAGATTGAGGCCGTTACCAACCACGACGTCATTGCCTTCCTGACCAATATGGGCTCCTATATCGATGCCAAGGTTCCAGAGGGTGAGCTCAAGCCAAGTCGCTGGGTTCACTACGGTATGACCTCAACAGACCTAGGCGATACCGCCCTTTGCTATCAGCTCACCCAGGCATGTGATTTGCTCATTGCTGCAGTTCGTCGTTGCGCTGCAATCTGCAAGCGTCGCGCATTTGAGGAGCGCGATACTCTGTGCGTTGGTCGTACTCATGGCATTCATGCTGAGCCTATGACCTTTGGCATGAAATTTGGTAGCTGGGCCTGGGAGTTTAAGCGCGACCTTGATCGCTTGAAGGATGCCCGCAAAAACGTCGCGTATGGTGCAATTTCTGGTGCTGTTGGAACTTACTCTTCCATTGATCCTTTTGTAGAGGAGTATGTTTGCGAGAAACTCGGTCTTGTCCACGACCCACTTTCAACCCAGGTAATTTCTCGCGATCACCACGCGTACCTTGCTGGTGTTCTGGCAACCGTTGCCGCTACCTGCGAGCGTATTGCAACTGAGATGCGTGCGCTGCAGAAGACTGACACCCTTGAGGCTGAGGAGCCATTCCGCAAGGGCCAGAAGGGCTCTTCCGCTATGCCTCACAAGCGCAACCCTATTACTGCCGAGAAGATTTGTGGTTTGTCCCGCGTAGTTAAGGCCAATGCACAGGTTGCTTTTGATAACGTTGCTCTTTGGCACGAGCGTGATATCAGCCACTCTTCCGCTGAGCGCGTTGCCCAGGCAGACAGCTTTATTGCTCTTGACCACATGCTGTCAAAGCTTGAGTTCCTGCTTGATGGCATGGTCCTGTATCCAGAGCAGATGATGGCCAACCTCAATAAGACCCGTGGCATGCTCTTCTCGTCAAAGGTTCTTCTTGCCCTGGTCAACACTGGTATTACTCGTGAAGAGGCATACAAGATTGTTCAGTCTAACGCTATGAAGGTTTGGGCAGATATTCAGCAGTGCAAGGAAGGAGCATCCTACCAGGAGCTTCTTGAGGCAGATCCAGCCTGTACGCTGAGCCATGAGGAGCTTGAGAAAATCTTTGATCCTCGCGCATTCCTTACCCGTTCAAACGTTTTGTTTGACCGTCTTGAGCATCTTGAATTGGACTAAATCGTGTCACTGTTTGGGAACATTTCTCGCCGAAACTTCTTTAAGACGGGAGCGGCTGGTGTCGTAGTTGCGGGTGCAATTAGCATCGCGGCAGGCTGCTCTCATCAAGAAGGCTCGGGAGATGCAGGAAAACCGCTGGTACTTGACGAGTCCTCTGGCACAAATGTGCTGGACTCCTATAGCTCTACGGAATATGCTGCTCAGCCAAGCCAGACCTGGACGCTCCCTCTGGGAAGCGTGCTGCATCCAGCCGATGGAAATTGGATTCCCGTCACCACGGCTGGCGCATCTGCTACGCCTATGGTAAAGGGCTCTGCTCTCTCGCTGACGTCTGGCCAGGTAGTTGACGTTGTTCCTACAGCTCAGATGAACAATACTACCGCCGTTATTTACGACGTCCGCTGCTCTGACTCTGTGTACGCATGGGTCGAGGTGGATACCACAACCTTTGATTGGGAACTTCTCGCCGCACCATTTTCTGACGGCAAGCTCACAGGTGACGCAAAGGTGCTGTACAAGGCTGATAAAAACTGGGATCCGGCTCCATTTGCCTGCGGAGACGATAAGGTGGTTTGGCTTGTCCAGCCTTCTTCTTCGGGCGAGAAAACCCGTGAGTCTTCTCACTGCTACGTGTGGCGTGTAGGTGATTCAGAAGGAACGGATGCCGTTGAATCTCCAGGTAGATTTGCTACTGCGCCATCTATCTCTAAGGGCGTAGTTACCCTTACTCCTCGAGTTCGTGCTTCTGAGGGCACCTACTATGGCGTTACAGCATACCTACTGGGAGACAACCTTAAAACCAAGGTTGACCAGCTTGTTATGCCTCAATCCGTCAAACCTTTTGCAGCAAGTCGCGTAGACGATAAGTTCATTGTGTCAGTTGAAGCAAGTTATGACTCGGGCGGTCTGTTGGGCAAGATGGGAACATATATCCTGCCTGCTTCAGGCGAAAACCCTTACGTCATTGAGCGTGAACCTTATGCAATATCGGCAGGTAAAGGTAGCCTTTACATAGTTAAAAGCCGCGCCTCTTACGTACTTGTTGATCCGCAAAATCAAACGGCAAACTGGCTCTATTCAATGGATAGAAGCGTTGATTATGGAGAGTTTCCTGCTCGAGAAGGCAACTGTGATTCTTTTGTAACCTACTCAACTGTTAAGGATCCTACCAGCGGATATCCGGCTTCCGTGACAGTTCGTGTTTTTTCTTTGTAGATTATTTGTAGGTATAGAGATAGAATGAATACAAATAATTAATGAATAATCGTAATGTGCCATACGCACATACATGCAGGGCAAAAGAAAAGGGGAGACAATGGCTTCCGACGAGAAGAAAATTCTGATTGTCGAAGATGAGAAAGTCATCCGTGACGCCGTCTCAGCATATCTTGAGCGCGAAAATTACGTTGTTAAGGGCGTTGGCGACGGTCAAAGTGCAGTTGAAGAGTTTGAAAAGCACGCATTTGACCTGGTGATTCTCGATCTTATGCTGCCAAAGCTTTCTGGAGAGCGCGTTTGCCGTGCAATTAGAGATACCTCTAACGTGCCTATCATTATGCTTACCGCAAAAGGAGAGGTAGAAGATAGGATTATTGGTCTTGAGCTTGGTGCTGATGACTATCTTGTTAAGCCTTTCTCGCCACGTGAGCTGGTGGCACGCGTTCGCGCGCTGTTCCGTCGTACGTATTCTGAGCCAGATACTGCTGTTGACGTGCTTGATTACGGCACCCTTACTATTGATATTTCTGGT
This sequence comes from uncultured Atopobium sp., assembly GCA_963535155.1. Lineage (GTDB taxonomy): Bacteria > Actinomycetota > Coriobacteriia > Coriobacteriales > Atopobiaceae > Lancefieldella. The sequence goes on from CAUSVW010000005.1 coordinate 34,170, forward strand.
CATAAGATTCTCATCAACAACGAGGAAGTCGACCTGACCGCTTCAGAGTTTAAGCTGCTCACCACCCTTGCTCGCTATCCTGGCCGCGTGTACACACGTATGGAGCTTGTCGAGAAGGTCCTGGGTTATGATTTTGAGGGCTATGAGCGCACTATTGATTCGCATGTCAAGAACTTGCGCGCAAAGCTCGGCGATGATCCTCGTAATCCTCGCTGGCTGTTCACCGTTCACGGTGTTGGCTATCGCTTTGAGGCTGGCAACGCTAGCCACGAGTCCTAAGCTTTAGAGCTTTGGCGCTCTTCAAGAAACATCACTCAAATTCTCTTAAGAACCCTCCGGAAACTGAGGGTTCTTATAAAACTATTAAGCCCGACCCTGTTGGCACTCAAAGCTTTACCACCCGTATGGCGGCGTTCTTTGCACTGACTGCCGTCATGACGGTATTGGTGCTCATTTCTGTTTTAGGTATTGTCTGGGAAAACCGTTTTACTACTTATACCAGGGAGAACCTACAAAACACCGTTGATACTACCGCGCTCAATATGTCTCAGGCGTACGCGCGCGCAGAAGGCTGGAATGCCGACGTTCTCTCTATTGCACGTCAGGCCTCTGCAACCAATTCCGATATTGGTATCCAGGTCTTAGATGTTTCTGGTGTGGTTCTGTATGACGACTCGGCACCAAATGCTCGCCGACCTGGTGGAAATAGTGCATTATCTGGCCCTCAGACGGGTGACGCCGTGGTTTATGCGGTTGTCCAAAACCTACAAGGTGAGCCTGTGGGCAGCATTAGAATTTGGACGTTTGGTTCTGAACCGTTCCTGACCCAGCGAGACATTGCGTTCCGTAATGGCTCCTACCAGGCAATTAGTCTTGCTGCAGCCATTGCAATCTCGCTTTCTGGACTGATTGGTATTTTGGCTTCACGTTCACTTACCAAGCCCGTACGCCGTATTACCGAGACGGCTGTTCAGATCAGAAGCGGCAATCTTGCGGCTCGTTCAGGCATCCGTGGCGAAAATGAACTGGGACGTCTGGGAGAAACCTTCGACGATATGGCGTCTTCACTCGAAAGAGACATTAAGCTTGAACGCCGTTTGACCAGCGATGTTGCACACGAGCTCAGAACTCCACTCATGGCTATCATGGCCACCGTTGAAGCAATCCAAGACGGTATCTTGCCCGCAGATGAAGAGCGCTTGGAAAATATTGTGTCTGAGAGTAGACGTCTTTCTCGCCTGGTAGATGCCATGCTTCATCTTTCAAGACTTGAGAACGGAAAAACAAAGTTCAATCCAGAAAGCGTCAATGTTGTGGCTATGGTGGCGAGTCTCGTTGCGGTACAAGAAACACTCTTCAAGGAGAATAACCGCACGTTGACCTTTGTGGATAAGACGCCCGAGGGCAATTGTTTTGTTGATATTGACTCGGACATGATCCGAGAAGCCTTGACCAATTTGCTGAGCAATGCCATTCGCTACACCAATGATGGAGGCCATGTAGCCATAACGGTATCGATTGACGATACCGATGCGGTTATCTCCGTGACTGATGACGGTATGGGAATTGCTCCTGAGGACATTCCACAGACCTTCTCGCGATTCTGGCGCGCTGAAGAAAGCCGCGAGCGCGCTTCGGGTGGTCTTGGCGTAGGTTTGGCAATCACAAAAGAGATTATGGACCGTCATAACGGCACTATCTCGGTAGAATCCGAGCTTGGAAAGGGCACGACCTTCTCGCTGCACCTTCCTCTGCTTGCTCAAAATAATATCTCTGTAACAGATACTTTGTTGTAGGTCGATTTTTGGGTATTTTGCCGTACAATCAAAAGTCCTGCAATACAACGCGCTTTGCGCAGAAATGAGGTCATTGTGGCTGGAGCTGAGCTTCGTCCCGATTCGCACGGTAAGGTTCGCGATATCTACGATTGTGGCGACAAACTTTTGATGGTTGCGAGCGATCGCATTAGTGCTTTTGACTTTATTCTCCCCGACGAGATTCCTTTTAAGGGAGAAATTCTGACGCGTATCAGCGCTTTCTGGTTTAATCGCTTCAAGGACCTTCTGCCTAACCACATGATTTCTGTTCTGCCAGATCAGACTCCTGAGCAGTTTGCAGATTACACTGAGTATCTTGCTGGCCGCGCAATGTTGGTAAAGAAAGCACAGACTGTGCCAATCGAGTGCATTGTCCGTGGTTACCTTACTGGTTCTGGCAAAAAGACCTACGACCAGGACGGTACCGTCTGCGGCATTAAGCTGCCTGATGGTCTCACTGAGGCCTCTAAACTTCCTGAGCCAATTTTTACTCCTTCCACTAAAGCTGAGCTTGGCGATCATGACGAGAATATCTCGTTTGAGCGCTGCTGCGAGATTGTTGGTGAGGATGTTGCTACTCAGCTAAAGGAAGCCTCGCTTGCAATTTATAAGGCTGCTGCAGAATATGCTGCAACTCGTGGAATTATTATTGCGGATACCAAATTTGAGTTTGGTTTTATCGACGGAAAACTTACACTTATTGATGAGTGCCTTACACCCGACTCGAGCCGTTTCTGGCCTGCTGAGGGTTATTCTGAGGGACACGTTCAGCCAAGCTACGACAAACAGTATGTACGCGATTGGCTGAAAGCCCACTGGGACATGCAAGGAGAGCCACCTCATCTTCCAGAAGAGGTTATTGAGGGCACGTCCGAGCGATATCGTACGGCATTCCAGATTATTACGGGAACTGAGTTTGTACCACTGAAGGAGACCAATGTCACTGCGTGACACCATTACAGGCGCAACCAAAGAAGCGCGTGATGCTACAGCAAGCCTTTCAAAGAAAGAAACCTCTGAGGAGACTGAGCGTCCTTCGTATTCCGCTTTTGGTCGCAAATCTGCTGCTACTGCTAAACCAGTACGCGAGGCAGCTGCATCTGTACGCGTGAGTGGCTCCGGCTCTGGCTCTGGCTCCAGTGCTCCAAAGAGCAAAGAGGAGAAGCGTGCTGCACGTGCTCGCCAGCGCGAGCGCGAGGATATTCGCAGCCGTGGATTTGAGGCTATGCTGCGCGCGGATCCAGACTATCATCGTGCCGAGCGCGTTTGGTGGGTCTTCCTGGGTCTTGGCTTTGTTGCAACCATCATTACACTGGTGCTTTCGTATATGGTTCCAGAGTCTAGAGACCTGAACACCGGCGTTGGTATGATTTCTGCCATTATGCTGGTCTTTGCTTACTTCTGCATCTTTGGTTCGGTCGTCTACAGTTTCTTCAAGATGCGTCCTCTTCGCAAGAAGATCGAGGCTAAGGTTGCTGGCATGACCGATAAGAAGCTCAACGATTTCTACCTCGAGCGTCAGGCTGAGTACGACAGAAAGAGGGCCGAGCGCAAGGCTCGTCGCAAGTAGCAGCATCGCGCTGCTGCCGGCGCCGCAAGCGTTGGCGAGATTTGCGTATGCAAGCCTACGTGAGTAGAATATCCCACATGCCTTCGTAGCTCAGGGGATAGAGCACCGCTCTCCTAAAGCGGGTGTCGGCCGTTCGAATCGGCCCGGGGGCACCATTGATTTTAAACCGGCGGCTTTGTGCTGCCGGTTTTTCTCTGTTGCGGCGTGTCAGTGTCGGCTTTTAGGCTTTGCGCACAAAATGGTGCGACTTAGCCGCGCCTCGCTGAGAAATTGTCTAGTTCTTAATCAAGATAACCGGACAACTGGGGCTCAATGTCTGACATTTAGAGAGCCTCGCTACTTGATATACATTTCTATGCATAAACTTCAATTAATATGCTGAATAATGAATAGACATAGATAAGAAATTTAACTACCGGTAAATTCCGTGTCTACGGAACACACCTATGTCAGATAATCTGTCCAATTGCGAGCATATTACACACCTAATGACGATAATCTGCACGCCTTAGCTATTTTCGGCGTCATGTATACGTCTTTTTGACAGATTATCCGACTTAGGTGTGTTCAGCCACCATCAAAACAGGCCGTGTCGGTTGTACCAGTTGTCTATGACCCGAAAAGCGTTGAAATGCTTGCATCGTTGGAGCCGATAACGACACACGTCGACACAGAACTCTTTCTTCGGCAGTAAAAAGCTCCGCATCTGTAAGAGATGCGGAGCTTGAACGTACTAGTTGAGCTCATTGCACGCTCGAATCCACTTGCCGTGAGCCGCGTTGCGCGCTTGGAGCCGCACGCTGCACGCCGCAGCGATTACGCTGATGGACGAGGTCCGCTAGAGACGCGGATGGTGATCGTAGCACCAGGTGCAGCGCTTGATGGCGTCTGTCCAACTACGTTTCCGGTTGCAACGTTGTCATCGTAGACCCAAACCGTGTTGACCTGGAAGCCCGCGTTCTCCAGCGTGGACTGGGCAGTTTCAAAGTCCTTGCCGACAACGTTTGGAACAGAGCCGCTCTGAGCACCGGAAGAAACAACGATGGTTACCGTGGAACCCTTATCTGCCTTGCCGTTAGCTGGAGACTGGGAGATGACACGGCCCTCAGGAACGCTCGACGAAGGCTGTTTCTGAGTATCTACCTTGAAGCCTGCATCTTTCAGGACATCGGACGCACGCTCGGCAGTCATCTCGGTGACGTCTGGAACATCTGCCTTACCCTTGCCAGTAGACAGGTGATAGGTGATGGTGTCGCCAGCTTTAGCATCGCTACCTGCGGCTGGTTCCTGTGTTGCAACATAACCAACGGTTACGTCATCCGACTCAACCGAGTCACCATTTCTTGCTTTGAGGCCAACAGCAGCAAGAGCAGACTCAGCCTCTGATGGACTCTTGTTGGTAAGATCAGGCACCTTAACTGCAGCAGCAGGTTTAGCGCCCTTAGAAATGACAAGGTTAACCGCGGTTCCTTCAGGAGCCTGTTTGTTAGCGCTTGGAGTCTGGTCAATGACCTGGCCTTCAGGAGCAGAATCACTGTAGCTTTCTGTAACAGTTCCCAGCTTAAAGTGGCTATCAGAAGCATTTAGTGCCTGAGTAGCCTGGTCTTTTGTCTGACCAACAAACTGTGGAACCAGATACTGCTGGGAAGAGTTGCCGAGCATCTGTGCAATAGCAAAGCCGGCAAGAGCCAGGACAACCAAAGCGCCCAGAACGCCGAGAATAACGTTGCGCTTGTGACGTTTATTCTCGCGCCTGTCAAGCTCATCAGCCTCTTCGCGAGAATGGACGCGGTTCAAGCGACCAGTGTCGCCGCCGCGCGTAATGTAGGTGTTGGAGCCGTCGATGCCGCGACGATCCAGCCTGGAAGTTGGCTGAGGTGGTGTCACAATGCGGGGGCTCACGGTGGTGTTGCTTGGAATAGTGGCGCGGCCAGCAATGAAATCGCGCAGCGCACGAGCAAGCTCATCAGCACTCTGATAACGGTCAGCCGGGTTTTTCTCCATGCAACGAAGAATGATTGCCTCGAGTGCGGGGTCAACGTTGGGGTTGATCAGCGATGGTGGCTGAGGAGCCTCGTTGACCTGCTTCATAGCAACGCTGATAGCGTCGTCACCAACAAAGGGAACGCGGCCAGTTGCAGCCTCGTACATGACAATGCCTAGGGAATAGATATCGGTGGTTGGTCCCAAAGGCTTGCCGGTACTTTGCTCTGGAGAAACGTAATGGGCGGTGCCAAGAACAGAGTTATCGGTGGTTAGACTGCTGTTCTTTGCACGAGCAATGCCAAAGTCCATGACCTTGATGTTGCCATCTGGCTGGACCATGATGTTCTGTGGCTTGATGTCACGGTGAATGATGTCGTGACGATGTGCTACAGAGAGCGCCTGAGCAATCTGAGAGCCAATCTGAGCGACCTTACGGGAATCAAGGGCTCCATGTTTGCGGATGCCACTCTTAAGGTCTGTACCGCGCAGATACTCCATGACAATGTAGTAGGACTCGCCGTCCTTACCCCAGTCGTATATCGAGACAATATAAGGACTGGAGAGCGCCGCTGCGGCTTGTGCCTCCTGCTTGAAGCGGGCAGCAAAGGAAGGATCGTTTGCGTACTGCGGCAGCATCATCTTGATGGCAACAGTACGACCAAGAACCTGGTCCTGTCCGCGGTAAACGGTGGCCATTCCACCGGTACCAATTTTGTCTTGAACCTGGTAACGCCCACTGAGCATTCTACCTGGCATAACTCAACTCCTATCAAGCGTGCGATTTTCTCGCCACGTCACTTACTATCTTAGAACACACCCAACTACTTGGGGAGAAGACCGTGCGGTGTTTTAGGCGCTACGAAGCAGCTCCCAAAGCCTGGATGTTCAGGCACTGCGCAAGAACACGTCCGCCAACTTGAGCACCGTAACCTAAAACGTTCTCGCCGTTGCCTTCGATGACAACAGAAACAACAAGAGTTGGGTGGTCGTAAGGCGCAAAACCGATGAAGAACGAGTTAAAGTTACCGTTCTCGACGTCTGCCGTACCTGTTTTACCTGCAATCTTGACACCCGGAACGCGAGCTCCCATACCAGTGCCGGATTCAACAACGCCCAACATTGCCTCTCGGACCTGCGCAGCGGTATCCGCAGACACTGCCTGTCCAAGCGATTTTGGTGACGTTGTAGAAACAACAGCTCCCTCTGGCGAGAGAACGCGATCAACAATGTAAGGGTTCATGACCACGCCGCCGTTAGCAATTGCAGCCGCAACAACGGCGTTTTGCATGACGGTGGTCTGAGGACCTGCAGGGCTTGCGTGCTCTCCAACAGGAAGGCCGCAAGCTGCCCAGCCAAGCTCCCAAGTGGTCATCTCGGCAGGATTTGGCATCAACGATGGTGTAGTGGAGAAGTCCTGACCAAGTGCGGTGCCATAACCAAAGGCGCGTGCATAGCTGACCAGGTTGTCTGCGCCAAGTGCTACTCCAAGCTGCGCCAACGCCGTGTTAGAAGAGCGAGCAAATGCCTCACGCAGAGGAATAGTGCCCATGTCCTCGTTGGCGTAGTTGTGGATGGTTCCACCGCCAAGCTCCATAGTTCCTGGAGCTGAATAGGTGGTGTCCAGCGTGGTGGTATGTGTGTCAATTCCAGCAGAAAGCGTAATGGTCTTAAACGACGAACCAGGGGAGTAGAGCGCCTGGGTAGTTCTGTCAACCAGTTGACTGCCGGTACCGGACTCGATAACAGTGCCCAGATCAGCGTGGGTGTATGAAGGGCTTGAAGCCTTTGCAAGCACGGCTCCGGTTGCTGGATCCATAACAACAATGGAGCCGGAATATCCCTGGAGTGCAGCTTCTGCTACAGCCTGCATCTGGGAATTGATGGTTAAAACAACGCTTGAACCAGCGGTATTAACACCTGCCATCGAGTACAGAGCGCTTCTCCAGTCGGAATGATCTGCGTGTCCGGTGAGCGTCTCGTTCATGGAGGACTCGATACCTGCAGTTCCATACTGGGTAGAGATGTAGCCAACGGTGTGAGAAGCCATACCGTCGTGCGGATAGTTGCGCACGTAGGTGCCGTCGTCTTGCTTGACGCTCTCTGCCAGGGTGACGCCGTCAGAAGTTATGATGGCGCCGCGCTGAACGTATGCACTTCTAGCAATGGTGTGGTTGTTGGTAGGAAGCGCCTGAAGTCTAGGAGCGTCAATCACCATCAAGAAGGTCAAATTGCCGAGAAGAACGGTGAAGAAGAGAGTAAATACGGTAACCAAATTGGTGAGACGTTTTCCGAGAGCAACACGTCCCAGAACACCAGACTCTTCAGACTGCAAACCAAAACCTCCACGGATGTGGCTGCCATGCAGAACAGAGGAGGCGTGTGCTCCTCCAGAAGAAATTTCAAGTCTTTGGGAATCAAGCACTTTTTTACTTGGCTCAAGTTCTGTCTCGCGACCAGTTCCCTCATCACCCGCTCTGAGCAGCAGGGCAACAATGATAAAGCTGGAAAGAAGAGAGCTGCCGCCCTGACTCATAAAGGGCAGGGTAACACCGGTTAGAGGCATGAGCTTAGTAACGCCTGCAACAATGAGGAAGGTTTGGAACGCCAAAACACTGGTAAGACCAGCAGCTGCAAAAGCAGATGAATCGGACTTTGCGCGAGCAGCTGTTGCGAGGCCGCGCACGGTAAGGAGCAGGAACAGGGTAATAATTGCTGCTCCGCCAAAGAGTCCCAGCTCCTCGGCAATGGCCGAGAAAATAAAGTCAGACTCAACAATAGGGATAAGTGTAGGCATTCCCTTATCAATTCCGGTGCCAGCAAGGCCTCCATCCGCGATGGAATAGAGGGACTGGACAATTTGGTAGCCGTCTCCAGCGGGGTCTTTGAAGGGGTCAAGCCAAATGTTGACACGAGTCTGAACGTGAGTGAAGAAGTGATAAAGCACCACGCCGCCAATGGCTAAGAGCGCAATACTGACAAAAACGTAGCTTGCGCGACCTGTTGCTACATAGAGCATGATGACAAAGAACACGAAGAAGAGCAGAGCGCTACCAAGGTCGCGTTCAAAAATAACAACAATGAGGCTGATGCCCCACATGACAAACAGAGGAAGCAGCATTTTAAAGCGAGGAATGCGGAAAGGTCCAACAGAACGCATGGAGACCGATAGGGCTTCTCGGTTCAGTGCAAGATAAAATGCCAGGAAGAGCGTAATGGCAATCTTTGCAAGCTCGCCAGGCTGGAAGGTGAATGCGCCAAAAGAAATCCAGAGTTTTGCACCGTAGCGGTCCTGGCCAATAACAATTGGCAGGAGAAGCAGTATGACGCCGAGAATACCAATGGAGTATTTGTAGCGTGCTAACGCGTCAAGATTTCTAATGACAGCCAGTACCACAATCATCACAACAACAGAGATAAAGAGCCAAATGGTCTGGTTGACTGCAAGATTTGGTGCAAGTCTGGTGACCATGGTGATGCCAATTCCCGAGAGCACAAACACAATGGGGAGAATGGCGGGGTCTGCTGCGGGAGCAAGGAACCTAATAGCAATGTGAGCCACGGTAAATGCTGCAAAGAGACCAATAGGAACGGCCATTGTCTCAAGGCTGAGCGTTGAGCGAGCAGTAATCATGTACATGGCGTACAGCAGAAATACAGGGATTGCTCCTACAAATAGTAAGAAGAGCTCTGTATTACGCCTTAATCCACCTGCTTTTTCCATTCCTACTCACCTCCCGAACTTGTTGTTGACGTTGTTGTTTCTGTTGTGGGTGTTCCGCCAGACTGAGCGTCTTCTTTCTTTTTGACCGCTTTGTTGTTGGCGTCGTCAATTTGTTTGCGGTAATTCTCGACGGTGCTATGTGCTTCATCCTCGTTCTTAACGCGAATTCCGTCTGCAAGAGAGTCTTGAACTGCGTCAGGCAAATCTTTTATTTCAATCGACGTAGTTTCAACAAGCGAAGACATGTTTATGCCGGCAATTGTTGTAGGAATACCTCGATAAACGCCAACGGTAGTTCCGTTAATTCCTAAGTACCACTCGCTGCTTACAAACAGGAAGAACACTGCAACGGTGGCTGCAAAGAGCGCAAGGAACGAGACAAACGTGGCAATGACGCCACGAGTAAGGTGTTTTCTGGTTTGATCGGCTATGCCGTCATCCAAAACATCGATGACAATAACGGTAATGTTGTCTGAGCCGCCATAGGTAAGAGCTGCGGAAACAAGGTTATCGGCAGCTTTTTGTGGCGTGACGTTAGAGACGGCAATGGACTCAATCTCATCGTCGGGCACCATGCCAGAGAGACCATCGGAGCACAAGATGATGCGGTCACCATCAGATACTTCAAGCGAGAAATGATCTGCATACATGTCTGGATCAGAGCCAAGAGCTCGCGTAACTACTGAGCGAGAAGGATGTGTGCGAGCCTCATCAGCGGTAATCTGACCAGAATCAATGAGCTCCTCAACATAGCTGTGGTCGTGAGTAATGCGGACCAGCGTGCCATGATGGAGCAGGTAAATGCGAGAGTCACCAACATGAGCAACGGCCATCTGATTGCCCTCGATGAGGACGGCAGAGGCGGTGGAGCCCATGCCGGGTTTGCCAATACCCTTTGCAGGGGCATCAATAACTTCCTGGTTAGCAGCCTCAATTGCAGCGCCAAGACGGACATCGTCTGCGGTACTTGGTGCCTGTTCGGCAATAACCTTAACAGCAATGGAACTTGCTACTTCGCCAGCAGCATGTCCACCCATACCATCGCAGATGGCAAAAAGGGGAGTGCGCAAAAGGAACGAGTCCTCGTTATGCTCGCGAACTAACCCCACGTCAGAGCGGGCGCCCCAAGAAATAAAGGTGTTAGAACCTGAAACTGCTTCTGCGTCGCCTCGACCGTCAAGTGGCAGCTCGCAACGACCAGGAGCGCTGACGGGCTCTTGTGCAGGTGTATCGGAAATATGTGTTGTATCAGAAGAAACCATGAGCCTCTTATCGACGTCCAACACGCATAATCACATCGCCGACCTGGACTTCGTCTGTGTCGCGAAGCGTAACAGGCTGTTCGATGATGTGACCGTTAACCATAGTTCCGTTTGTGGATCCAAGGTCTTCAAGTACCAGAGCAGGGCCCTGGATAGTAAAGCGGGCGTGTGAAGCAGAAACGTAAGGTTCGTCAATCACGATGTCAGACGAAGGAGAACGCCCAATAACAACAGGACCCAAGATGTCTACGTGAAGACCACGTAAGGACTTGACGCCCTTCTCGACATCAACGGACCAAATAGCTCCGTCTTTGCGCTGACCGCGGACAAGACCAATGCCCGTGCGCATGACCGAGAACAGGAAGATGTACAGCAGGACAACAAGCAGAACACGTCCTGCAAAGAGAATTAAATCAATCATTAGTTCTCCCGGAACTGAAGGTCCATAAGACCAATGGTAATGAGGTCTCCGTCACGCAGAATTACCTCATCTACGTCGATATCGTTGACAAGCGTTCCGTTAGTGGAGTGCAAATCAGCAATGTGCCAATCGTGACCGTCATAGGTCATCTCGGCGTGACGTCTTGAAACGTTAGGATCGCGCAGAACAACGTCTGCCTGAGAGCGCTCGCGACCAATAATGGCACGAGGAGCCTCAACGCGATACGAACGACCGCTCTGGCGATCAATCAAAATGCAGGTAGCATCCATGTTTGCACGTGGCGTGCCTTGCAAATTGCGAGAAGGACGTCCACCCATGCCATTGAGCTGCGCATCAAGGGAAGGCGTGATACGACGCTGTGTCATAGGAACAGGAGCCGCTGTTGGGATAGCTCCGTTAACAGGAAGGTCTGGAAGCCCGTTTGAGCTTGGAAGAACAGGCATAGGAGTGGACTCAGCTGCAGAAACAACAGGAATTGCGCCTTGAGCCTCAACAAAATCTGGTGGCATTACCGCAAGACCAGCGTCTGTACCAGCAAGATCACCCAAAACCTCTGGGGTTGCATTTTCTGCGGCAACAGGACGAACCACGGACAGAGGGTCTGGCTCTGGCTGTGGCTCTGGCTGAACAGCAGCGCGAGAATTGTGCTGCTGAGGCATTTGAGCTGCAGCTCCTCCGACGCTGGAGTTTCCGCCCAAGAACGCACGCTCTTCATTGCGCAGCTGGTCAAGGGTATTGCCGTCAACATTTTCTGCAAAGACAGCAAATTTTCCAGGCTTCAGAGAAGGGTCAACCATAAAACGAACAAGTGGCTGTCCTACAAATACATAATCTTTTTGCTGAGCCTGAGCAGCCACAAAGTCAGAAACCTCTGCAGTTAGATCAGCATAAAGAGGACGCATCAGTGAATCGTCTTGAGGAGCAACTAAAACGGTATACAGGGCAGGTGCAGTGTCTACACCGTCGATTTCATACGTCTCACGTTCCATCTCTTTAGCTGCGCGTTTGGCAAGCTTCTTAAAAGAGAAGGGCTCTGCGTATCCCTGAGGTGCGGCGCCAAAGACCGAACCAATACGGTTTTCAAAGTCACTAAGAAAGCTCATCTAATTCCTCGCCTTCCTGATCCGCTTGAAGTGGACCTATCAGGACAATTGCAATACATACAAGTACACATAAGAATAACGTAATTAGTACAGAAACTATACTTTCAACTACCCAAAAATTGGGATTCTCCATCCAAGCTGCCCATATAAAGCCACCTGAAAGCAATGAGGCGCAGACAATTTGTCCAAAAACCGCCCATCCGCGTCGTCTTTTTTGGCTTATCAGCGATCCCAAAAGAGCAGATAGAGCGCATGCTCCCAAACGAGTCCAAAACGGAAGGCCCGAGGCCAGTGAGGTGTAGTCATAGGCAAGAGGCGTTGCAGCAAAGCCAAAAGACATGCCTCTTGCAAACAGTGTCCCAAAAAGATAGCTAAAGGCTCCTGTTAAAACCGCAGGTAGTGGATGCATGGTGGCGGAGACAAGCGCTGGTGCTGAAACAGGAGCAGGTAACAAAGCTCCTAATAAGCAGTTGATGCTGCTAAATTTTGAAACCCTTCCTGCAAACGCCCACCAGATAACGCTCACCAAGGTTACGAGCGTTGCAAACGGAAATGAAGTGCTGGTAGGACTAATGCTTGCCAAAGCGTACACCGCGCATGCAATGACAAGCGCAGATCCTAAGGGCGTCCAAAGGGCAGCAGCTGTAGCTCCTACAAGAGAGCCAACCACAATAAACGCAAGCGATTCTGGGGCAATGAGCTGGAACAATTGGGCGAGAAGAACGCCGGTGACCAGGGCGGTTGTGCCACGCACGGCAGCCGAGGGCAGCCAGGGGAAGCGGATTGAGAGCGGAAGATGCTTGACGTCCCACGTCTCGGTTTCCTCTTCTTCTGACTGTTCTACGAGGGCTTTGAGGCTTTTCTCGCCCTGTTTTTCGCTGCCAAGAGGAGCAACAATATCTTGCGCAAACTCTAAGACGCTTCCCTGTCTCATTGATGGCTCGGGGGAAAGTGCCTGCGTCAGAGCGGCGTCTACAGCAAACGGAACCTCGGGATCCTCTTTAAGAAGGGGAATCTTTGGGCCCTTGTACATGCGATCAAGAGACTCTTTAGCTGTTCTACCTGCAAATACGTTTGTGCCTGTTAGTGCCTGCCTCAAAACAACAGCAAGCGAGAAGATGTCAGCACGCTCGTCAACAAGCATGCCTTCAACCTGCTCAGGAGGCATGTAGCCAACCGTGCCACCTCGAGCACCGCCATAACCAGCAGCTGAGGCAAGTGTTGCCATACCAAAGTCGGCAAGTTTTACCGTGCCTTGGCGGTCAATCATGATGTTTGTTGGCTTAATGTCCAGATGGAGCACGCCATTTTCATGAGCATACTGAAGCGCCTTTGCAAGTGAAGAAACCATTTGAGCAGCCTCAGCGTAGGTGAGATAACCGCCTTCAACACGAGCTAGAAGCTCAGACAGATTAAGGCCGTCAACAAACTCCATGACCAGGTAGGCGTAGTCGCCTTCAATTTCAAAGTCGTGAACGGTCACAATGTTGGGGTGCGCCAGCAAACAGGCAGTTCGAGCCTCAGAAAGAGCCTCGTCAACAGTTGAAGCAAGCACGCCGGGAGTCTCGGAAGCCCCTAACAGTGGCATGCGTTTTATAGCTACGCGCCTCTGCAAACGAGTATCCCAGCAGGTACAAACGGTGCCAAAGCCTCCGTTACCTCTGCGAGCAAGAACGCGATATCGGTCCAGCAAAATTTCTGGCTCAGCCGCAGGTGATGCCTGCTGAGCAGAAGGTGAATGTAGATATGTAGTCTGCGTGGTCTGTGACCGCGAGTCACTCACGGCAACCTCCTGTGTTTAAAGTGTGTTTGTCGGCCGTGACTGTCTATATTCTACCGCTGAAAAGAATTTTCTTATATATCTATTGTTTTTCCATTAGAAGAAAACAAAATGTTGTAGTATTATTCCCTAGCACGCGGGTGTGGCGGAATTGGCAGACGCGTACGGTTCAGGTCCGTATGAACGCAAGTTCATGGGGGTTCAAGTCCCTTCGCCCGCACCATTTGCATTTAAAAAGCCCCTTTACGGGGCTTTTTTGTTACCTATTTGTTATCTGATTCAAAGTCAGACCAACCCTCTTGGTCGTCGCCAAAGAGATCCCAGTCGTCCTCAGTCTTTTTATGATTGAAATACATCTTTTTGGTTTTGCGCTCCAGCACAAAGGAAATAACCAAGAAGAGCAAAATTCCACCAAGTACGAGGAACAACACACCGGTTTTATCGCCAAAAAGCCAGCCGACAAATGAGTTAATTGCGTCCATAATCTAGCTCCAGAACATGTGAAGGGTTAAGAATCTGAATACAAGTATATACTTGGTAGGCTATAAGAAAAAATGCACTGCTAAAAAGTGTTGATTCAAGGAGAAGCTGCATGCTTGATATCAAATTTGTGCGCGAGAATCCTGACCTCGTAGATAAGTCTTGCGAGTCCAGGCAAAATGCTCATTGGGATCGCGAGAAATTCTTTGAGCTTGATGAGGAGCGCAGGAGCGTAATCGCTGAGGTTGAGTCTCTTCAGGCAGAGCGCAACGCCGTTTCTAAGCAGATTGGCCTTCTCATGCGTGAGGGCAAGAAGGAAGAGGCTGAGGCAGCTAAAGAGCAGGTAGCAGCTAATAAAGACCGCATCGCAGAGCTTGACCAGCGTCGCGGAGAGGTTGAGGAGGAGCTCACGGCTCTTGTCGCAGCTATTCCAAACATTCCAGACGCATCGGTTCCTTATGGTAAGGATGATTCCGATAACCCTGAGGTCCGCAAGTGGGGAGAGCCAACTCAGTTTGATTTTGAGCCAAAGGCACACTGGGATCTTGGACCTGAACTGGGCATGATTGACTTTGATCGTGGCGTAAAACTTGCAGGAACTCGTTTTTATCTGCTTGGCGGCATGGGCGCTCGCATGGAGCGCGCGCTTATCAACTTTATGATTGATACGCACAACCAGGCAGGATTCAAAGAGTGGTGGCCACCAGTTATTACCAATCAGGATTCCCTGTTTGGTACCGGTCAGCTTCCTAAGTTTGAAGAGGACCTCTACCACGTTCAGCCTGACCTCTACCTCATTCCAACTGCTGAGGTTCAGCTCACCAATATCCACCGTGATGAGATCCTGGATGCATCTCAGCTTCCTCTGCTTTACACCGCCTTTACCCCATGCTTCCGTGAGGAGGCGGGTTCAGCTGGTCGAGACACCCGCGGTATCATTCGCGTTCACCAGTTTGACAAGGTAGAGATGGTCAAGTTTGCAAAGCCTGAGGATTCCATGAATCAGCTTGAGTCCATGGTTCAGGAAGCCGAGAAGATTCTTCAGCTTCTGGGTCTTCCTTATCACGTGGTAACCCTCTGCACTGGTGACATTGGCTTCTCTGCATGCAAGTGCTACGACATTGAGGTTTGGCTCCCAAGCTATAACGCATACAAGGAGATTTCTTCCTGCTCCAACTGCTGGGATTTCCAGGCACGTCGTGCGAATATTCGCTATAAGGATCCAGCAGAGTTCAAGGGCACCCGTCTGGTTCACACGCTTAACGGCTCCGGTCTGGCAGTTGGCCGTACCATGGCTGCAATTATGGAGAATTATCAGAACGCAGATGGCTCCGTTACCGTGCCTGAGGCGCTCCGTCCTTACATGGGTGGCATCGAGGTTATTCGCCCAGAATAGTTTCTCTTTTTAATCAAAACTGATTCAATTCTTGAAATGGTCTTCTACAGAATTGTGGAGACCATTTCTTTTAGTGATTTATAGAACATATGTTCTATAAATCAGCTATACTTGTGGATAGCAAGAGAAGAAAGAGGTAGCTATGAAAGGTTTGGTAGAGGTACAGAAAGATATCGTAGTACGGCAGTTTGTGCAGGGTAGTGCAGCAGAAATTGGATTTGGTCACAAGGAGTTTTATTCAGAAATCCATATAGCACCAGAGCAACTTGCAGCTTTAAGAGAATGGATTTCAGACCATGGTAGGGTGGGTTTAAAAGATCTAAGTCCACAAGAATATCTTGAGGTCATCATGGCAGAAACATGTATGGCTGAGGTAATGGATGAGCTTGATGAAGCTGGCATTTCCTACCGTTATTTATATGCTAACTCTGCTGGTGAAGTAGCCTTAAGACCAGGTAGATAATAAAAAAGAGCTCCCGAAGGAGCTCTTAAGTTCAAGTGGTGCGGCGTATAGGATTCGAACCTATGACGCCCTGATTCGTAGTCAGGTCCTCTATCCAGCTGAGGTAACGCCGCGTGCAAGTAGATAGAATGCCATTTTCCCGTTAAAAATGCAAGACTAATCTTAGAAAAAGTTCTTCTTGGTAAGAAAAAAGCTCGTTGCAGAGGTGCAACGAGCGGAAAATTCTGGCGGAGAGCTGGGGATTCGAACCCCAGATGGGCTTGGGGCCCATACTCGCTTAGCAGGCGAGCACCTTCGGCCTCTCGGTCAGCTCTCCAAAATGGGTGCTTGAGAATGATACCCCGAACTGGCGTCACTCACAATAAGACATTTTACAAAACATGTGAAAAATGCTCAACAACCACGTTTTTTCGGTGAGCGCGAAGTATCTCCCAAGAAAAACGATTTGCAATTTGTACTGCGGAAAGAGGTTCGTTCTCTTCCGTGAGGCCTACGCAATAAGCAAGAAAGCCAAGAATCTCTTCAGGTGTTTTTCCCTGGGATCTAAGGACGCCAAGGTCTAGATCATGATTGCGTTTTGAAAGCCGCCTACCATCAGGCGCAACAAGTAAGGGGAGGTGAGCATATGTGGGATGAGAAAGACCAAGCATGTCTTGCAAATAAAGTTGCCTAGGAGTTGAGGAAAGAAGATCTGATCCTCTGACCACTTCAGTTATGCCCATATCAGCATCGTCTACTACCACGGCAAGCTGATAGGCAAAGACGCCATCTGCACGCTGAACAATAAAGTCCCCGCATGATTCAGCAAGGTTTTGTGATGTAGGACCGTAGACCCTGTCTTCAAACGCGTAGATCTTATTAGGAACCTGCATACGTGTTGCTGGAATTTTATGGGCTGAAAGCTCTTCTCGTTCAGATTGGCTGAGGTTGCGGCAAGTTCCTGCATAGACATACGTACCGTCACTTGCATGAGGAGCTTGTGCAGCGTGTAAGTCTGCTCGTGAGCAAAAGCAGGGATACAAGAGTCCCTGCTGCCTCAAATCTGAAAGAGCTTCTTGGTAGAGCTCTGTGCGCTTGCTTTGGTAATACGGACTTTTGTCCCAAGTTAGTCCCAGCCACTGTAAATCATCAAGGAGGAGGGAGGTGTATTGAGGATTATGAGCACGAATATCCAAGTCTTCGATGCGAAGAATAAGGCTGCCATTTTGGGAACGAACGCTGGCCCAAGCCATAAGAGCTGAGAAAACGTTACCTAGATGCATTCTTCCAGAAGGTGTGGGCGCAAATCTTCCAATGCAAGAGCTCATTCTTAGAGATCTCCCGCATAGATATAGGCAAAGCCGAAGTCTTGCCCATCCGCTTTAATCGGAGCCTTATCTTTACAGGTAAGACCCTTGTGTTGGTAGAAACTAATGTCGCAGTCATCATCTGTTGCAAGGAAATAGTGTTTAGCTCCCTGTTCTTTCAAAAAATTGAGCATATAGGAGAAGAGCATACCGCCGACACCTTTTCCTTGAGCAGCAGGGCTTACGCAGAATAGTGTAATTTCCCATTTAGGAGTTTTGACTCCTTCATTCCAGTATTTGTGAATCAGGTTTGATTCGACGACACCAAAGGCTTCATAGCCTTCAAAGTCTTTCTGGCTTAAGAGCTTTTTAGCTGTAATGGTTGAGGTATTTTCAAGCTCAACCCATTTCTGCTTATCTTCTGGGTCTTCTCCGTTGGAGCAGAAAATAAAGCCGAGAACTGTATTTCCGCTTTTTGCAACAAAACGATGAGTTGAAACTCCAATGTAGTAAGAAATATCAATGGCAGCCAGAGACCTACTGGTTTCTTTAGATTCATCGCCATCCAAGTACCAGACACGTTCAACGATTGAGATAAGTTCTGATAAGTCAGTATCTTCGAAGGGGACTATGATTGGAGTATCGGCAGACATATGAAATAGTTCCTTTCAGGTGTTTTACAGCGGAAGATTATAGAATAGTTTCAAGTTTGTTTACATCTAGTACGTAGTGTTTCGCAGCTGATAGGCTGTAAGTGTTTCTGATAGCAAGTGTCGAACACAAAGGAGCGGCAATGGCTGAAGCCCCTATCAAACGTGCGCTAATTTCGGTAACAGACAAAACAGGTATTGTTGAATTTGCACAAACGCTTACTAAAGAGTTTGGCGTTGAGGTAATTTCAACAGGCGGAACCGCAAAAATCCTCGAAGAGGCTGGCGTGCCTGTAGTTCCTATTGAGTCTTATACCGGATTTCCAGAGATGATGGACGGCCGCGTCAAGACATTGCATCCTCGCGTCCATGGTGGTCTCTTATGTCGCAGAGATAACCCTGGTCATGTTGCAGACGCAGAGAACAATGGTATCGGCATGATTGACCTGGTCTGCGTTAACCTTTACGAGTTTGAGAAGACCGTAGCTGATCCATCAGTGACACTAGAAAATGCAATTGAGCACATTGATATTGGCGGACCTTCAATGCTCCGCTCTGCTGCAAAGAATAATGACTTTGTTACGGTTGTTGTTGATCCAGCAGATTATGGTCGTGTTCTTGATGAGATTCGCTCCAATAACGGTGCAACTACAAGGGCTTCTCGCCAGCAACTTGCTTTGAAGGTATTTAAGACAACAGCTGCATACGATGGCGCTATTGCTGCATACCTTTCTGGTGTAGTTGAATCAAAGCAGAGTAAATTCCCAGAGACTTTGCTGGTAAAGGCAACAAAAGAGCAGGATCTTCGTTACGGAGAAAATCCTCAGCAGTCCGCAGCGTTTTACAAGATGCCTGGCGCTCCTGCACACTCTCTGGCAAATGCTCAGCAGCTTCAGGGTAAGCCTTTGTCTTACAACAACTTACTCGATACCGATGCAGCTTGGGCAGCTGTTCGTGAGTTTGATGATCCATCAGTCATTATTTTGAAGCACCAGAATCCTTGTGGTTCTGCAACGGCAGAAAATGTTGTTGAGGCATATGACCGAGCGTTTGCTTGTGATCCGCTTTCTGCTTTTGGCGGAATTATTGCAGTAAATAGAGAAGTTCCGCTGGAGTTTGTTGAGCACTTTGCAGATATCAATAAGCAGTTTGTTGAGGTTCTTATTGCACCAAGCTTCACAGAAGAGGCTCTTGAGCGCCTGTCAAAGAGAACAAATCTCCGCGTCTTAGCCACAGGTGGAATCGATAGAAGTCGTGAGCTTGAAATGAGAACTGTTGACGGAGGTCTTTTGGTACAAGACCTTGACCACGCAGATGAAACAGCAGAGAGCTTTGAGGTTGTTACTAAGCGTCAACCAACTCCAGAAGAGCTGAATGATTTGGTATTTGCTTGGAAAGTTTGTAAGACCGTTAAGTCAAACGCCATTTTGGTTGCAAAAGATCAAGCAGGAATTGGTATGGGACCAGGCCAGCCAAACCGTGTTGACGCCGCTCTTCTCGCGTGCGAGCGAGCTGAAGCAGCTTGCGAACGCATGGGAATTGATTCAAAGAACCTTGTGGCAGCATCTGATGCATTCTTCCCATTCCGAGATAACGTTGACACACTAGCAGCTCATGGCGTAACAGCCATTATTCAGCCAGGCGGATCAGTCAGAGATGATGAGTCTATTGCTGCTTGTGATGAGTATGGTATTGCAATGGTGTTTACAGGAAAGCGACACTTTAGGCACTAACCTGCTAAGTCGGGATTAGCAGTTCATTTCATAAAAAGTTGGGGGAGGACACTGTGGACCAGGAAGAGTTAGAAGCGGCTCAGAAGTTTGAGCTTGATAATCCAGAACTTGTTTGTCGTTGGAGACTTGCTGGAGGTGTTCTCCCTCTTGATAACAGGCATTTACGTGCGCTGAGTAGACGAGTTGTTGCTCAAAAAGATGTTTCTCCGCACTTGATTGCTTGGGCTAAGCAGCACATTGAGGGAACGCTCAAAGAGGGATCGCAAGAATATCCAGACGGCGTTCTTATGATTTTGCTCGAGAGCAATGGTCAGGCCGCTATGACAGTTGGTCCTTATCAGTCTTTGGAGGAGAGCTCTGTTCTATCTCTTGCGGGTCGTGCAAGAATTTCACAGCGAGAAGAGCAGCAAACTCATTGCGCGCCAGAAGTGCTCTGGCTAGTGAAGGACGGAAAGCTTATCGCAGGTATTTCAGAAGAAAGCGTTCGATCAGGAGCCACAAGTCTGGTGCTTGATTTGGCGCAAACCCTGCATGAGCCAACTGAGTTTAATCCAGATGTTGTCGCACAGGTATTTGATGGAACTGCTGATTTTGATGAAGCCTTCCTTACTTCAGATGAGCACGGAGTTGTTTGTGCATCCGATGCTGAAGGTGAGATAGGAGAGCGTTTCTTATTTGGTTATAAGAAGCTTTGTGAGATTAAAGCGTCTAAGTAATTAATAGAGATATGACGCTAAAGCACGTCTATTAAAAGGCACTCAACGTGCAGCAAGACTTTCGTGCGTTGAGTGCTTACGTAAAAATTTGTCCAATTTTCAGACAGATGGCTGTTTGCGCACTTGAATATTTTGTCGATTTACAAAAAAGTTGCACTTTACTGTTATGTTTATTTTGTAATTCCGCAGGTAGAAAATCCTACCTGAAAATAGGTATTTATTGGCTCATATTTCTGATTTGTTTCATTGTTTTTTTGCGCAATAATAAAAGCATTATGCGACCGCTGCCGGCCGAACTATGAAACTTGTTTCCGTAGTCACCCAGGGTCTACAGCTTTATTTTGGATCGCACAGACGCATACTGTGAGAAATCACAGATTAGGCAAGGAGAGGAAATGGCAAGAAAGTTTAAGTCCATGGACGGTAACAACGCCGCGGCTTACGTGTCGTATGCGTTTACCGAGGTAGCGGGCATTTACCCAATTACCCCATCAAGTCCAATGGCAGACTATGTTGACCAGTGGTCCGCCCAGGGTGTAAAGAACATCTTTGGTACAACCGTCAAGGTTGTCGAGATGCAGTCCGAGGCTGGCGCAGCTGGTGCTGTTCACGGTTCTCTTGGTTCAGGCGCTCTGACCACTACCTACACCGCTTCTCAGGGCCTCTTGCTCATGCTTCCAAACATGTACAAGATTGCCGGCGAGCAGCTCCCTGGTGTTTTCCACGTCAGCGCACGTACCGTTGCAACCCATGCACTGAACATCTTTGGCGATCACTCTGACGTAATGTCTGCTCGCCAGACTGGCTTTGCACTTTTCGCAGAAGGCAACGTCCAGGAGGTTATGGATCTGGCTCCTGTTGCTCACCTCGCAGCAATCAAGGGCAAGGTTCCATTTGTTAACTTCTTCGACGGCTTCCGTACTTCTCACGAGATTCAGAAGGTTGCTGTTTGGGATTACGCTGATCTGGCTGAGATGTGCGACATGGACGCTGTCCAGGCATTCCGTGATCACGCACTGAATCCAGAGCACCCATCAAGCCGTGGTTCCCACGAGAACGGCGATATCTTCTTCCAGCACCGCGAGGCATGCAACGAGGTTTATAACCAGCTGCCAGCAGTTGTTGAAGACTACATGAACCAGATCAACGCTAAGCTTGGTACTGACTACGGTCTGTTCAACTACTACGGTGCAGAAGACGCTGACCGTGTTGTTATCTGCATGGGTTCCTTCTGCGATACCCTCGAAGAGGTTATCGACTACCTGAACGCTCATGGCGAGAAGGTCGGTCTGGTTAAGGTCCGCCTCTATCGTCCATTCTCTGTAAAGCACTTTGTTGACGTTCTTCCTGAGTCCGTCAAGAAGATTGCTGTTCTCGACCGCACCAAGGAGCCAGGTTCCGTTGGTGAGCCTCTCTATGAAGACGTTGTTTCTTCCCTCTATGAGGCTGGTCGTACAGGCATTAAGGTTGTTGGCGGTCGTTACGGTCTTGGTTCCAAGGACACCCCACCATCATCCGCATTCGCAATCTTTGAGGAGCTCAAGAAGGATGCTCCTCAGCGTGAGTTCACCGTTGGTATTGTCGACGATGTTACTAACCTGTCTCTCCCAGAGGATCCTGAGGCTCCTAACACTGCAGCTGAGGGCACCATTGAGTGCAAGTTCTGGGGTATCGGCGGTGACGGTACCGTTGGTGCTAACAAGAACTCCATTAAGATTATTGGTGACCACACCGATAAATATGTTCAGGCATACTTCCAGTATGACTCCAAGAAGACCGGCGGTATCACCATCAGCCACCTGCGCTTCGGTGATCACAAGATTCGTTCTCCTTACTATGTCACCAAGGCAGACTTTGTTGCATGCCACGTTCCTGCATACATCATCAAGGGCTACAAGATGGTCCGCGACGTCAAGCCTGGCGGTACCTTCCTGGTCAACTGCCAGTGGGATGCAGAGGAGTTTGCACACCACCTGCCAGCAGAGGCAAAGCGCTACATTGCTAAGAACAACATCAACGTTTATCTGATTAATGCAATTGACCTTGCCAAGGAAATTGGTATGGGTAAGCGCACCAACACCATTCTTCAGTCCGCATTCTTTGCTCTTGCAAAGGTTCTTCCAGAGGCAGACGCACTTCAGTATATGAAGGATGCTGCAACTCACTCTTACCTGAAGAAGGGCCAGAACGTCGTCGATATGAACCACAAGGCAATCGACGCTGGTGCTACTGCATTTACTAAGATTGAGATTCCTGCTGATTGGGCTACTGCAGAGGATGCTCCAAGCACAATCACCCTTGAGGGCCGTGAGGCTCTGCTCAAGCAGGTTCGTGACATCATGACTCCAGTCTCTCGTATGGAGGGTGACGCACTTCCTGTTTCTGCATTTAAGAACCACGTTGATGGCCAGTTTGAGCTTGGCGCTGCTGCTTACGAGAAGCGCGGCATTGCTGTTGTTGTTCCTGAGTGGAACGTCGAGAAGTGCATTCAGTGTAACCAGTGCGCTTATGTCTGCCCACACGCAGTCATTCGTCCATTCGTCCTTACCGACGAAGAGGTTGCTGCTGCACCAGCACAGTCTCAGTTCAAGGATGCCGTTGGTCCTAAGGCTAAGGGCTACAAGTTTGAGATTGCAGTTTCCCAGCTTGACTGTACTGGCTGCTCCAACTGCGTCTACATCTGCCCTGCAGATGCTCTGACCATGAAGCCAATCGAGGAGCAGGAGTCCAAGCAGGAGATCTTTGACTATGCAGTCAACCACGTCTCCGAGAAGACCGAGCTTGTTGCTAACAACGTCAAGGCATCCCAGTTCAAGAAGCCTCTTCTTGAGTTCTCTGGTTCCTGCGCAGGCTGCGCTGAGACCAGCTACGGCCGTCTGGTCACTCAGCTCTTCGGCGATCGTATGTTCATCTCCAACGCAACCGGCTGCTCCTCCATTTGGGGTAACCCAGCTTCTTGCTCACCATTCACTACCGATGCAAACGGCCACGGCCCAGCATGGAACAACTCCCTCTTTGAGGACAATGCAGAGCACGGTATGGGCCTGATGCTTGGTCACCAGGCACAGCAGAAGCGTCTCCTGGAGCTTGCTCAGCAGCTTGTCGATGAGGACGGCGCATCTCAGGACCTCAAGGATGCTGCTAAGGCATGGATTGAGTCCGTCAACGACGCAGCTCTCTCCAAGGAAGCTTCTAAGACCTTCGTAGTTGAGCTTGAGAAGTCTGATCTTCCAGCAGCTAAGGAAATCCTTGCTAACAAGAGCTTCCTCACCAAGAAGTCCTTCTGGATCTTCGGTGGCGACGGTTGGGCATACGACATCGGCTTCGGTGGCCTTGACCACGTTCTTGCTTCCGGCGAGGACATCAACGTCTTTGTCTTCGACACTGAGGTTTACTCCAACACCGGTGGTCAGTCCTCTAAGGCTTCCCGTCTTGGCCAGGTTGCACAGTTTGCTGCAGCTGGTAAGGACATCAAGCAGAAGAACCTTGCTGAGATTGCTATGACCTACGGTTACGTCTATGTTGCTCAGGTCTCCATGGGTGCAAACCTCCAGCAGACTCTCAAGGCAATTGCTGAGGCAGAGGCTTATCCAGGACCATCCCTCATCATCGGTTACTCCCCATGTGAGATGCACTCTATTAAGGGTGGTATGGCTCACGCACAGGAGGAGATGAAGAAGGCAGTCGAGACCGGCTACTGGAACCTCTATCGCTTCAACCCAGCTGCACCTGCAGGTAAGAAGTTCACGCTTGACTCCAAGGCACCTAAGGGTGGCTACCAGGAGTTCCTGATGAACGAGGCTCGCTACAGCCGACTCACCCGCGAGTTCCCAGAGCACGCAGAGAAGCTCTTCAAGGAGAACGAGGAAGCCGCAATGGCTCGCTACGATCACCTTGTACGCCTCTCCGAGCTCTATGCAGCAGAGAAGAAGGAGCAGCCTGAGGAGTAAGGCAACTTACTTTCACGTAGCTTCAGCCGAGCTAGGATATCCTGGCTCGGCTTTTTTATGCAGCATTTTTGGCGAGAGACCCTCTGTTCTTCAAGCTCTTCTCGCGAGGTGATAAACTAGAGAGACTTTGCTCACGATGGGAGTTACTGTGGCACAAAAAAAGAGCAGACTATTTCCTGTAGCTTTTCTCGCTGCTAAAGCAACGCTTGCAGCACTTAAATTGACGAACCATGAGGGCGGAACGCTGCCAGGTTTTATTGCCGAGGGCATTGATCCTGCATTTTTGGGAGATATTGCTAAGCCAGAGCAGATCGTCTTTATCACCGGCACAAACGGTAAGACAACCACCAACAACCTGCTCAACGATCTTCTCGCTGATAATGGCTATCAGACCGTTACCAACCGCGTTGGCGGCAATATTTCCAGTGGCTTTGCAAGCTCGTTTGCAAAGAATGCCACGTGGAAGGGCACCTCAAAGACTAAGCTTGCAGTTATGGAGTTTGACGAGCTCTCTGGGCCTCGCATTTTCCCGTACCTGAAGCCTGATATTTTGTCTGTTACTAATCTGTTCCGTGATACGTTTTCTCGTAGTGCAACTCCAGACTACGTGTTTGACGTCATGGATAAGGGCATTCCTGCTTCAACGCATCTGATTTTGAACGCAGATGACATGATCAGCTGCAGACTTGCTCCTCAGTGCACTCATCGTACGTATTACTCCATCGCAAGGTTGGCAGAAGATACTGCAGAGCCTGTAGGAATTGTTTCAGACCTTACTGCATGCCCCAAATGCGGCGGCAAGCTCAAGTGGGATTATGCCCACCTGAGGCATCTTGGCCATGCAACCTGCGAAGAGTGTGGCTATACCAATCCAACGCCTGACTACGAGGTCATCTCGGTTGATCCAGAGACTGGCACGTTTGTGGTCAAGGAGCACTGCCACGAGGGAGCTCCAACCTACGAGTACAAGCTCAACAGCTACTCTATCGTTAACCTTTACAACCTGTTTGTGGCTATCGTTACTGCACGTGAGATGGGTCTTGCGCCCGCAACTATCGCCGCATCTTTGCAGCGCGTTAACATCGCTTCTTCCAGGTATAACGAGATTGACTACAACGGTCGCCGTCTTATTAGCATGGCCTCTAAGGGCGAGAATGACACAGCAACCTCGGTTACCATTGATATCCTGCGCAAACAGCCAGGCGATAAGGCAATTATCATCATGATTGCCGATGCATATATGGCAAAAGCAAAGGACCAGACAGAGTACATTGGCTGGTACTACCAGACTGACTTTGAGTTCTTGCAAGATCCAAGCGTTAAACAGGTCATTATTTACGGTGACACGTCGCTTGACCTGCAGCTTAGGCTCAGGCTTGCGGGCATTGATCCAGCTAAGACCTTTGTAGCAAACTCTCCAGAAGAGACAGCTGATTTGGTTGATCTTAACGCTTGCCAGCACGTTTTCTATGCACACGGCCTCTACAACGGCGGCATTGCTGATATCAGCAGAAACCGTATCATTGAGCGCTTGAAACAGATGGAGGCCTCCCATGAGTAATCCAGCAACTAAGATTGAGATTCTCTATCCAGAGTACGGTAACCAGGGTGGAGACAATGGAAATGCCCTCTACCTGGAGGCTTGCCTTCCAAAAGAGAACTTCGTATACACCTCTCACGCGGCAACGCCTTACTTTGTTGACAATACGCCGTCGGCAATCATCATGGGCGGCATGACAGAAGCCCAGCAAGAGCTTATTATTTCTCGCCTTATGCCTTACAAAGATAGGCTTGCTGAGCTGGCCGATCAGGGCGTTCCTATGCTGTTTGCAGGCAATGCTTCAGAACTTTTTGGCGAGAAGATCGTCAATCCTGACGGCTCTGAGATTGAGGGCTTGGGTCTCTTCAATTTTGTAACCACTCGCTATATGCCCCAGCGCTTCCACGACGTTCAGGTGGGAGAGTTTGATCCGGGTAACGGCAAAGAACCCTTTACTGTTGTGGGCTTTAAGATGCAGTTCACTCTTACCGAGGGAGATAACTCTAACTGCTACTTCCTTAAGAATAAGGTTGGATTTGGCATCAATAAAGAAAGCAAGTTGGAGGGCTTCCGTCGCAAGAACGCTATTGCCACCTGGCTTATTGGCCCGCTGCTTCCGCTCAACCCATACCTCACACGCTGGATTTTGGATATGGCGGGCGAGGAGGACACCCCTCTGGCCTTTGAGGAAGAGGCAGTTGCGGCATATCAGAAGCACGCTCGCGAGATGGTCTATCCAGGAATGCACCTGCATTACTAATTGTATGTCTGCGCTGCTCATTTGCTCATATATGCGTTTCGTCGTATCATGAACTAAGTTTTTAGAGTTAACAAGGGGATTGTTTTGCCACAGGTTTCTTCAGCTTATGCAACAAAACAGCGCGCCCAGCGCCTTGCACGTATCGGTATCATTGCGGCTCTTTATGCAGCACTTACTCTTGCAACCCTTCTCTTTTTGGGCGGTCTAGCCTGGGGTCCTGTGCAGTTCCGCATTTCTGAGGCGGTTGTGGTTATTGCACTCTTTACCGCTGACGCAATCCCAGGACTGACGCTTGGCTGCGTTATTGCCAACCTTGCAAATATGGTCATTTCTGGCACAGGAGCTTTGGGATTGTTAGACGTAGTCTTTGGTTCTCTGGCAACTGCTCTTGGTGCATGGTTTACCTGGAAGAACAGGAAGAACGTACCCCTTGCGCTTCTGGGGCCAGTGCTTGCAAATGCGGTTATTGTGTCTGCATATCTTCCCATTTTGCTTCAGGGGTTAGGATTCTACACAATTCCATTTACCACTATTGAGCTCGACGGCTCATATCCTCTTATGTTCTTGTTTGGCTTTATTACCACAGGACTTGGAGAAGCTGTTGTTCTCTATGTGCTTGGTGCTCCTTTAGCTCGCGCGCTTAAGCATTCGTCTTTACCTCAGCAGCTTGCTTCTGAGGATTCTGCTACAGAATCTGTGGAGAACTAGACAGCCATGCAGAGACTTGCTCAGTACATACAGAGGTCAACCAGGGTGGTCCTGGTTCTTCTCGCCTGTGTATTGCTGGGTCTGCTTTCTTGGAGTGTCATGGCAGACAACCTGTTTGCCGCTCTTGTTGCAGGCGGAGGACTTGCCACAGTCATTGTTTTTGGCGGCACTACTCAGCCGGGTAACGAGCACGCTCGGTCTCAGGCAACAGAGCGTACACTTGAGGTGGCTTCTAAGACGCTTAAAACGTTACGCGGTGGATTGTCACAAGAAACAGCACCAACCATCTGCACGTTATTGCTTTCAGAAACCTCTGCTGCTGCTATCTCTATTACTGATACAGAGTACGTATTGGGTTTTGAAGGAGATATTGTAACCTCCCATATGCCTGGTTCAAAGGTAGTTGGCCCTGCAACTGAGGTTTTGGAAAGTGGCCGCATGGAGACGTTTGTCTCGGTAGATAGCCGTCAGCAGGTGCTGCAAAGACGAGGCGGCTTTGGCAATGGCGGCAGCTCTTTTGGCATCATTGTTCCGCTGATTGTTCAAGATCACACGGTCGGCACAATCAAACTTTATTATCGTCGCGGTATTGAAATTGATCGCACACAGCTGGCAATCGCAGAGGGCTTGGGCGAGCTTCTCTCCACGCAGCTTTCCTCGTACGAGCTTGACCGCCAGGCAGAGTTGACCGCTCGAGCTGAGGTCAAGGCCCTGCAAGCACAAATTAATCCACACTTCTTGTTCAATACGCTTAATACCATTGCTTCTCTTACGCGTACAAACCCCAATAAGGCGCGCGACTTGCTTCGCGAGTTCTCTGTATTTTATCGCCGCACGCTTGAGAGTTCGCAGGGCGCACTTATTCCGCTTTCTCAGGAATTGACACAAACGCGCAGGTATTTGACAATTGAGAAGGCTCGTTTTGGAGAAGAACGTATCCAAGAGTCCGAGCATGTCGATGAGGGATGCGAAGACGTTCAGGTTCCGTCTTTTCTGATTCAACCTATTGTTGAGAATGCCGTGAGGCACGCCATGAAAGATGAAGGCGCGCTTCATATTGACATCCACGTCGCACGCGACGAAGATGATATCCTTATATCTGTTGCTGATGATGGTCTTGGAATGGATGAAGAGACTGTTTCTCGCTTGCTTAATGGCCAAGGTCCTACCCCGCAGGATTCTTCGGGGAGAAATGGGGGCACGGGCATTGCCATTAAGAACGTAGCTGAGCGAGTCGAGCGCTTCTACGCCGCTGGATCTGGCATGGAAATCATGTCTAAGCCAGGTCAGGGTACGTGCGTGACGCTCAAGCTTGCAGGTGCGGCTCTGCAGGCAACAGCATAGTAGTACACGGTTTTGCTTAACGCTGCGTTAGGTCGTTGGGAGATGAATGACATGCGTGCCATGATTGTTGATGACGAGGCTCCAGCCCGTTCTGAGCTCAGGTTCTTGCTTGAGGAGACCGGCCGTCTCGAGGAAATCATTGAGGCCACAAGTGCAAGGGATGCTGTCGAGAAACTCATGGAGTCTCGCGTTGAGGTAATGTTCCTGGACATCTCTATGCCTAAGACAAATGGAATGCAGCTTGCAGAGGCTCTTCACAAGTTGAAGAATCCTCCTCAGATTGTGTTTGTCACTGCATATAGCGAGTATGCACTAGATGCCTTTGGCGTTAATGCCGTTGATTACCTGATGAAGCCCGTTGAGACCGAGCGCCTTGAGCAGGCTCTTGATAAGGTTGAAGAGCGCCTGCGCCCTCAGTCTCCTATGGCAACTATTGAGCGTATTCCTGTCATTAAGAGTGGAAGCAAAGTTCTTGTTCCTATTGATCAGATCCGCTTTATTGAGGCAAAAGACGATTACTCCTGCATCTACACGGAAGATGATCGCTTCTTGTCTACTATTTCTCTGCAGAAACTTGAAGAGCGCCTTGCTCCACACGGATTCTTCCGCATTCATCGTAGCTTTATCGTGAATCTTGAGTATGTTGACGATGTTGAGGTTATCTCTGCTGGTATCCTACAGTTGACTATTCAGGGATTTGAGGAGCGTCACATTTCGGTTTCACGCCGTCGTGTGGTTGCACTCAAGCGAGCACTGGGACTGTAGAAGCTCAAAGGGTTTCTCGCCAGCAGCTAAAAGCGCACGTAGGAGTTTGGTATGGCACTGGTAAGGTTTGATGTAATTTCAGATACGCATGGGTATTTGTCATCTGAGTTGCTTGAAGCTCTGCAGGGCGCCAACTACATTGTGCATGCAGGGGATATCACTTCAAACGCTGATTATCAGACGCTCCAGAAGATTGCTCCGGTAAAGCTCTGCCTGGGTAATAATGACTTTTGCTACAACTATGGCCCCATGGTAAAGAAAAAGATTATTTTCTTTGCGGCCGGTTTAAAGTGGCAGGTATGTCATTATCGCGAGAGGCTTGACCTGGTTAAATGCAATATTGCTATCTGCGGTCACACGCATAAGCCTTTTGTACAGCGCGACGAGTGGACCAATACACTTGTAATGAATCCAGGAAGTCCTACCTATCCTCGCGGTCGCGAGGGTGCAACTATGGGACGTATTATTGTTGATGAAGAAGCGGCTCAGGTAGTCAGTGCAGAGATTATTAGTCTGTCTTCGCTTGAGGTACTTTCTTCTTGTAAATAAGCGATGGAATCATCAGCTTAGTAAAGAGAACCAGCCATACAAGGGCAAGCGAGAAACCACCAATAACGTCGGTGGCGTAGTGCACGCCCAGATAAATTCTGCTGACGCCAATCATAATGATGACCGCGGAGAAAAGACCGCACCAAATCCAGCGCTGTAGTTTGTCTTTCTCGTAGTGCCAGACAAGCCAAATAAGCAGGCCATAAAAAGCCATCGAGAACATCGAGTGGCCCGAGGGGAAGCTATAGCCGGTTTCAACTACCAGTCTAAAGCCATCGGGACGAGGGCGCTGGACAATAGCTTTAAAGATAAGGTCAACAATAACAACACCGCCAAGGTTAATGGATGCGAGTCTGCCAACACTTGGCCCTGGTGCAAACGCGGCAACCACAATAAGCATGACAATAACGGTGACAGGACTTGCAAGTCCAGAGAACCCCTCCATTATCTCAGTGAGAAGGGGAGTTCTAAGGTGGACAACAAAGAGCCTGTAGGCAAAGTGATCAATGCCGATGACGTCACCTTCAGAAACGTCAATCAGCAAAAAAATAAAGATTGCTGAAGAGACAAGCAGAATGATGGTAGAAAGGCTAGAACGTAGACGCTGTAGAAAGAGGCGCTTACGAACTCCTTTTAAAAGTCCTGTCTGTTGGGCATCAAGGCTTTTATCGGCCATTAGTTCTCCTTGTAACAAAAAGGCGGCACGCCGATAGACGTACCGCCGCTTAGTTCAATGATAAGCCAGCGCAGCCGCGTGGCACACAAGAACTTACAGGTTAGCGTTGAGCTCAGAAACGAGGTCAGCCTTAGGAAGGTTGCCAACCATGGTGTGAACAGGCTCGCCGTTCTTGAAGAGGATGAGGGTTGGGATAGAGACGATGCGGAAACGAGTTGCAAGATCTGCCTCGTCATCAACGTTTACCTTGTAAACGTCAAGCTTGTCTGCCATCTCATTGCCAACTTCCTCGACAACTGGACCAAGAGCACGGCAAGGACCGCACCAAGATGCCCAGAAATCAACAAGAACAGGCTTGTCTGCGTTTGCAAGAACAGAATCGAACTCTGCAGTAGTAAGCTGCTGTGCCATAACGAACCTCCAGTTACACACGGCCTTTAGGCCATTTAATTTCAAGCACTTAGCAAACTTATCCCCAAATTAGAAAAGTGTATACACATAACTTTATAGACTTGCTCAAATTGTGAATTACGTGCATAGTTGGCATATAAGAAAGAGGTGCGCATGCCAAGCGAAAGATCTATGCGAAAAGAAGCCTACATGGCAAAAACAACGCATGAGTTTGGAGATTTTGCTGCTCAGGGGGTGTGTATGGCAGGCAATGCTTTTGCATCGGTTTTGTTAGTAAAAGGGCAAGAAGACTTTGAAGAGACAGAACTTTCTGCTCTTAAAGCTTCTTTAGAGCATTTAGGCTATGCACCTGAGGCATGGGCTACCTTACTTACCACAACAAAAACAGGCAATCCCATAAATCCAGAGCTCGTTAGGCAGGCGATAAGTGCTTTTAGTCCTGACACGGTGCTCATGGTAAATGATGCAGCAGTTGCATCAGTGCGTGAAGCATACGCAGAAGAGCTTGAACAGCTTAAAACTGATGCCGAGAAGACCTTCTCGCCCCGTGTTCTTGTTCGTGTGTGTGGAATGCGCATGGTTAATCTTGATAACTTTGCCGGTGCGCTTGATGACCCTCATCAGAAGCAGATGCGCTGGGCTGCAATTAAACAGGTTCCACCTTTGGGAGAACCCTATTAGTAATGATTTGTCGTATTTTTTACGAAAAACGACATTGTGACGTTTTATGAGCGCTGCTCAGATTATCCTTGAGGTAGTCAAAAGAAGGAGACTGGTATGGCATCACCTACAGCACCAAGCATTTTGCCTACTGACGCAACACAGACTAGAGCTTGGCAGGCACTTACAGAGCATTACACCAGCTTAAAAGATACTAAGGCTACGCTGAAGAAATGGTTTGCAGAGGACCCACAGCGCGCCAAGAATCTTACGTTCGAGCTAGACCAGTTCCATATCGATCTTTCTAAAAACCTTGCCACGCAAGAGACGCTTGATCTTCTGTGTGACCTTGCTAAAGAGGTCAAGCTTGAAGAGCGTAGAGACGCTATGTATGCCGGCATGCATATCAACACTACTGAAGACCGAGCAGTTCTTCATACAGCGCTTCGTCGTCCTGCCTCTGAAGCAGGCACGCTTATTGTTGACGGACAAGATGTTGTCGCCGATGTTCACCAGACTTTGAACAAGATGTATGCCTTCTGTGACCGAGTTCGCTCGGGAGAGTGGAAGGGTGTTTCTGGCAAGCCTATCAAGACTGTTGTAAGTATTGGTATTGGTGGTTCTGACCTTGGTCCTGTTATGGTTTACGAGGCTCTAAAGCCTTTTGCTGACGCCGGTATTACTGCTCGCTTTGTCTCCAACATTGACCCTGTTGACCTTGGCGAGAAAACCGAGGATCTTGATCCAGAAACAACACTCTTCATTGTTGTTTCCAAAACCTTTACTACGCTTGAGACTCTTACCAATGCCCGTTGTGCTCGTGCGTGGCTTTTAGAGAAGCTTGCTGAACAGGGCATTATTGATGGCTCTGATTCTCAGAATGCAGATGCTATTCGTAAGCATTTTGTTGCTGTTTCAACTGCGCTTGATTTGGTAGAAGACTTTGGTATTGATCCAGAAAACACCTTTGGTTTCTGGAACTGGGTTGGCGGCCGTTATTCGGTTGATTCTGCAGTTGGTCTTGTGCTGGCTATCGTTTTTGGTCCACAGCGTTTTGCAGAATTCCTCAGTGGCTTTAATGCAGTTGATGAATACTTCAAAAACACTCCATTGAGACAAAATGTTGTTGCTCTCATGGGTCTTTTAAACGTTTGGTACGTTAATTTCTTTGGCGCAGCATCTCACGCCGTTCTTCCATATAGCCAGTACCTGCATAGATTCCCTGCGTATCTCCAGCAGCTCACCATGGAATCCAACGGCAAGTCTACTCGTTGGGATGGTACGGCGGTTACTTCAAAGACAGGAGAGATCTTCTGGGGAGAGGCTGGAACTAATGGTCAACATGCGTTCTACCAGCTTATCCATCAGGGAACCCAGATCATTCCCGCTGACTTTATTGCGTTTGTAAATACTGCCTTTGCCACCAAAGATGCAGACCTAGACGTCCATGAACTCTTCCTCTCCAATTTCTTTGCACAAACCAAAGCACTTGCTTTTGGTAAGACCGCTGATGAGGTCCGTGCTGAGGGAACGCCAGAGTGGATGGTTTCTGCACGCGTCTTTGAAGGAAATAGGCCAACTACTTCTATCTTTGGAAAAGAGCTTAATCCTCGTGCTATCGGCACACTTATTGCACTCTATGAGCACATTACCTTTGTTGAAGGTGTTGTGTGGGGCATTGATTCCTTTGATCAGTGGGGCGTAGAGCTTGGTAAACAGCTTGCAAAGCAGATTTTCCCTGCAATTCATAACGACGAAGAGCTGGCAAAGCAAGACGCTTCAACTCAGTCTCTTGTTGATTTCTATCGCAGAAACAGAACATAACACGTTACGTAACATAAAATTATTTTTTTATTTCATGCTAAGAAGGCCATCTTGTATGGCCTTCTTTTTTATTTTTTAGAAATGTATTTCAAGGAGCGTTGGGCGGACATTTCTTTTTCTAATATATGCAATATTGCTACTTTTATGTTCATATATGCAAAAAATTTCTGCATATCTATTTATGATGCTAGAACGCCTGTTCATCTAAAAGAAACTGAATCAATTGAATTATTTAAATAAAATTTAAAAAAATAATACATCAAGAATATTAAAAATTTGCGAATGCCAATAGCGCATGTATGCCTTTGTGTTATAACGGCTAGGCAAGTGACACGTGGCTTGGAATGTAAGTTTTGATGCATAACAATTTACATAACAGGTTGGAAATTTTGTATTGGCGTAGTACGGCTGTTAATACAGGCGAAGTACAGCCACAGTGGTGATGTCTGGAATGGAGCAGTAATGAAGTACCTTTTGCTCGTAAGTCATGGAACGTTTGCACCAGGTCTGCATAGCGTAATGGACATGCTGATGGGACCCAGAGAAAACATCTTGAGCTACAGCATGGAAGATGGCGTGGGAGCAGCTGAATATAGAGAGAATTTGTCAAAAGTTCTTGAGCCACTTACTGCTGACGACGAGGTTGTCGTTCTTGGTGACATTATCGGTGGTTCTCCACTTACTAATGCGCTTGATCTTCTCGCCAAAAAAGGCCTGCTTTCCCATACCGTGGCTTTTAGTGGTGCCAATCTTCCCATGGTAATTGGTGCTTTGATGGCTATCGATGATGGCCTAAGTGGTGAGGCTCTTGTGTCATCAATCCTGAACGAAGGAAAAAATGGCGTTAATCAGATCGTCTTAGCTCTTGAAGACGATGACGAGGAAGACCTTTAGTAATTACTGCAAGTACGCGTAGCTGCTTGCGTAAGAAATATGTTAGGAGAAAACATGATTTCATTTGTTCGTGTTGATGACCGCATGATTCATGGTCAGACAGTCACTCGTTGGGCCCTTGAGGTTCCTTGTGACGGAATCATTGCAGTTAATGATGCGGCTGCATCAAATCCTGTCCTTAAGTCTGCTTACAAGTCAGCAGCACCTGACAAGAAAGTATTTGTTTGGACATTTGATCACTTCAAAGAGAGCGCTCAGAAGGTTCTAGACAGCGATTCTCGTTATTTTCTTATTACTAAAAACCCAGTTGACATGAAGAAAATTCTTGTTGACTTTGGTTTTAAGCCAGGAATTAACACGGTCATTATCGGTCCTGGTAATGACCGTCCTGGTGCGGTAAAGCTGGGCAACAACCAGTCCTTTACTCAAGAAGAGGGACAGGCATTTGAGGATATAACCAAAGCTGGTTATACCGTTCAATTTGCTCTTCTTAAAGAAAAGGCAATTGGTGAGTGGCCTAAATTCCGCGAGAAGTTTGACGTAAAGTAGTATTCGGAAGGCGATTTTTATGGCAATTAATGCGTTTCAAGCTGCCCTTTTGGGTTTGTTTGCATGCCTTGCGTCACTACCTGGCATGGCTGGTACTACCGTAGGTAACTATACCCTCGGTCGTCCACTTGTTGCAGGTCTTGTCGTTGGTGTCATTCTTGGCGACGTCCAGACTGGCATTATTGTTGGTGCAGCAATCCAGTTGGTCTACATTGCACTCGTAACACCTGGTGGAACTGTTTCCGCTGACGTTCGTGCTGTTTCCTACATTGGTATTCCTCTAGCAATTCTTGCAATCAAGGCTTATGGTCTTGATCCAAGCTCTGTTGAGGCTGCATCTCAGGCAGCTGCTATTGGTGCAGCTGTTGGTACTCTTGGTACTGTTCTGTTCTACGGCACTGCTACCATGAACCTTGTATGGCAGGGTATTGGTTGGCGCGCAATGGAGAGCAAAGAGTGGGGTCGTATTAAGAAGACCATTCCAATGGTTGACTTTGTATTCCCTTGGGTTTCTCACATTATTTTCTCGTTCATTCCAACATTCTTCATTTGCATGGCTGGCGAGAGCATGGTTGGCATCATGAAGGAATACCTCCCTATGAACGGTATCCCAATGATGACCCTCTTCACCGTTGGTACCCTTCTTCCTACCGTTGGTGTTGCAATTTTGTGCAAGCAGGTTATTACCAAGCCTCTTGATTGGGTAACTTTTGCCTTTGGCTTTATCCTTGCTGGCGCACTTGGCCTAAACCTCATTGTCTCTGCAGTCGTAGCAGTCTTCTTTGCTGTTCTTAACTATCAGCTTCAGCAGGCAAAGAATGTTCGTTTGGCTGCTGCAACATCAGGCAATGTAAGCGCAGACGATGAAGAAGAGGAGGATATTTAATCATGGCTGAAAAGAAAACCATTTCTCAGAAAGCACGCAATAAGTCTTTCTTGAGCTGGATTTACGGCAATCTTACCTGCTTCTCTCAGGAGCACATGCAGACATTTGGTTACCTTGCATCCATGCTTCCAATCGTTGACGAGCTTTACGATACTGATGACCAAAAGGTTGAGGCACTTTCTACCTATACAACCTTCTTTAATACCGAGCCACAGATTGGTTCTTTGGTTGTTGGCTTGACCGCTTCTCTTGAAGAGGCTCGTGCAAACGGCGAGGCAATCGACGACGAGACCATCAATGGTCTTCGCGCTGGTCTTATGGGCCCTCTTGCTGGTCTTGGTGACTCCATTATCGTTGGTACCTTTATTCCAATTCTTCTTGGAATTGCACTTGGCCTTTCTAAGGGCGGCTCCGTTCTTGGCCCACTGTTCTATGTGGTGGTCTGGAACCTCATTATGTACTTCGGCATGAAGTTTGCTTACGATCAGGGCTATAGCCTGGGCTCTTCTGCTGTTGAGGCACTTGTTGGTCCTGAGTCCGAGGCTCTCCGTAGCTCCATTGTTATGATTGGTACTATGGTCATTGGCTCTGTTGCTGCTACATGGATTAACGTCACAACTTCTCTGAATATTGCTGGTGTTGACATTCAGACAACACTTAATGGCATCTTCCCTAAGGTATTGAACCTTCTGTTTGTATACCTTTGCTGGTGGTTGATGACTAAGAAGAAGCTCAGCCCAACAGTTGTTATGCTTATTCTTGTTGTTGTAGCACTTGTTGGCGTTGTTATTGGCGTCTTCAACCCAGGTCTGTCTTACTAATTTTTTGCGCAAAATCCTGTCTGGCGCAGAAAAGACAAACGTAATAAAGTGGCATCGTCATACGGCGATGCCACTTTTGATTGAGAGTTTTTATGAGCAAGAAAAACTATGTAGGAGCAGCTTCTCATTCACACGAGGATAACCCTTTGGTTGTCGAGGCTCGTATGCAGACAAAAGCTCTTGGAACACTAAGTGTTTATAGAAGAGCCGCTTATTCTGGCATCGCAATTGGAGCATGGCTTATATATCTCAGCGTGTACGGGAGTCTCTCTACAAGTTCTATGGCAACGGCTGTGCTCGTGGGCGGCATAGTTCTTCTCGTCATATCTGTTCCTATAGCTGGAATTTTGCATGTAGGTATCTCAAGAGGAAAAAAGAACGTCGAGAAGATCATCAAAGCAATTGAAAAAAATTCGTCAAAAAATGCATAGAAGCGATACGATCTGTGCAAAGATTTCTCTAATAGGGTAGAGTATCTACAGCGCATTGAGCGGGTGCGGATGACGTGACACCTCGAACCTGGTCAGGGTCGGGAGACAGCAGCCATAAGGGGTCACTCGCGGGCATCCGTTCCCACTCAATGCGCTTTTCTTAGGCGTATAGCGTGTTTGCCGCGACATTTGTCACGACGATTGGACTTCGATGGGTTTTGTAAACTACATCATTGAGCTGCTTAGAGATCCTCGCGCATTTATTGCTTCAATGATTGCCACAGGCCCTCTTGCTGCGTACGGTTTTGTTTTTCTGATTGTTTTTATTGAGACCGGCGTAGTCTTTTTCCCATTTTTACCAGGTGATTCTCTGCTTTTTGCAGCAGGATTTTTTGCCCACAACGGTGGCTTTAATATTGTTTTGCTGCTTGTTATTACGTGGGCTGCCGCAATTCTTGGCGACCAGATGAACTTTATGATTGGCCATTTCTTTGGTCAAAAAATCATTGCTTCTGGAAAAGTTAAAGCACTCACTCCAGAGCATCTTGAAAAGACCCAGATGTTTTTGGACAAGCACGGTCATCTGGCAATTTTCTTAGGGCGCTTTTTCCCCTTTATCCGCACATTTGTACCTTTTATTGCGGGTATGGGTGGTATGCACTGGCGCAACTTTGGTATCTACAACATCCTGGGCGGTCTGACGTGGTCCACGATGTTTGTGCTGCTTGGCTATTTCTTTGGCGGCATCCCTGTAGTTCAAGAGCACTTTGAGCTGCTGATTGTAGGAATTGTTGCGGTCTCGATCATCCCTACAATTGTGGGAATTGTTCGTGGGCGTATGCATAAGGGCGAGAAGAACGACGAAGAAGCCACAGATAAGGAAGAAGATAAGGTGCAGTAACAAGCCTTTGTACTTCTCGTAATTTGATGATAGAAATCCCGTCAGGAAAGACTCGGCCTGACGGGATTATTTTTACTCTTTGGAGAGTTGGTAGGTATCAGTAAAGGTGACGGTCTGACCGTTTTCCGTGTGGGTGGAAATAAGCTGAGCTACCACGCTGTTATCAGCAATATCAAAAGTAACTTTCAACTGTGGTTTTTGAGCTGTGCTGAGGGACGTGCTGGAAGCAGAATGAGCGTTCAGGCTTGCGTTGGTTACATCAACCACTCCAGAAACCTGAATTTGATCTCCAATAGTTCCAGAAGTAGTCAGAGAGACAGATGCGTTCTTGAACTCAGTGTCACCTGGATACCAACGGTACGAGGTGTTAAGCGCTCCATGGTTGTGGACAACACCCTCTGCAGTACCCGTAAGTACCAGCTGATCTCGAGAAAAACCTGCAGACGTTACGGTTAACGTTAAAGGGTTGGTTCGACCGGCATAGCAGGGGCTGCCGCTACTGGCTTCACAGCTCACAAAGGTGCCCTTCCATGTTCCTACCAGTCCACTGTAGTCGTACTTAAGTCCTGCCGAGGGGCTGACTGTGTCTAGCGACCAGGTGCCCGTAGAGGCATCAAACGTAAATGAAGCCGTAATATCGCAGGTGAGCGAACCATAGAAGGTTGGTGAAACACCTGACATTCTTACCCAGCAAGTCTGCTGTTCACGATCAAAACCCGCATCAAGAACAGTAAACGTTGCGCCAGAGAACTGCGAGCTATAAGAAATAGCTTCGTTTGGATTTTTTTCATCAAGCTTGGCTAGTACATCACCGATGGCATCAAGGACTTTTGTTGTGGAAACACCTGAAGTTGCCTGGTAGGAGACAGATTGGGTCTCTTCGTCACCAATAGCGTTCCAGCCCTGGGTATTTGCGTATCCTAACTTGGAAATCTTTGTGGCAGCAATTGCGTTACCCGTGTAGGTAAGACGTACGACAGAGTTGGCGTAGCCGGTGGCACCAAACTGAGCGGCATCGCTGGAGATTGCCGTGGTACTTCTGGTGCGAGAAACAACTTCAATACCCGTCAGTAGCAAAGATTCATCAGCGTCGTACTCACCGGGAGTCCAAGTTGGAGCTTCGGCTCGTGTACGAGCGTCAGCGATAACAGTTTCTGTTGAAGGAACGTTGCTCACGCGAATAAAGAAGACGATAACCGCAGATAAAAGGGCAAGACTTAAGAGTGCAAGAATGCCAGAAAGCAAGCTGTAGCGGCGTACAAACCTAAAAAGCGCACGACGCCTACTGCGAATATAGCTTGAGAACGTATCAGCAACATCTTTTATAGAGGTTGCATCATCGTCGGACGCTGCATCACTCGCGCTAGTAGCGCTTTTGGAAGGAACCTCGGTAGCTTCAGCCTTCGAGCGCTCGTGGGCGCTCTCTTC
Source organism: uncultured Atopobium sp. (assembly GCA_963535155.1). Lineage (GTDB taxonomy): Bacteria > Actinomycetota > Coriobacteriia > Coriobacteriales > Atopobiaceae > Lancefieldella. The sequence goes on from CAUSVW010000005.1 coordinate 73,672, forward strand.
AAGCTCCTTGAGGCGAGCTTCTACAGCAGAAAGGTCCTGCGTCAGGGCCGCATCGTTTACGATTTTCTCCAGGTCAGTGGTGCTGTCCGCGTCGTTTTCAGGAGAGCTCTCATCCGAGGCCAGAGCAGCCTCATCTTCGTCTAGACCAGGAAAAATGGGGCTGACAACTTCCATGATGTAGTCTTCATCAGCAGCGGCCATATCGGCAGCAATAGGGTCGGTGACCTCTTCAAGCTCGTCGGTCTTCTCGCCAGCGGTGTCAACTGCCTCAGCAGCCTGGGCATCAAGGGTCTTCTGATCAGAAGAGGTGTCCTCTGCAGCAGGCGTGTTATCTGGTTGTGAAGTTTTGTCCTTAGAAGTCATAGCGCCTCATTACCGTCTAAACCTGGTGTAATTTTCTCACAATTATGTAACTTGTGTACCCTCATCCTGTGCAGATAGGGAGGTATCGGTTTAAAAACCGCCTAGTGGTGGTACACTTCTTTAGTTGAATTCTCACCTCGCAAGCAGCTTTGCAACAGTTTGGCCGCATGTCAATGAGCCAAGCGCGCACGAGGCACTTATCTTAGGAGCAAGAATGCGTGACAAGCTAGAAAAAATCGTCGAGGCCTATGCTGAGCTTGAGCAAAAGCTTGCAGACCCAGCTGTTGTCTCTGATCCAAAAGAGTATGCTCGCGTCGCAAAAGAGCACTCTAATCAGGCAGATTTGGTTGCTCACGCCAACAAGTACATCACTGCCCTTGATGATATTGAGGCTGCAAAAGAGCTTCTCAACGCCACTTCTGATCCAGAAGAAAAAGAGATGCTGCAGGAAGACATTGCTGCTAATGAAGAGATGCTCCCTCAGCTTGAGGATGAGATCAAGGTCATGCTGATTCCAGGCGATCCAAATGACGAGAAGGACACTATCGTTGAGATTCGCGCTGGTGTTGGCGGCGATGAGGCGGCAATCTTTGCAGGCGACCTCTTCAAGATGTATGAGCGTTTTGCTGAGGCTCGAGGTTGGAAGACAGAGATCCTGTCCAGCTCTCCTTCTGAGGCAGGCGGCTTCAAGACCATTGAGTTCAAGGTCACAGGCGATAAGGTCTATTCAGTTATGAAGTATGAATCCGGTGTTCACCGTGTTCAGCGCGTCCCGAAGACTGAGTCTCAGGGTCGCATTCAGACCTCTACCGCAACCGTTGCAGTTCTTCCAGAGGCTGACGAGATTGATATTCAGATCAACCAGGAAGACCTGCGCATTGACACCTACTGTGCATCCGGCCCTGGTGGTCAGTGTGTTAACACCACCTATTCCGCAGTTCGTATTACTCACCTGCCAACAAATACGGTTGTTCAATCTCAGGATCAGCGTTCTCAGATCCAGAACCGTGAGGTTTGTATGCAGATGCTTCGCGCTCGTCTTTACGAGATGGAGCTGGAGCGTCAGCAAGCTGAGCAGGGCGCAGAGCGTCTTTCCCAGATTGGCCATGGCGCACGTTCCGAGAAGATCCGTACATACAACCAGCCACAGGACCGCGTAACTGACCACCGCGTCGGCTTCAACGGCACCTACAATGGCGTTCTTCTGGGCGATACGCTGCCATCCGTTATTGAGGCTCTTGCTGCAGCAGAGCGTGCCGAGAAACTCGCCCAGGCTGTGTAAGGTGCAAACTTCATGACAGATGAAGTTTGGACAATCCAAAAAATTTTGACGTGGACTACTCAGCACCTGGAAAAGAAGGGCGATGAGCATCCACGTCTTTCTGCAGAATGGCTCCTGTCCGCGGTGACAGGCCTTTCTCGAGTTCAGCTCTATACCAACTTTGATAAGCCACTTTCTGCGGATGAGCGCGCTCGTATGCGTGAGGCAATTAAGCGCCGTGCAGATGGCGAGCCGCTTCAGTACGTGACGGGCGAGATGCCCTTTAGGCACCTGGTACTTACGTGTGAGCCAGGCGTGCTTATCCCACGACCAGAGACAGAAGTGCTGGTAGACGTTGCGCTCGAAGGCGTTGATGCGGCAACTCCAAACGCCGACGGAGAAGTGCGTGTACTTGAGGTTGGCGTTGGAACGGGCTGTATATCGCTCTCTATTGCCACTGAGCGTCCACGGACACACGTCTACGCCACGGATCTTTCTCCTAAGGCAATTTTGCTGGCAACTCGCAACAGAGACGCCTTGGACCTCCAGGAGCGTGTAGAGCTCATTGAGTGCGACCTGGTAGAAGGCGTACCTGCAGAGCTTGCACAGTCCTTCTCGGTATTGGTGTCTAATCCGCCTTACATTCCTACAAGTGTGCTTGAGCAGGAGGTACCTGCTGAGGTTAAAGGCTTTGAGCCTGAGTTAGCGCTTGACGGGGGAGAGGACGGCTTGGACGTCTATAGGAGGTTGCTTGAGGCGGCTCCTCGTATGCTTCTACCTGGAGGAATGCTCTGTGTTGAGCTCTACGAGGGACATCTGGATAAGGCAGCGCACCTTGCTGAGCAGCAGGGAGTGTGGGAGTCTGTTGAGGTCAAAGAAGATCTGACGCACAGGCCGCGCATTCTTGTGGCGCGTCTAGCAAAGTAGCACTTCAGACGCTTGGCGAGAAAACCTGTGCAACGCGTATCACTGCGCATCAGACAACATCGCGCAGCACACAACATCGAGCAGCACACAACATCGAGCAGCACACAACATCGAGCAGCACACAAGAAAGAGTTGAGGGTTTATGGGAGAGTACATTAAAGTTGATCAGATGAATCCGGATGCATCTGTAGTTTCTTTAGCTGTTGAGGTAGCGCGTCGCGGTGGCGTGCTTATTATGCCCACCGATTCTGTCTATGGAATTGGCGCTGCTGCAACTCCTCAAAACCCAGGTCATAAGCGCATCTTTGAGATTAAACAGCGTCCTTCAACACAGACGCTTCCATGGCTGGTGGGCAGTAAATCTGACCTGCAGAAGTATGCGCACATCACACATGACTGGGCAAATAAGCTGGTAGAAGCCTATTGGCCAGGAGCTCTTACGCTGGTAGTCATCGCATCAGAGAACGTTCCCGATGAATACGTCTTACCAGATAACAGGACCATTGCGCTTCGCATGCCCAATTCGCCGCTTGTGTGTCAGATCGCTGAGCAGCTAGGGACTCCTCTGGCAACTACCAGCGCAAATACGCACGGAGCTCCTTCTGCAGTTGATGGATGTGGTCTTGAGGCAGGCCTTGTTGAGCAAGCGGATCTGACGCTTGATGGAGGTCCAGCACCTCTTGCTATTGCGTCTACCATTGTCGACTGCACAGGTGATGAGCCGCGCATTTTGCGCGAAGGCGCTATTACAACCGAGGATATTCTCGCCACTGCGGGATTTGCAAAATAGATAAAAAATCCTATCCCTTTTATGTGTTTTGGCTGCAGCTTTTGCCTGCATGCGGTACTCTCTATAGGAGTGAATTTTCTGAGGAGGATGCGTATGCGTATTGCAGTTGGTTCCGATCACGCTGGCTTTATCCAGAAAGATCCTATCATTGAGCACATTAAGTCGCTTGGTCACGAGGTTTTGGACTTTGGTCCTGCAAACGACGATCGTGTTGATTACCCTGATTTTGCAGATAAGGTTGCTCGCGCAGTCGCAGCAGGCAAGGCAGATCGCGGTGTTCTGATTTGTGGCACCGGCATTGGCATTGCCATGACCGCTGATAAAGTCCCTGGTATTCGCGCTACTCCTGTTCAGACTGTTCAGTTTGCAGAGCTTGCTCGCGAGCACAATAACGCAAACGTCATTGGTCTATCTGGCCGATTCACTGATCTTGCTGTTAACGAGGCTATTGTGGACACCTTCCTGAGCACCGAGTTTGCAGGTGGCCGCCACACTGGACGTGTCGAGAAGATCATGCGTGAGGATGACCCTAACTTTAAGGGTGTTGACGCTGAGTAAGTAAACAGCACATAAACGGTGCTGTCTAAGCAATACATACACAAACCTGCACGGAATGTACGTCTAGGATATAGTTGCAGACATTCAAATAAAGCGCAGGTCAAGCTCTTGGAGGGAGCATTATGGCAGATTACGATGAGTCCAGACTTACGGTTGTTGACCACCCACTAGTTCAGCACAAGCTTCACATTCTTCGTGACAAGACAACCACCACTAAGCAGTTCCGTGAGCTTGTCAACGAGCTTGCAATTCTTGAGAGCTATGAGGCCATGCGCGACTTCCCACTTGAGGACGTCGAGGTAGAGACTCCTCTTGAGACCATGACTGCTAAGCGTATTGCTGGTAAGAAGGTTGCTATTATTCCAATTCTTCGTGCTGGCCTTGGTATGGTTGACGGCATTCTTGAGCTGGTTCCATCCGCTCGCGTTGGCCATGTTGGTATGTACCGTGATCCAGAGACCCATCTTCCTCACCAGTATTACTGCAAGTTCCCTGCAGACATTGAGAACCGTACCTGCCTGGTTGTTGACCCAATGCTGGCAACTGGCGGCTCTCTAACTGCTGCTATTCAGTTCCTGCGTGAGGCTGGCGTCAAGGATATTCGTTGCTTGACCATTGTTTCTTGCCCTGAGGGCGTTAAGGCAACTCTGGACTTTGACCCAGATGTACGTCTCTATACCTGCACTGTTGACCGTCAGCTGAGCCCAAATGCTTACATTCTCCCAGGACTTGGCGATGCAGGCGACCGTATTTACGGCACCAAGTAAGAAGCTCATCGTTTTTCTCGCAATATAATAGAGTTGCGAATACGTACGTTAGTACATGATCCAGTGTCCGCAGAACAAGCACATTGGATCATTTTTCTTTTCAGATCAGTGTTTTACGAGAAGAAATAACTGGTGATACATATCAAAAACTTTGCGAATAACAGGGGATATTGATACAACTATTTTTACCTGGACATTACTGTTCCTGCCAATAAAATAGCGACATAACAGCAGTTTATTAGTGTTATAGTTGAGTAGAACAATAACGGCAGCTAACACGAAATGTGTCAGTAGTGTGAAAATTTGAGCATAAGTCAATTATTTGATTTTGTAATCATGACTATGCATTCATTTAGTGCTAGTATCGCCGTTCGTCGCAAATATGCACGCCGAGTGGTAGATAATACACTCCAAGTGGCATATTCTTAGCATCTTACGTTGCGTTTCAAGTATGCTGAGCAGTGACGGGCAATCTGAAATGGTTGCAGATTGTATGGGGAGGTTGAGACAGAGTGGATGTTCTTGCGCAGTTGCCAGCAGAGATGGCCGAGCTGCTCGAAAGTTTTTTGCCACACGCACTAGTTGGTAACACCACCTTTGGTTTCACGAACTACATTTTCTATTTCTTAATCGCTTCTGTGATTTTCCTGATTGTCTGCTTTAGGTTTAAGAAGAAGCAGGCAGAGAGCATTGCCCCTCAGGGACACTTTGTTAATGGCGTTGAGTATCTGATTGAGTACATCAGAGATGACGTCTGCAAGGCTTCTCTTGGAGATACTTGGCGTACACACTTCCCCTTCTTGATCACCATCTTTATGTTCATCTTAATCAATGACCTCATTGGTCTTATTCCTGGAGCACACCCAGGTACCGGTACTATTGGTGTTACGGCCGCTCTTGGTCTTTGCTCCCTTGGATACTTTATGTATGTCGGTGCAAAAAAGATGGGCGTTATTGGCTACATTTTGAGCCTTGCACCAAAGGGTGTTAATCCTGTTATCGCAGCAGTTATCTGGGTTATTGAGGTCTTCTCAACATTCCTTCGTCTGGTTACTCTGGCTGTCCGTCTGTTCTGCAACATGTATGCAGGTCATATCGTTATGGGTACCTTTGCAATTCTTGCATCTATGTACTTTATGCCAGCACTTGAGAACTTCTCCGCATCAACAGCCGCCCAGGCAGGGTTTTCGATTTTCTGGATCTTGCTGTTGATTATCATTTATTTGGTAGAAACTATTGTTGCTTTCATTCAGGCATACGTTTTTACCCTGCTCTCCACTGTCTACATCCAGCTGGTAGAGTCTGAGCACTAAGCAAAACGCTTAGTTGGTGGCATTGCCACACTGGTGCCAAACGGCACAAAGATGAAGTCATCTGAGTCCACGCTCAGTTGATGATAGGTATGAATATTGGTCGCCTTGAGAGGGGCGAGCGAAAAAGGAGGAATCGTGGGTATTTTTGGATATGCTCTTTGCGTTATCGGAGCAGCAGTTTGTATTGGCGTCGTGGCAACGGCTGCCGCTAACAACATGGCTCGTCAACCTGAGGTTCAGGGCCGTCTCTTCACAGTCTTTATTCTTGGCTGCGCATTCATCGAGGCACTTACCCTAATTGGCTTCGTTGTTACCTTGATGGTTAAGTAAATTACTGTTTGTAACAGCGAAAACGCTACGTTGGAGGAATGCATGAATACGATTTGTAAGGGAGTTAAAAAAGCCAGCACAGTAGGCGCAACTGCTGCTCTACTTGTGGCAATGGCTCCCTCAGTCGCACTTGCTGAAGAGGGTGCAAGTGGTGCCGATATTCTTCTTCCAAAGCCCGCTGAGTTTGTTCCTGCTCTGATTGCGTTTCTGATCATCTTTGCTGTTGTAGCAAAGTTTGTATGGCCTTCCGTTCTACGTATGCTTGACAAGCGTCAAGAGAAGATCCAAGGCGATCTGGACGCTGCAGCAAAGGCTCGCGAGGAAGCCAACAAGGATCGTGAAATCGCAGCAGCTGGTATCGACGCAGCTAAGCAGCAAGCAGACGAGATTGTTTCTGCTGCTAAGCGTGAGGGCGAAGAAGAGCGTGCTCGTATTATCGAGCAGGCAAAGGCAGAAGCTGTCGAGATTATTACTAAGGGTAAGGGCGTTGTAGAGTCTGAGCGTCGTCACGCCATGGCTGAGCTTTCTGATTCCGTTGTTGATCTTGCCGTCGATATTGCCGGAAAGATTATTGGCAACGAGCTTTCAGTAGAGCAGCAGCGTGCTCTTGCCGAAAAGTACCTTGCGGAAGTAGGTACTCCAGATGAGCACTAATAAAGACGATCAAGACAGAAAAGTAGAGGGCTATACCAGGGCACTCCTGGAGGCTGGCCGCGCAGAGGGTCGTGCAACTGCAGACCTTGTACAGGTGCAGCACGCAAAGAAGTTCTCTCCAGAAGTTCTTGAGACTCTTGGTGCTATGCAGGCGAGTGAGGATGTCAACCTTATCAATGATGTTGCCGCTACGTTCCAGGAGCTTCTTGAAGAAGAAGACAAGACACTTACAGTAACGGTAACTACTACAATGCCTCTTGATGATGAGTTACGTGCAAAGGTCACCGAGAAGCTCGAGAAGAACTTCAATACTCAGGTGTATCTTATTGAGCGTGTTAATCCCAAGATTTTGGGCGGCATTGTAGTTGAGGCACGTGATCATCGTTATGATGCATCGGTAAAGACACAGCTCACTCACATTAAGAGTAGGCTCTCTTCAGATCACGTTGAAAGTGAATTGTAATGACTGATAAGACCACTATACAGGAAGGAACGCTGAGCTCAGATGCCGTCATGGCACAGCTTAGAGAGCGCCTTTCTAAGGTCAATTCAACCGTATCCCAGCAAGAGGTATCTGCTGTTATTGAGGTAGCAGACGGTATTGCTCGTGTTGCTGGTCTACGCAGCGCTATGGCAGGCGAGTTGCTGGAGTTCACTAGCTCCGTTACGGGCCACAGCGTATTCGGTCTTGCTCAGAACCTTGATGAAACTTCAGTCGGCGCTGTTTTGTTCGGCGAAGTTTCTGAGATTAAGGAAGGCGACGAGTGCCGTACAACCGGCCGCGTCATGGATATTCCAGCTGGTTTTGACATGCTTGGTCGTGTTGTTAACCCACTGGGCCAGCCTATTGATGGACTTGGCGCTATCCACGCTACACATCGTCGCCCTATTGAGTTCAAGGCTCCTGGCATCATGCAGCGTCAGCCTGTTTGCGAGCCAGTTCAGACTGGACTTCTCGCAATTGACGCTATGGTTCCTGTCGGCCGTGGTCAGCGTGAGTTGATCATTGGTGACCGTAAGACCGGTAAGACCGCTATCGCAATTGACGCAATCGTAAACCAGAAGAACACCGATATGGTTTGTATCTATGTCGCCATCGGTCAGAAGGCGTCTACAGTTGCAAACATCCGCGAGTCTCTTTCCCGCCATGGTGTTCTTGACAAGACCGTCATTGTTGCAGCTACCGCAGCCGATTCTGCTCCAATGCAGTACATTGCCCCTATGGCAGGCGCTGCTATTGGTGAGTTCTTTATGTATAACGATAAGGACGGCAAGCCTGCTGACAAAGACCATCCAGGCGGACACGTTCTTGTTGTTTACGATGACCTCTCTAAGCAGGCAGTTGCATACCGTCAGATGTCACTGACGCTTCATCGTCCACCAGGACGTGAGGCATATCCTGGTGATATTTTCTACCTGCACTCACGCTTGCTGGAGCGTGCATGTAAGCTCTCCGATGAAAACGGAGCAGGTTCTCTTACCGCACTTCCAATTATTGAGACGCAGGAAGGTGACGTTTCTGCATACATTCCTACAAACGTCATTTCCATTACAGACGGCCAGATTTATTTGCAGTCTAATCTCTTCTTCCAGGGCCAGCGCCCAGCAGTCGACGTAGGTATTTCTGTATCCCGCGTTGGTGGCGACGCTCAGGTCAAGGCAATGAAGCAGGTTGCAGGTACCCTTCGTCTGGACCTTGCAAGTTATCGTGAGAAGCAGGCATTCTCGCAGTTCGGATCCGACTTGGATGCAACTACGCAGTACCAGCTCAACCACGGTGCTCATATGATGGAGCTTCTCAAGCAGCCACGTTATTCAGCTCTGGACGTAGTAGACCAGATTTGCGCAATTTACGCTGCAAAAGAGAACTTCATTGATGACGTTGATCTTGAGAACGTTGCTCTCTTCCGTGATGGCCTTGCTCAGTACATGAGTGAGTATCACCCACAGCTCCGCAACTCTCTGCGCAACGGAAAGATTTCTGATGAGCAGGCAGAGCGCTTGAGTGATCACATTAAGCACTTCAAGGCTAAGTTCTTGGAAGAGCATCCAAACAAGGTTGTGGATGAGGCAGAAGCTAATTCAGACACACCAGGCTCTTTTGACGCAGTAACCCAGGGTTCATTGCAGGAGTAATTATCAATGGCGAACCTTCACGAAATATCGAGGCGTATGAGCTCCATCAGGAGCACCATGCAGATTACGCGCACGATGTCGATGATTTCGACAGCGCGTGTCCGCAAGGCACTTGATAGGGCCGAGGCTGCTTCGCCATATAAGGAAGCTATTACCCTTATGCTTGCAAATGTAGCAGGCGCTGGCTTTAATCCTAAGAAACAGCCTCTTCTTGCTACACATAAAGTCGAGAAGAACGTGCTGTTCTTAGTCATCGCATCTGACCGCGGACTTGCAGGCGGATTTAACATCCTGCCTCAACGCGAGGTTGAGCATGAGATGGCACGTCTTAAGGCTAAGGGTGTGTCGTCCGAGATAATTACTTGCGGACGCAAGCCAACTGAGTACTTTACGTATAGAAATATCAAGCCCACCATGTCTTATGTAGGCATTTCCTCTGAGCCTACAGCAGACCAGGCTGATCGTATTGCCTCCTATATCATGGATGGCTATATCAAGGGTAAGATTGATCGTGTCGTAATCAAGTACTGGCATGCAAAGAACCGTGTTGACCAAGAGCAGGTTACAGAGCAACTTCTTCCTATTTCGCGCGATAAACTCACGATTCCTAATAAACCACGTACCGAAGAAGCCCTCTCACAGGTGAAGACGTATAACAAGAGTGAATATCAATTCTCGCCATCTGCTTCTCAGGTACTTGATTCGTTGATGCCCGCTTATATCAAGACGGTCATCTTCCACGCACTTCTTGATTCTGCTGCAGCCGAGCATGGTGCACGCCGTCGTGCAATGCAGTCTGCAACTGATAATGCTGAGAACGTCTTAGGCGCTCTTAGCCGTACGTACAATCGCGAACGCCAGGGCGCAATTACCACTGAGCTCAATGAGATTATCGGTGGTGCTGCAGCATTGGAGGATATGTAATGTCAGATATGCAAGTAGAGACTTCTTCCTTTGAGGAAGCTATTCTCAACAAGCGCAATCAGCACGTTGACGATGGCGTAATCGTTCGCGTAGTTGGACCAGTTGTCGACGTTAAGTTCGACGGACCTGTTCCAAGCATCTATACCGCACTGACGGTAGAGGATGACACGCCTGTTGGTCACGTCAGCACCGTTCTTGAGGTTGAGTCTCAGCTTCCCGGTGGTGTTGTTCGTACCGTCGCTATGTCGTCAACCGATGGTCTTCAGCGTAACCTTCGCGTTAAGGACACCGGCAAGCCAATGATGATGCCAGTAGGCAAATCTACGCTGGGCCGCGTCTGGAACGTTATGGGTCAGCCAGTTGATGGTGGAGAAATTCCTGAAGACGTTGAGTATTATCCAATTCACCACCCAGCACCTCTCTTTGAAGAGCTCACTACTGAGACAGAGATTTTTGAGACAGGCATCAAGGCAATCGATCTTCTCGAGCCTTATGTTCGAGGCGGAAAGACTGGTCTCTTTGGTGGCGCTGGCGTTGGTAAGACCGTTCTGATTCAGGAGCTTATTAACAACCTGGCTCAGCAGCACGGTGGTACATCCGTATTCACCGGCGTTGGAGAGCGTACTCGTGAGGGTACCGACCTCTTCCTCGAGATGACTGAGTCTGGCGTTATTAACAAGACCTGCCTCGTCTATGGTCAGATGAACGAGCCACCAGGAGCTCGTATGCGTGTTGCTCTTGCAGGTCTTACTACTGCAGAGTACTTCCGTGATCAGGGCCAGGATGTTCTGTTGTTCATCGACAACATCTTCCGCTTCTCTCAGGCAGGTTCTGAGGTTTCCGCACTTCTCGGCCGTATGCCTTCCGCAGTTGGTTACCAGCCAACCCTGGCTACAGAGATGGGCGAGCTTCAGGAGCGTATTACTTCCACCAAGGAAGGCTCTATTACTTCCGTACAGGCAGTTTACGTCCCTGCAGACGACCTTACCGACCCTGCTCCTGCTACAACCTTTACGCACTTGGATGCAACTACCGTTCTTTCTCGTGCTATTACCGAGCTTGGTATTTACCCAGCAGTTGATCCTCTGGCTAGCTCCAGTTCTGCTCTTGATCCATCCATTGTTGGCTCAGAGCACTACCGCGTTGCTATGGCAGTTCAGGAGACCCTGCAGGAGTACTCCGACCTTCAGGACATCATTGCAATTCTGGGTATGGACGAGCTTTCTGAGGAGCAGCAGCGCACCGTTGCTCGCGCCCGTAAGATTCAGCAGTTCCTCTCTCAGTCATTCCACGTTGCCGAGAAGTTCACCGGTAACCCTGGCGTGTACTGCACCGTTGAGGAGACTGTCCGCTCGTTCGCAGAGATTATTGACGGTAAGTGCGATGACCTTCCTGAGCAGGCATTCCGTTTTGCAGGCACCATCGAAGATGTTCGCGAGCGCGCTGCAAAGATGTCCGCTTCGGATAGCTCACAGAACTAGGATTTCTCATGGCTGAGTTGACTTGTCAGTTTGTCAGACCAGATAAGCTCCTTTACGAAGGAACTGTTGAAAGTCTGATTCTTGCTTCAGCAGATGGAGAGTATGGTGTGTGGCCAGGCCACGCACCAGAAATCATTGCGCTTGGCGATGGTGTTGTAAGACTGCACATGCCTCATCCAGAGAATGAAGAAGAATCTATGACCAAGATAGTGATTTCTGGTGGATACGCAGAAATCGATCCAACAGGAGTCATTATCTTGGCAGATCATGCCCGTCGCGTTGATGACATTGATGCAGATGTTGTGCGCGAGACAAGAGACGACGTCATTGACCAGATGCTTTCTCTTCCAGAAGACGATAATCGTCGTGCCTACTACGAAAAAAAGATAGACTGGTGTAATCTACTTCTGAAGCAAGTGGTTGAGGAGTAAAATTCTCTCACTGTCGTTTTCGGAGGTTTATGGACGTCATAAAAGTAGTAGGTGGCCATTCTGTTACAGGAGAGGTCACTGTAGAGGGTGCAAAAAACTCTGCCCTCAAATTGATGGCTGCGACCATCATGGCCCCTGGCGTTACTACGCTCACTAACGTTCCTAATATTGCAGACGTTCACGTCATGGGCAAGGTGCTCAAGACGTTAGGCGCTCGCATTGAAGTCGTTGGTCTTCACGAGCTCAAAATTGATACCACAGATATTACAAGCTGGGAGACTCCTTACAGCCTTGTTGCGCAGATGCGTGCTTCAACTGCTGTTTTGGGTCCCCTTATTTCGCGTTTTGGTAAGGCTGTTGTGGCAATGCCAGGCGGTTGTAATATTGGTGCGCGCAAAATTGACATGCACATCCTGGGTCTTGAGGCCTTGGGTGTTGAATTTAAGGTTGAGCATGGCAATATTCACGCAAGCGCTCCTCACGGCATAACCGGCGAGACCGTTTCTCTGGCCTTTGCCTCCGTTGGCGCAACAGAAAACCTGATGATGGCATCAGTTTTTGCCAAGGGTGTAACGGTCATTGATAACGCAGCTCGTGAGCCAGAAATTGTTGACCTGGCTAACATGCTTAACAAAATGGGTGCCAACATTCAGGGTGCTGGATCTCCTGTTATTGAGATTCACGGCGTTACAGAACTGCATCCTGTTGAGCATGAAGTTGTTGGCGACCGCATTGAGGCTGGTACCTTCCTGGCTATTGGTGCGCTTACTGGTGAGCCTATTACTGTTCACGGTTTTGAGCCAAATCACCTTGGCCTGGTACTTAAAAAGTACGAGCAGATGGGCATTACCATCGAGACTGGAGATAGGTGGGCAAGGGCTTCTCGTCAGCAAGATCTTAAAGCTATCGATATTCAGACGCTGCCATTCCCAGGTTTCCCAACAGACATGCAGGCACAGACTATGGCGCTGCTTGCTTTGGCTAAGGGTACCTGCATTATCACGGAAAACGTCTTTGAGAACCGCTTTATGTTGGCGTCTGAGCTTTCTCGTATGGGAGCAGACATCACCATCGAGGGCCATCACGCTATTGTTCGCGGCGTCTCTGGCTTTGAGGGGGCACAGGTCAAGTCACCAGATCTTCGTGGTGGCGCCGCGCTTGTTATGGCTGGTCTTGTGGCCGAGGGAGAAACAATCGTTTCTGCCATCCATC
>CAUSVW010000006.1:0-69133 GCA_963535155.1 uncultured Atopobium sp.
TCAAAAATAATTTCTCCGCCGGTAATCTGCGCAGGAGGTGTAGGCAGCAATCCCATGACTGACAATGCCGTCATGGACTTACCGCAGCCAGACTCTCCTACTACCGCAAGAGTCTCGCCTTTACGCATAATAAACGAGAGGTCACTTACTGCAGGAAGTGCGCCATCTTCGGTGAAAAGCGTAACATCAAGATGATTAACGTCGAGAAGAACGTTCTTTTTGCACTGCTCTTCTCGCTCCCTTTGAGCAGTTTCTTGTGCAAGCTTGCGCTCCTCAAGACTGCAAAACTTCACAGCCTGACCATTTGGACCTTCGATGACATGCTCAAATGTTGCATCTGTATTTTCTGCCATAAACGTAACCTCCTTTCTAAGAACGCATCTTTGGATCAAGGGCGTCGCGAAGGGCGTCGCCAAGCAAGTTAAAAGACATAACCGTAATGATGATGACAATACCTGGAGCAATACTGTAGATAGGCTGTGATGCAAGGAATGGCTGAGAAGCTGCAATCATTTGACCCCAGCTTGCATCAGGTGGCTGAACGCCCAATCCCAAGAACGAAAGCGTTGCCTCAGAAAGAATTGCACTTGGAATACCCAGGGTAGAAACAACAATCAGCGTAGAAATGCAGTTAGGAAGCAAATGCTTCATGATGATGCGGAAGCTGTTACCACCAGACAAAATACAAGACTGAATGTATTCAGAATTCTTCAGGCGCATGACGTCGCCTCGAATCAGCCTTGCCGTAGTTGTCCACATCAGAAGACCCAGTGCAATATAGAGGTTAATAAGACCTGGGCCCATAACAAACATAATCAAAATTGCAAAAAGCAAGAATGGGAAGCTGGAGAAAACCTGAATGATAAAGGAAACAACTGCATCAACCCAACGGCCATAATATCCGGCTGCAACTCCCGCAACAAAGCCAATAAAGAGAGCAATAGCCTGCGAAATAATACCAACAGACAGAGAAATCTGGCAGCCATAGATAATACGAGAAAGGATATCTCTGCCGTACTCATCGGTGCCAAGCAGATGTGCAAACGTTGGATTCTGATTCATAATTGCAAGGTTTTGATCCTTGTAGCTGTAAGGAGCAATCACAGGAGCAAGAATTGCAATAATCGCAAGGGCCAAAACAATGCCTAAGCAGATCATGCCCAGTTTGTTCCTCTTAAAAATGTTCCAGCTAACCTGCCAGTAGCTCTGAGCACGAACTTTTCCCGTGGTAGCCTGTTTCTCTTCTTGAGCCTTGGCGGCATCCTCAAGTACAGCTTCAGTCTTTTGGACCTTCTCGCTATTTTTATCACTTGTAAACAAAGCCATTACTCTGATGCCTCCTCTCCAAGACGAATGCGTGGATCAACTACCGCGTACAAAATATCAACAAGCAAATAAATCACAACGCAGATAATTGCCACATACATGACACTACCCTGAATCAGCGGCAGGTCACGAGCATTAATTGCATCAATAAGCAACTTACCCATACCGTTCATATTAAAAATCTGCTCAATGATGATGGAACCAGTAAGAATGTCTCCCAGCTGAGATCCAGCAATGGTAATGATTGGAATCAGAGCATTTCTGAGCGCGTGCTTCAAAACAATAGCGGAGCGCTTTAAGCCCTTAGCTTCAGCGGTTCTAATGTAGTCCTGATTTAATACGTCCAGCATGCTGGTCCTGGTAACGCGGGCAATACTTGCTGCGTAACGAGAGCCCAGCGCAATAACAGGAAGAACGTACGCGGATGGCGTTTTAACGCCTGATAGCGGGAACCACTTAAGCGTCATAGCAAAAATAATCTGCAGTACAAGTGCCACCCAAAACGATGGAGCAGAAATACCAAAGATTGCAGCTGACATAAGTGTTCTATCAAGCCATTTTCCATGGTTTACTGCGGCGAGAATACCCATCAAAAGACCAAATACTATGGCAAAAAGATACGCAAACACTGCTAAACGTAGCGTAACTCCCAAAGCCTTAGTTAGAAGTGCAATGACAGGTCGCTTCTGAGTGTAAGAAGTTCCAAAATCTCCACCAAGCATTTTTACAAACCAGTTTGCGTACTGCTCTGGAATTGGCTTATCAAGACCCATGGTGTGACGGACCTGTTGAACAGTAGCCTCATCAGCCATATCGCCCATCATGACTCGTACTGGGTCACCTGGGACAATGTTCAAGACAAAAAACGTTAAAGCAGAAATACAAACTACAACGCTCACTGCTTGAAGGATTCGTTTGATTAGAAACGATCTCACTCCTGAGCTCCTCTCCCCTCAAGAAAATGAAGCGGCATCCAAGAATCTTAGATGCCGCTTTAAAGTTTATAGCAAGTTTGCTACTTAGTCCTCTGGAACGGTGTAATCGGAATTAGATGTATCAATATCGACATCAAAGAAGTGATAAATCAAGTTTCCAACCTTAGCGTTCTTGACGTACTTCTTAGCGACAAAGGAGTTCTTTGGCCAATACAGAGGAAGTGTAGCAAAGTCTGTACGAGTCAGTAGGTTATCTGCGTCCTTGTAATCCTCTGTTCTCTTATCCTTGTTAGACTCAGAGCGACCCTCAACAAGGAGCTTGTCAAACTCTGGATTGTTGTAGAAGGAAGACTTCTTTGCAGCGTTGGTGCTGTAGAAGTAGGTGTACAGGTGCTGGTCACCATCGGCAAACAGTGGATACCAAGCAAGGGTAGTAATCTGGAGGTTGCCAGCAGCCCAGTCAGTATTCCAGACTGCGTTGTCCTCTACCTGAACATCAAGGGTAACGCCAACCTTGCTCCAGTACTCCTGAACAGCAACAAGGAGTTTTTCGTAAGACTTTCTAACCTTTGCAGAAAGCTTAAGGTCAGATGCACCAGCCTCAGCAAGCAGAGACTTAGCCTTCTCAGGATCGTATTCAAATGCAGGTGCGCTCTTGTCGTAACCAGGGGTTGCTGGTGCGAGCCAGCCACTTGCAACGGTACCGTTACCAGAAGCAATGTTATCAACAAGCTCCTGACGGTTGATTGCCAGAGAAAGTGCCTGACGAACCTTAGGGTCAGTCAGACCCAGACCCTCTTTGAGGTTAAGGTTGATGAAGTTAACACCAAGGGTCTGATATGCAGTGATAAGATCCTTGACGTCAGCATCGCTTGAATACTGCTGATACAGAGAGGATGGAAGATCGCAGAAATCGATGTCGTTGTTCTTGAATGCAAGCAGCTGAGTGTTGGTGTCATCGTAGTAGTGAATACGAATCTCATCCAGTGCAGGCTTGCCATCGTGATAGTCATCAAAGCGCTCGAGAACTACCTCAGTAGTGTCATCGTTGCTCTTAATCTTGTACTTACCAGTACCGATGAGGTTAGTACCGGTACCCCAATCAGCACCAGCAGCCTCACAAGCCTTCTCTGGGAAGATGCAAGCATAGGAGATTCCAAGAACGCTTACAAAGACAATGTAAGGCTCGGAAAGCGTAAAGGTGAAGTGAGTATCATCCTGAACAGTCAGGCCCTCAAGCTCAGTTGCCTTACCGGCAAGCATCTCTGGAGCACCCTTAATCTTGTCAAAGAAGCTGGTGGAGAGAGCCTTAGTTTCTGGCTTAAACATACGCTCAAAGGTGTACTTAACATCCTTTGCGGTCAAAGTAGTACCGTCGTGGAACTTAATGCCCTCTTTGAGCTCGCACTTAAGAGTAAGACCGTCAGACTCAAAGGTTGGAATCTCTTTAAGCAGACATGTGACAAGCTCATTATCCTCAGTCCAACGAAGCAAAGACTCGCAAACAGAGTCTGCAACACATGCGGACTGTGAGTTGTTTGCACGCTGCATATCAAGGCCCTGCTTAGAATTTGCAGAACCGTAGCGAAGAATCTTCTTCTTATCAGATGCCTGAGGAGTATCAGTGGAGGAAGGATTGCAGCCAGCCAGCATCATAGATGCGCCACCACCAGCCGCTACCATACCTGATGCCTTCAAAAAATTACGACGGCTTAGTGAGTTCTCCAGCATGTTAACCCTTCTTTCTTATTAAAACGATTTATAAGACAACCCTGCTGGGGTCAGATAACTATACAAAACAATTACCAGCATTTACCTATATATACCTAGGATGAAATAGACATGAAACATTAAATTGCGACGATAACAGCAAAATCTATTTACCTGCACTTTTTGTCTAACCATATAGGAATTACCTATATTGAAACATAAAAATTGACTAAGCATTTTTGGACAGTTGTCCATTTTATCCATAAAAATATTGGCAGGTACCAAAGAGATACCTGCCAATACAAATGCATGTAACGAGAGCACTCTCTGTCTTAGTGCTTACGCTTCATAAGTTCAGCGGCTGTCAAAGCAGCTCCACCCATAACCATAAGAGGCATTACCAGAAGCTCTTCTCCCGTATTAGGAAGCTGTGCTTTCTTCTTCTTTGTCTTCTTCTCTTTTACAGGAGAAGCAGGATTGGAAGGCTCTTCTGGAGCTGGAGTTGGTGTTGGAGTTGGAGTATCAGACTCAACAGTTAGGGTAACCGTCTTTGCTGCCTCGTAGTCATTGCCTGCAGCTGCAGCATTACCATTGAAGTAATAGTAATAGGTGACGGAGTATGCACCTGAAGTCTTAGAAATCTCTTCTGCCTTCTGAGCAACAGTTGCTGCATCCATTGTTGCTGTATCAAGTACAACTGTACCGCTCTGATCAACAACCTTAACGCGAGCGTCAGCAGAACCAGCAGCAGGGGTAACCTGACCAGCGCTGTGATCAACCATAGCATCAAGGTTATCAAGAATAGTCCAGGAATCCTGGTTAGCGGTAATAGTGCTGTCGTGTGCCGTGACTACCTGCCTAAGCTCTGTATAAAGAGGAGTAATAACGCCATTGTTAAGATCAAGCTCATCAGTTGAGTTCTCAGAAGCATTGATGACAAGGTTGCCGCTAGAAAGAGAAGTGTACGAATACTCCTGATACACATCATCAGTAAGGTCATTATCAACAGCAAGCTGCCAGCCAGGAAGATTGAGGTACAGTCCCCTATTGGAATTTCCAGTATGAACTGAATAGCCATAATCCCTCATGGCATTCTTAATGTTGGTCAAATCAATGTAGTACGCACCGCCGGTATACAGAGCATCGTTCTCCGTTGCGCTGTGGCGATCTTCATACAGGATATTGTCAACGTGAATATCACTTGCAGAAATAGTTGGCATGTAATTCCACTCGTCCTGTGGGATAGCGTAATAGCTACCGTCAGGCCTAATAATTACGCCCAGATATTTCTTATTGCTGCTAAGAATGGAATTGTTTGTTCCCTCTTCCAAAACCTGCCTTGCAAACCTGACTGAAACACGAGGGTTTCCGTAAGAGGTTCTGTGATCAAGCAGATACTGGGTAAGACCCACATAGTTGGTACCGTACAGATTGAGAGTAGAGCCATTGGTAAGTGTCAGAGGAACGGTAAGTGTAATGGTTTCACCAGCAGCCAGGGTACCAGAAATAGAAATGGAACGCATCTCAGCATTGTCCTGACCAGCTGCCTGGTATGCAGCATAAGCATTAGCTGCAGGCTGAGAGCCAGAACCACCGTTCAGTCCACTAATGTTCAGGTTAATTGCAGTTGCTGTATTAGTTGATGAGAAGGTAAATCCAGTTGCACGCAAATCAGGATTAGGGCTTGAGCTGACATAGTAAGTAAGTGGCAGCTGCATAACCTCGTTTACAGAAACTGGAGATGAAGAGATGTTGGTAATCTTTACCACTGCCTGCAGATTCTGATACTTATCAATATCTACAATGGAGCGGTTCATCTGAGTGGTGTCATTATCCTTATAAGCGTAGTTAGATGTCTGACCAGAAGCATCTGTAAAGTAAATAGAACGCTCAATAAGGCCGTCTGCACTCACAGATGGAGACACGTTAGTAGTAGTGCCGTTATAGAACGAATTGTTACTTGCAGCGTATGCAATATTTGGCATAAAGATTAAAGCTGCCAAAAATGCAAACATAACAGCAAGAAAACTGCGGCCCTGCATCTTTGATGTCATAGGCGTATTCCTCCTCAGAATAAAAACTTAGCGTTATATTTTCGCATTAACACCCTGTTGAAGGAATGGAGATATTTGTTACTTACATAAAAAGAGACGTCATCTTTCGATGACGTCTCTTGACAAATCTCTAGATGCGCAAAGTGCTCTACTCTGCAGCCTCTTCGGTTGCCTGTGCGTTAGCCTCAGACTCAACAAGGTGAGCCTCAAGATCAGCCTCAGCCTCAGCTGCTGCTGCCTCTGCTGCTGCACGCTCCTCCTCTGGAAGTGGAGTGACCTCAATGTCAATGCCAAGGGTCTCTGCAGCTGCCTTCATAGACAGGGAGATGCGACGACGGTCAAGATCAATCTCCATGACCTTTACCTGTACAACGTCGCCAACCTTGCAGACCTGAGATGGAGCAGTAACGTGCTGCTTAGCCATCTCGGAGATGTGGACGAGGCCCTCAACGCCGTTGCCAAGGTCAACAAATGCACCGAAGGTAACAAGCTTGGTGACAGTGCCCTCGATGATAGCGTCAACTGGGTACTTGGAAACAAGTACACGCCATGGATCCTCGGAAGTCTGCTTAAGACCAAGGGAGATACGCTCACGGTTAAGGTCAACGTCGAGAACCTGAACCTCAACCTCCTGGCCAACCTTAACAACCTCAGATGGGTGGTTAACGTGGTTCCAAGAAAGCTCGGAAATGTGAACCAGGCCGTCAATGCCGCCAAGGTCAACAAATGCACCAAACTCAACGATGGAGGAAACAGTACCCTTGAGCTTCATGCCAACCTGGAGCTTGCCCAGGATGTCCTGACGCTCTGCCTTACGAGCCTCCTCAAGAACAATACGGCGAGAAAGAACAACGTTGTTGCGGTTGCGATCCATCTCGATAACACGAGCCTCAATACGAGTGCCCATGAATGCACCAAGATCCTTGACACGACGGAGGTCAACAAGGGATGCAGGCAGGAAGCCACGGAGGCCAATGTCAAGAATCAGGCCGCCCTTAACAACCTCGATAACCTCGCCCTCAACGGTCTCACCAGCGTTGAACTTATCCTCAACTGCCTTCCAAGCACGCTCGTACTCAGCACGCTTCTTGGAGAGAACCAGACGGCCCTCTTTGTCCTCTTTCTGGAGAACAAGAGCCTCGACGTCCTCACCCAGGGAGATGACCTCTGCAGGGTTAACGTCTTTACGAATAGAAAGCTCACGAGCAGGAATAACGCCCTCAGACTTGTAGCCAATGTCTACGAGGACCTCATCGCGCTCAATCTTGACGACGGTGCCGTTGACAAGATCTCCCTCATCAAAGTCGGTGACAGTGCCGTCGATCAGGCTGTTCATTTCCTCATCGGAAATTTCATCCAAAGAGAAGATGGACGAGTTCTGAATCTCACTCAAAGGTGGACCCCTTCCAAAACGGGGCCCCGGTCAACATGGTTGCTGCCAGAGTGCCAATACGTGGGCTTCTCTACTCGGAAACTTACATGCTCTCGGGGGCCAACAGATACAGTGCATAGCTTGACGCCATACGGGCAATAGGATAGCGCTCTTCGGCTGATTAAACAAGCCAAAGAGCGCTACTTTGCACAGCTATTACGCAAGTTTTACAAAATTTCTTCAAAGTTTGTTTCTTGCGAGAAGATCTTGTTGTGCTTACGCACGAAGACGGTAGCCTTCTTTCTCTACGGCAGCTCGGTACGCATCGACATCAATTGGATTTTTGCTGAGGATACGTGCCTGACCACCAGCTAGAGTAACCTGCGCCCATGTTCCCTCAATACTATCGAGAGCTCGAGTCACATGATTGACGCAGTTCTGGCAAGTCATACCACCAATCTCAAATGTTTGAACATAAGGGTAATGAGATTCATCTTTGTCTTCTGGACCATCTGCAGCAGAAACCTGCTCTGTGTTACAGGTAGTAACACCTGTTCCTTCATCAGAGCAGCAGCCTTTTTTACCTGCAGCAATTCCGTAAACACGATAAACCGCAAAACCGCAAAGCGCTACAACAGCAAGAATAACAATGATATTGATTGGTGACATACAAACTTCCCTTCTGTTGCTGTTTTACTACCCATCATTTTCTAGATTATTCAAAAAAATGATGTTTTTCTCGCCAAATTTTTCAGCAACAGCAAAATCGTAATGCAGCTTAAGCAGAAAGCTTTGCACCAAGGCCGCGAAGAGCCTCAAGAGCATCGTCATCTGGCTCAAGGTTGCAGATAAAAGTCTCAACAACGTTGACACCCTCTGCTTCAGCATTCTGCTTCCAAGTCTCCATCCAGTCGCCGGTTCCCCAGTCGTAAGAACCAAAGAGAGCGGTTGGCTTCTGACCAAGCTTGCCAGCGCAATCGTTGAAGAGCTCCTCAAAATCAGGATCAAGCTCCTCGTCACCCATAGCAGGGCAACCAAAAGCAAATGCATCGTACTGATCGCACATATCTGCAGAGAACTCAGAAGACTCAATAGCCTCGGTGTCTGCAGCACTTGCAAGCTCTTTTGCCATTGCCTCAGTATTGCCCGTCATGGACCAATACACAACTGCTACTTTACTCATACATTTCCTCCTTCTGTGTCCAGGCTCCCCCTGGAAAACTACACATTACTTTCAATACCTCAACAAGAAATCCAAGCACACCCCTTATGCAACCTGGCGTTTCTTGGTATTGCCATACGATGAGAGAATCTGCGCTAAAGATTCCCCTTGATAAAAACGATGCTTGCACTGATCTTCTGCATCTTTAAGTCTCTCGAGACGCAGGCGAGTTTCTTCCGTGTTGTCATAGACTTTCCAAGCACCAGTAAAAAGCTCAGACTGTCCATTCATAAAGCCCTGAACATCAGCAAGTGGATAGCCCAGTACCAGTCCAATCTCGTGCGGAAACGCAGCTTTTCTTGCATGAAAAGCAAAAATTCTTGAACGCATGCTCTTCATCAACGCCTGCACTGACTCAGTGGAATGGCCAAAGGCAGCCAGAAACTCACGGTGCTCTGATTTGGCGAGAATATCCTCAATAAGCTCAGGTCTATAGGCAACAAACGTCACCTTTCCGCCAGAAATAGCAGAGGTAGCAAGGAGCGTTACCCCAAACAGTGAGAGCTCGTGAGTAGCGTTGCATAGAAATGACCTCAACGTTGGATCAGTGCAGACAAGGCTTGCACAAGAGCTACAAGACTTATGAGAAGCAAATGAAAAGAGCGCAGCCGGCTTAACGTGAGCAATAACACCAGCAGCACAGCGAACAAATGTTGTTGCAAAATCGTGACAGAGCTCGGGAGTATACGCTCTCTCACCCTCATTGAATGCAGACTTTTTATCAGCGGAATATGCATAGGGAGAAGGAACGTCTAGGAGCGATGAATTCTCAAAAGAAGTAAGACAATCCATACCGTACTTGCTCCCTTCTTAAAAATGCGCCGCCGACTAAAAGGGAGCCGACGGCGCCTGGATTCCGGACCCTTGGAGAGGGGAAAGGTTCCGGGCTGATAAAGTAAATTTGTTAGAACTAGCACCTGTTACATAAATCCTTAACAAGTTAACCTTTTCTAACTATCTAAAGTGTAAGCCTTAGCTAACTAATTGCAAGTAATAAACCAAAATATTTTTACTTTTTGACAGAAAAAAGCCCCTGTCTCTTTTTGTAAGAAACAGGAGCTTATAGGTAAATCTATTTGCCGCTTAGCTATACCAAGAAGTACTTCTAGACAGCTTGCCCATCTGTCAGAAGCATTTTTACCTCAGAAGGAACATTAGGGTTATGAGCTGCAGTGGTAAGCAGTGACCTTGTGTTTGCAAGCGTTACCATAAGTGTCAGAAGATTGTGCATATATGCAGCAGCACTTACGGTAATAAGACCTGCAACGCCTGCAGCAATGAAAGAGCTGTTCAGCGCAACAATTGTGCGATAGTCGGCGTGAATCCTCTTCATTACCTGCTGGCCTAAAAGACGCATGATTACCAGCGATTCAAGCGAATCATTCTTAATCGAAATATCCGCAACTGCGCGAGCAATATCAGTTGCATCAGACAGAGCCAGTGAAACATCAGATACGGCTAGTGCAGGTGAATCGTTAATACCATCGCCTACCATTGCAACGGTGTAGCCCTCCTGCTGGAACTTCTTAACATACTCGCACTTATCCTCTGGGAGAATCTGTGCCACATAGTCATCAAGACCAAGCTTCTTAGCAACACTTGCTGCAACGTTTTCTGAGTCGCCAGTCAACATAACCATACGCTTAACACCAAGAGCACGGAGCTGCGTAATAGTTGCTGCTGCATCTTCCCTTACAGGATCGGTAATACAAATTGCTGCAATAAGTTTTGAATCCTCGGACATAAAGATAATGGACGAGGTTGGAGCAATCTGTGCAAGGTCGTCTTGAATTCCCTCGGGCATTGGGGTCTTCTCGTCATCAAAAATGAAGTGAGCTGAGCCAATGCAGACCTCTTTGTCGTTAACCTTGGTACGAATACCGTGAGCAACAACATACTTAACCTCTGCGTGGAACTCGTCATTGTGCTTGAGGCCACGTACCTTTGCCTCGTTCACAATTGCTCGAGCCATGCTGTGTGGGAAGTGCTCCTCAATACATGCAGCAAGACGCAGAAGCTGGTCCTCGGTGCGACCACAGAAGCTGACAATGCACTCAACATGTGGAACTGCCTTTGTCAGCGTACCGGTCTTATCAAAGACGATAAGATCAGCCGCAGCGATCTTCTCGAGGTATTTTCCGCCCTTAACCGTCATGCCAAACTTAGCTGCCTCATCCATTGCGCTACCCACTGCAACAGGAGTGGAAAGCTTAATGGCGCAGGAATAGTCAACCATAAGAACGGTCATAGCCTTAGTGATGTTTCGGGTAATGCCCCAAATACCAAAGAAGGCGAGGAAGCTGTAAGGAACCAATGCATCAGAAAGGCGCTCTGCCTTAGACTGTGCGCCAGCCTTAAGCTCAGCAGACTGCTCAACCATATCAACAATATTGTCGATACGAGACATTCCTGGAGGAGCAGTGACGCTTACCATAAGGTCACCGTCTTCAAGGGCGGTGCCTGCGTAAACGGTTGAACCAGGCTCTTTGGTAACAAGGCGAGACTCACCTGTCATGGCGGCCTCGTTCATCTGGCCAATGCCTTCAACAACTTTGCCGTCAACAGGAAGAACGCCACCAGCGCGCTGGTGCAAAATCATACCCTTCTCAACCTCAGAAAGGGCAATCATAACGTCCTTGCCGTCAATACGAGCCCAGACGTTCTCAGAACGAGTAATTAGGCCATCACGAAGTGCAAGACGTGCTCGGCTTGCCACGTGGTTCTCCATAGCAGCAGACAGCTCAAGCAAGAACATGACGGTAGAAGCATCTGCCCACTCATTCCTCAGAATAGAAGTGGTAATTGCAGTTGCATCCAAAACCTCAACAGTAAGTTCTTTCTTGAGAAGGCGCTTAACGCCTTCTACGACAAATGGAATTGCACGGAGAATGACATAGGTGTAGTTAGCAACTGCAGGCAGTGGCAAAAAACGTATAATCCAGCGGCGTGCGAATGTGGTCACAACCTCCATCTGGAAGCGATTGTTCTCAAGAGCCATCTCAATTGAGCTACAGAAGTCCTCAAGACCTGCCTCTTCTTCTCGTGGCAAGTTCAAGACATCAAAAGCGCCAACAGCCGCAAGTACCTGATCTCTCTTGAGAGGGTCAAACCTTAGCAAGAGAGAACCGTTTGCCATGTGAACTTCAGCGTGACGAACTCCGTCAACACGCATCAGCTCATAAGAAATACCACGGGCTTCAGCCTCATCAATATGACCCAGGTCGCATTTTGCACGAATGCGACCTGAGATTTCATTAGTAATTGTAAAGCGCATGAATTATGCCTGTGCGCCCTCTGCGTCGACCTGCTTGGTAACCTCAGCGCGGATACCCTCCTCGAGTTCAGCAAGGCGAGCGCGAACTGCAGCGTCAATCTTGGACTCACGGCGAGCCTCTGCGACAACGTCGTTAGCCTCGTCAACAACATTCTGAGTCTCTGCGGAAACGCGGTCAGTTACGCGAAGACCACATGCAGTTGCCTTGACAGCTGCCTTGTGAAGAGTGCCGTTAGAAGCAAGACCAGCAACAACGCCAGCAAGTGCAGCGCCACCGGCTGCGAGACACCAATTGTTCAGTTTCATAAAAATCCCCCATCTGCTTTTTGCAAATTAATCGGTTAATGACATATTGAAGATACGGGTTTTTTGACGAGAAAACAAGTGAAAATCATTACTAATTGGTTATCCTAATGAAACAATTGTACACAAGTAATTTCTTACCTGCGAAAACGTTTCCTATGGTTAGCCATGGTGTACATATAAATTTTGTGAAGAAGCTGCTCTAAGGCGTTACTTAAATATTTGATATCATGTTCATTTGGATTAACAAATTAATGAAACATAACACCTCCTCTGTGCTCATACTATGAAATTTAAATTGTACACAATTTATTTGTGTTAAGCTAATCCAAACGGGGTACACTACCCAATACACAAAGCCATCCAATGCTTCGAACAATCCGCGGCTCGTTGAAAGGAACATCATGGCAAACACCAACATCTATGACCTCTCCGTAGAAGAGCGTGACGGCTCCGTAACTTCCCTCTCCTCTTTTGATGGAAAGGTTCTTCTGATTGTCAACACTGCAACTGGCTGCGGCTTTACCCCACAGTATGAGGATCTTGAGCGCATTTACGCTGCTTATAAAGATCAAGGCTTTGAGATTTTAGACTTCCCTTGCAATCAGTTTGCAGATCAGGCCCCAGAGTCCGATGAAGAGATTCACCAATTCTGCACTATGAAGTTTGGTACTACTTTCCCACAGTTCAAGAAGGGCGACGTCAACGGAGAGAATGCAAATCCTCTTTTTGCGCGCCTTGCAACCGCCTTCCCCTTCCAGGGCTTTGGCAAGGGTATCAAAGCTCTTGCGTTAGAGAAATTTGCAAAAGCAAACAACAAGAAGTTTGGTGACAAAGCCTACATTATGTGGAACTTTACTAAGTTCCTTGTAGACCGCCAGGGAAACGTTGTTGCACGCTTTGAGCCAACCACCGATATGGCAGAAGTTGAGTCTGCAATTAAAGACCTACTTGCGTAAGGCGAGAGGACCGATTTACTCATGAGTTCTTCTCAAAAAGAAACACAGTCCGTTGCAGCCGCTAGCACTTTTGCTAGCGGCTCTTCTACACTCGACAACTCCCCCGATATCCCCGAGCTTCTCCTCAAAAACCAGCTCTGCTTCCCGCTCTACAGTGCCTCAAAAGAGGTGGTGCGCAGGTATACGCCGCTGCTTAAGCCCTTTAATCTAACGTATACACAATACATTGCCATGATGGCGCTCTGGGAACATGAATCCTTGGATGTCAAAACCTTAGGTGAGCTTTTATTTCTTGATTCAGGTACCTTGACTCCACTTCTTAAAAAGCTTGAAGAGAAGAGCCTTGTCCTGCGTCAAAAGACAGACAAAGACGGACGTCAGCTGATTGTTTCCCTCACCCAAAAAGGCAAAGACCTTAGGCGAGAAATGCAAATAGTCCCACATCAGATTGGCTCATGCGTTAATCTCTTGCCCGAAGAAGGCGCTGAGCTTAAACGGTTGCTTTTAAAAGTTCTCTCTAACGTTACGGAAAGCTAGATTTACTATGACCCAATCACAGGTAACTATAACCTCTTCTGAACGTGAAACCGCCATTGTACGCACTAGCGCCATTGGCATTACAGCCAATGTTGCACTTGCGGCATTCAAAGCAGCTGTGGGCATTTTATCTAACTCGATTGCTGTTACTCTTGATGCGGTGAACAATCTCTCCGATGCAATTTCATCAATCATCACCATTGTGGGAACCAAACTCTCTAACAAAAAAGCTGATCGCGAGCACCCCTTTGGACACGGACGCATCGAATACATCACTACAACAGTAATTGCTGCAATCATTATGTATGCAGGTATCTCTTCACTTATTAAATCTATCCAAGACATCATGGATCCTGTTACTCCAGACTATAGTCCCCTATCTTTAGTCATCATTGCAGTAGCTGTGCTCGTAAAGATTATTTTGGGTCACTACGTCCGCTCTGTAGGTAATCAGGTAAACTCCGACACCCTTATTGCTTCAGGCTCTGACGCACTTTTTGACGCTACACTCTCCACTTCTGTTTTAGCAGCTGCGCTTATTTTTATCTTTACGGGGATTAGCATTGAGGCATACGTAGGTATTGTTATCTCTGTATTTATCATTAAAGCTTCAATTGAGTTGTTACAGGGGTCTATCAAAGAAATTATTGGAATGCGTCCCGATGCAGCTCTTTCAACGCTCATTTATGATGTTGTAAAAGATGATCCAGATGCAGAAGGTGTTTACGACCTCATTATCCACAGCTATGGCCCAGATAAATTTGTTGGCTCATTTCATACTGAGGTTCTTGATACCACTTCAGCTATTGAGATTGATACGATGACTCGTCGCCTGAGTACAGAGATTTACAAGCAGACATCAGGCAAAATAATCATTGCTGCCATTGGTATTTATGCGAGAAACACTACCGATGATCGCATTGTAAAAATGCGTACTGAAGTAACTGAAATGGCTTTAGCTCATGAAGGTGTTCTTCAAGTTCATGGCTTTATTGCTGACATTGAAAACCAATTTATGGCCTTTGATGCAGTCATTGAGTTCGGCTATGACGGTAAGCAAATCGTCCACGATATTATTCATGAAGTAGAGGCAGCCTACCCTGACATGAATGTCTCGGTTCTTTTGGACCGCGATACAAGCGATCTTTCTGAACATGAAGAAGACAGAGACTTGCACTAAAAGCAGGTAAAAACATCCTAAAAAAGGGGCGAGCCGCTGACACCCAGAGTCAGCGGCTCGTGTTCTACGCTCGCAAGAAAGGGAGAGGGTCTTTCTCCGAGCTACGGGAACCTGAATAAAGCAAGCAAGTAAATTGCTTAAAAACATAGTAAGTTAACCGTGGGAAACTTACAAGAATCAATTCAGTTTTTTTATCTAATTTCGTAAATTCTACAAAAAGTTAGACTAAGTTTACATGTCTATGGATTTTTATCTTATATCAAGAAAGTCCGAGATAAACGTGTATTCTCGCCCTTGTTTTTGAATGACCTTTTCAAACATACCTGCCTCTGGTGCACTGTTAAAATTGGCACAAAAAATCCCCCGCGCCGAATTGGTACGGGGGATCAGGTCAGCGTACTCAGCTAGTAGTAGCTTATGCCTTTGCAACCTCGGTAAGGTTGGTAAGGATCTTGTCGTCCTTCTTATCCCACTTTGGAGCAGGACGGAAGAGCTGGAAGAGAATTGCTGCCAAGAAGGCAAAAGCAATAACAGTCCAGATACCAAAGGAACCAAGAACGAAGAACTCCCAGAACTGGTTGATGATAAGACCAACAATCCATGCAAATACGCACTGATAGCCAATAGCAAACCAGAACCACTTAGAGTCATTCATCTGACGACGGATGGAACCAACTGCAGCGAAGCAAGGTGCATCAAGCATATTGAATGCAACAAATGCGCACATTGCACCAACGTGAAGAATGCCACCAGCATCGGTGAACATACCAGCGAAACCAGACCACATAGTAACGGACTTCTCACTTGCATCGCCAAGACCGTAAAGAACACCAAAGGTAGAAACTAGGTTCTCTTTTGCAATCAGAGCAGAGATGGAAGCTGCAGTTGCCTGCCAGTTTGCAAATCCAAGAGGAGCAAAGATAACGCCAATGAAGCCACCAACAGCTGCAAGCAGGGAGAAGTCCATGACATTCTCAGGAGCGCCCTCGATGCCTGGAAGGTAACCAAAGACACCGTTTGCACCCTCCCAGGTTGCCCAACCAAAGTTGGAAAGAACCCAGATACCAATAGCTGCTGCGAAGATGATGGTACCAGCCTTAAGGATGTATGCAGAGATACGCTCCCAAACATGCATTGCCCAAGACTTGATAGAAGGCATGTGGTAATCAGGAAGCTCCATAACAAATGGTGCAGGCTCGCCCTCAAATGCCTTAGTCTTCTTCAGCATGATTGCAGAAATAACAATCATTGCAACGCCAAGGAAGTAGAAAGCAGGAGCAACCCACCAAGCAGAAGTGCCACCAATAAGAACACCCATAACCAAAGCAATGATTGGCTGCTTTGCGGAGCAAGGAATCATGGTGGTGAGCATTGCAGTCATACGGCGGTCCTTCTCGTTCTCAATGGTACGAGTAGAAAGAACGCCAGGAACACCACAGCCAGAAGAAATCAGAAGTGGAATGAAGGACTTGCCGGACAGGCCAAAGCGACGGAACACGCGGTCCATAACAAAGGCAACACGGCTCATGTAACCGCAGTCCTCAAGGAAGCACAGCATGACAAAAAGAACAAGCATCTGTGGAATGAAGCCAAGGACAGAGCCAACGCCGCCGATAATACCGTCAACTACAAGGCTAGTGACAACGGGGCTTGCGCCAGCACCTTCAAGAGCACCGCGAGCAAGATCAGGAATACCTGGGACATACATGCCATACGCAGAAGCTTCTGGCTCAGTAGCAGCGCCTTCAACAGCAGTCTTAAAACCAGCGGCAGTTACGCCACCAAGAGTCTGGAGTTCCTGACCCTCAGCAAGAATTGGGTTGCCGTCAGCATCAAGCTTAAGAGGATTGTCGTCAGTATCAACGAAGTTGCCGTCCTCATCATGAACTGGTGCGCTCAGAGCAATAACGCTCTTCTTGGCAGTCTCTGCCTCAAAGCTGGTGATAGCGTCAGAATCCCACTGTTTAGCCGCGATTGCAGCACGAACCTCAGTGGTATCAATACCAGCCTCGTCAGCTGCGTTGAGATACGCGTCAATCTGGTCACCATAGTGATGAGAGTCAAACTCATCTTTTGCCTCATTATACTCGGCGTCGCCGATACCCATGAAGTGGAAACCCTTGTCAAACAGGTTGTCGTTGACCCAATCAGTAGCTCCCGTACCAACGGTAGAAATGGAGATGAAGTAAACAAGAGCCATGATGATGACGAAGATAGGAAGACCAAGGATACGGTTAGTAACAACACGGTCAATCTTCTCGGAAGTAGTCAGCTGCTTTGGAGCCTTCTTGACGCAAGCTGCCATAACGCCGGCAATCCACTCATAACGATCAGAAGTGATGATGGACTCAGCATCGTCGTCACGAGACTTCTCAACTGCAGCAATAATCTTCTCAAGCTCTGCGGTCTTCTCGGCAGAAAGGTTAAGAGGAGCAATTGCATTTGCATCGCGCTCAAAGACCTTAATGGAGTACCAACGAGAAAGAGATGCAGGAGCAAGACCCTCGATTGCAGTAGCAATCTTGCCAAGAGCCTCTTCAACCTCTGGGGTAAAGCACTTAACACCCTCAGCAGGAGTTCCCTCCTGGCCAGCCTTAATTGCAGTCTTTACCAGAGTATCAATGTTCTTGTTACGAAGTGCGGAGACCTCAACAACCTCAACGCCAAGCTGCTTAGAAAGCTCTGCGGTGTCAATGACGTCACCAGACTCCTTAAGAAGGTCAACCATGTTTAGGCCAAGGACAACTGGACGACCAGCCTCAAGAATCTGAGTAGTCAGATAAAGATTGCGCTCCAGGTTGGTAACATCGAGAAGGTCAATGATGGCGTCTGGGCGCTCATTAATGAGGTAGTCACGAGATACCTGCTCCTCAGGTGAATATGGAGACAGAGAGTAAATACCAGGAAGGTCGACAAAGGTGACGTCCTTATCGGCACGCCAGTTTGCCTGCTTCTTCTCAACAGTAACGCCAGGCCAGTTGCCGACGTAACCGTTTGAGCCCGTAAGCTCATTGAATAGGGTGGTCTTACCGCAGTTTGGGTTACCTGCAAGACCAATAATAGTCTTTTGTGCCATTAGGCTTCCTCTACCTTGTGAACGTCTACTACTTCAATGCTTGCAGCCTCATCCTTACGGATAGAAAGCTCGTAGCCACGAACTGTGAGCTCAATTGGGTCTCCCAGTGGTGCTACCTTTTTGACGTAAACCTCAGTGCCCTTAGTAAGGCCCATGTCCATAATGCGACGTTTCACGGCGCCTACACCCTTTAGCGCAGCAACCGTGCAACTCTCCCCCACCTTAACTTCTTTCAGAGTTGCCATAACCTTCCTTTCATCGAAACACGTATTAAAAGCCGCGGGTTTTACCAGCAGCGCAATACAACAAAGTGTTTAGAGCGGAGAAACCATGATGTGCGAAGACATCTGACGGTTCAGTCCTAGTCGTGCACCCTTAACGCTGACAATAACATCACCATTGACACGTGAAATAACCTTTACCTCGGCGCCCTCAACAAAACCAAGTGTTGAGAGGTGCTGGCGAAGATCAGAAGCACCCTTAACCGTTACGATCAACGCAGTCTCTCCCTCACCAAGCATGGCAAGAGGAAGAACTGGACCAGAATTCGCAGGACCCTGTGAGGTCTTTTCTGTATCCATGCATCCCCCAAAATAACGTAGGCAAACTAAGTTTGCTCTTTCGAACTTTTACTTCATTAGTATCAACTAAAAGTTAAGGTAATTCAACTTTCATTTAACAATTAAACTAAAAAGAAGGCGAGAAACTCTGTCTACCAGTGGTTTCTCGCCTTGTAAATATTGCAACTTTATTTCAGGTAATACTAGTTTTACGTAAACATAAACGATTGTTTGCTCAAGCATACGGCAAGCGGCGTGATATCAGCCTGTATTCTGCAGACCTGCGGCAACACCAGACACGGTGCACAGAATTAGGTAGGTAATATTTGCACGCTCCTCTGGAGTAAGCATGTCATCTCTTGTACGAAGCTCAGATAGGGCATGTACCTGCGTAACCGAGAGAATATTAACAAACGGCAGACGCAGGCGGATAACAGGACCAAGCACGCGACGGTTCTCCAACGGCCACTTGTTACCGGTGATAGCAAGGACCCACTTGCGCGTCAACGACATCTCGGAGAGAACCATCTCCGAAAGTTCAGGGCGATCACCCAGAGCCAGATAAAGCCTTGCAATACGAGCATCAATCTTGGAGATTGACATTTCAATGTTGTCGATAAACGTAGTGAACAGCGGCCACTCTCTATATGCCTCACGGAGGCGTTCGATATCCCCTACTGCCTCGCAGGCACTGCCCAGTCCGTACCAAGCAGCCAGGTTGATACGAGCCTGTGACCAGGAGAAAATCCATGGAATAGCACGCAAGTCATCAAGAGACTTGGCGCCCAGGCCACGTTTTGCAGGTCTTGAACCAATGGGGAGAAGACCAATCTCTGTCAGAGGGGTAACAACCGAGAACCACTCAGCAAAGCCATCGGAGTGAATGAGCTCCAAGAAACGCTGCTTGGACGCTTTATCAAGCTCAGAAGCGAGCGAAGCAAACTTCACGTCTGTCTGGGTATTCTTCTGTTCAATAGAAGGTGCCATCTGAAGCAGTGTTGCTCCAGCAACGGACTCTACGTGACGGCGAGCGAGCGTTGGGTCACCATAGCGAGCAAAAATAACTTCTCCCTGCTCAGTAAGTTTAAAGCGACCGTTGACTGAGCCTTTGGGCTGAGAAAGAACAGCACGGTTTGCAGGACCACCGCCACGACCAACTGCACCGCCACGTCCGTGCATCAAGATGAGGTCAATGGAGTTCTTCTCTGCCCACTCTGCCAAAGCAGCCTGGGTCTTATGCAGTACCAATGTTGCCGTAGTTGGTCCCTCGTCCTTCGAGGAATCGGAATAGCCCAGCATGACCTCAAGCTTGCGGCCTGTCTGAGCAAGACGCGACTGCACCTCAGGAAGCTGAATTACCTGGTCAAGTGTAGTAACAGCGTTTTCAAGGTCTTCAATTTGCTCAAAGAGCGGAATAACGTCTAGTACAGGAACGTCTTCTTCATTTGCAAACGCAAGACGTGCAAGCTTATAGACATTCTCAACATCCTGAGCAGACTGCGTAAACGAAATAATATAGCGACGAGCAGCGTTAATGCCGTTCTTCTTTTGAATTGATCCAATGGAGCGGAAGGTATCTAGCACCTCCTGCGTCATAGCATCAAGTTTGGCGGGTTTCTCGGCAGTTGAGGGGTGTGCCTCAATATCTGCAAGTGCACGCTTGTGCACCAAAGAGTGCTGACGGAACTCCATCTCTACCAAGTGGAAGCCAAAAGTTTGAGCCTGCCAGATAAGCTTCTGAACAGGACCGTAGGCAATACGGAAAGCCCCTGCTTGAGCCAGTGAATCCTGAATAACACGCAGATCAGCAATAAACTCTTCAGCGTTTTGATACATCAGGTCAGCATTGCGCTCAATGGTGGCGCTAAGTCGGCCAGAAATGACGCGCATTGCCGCACGGTGCAACTCAGACCCAGCCTTATCAATAGCCCTTGAGGTCAGGGCCTGGCTCATTTCTACCTGCTGTGCCCAAAGATTGACAAGCGCAGGCGAAGCTGGAGTAGAAATACCATCAAGCGTCAGACCTCGACTGACTTCCTTGGTAGCCTGAGCCAGTGCCTGCAGTACGTGTACGCGGTACTTCTCGGCAACTTGGCGAGAAACCAGGGCGGTAACATTAGGGTTACCGTCGCGGTCGGAGCCAATCCAGCTACCTGGACGGAAAAATGGTGGGCAGACAGGCGACACACAACCAGCGTTTTCTCCCAGCACCCAGTTATCAAAGCGGCGATATACCGAAGGAACCATCTCAAAAAGGGTGGTATCAAAAATGTTGAGGACAGTATCTGCCTCCTCCAAAGGAGTTGGCTTTTTATGACCGATAGGAGACGTACGGAATAGGCCGTCAATCTCTTGCAGCATGCGACGCTCGTTTTCCACACGAGCAGGACCACCAAGCCTCTGACGCTCATCAAGAAGCTCTGAGATGGTGCGGATTCGGCGCTCAACGTTTTTACGACGAGCCTCAGTTGGGTGCGCGGTAAAGACGGGGTGGAACTCAAGACGATTAAGACGTGCTTTTGCCTCTTCTTCACCGCACTCGTCAATAAGCTGTCTGTATGCAACGGTTATCTCATTGATAGGGTCTTCTGCAGAAGACGGATCAACAGAAGCCTCACGAGAGCGCAGACTGGTAACGCGATAATTCTCTTCACAAAGATTTGCTAAGTGGAAGAAAGTTACAAATGCGCGCATGAGAAGCACGGAGTCTTCCATGCTTAGGTTGTCAATGGTAGAAGCAAAACGCAGAAAAGCATTAAGCGATTCCTTCTCTGAATCTACTTTGAGTACTGCATTGATTGCCTCAAGCAGCAAAGGTGCGCGAGTTGTAGACAAATCATCTGGTCCAGCTTTAATTGCCTCAACCAACAACGTGTCAAAACTAGTAAGAAGATCTGGATTGTACTCAGCAAGCACTTTTCTTACCAAACGCAAAAAGAAGGTAAGATTATCGCGCAGAGGAGCTGGCGCTTTAAGCGCTTGAATAAGGGTACGAGCAGCAGCAATCTCATTCCCGCGTCGTTCAAGAAGCGACTGAGCTACTTCAGAAGTTGTTGCACCATCGATGGGTTTCTCGTCAAAAGAAGCATTGCTGGACTCTAGATTTGAATCTTGAGGATTGCCTGCCATGCTCATCCTTTCGTCACATGACTCAGAATACGTACTATCTACCATACCCTTTTGTAACAATCTTCGCACGATTGTTTGTCAATCTGTTACCTAATGTACATCGTGGACTACAATCGATATAACAAATAAAAATTGATATATCAAAGTTTCTGGCCACGTTAAAGAAGATTTTAGGTTTTACATGCTCAATCCATTCAAGAAAAGTCGTACTGCGTACAACAATTCTTCCGTACATAAGCAGGTAGAGCGTCTTCGCACACCTCGCTATGAGCTTGATGACTCGCATACAAACGGGAGTCAACCTGGCATTGTGGTTACATGGTGGACCAGACTTCTCTCTGCCGTGGTCTCTGGCGATATTGCTAATCAAGACGAGCAATACTTGGCACATCAAACGTCCCAGGATTATCTCTTCAATGCACTTGGACAAGGTGCCTGGGGTGCACTTTTCCCGCTTTTAACTGTTGTTTGCTCTCAGCTTGTTGGCATTGAACAAGCAGGACTTTTCTCCATGGCATTTGTTGTGGCAACGCTTTTGTTATTTATTGCCCAATACGGTGTTCGCACGTATCAAGTTTCCGACATAGCTGAACAACGTAGTTTTTCTGATTACCAGATTCAACGCGCAGCTACCGTTGTTGTCATGGTACTAGCAGGCCTCATTTGGTGCGTCTTTAAAGGGTACACCGAGCCCATGTTTTCTATCTGCACGGGAGCTTTGCTTTTTAGGGCAGTTGACGGTATGGCTGATGTCTACGAAGGCCGCCTACAACAAAAAGACAAACTCTACCTCGCAGGACTCAGTCAGGCTCTTAGGTGCAGTGCCAGTTTTATTCTCTTTACTGTTGTGTTGTTTGTTACTAGAAATCTTGTATGGGCAAGCTGGAGCATGGGCATTTGTGCCCTTATCACCCTGCTATTTGTTTCTGCTCCCCTAGCCATTCTTGAGACCGATAAAAGCGTGCACATCAAACTTGCAAACATCAAAGATATCTTTGTACAGTGCTGGCCTCTCTTTTTAGCACTTTTCCTCTACAACCTTATTGACTCGCTGCCAAAGTTTGCCATGGAAGGCACACTTTCTTACAGCAATCAGTTGTACTTCAACGCACTTTATTTCCCAGCTCACACTATTTTGATGATCTCTACACTCATCTACAGGCCACAGCTCTTCAAACTTGCTAGTTTGCTAGAAACCTCAATTCATAATCCCGCTCATAAGAAACGCTTTGGCGTAATTGTACTTGCAATGTTTGGAGCCATTGCCGTAGTCACCATTGGTACCGCTGCATTTGTCGAGTTCATTGGCATTCCTCTTAACGGCTTCTTGTATGGCGCTGATTTTGAGCAATATCGTGGACTTGCACGCATTATGGTGGCCACGGGTGGACTTTGTGCTGCGATCGACTTTTTATACCAACTCATCACGATCATGCGAGTTCAAAAAGCCGTTACACGCGCTTACCTCATTTCATTTGCTGTATCCATCCCCATTATCTGGATGATGGTCAGCTTTACTGGTCTTAACGGCGCAGTTATTGGCAGCTTCTCATCCATCCTTATCCTCTTCTTACTGCTCATCAGCGAATACGCCGTAGCACGTATGAAAAACTAGCAAACAAATTGATGCTTAAACGCAAAACCCCTCTGCTCCATACGTTGGAACAGAGGGGTTTTAATGCATATAGCGAGAAACCCGTCTGCTAGAGGGGTTTCTCGACAATGAGCTTAGAAGGAGCAGGCGCCGCCGATAGTGCAAGCATCTGCTGCAGAGCCGTCATCTGAATCATCGTTTGAACCAGAAACATGGAAGACCTCGGAGAGGTAGTTAATGATGTCGCCGGACTCATACATTGCCTTGCCGTCAATGAACAGACATGGAACCTGACGCTTGCCGCCAACCTCAATGAGGCGCTCGCGAGCTGCGTCATCAGCAACAATGTCATGCATAGGAAGCTCAATGTTGTTCTGCTCCATGAAGGACATTACCTTATGGCAGTATGGGCAGGTTGGCTTGTAAAAAAGCTCGAGATTCTGAGTAGCCATAAAAACTCCTTTGTTAGTAATTACTACTACTTTGTCTATACCCACCACAGTGTAGTTGTTTCACATGGATTTAGATAGGCATAAAAATAGCCGCACAAGGCGGCTATTTAATAGTTAGTGGTGCCAGCAACCAGGATCGAACTGATGACCCCCGCTTTACGAGAGCGGTGCTCTACCAACTGAGCTATGCTGGCGTGCAAAAGCGCGCTAACAACTATACGGGGAAGCCCCATATTATTCAAGCAGAAATACTAAAGAAGCCCGAGAACACCACGAACAAGGCGCTCAAGATCGTCTGCGTACTTCTCGGATGCCTCTTGAACACTCTTATGCGTAGTTCCATGAGCACCAGCTGAATTTGCTGCAAGCGTTAGAGCTAATACATTCATATCAAGTGCTCGGGCCATAATAACCTCAAGAGCTGTGGAAACGCCAACGTATGAAACGCCAAAGCTGCGAAGCATAGCAACCTCTGCTGGAGTCTCAAAATTTGGTCCCAAAAGGCCAGCAAAAACACCTTCATTGAGCTCAATCTTAAGGTCATCTGCTACGCCACGTGCAAGCGTTCTTAGGTAAGGCGAGAAGGCATCATTCATATCAACAAATGGCGTCTCGACATCGCGAAGGCCCGCCCACTCTGCAAGCGGATTGGTTCCGGTGAGGTTGATCTGGTCAGTAATAACACCAAGACCAGTCTTTGCGTTACCAGAAACAGCGCCTGTTGCACCTGCAAAGATAATATCTTTGCAGCCCAAGTGATGTGCATGCTGAACAAGAGAGGTTACCTCAGCTGCAGAATAGCCCTGATAGAGGTGCACACGACCAGGATAGACAACTACAGGCACGCCATCGATAGTACCAATGGTTGCTTCAAAGCTGTGACCTGCCATAGGAGAAGCGTCAACAGGGAAACCTGGAATGTCACGATAATCAATACGACGAACTGGCTTTACCAGATCGGCAAGATGGCCAAGTCCAGTTCCCAAAATAAGAGCAACAGGATGCTCAACAGATGGGCTTACATTCTCAATGGTTTTCTCGGTAACCACGCAAATCCCCTCCTCTAAGAGGTGACGAGTAAGTGTTCCCTCGCCAGAAACAAGCTTTCCTGAGTACGTACCATCATAAATCTCATGTACGCCACAAGACGGGCTCTTTGCCTTCAAAACGGCGAGCGTGATGTCAGAAGACGTAACGGCATTAAGAGCAATCTTAGATCCACGTTCAAAATCTTCTGTAACATCCGAGCCATCCTTGAGCCAAACACGTCCTTCTCGCTGCTCCGCTGGTGGACGAGGCACAGGGAGACCTGAGGAAGTCTCGGGGCAGATCTTTGTGACGTTTACTTTTTCTGCAAGCCTTTGTACTGCAGAAACAGGCTTGGCCCCTCCGTCATATCTGACGGGGAGGCCAAGTAAACAAGCGCTAATAGCAACTTTCATTGCTTTTCAGATCCTAGAGAGCAAGAGAGTAAACAGCAATAGATGCCTTACCAAGAATCTCGTTGATCTTCTGTGACCACTCCTGAGAAGCCTTGCTTGCAACAGCAGAGTACTTGCTCATTGCAACCTGATAAGCGGTCTGAGCAGCTGCATAAGAAGCGGAATCGTTGGAGATTGAATAAGCAGAAAGCTGCTTGTAGTAATCGCCATCCTGGGAAGCCCAAGTGTTGTTCTTAGCGTCCCACTCATCACCAGCAAGACCAATGATGTACTGAGCGTACTCCTGGCTTGTAGTCTCAGAGTTGCCGTCCTCAGGTGCTGTTGGTGCCTGTGGAGCATCTGGAAGGGTTGTAGTCAGAACGCTATCACGATACTTCTTCATAATGACAGCATCATTAATAAGCTTCTTTGCAACGTCTTCAGAGAGCTTGTATGCAGAAGCAACCTGGCTAACATCAGTAGTCTTGAAGTTGGTCTGCATGTAATTGTTGACCTCGTCATCAGTGACGGTAATACCCTTACTCTGAGCCTCAGCAACAACAAGAGCATTACGAACGTAACCAATAATCTTATCCGCTGGTGGGACAGCATAGGTGCCGTCAGACTGCTTTGCTGCGTCAAGACCGGAAGTGTTCTCAATAACCTCACGAGCAGTTACTTCTTTGGTCTGACCGTTGTAGGTATAAGAAGCAATAGGAGTGTTGAGCTCACCCTCAGAAAGTGTGGTGCGACCGTTCAAAGAACCAGTAGCTCCGCCACCACCAAGGAGGAAGCGACCGATGACAATACCAAGAGCAAACAATACAACTGCGCCTACTCCGATAAAGATCTTTGAGTTCTTTTTTACATCAATAGATGGCATATCCTTGCCTTTCATCGCTTAATGCAACTATGCGTACATAATACAAACCTGTAGTTTACTCTTATTAGCATGCATAAAACATACAACCAGTAAACTCCCCCGTTTGCACACAGTCGTTTACATGCAAAACAAACTATTTGGTAGCTGCAACAATCTCTTCCGAATACTGTTTGATGTATCCAGTGGCATTTTCTGCATCAAACTTCATGCGCTGAGACAATGCCTTCTTCACATCCTTAGAAATAGTTCCGTGTGCTAAGGCGAGAAGACCCTGGAGCATATCATGGTACTCAGCATCTCCGTGATAACACTGAACCGCCTCATCAAGAAGTGGCCATGCTTCATCAGAATGCTTTGCAGAAGTTGCTCCGTACTGACAGAGGAACAAAAATGCTGCCAGGCGCACCGTTGCTGAGTCATCGTCAAACAGAGAAGCCTCAGCAGCATCAAATGCCTTAAAGACCTGGTCACCAAAGTGAGCGCTCAGATTGGCAAGCGCATCAAGTACTTCCCAACGGGTTTGTGCCTCTGGCCTATATAGTGCATCAATAAGAGAATCAATGTGCTCTTCAAAAGCAAGAGGAGCAATATGGGCCAGCTCCGCAAGCTCATGAGAAGCGTCTTGACGAGCGCGCCTACTAGCATCAGATAAAGCAATGACCAGTGCATTCACTTTTTTCATCTGTGCCATAGTTGGCTTTTTAGTAGCCTTTTTAGCAGGTTGCTTTTCTTCTTTTGGCGCCTTTGTAGAGCCCGCTTTTGCGGTTGCCTTAGTTGAAGCCTTTTTTGGCTTCTGAGCAGTTTCTTTCTTTTCTGCCATGAAACCTAAATCCTCTCTAAAACACCCTTTATTCTCTAAATCCGTCTACGACAACGGTGCCGCTTTTTTGATCCTCATGAATTTTAATAAATCCAAGGCTCGATGCTTCACGTAAAAGAGAAGTAAACGAACGATATCCATAAGTTGCCTCAGCAAACTGTGGACGCTTCCTTCGCATAGTCTCCTTTAAACGAGACGCATAAATAAATGTTTCGCTTTCGCGCTCCAAAGACTCAATGGTCTCAAATAAGAGCTGATAGCAGTCGTGTTTCTCGACAGGTACCTTCTCTTTAAAGTCAGGAATTCTGCCAGAACTCAAAATATCCTCGTAGAAGATAAACTCGTCACAAACTTCAGCAAGAAGCGAGCTGGTAGACTCCTTCATACCAACGCCAATGACT
The DNA here is from genome assembly GCA_963535155.1 of uncultured Atopobium sp. Taxonomy (GTDB): domain Bacteria; phylum Actinomycetota; class Coriobacteriia; order Coriobacteriales; family Atopobiaceae; genus Lancefieldella. The sequence goes on from CAUSVW010000006.1 coordinate 27,209, forward strand.
GTTTTACCAGCCTCTTTAAGCTTTGCCACGAGTGGCGAGAAGTCCGAGTCACCAGAGAGAACGGCAAAAGTATCAATGTGGTCTTTAGTAAGACACATCTCAACAGCATCTACCGCAAGTCTAATATCAGCAGAGTTCTTGCCGGTATAAGCCCTATCTGGAATCTCAATGAGCTCAATGCCAAGCTCATGCAGGGGTGTAATAGCATTTGGAAAGCGCTGCCAATCGCAGTATGCACGCTTAGCAGTAATACGACCCTTATCAACAAGCCTCTCCATAATGAGCTTCATCTCTGGAAGATGGCCTGGCTCTTGATGACCGTTGCGCTTTCTTTTACCTGTTCCTAGTGCCAAATTTTCATAATCGATGAAAACCGCAATAGAGCTCTGAGGAGTAGAAATATCACTCATAATCGGGGTTCCTTTGCGGCTAGCACTTAGTGGCAGCAGTGGCCGTCATGACCGTGCTCGTGACCTTCATGCTCATGATGATGTCCGTGACCCTGGCACTCACACTCGTGATCACCATCTTCGTGGTCGTGACCACAGCAGCACTCGTGCTCACCCTCATCTTCCTGGCTCTCAAGAAGCGACCAGTCAAGACCAGCTGCAGTGCTCGTAGCCTCATCAGCATAAAGCAGCGAGATTGCCTGGGTACCCTTGCGAGCGCCACCAATCTGGCAAAGCATGTCATACAGGGTAAAGGCGGTCTCTGCACCAGGGAGGGTTATCTCAAGGTCCTCAGACTGAGCAAGAGCAAGCGCAATATCCTTGCGGAAGTGCTCAGACAAAAATCCTGGTTGGAAGTCTCCCTCAAGCGACTTAGGAGCAAGCTCTTTAAGTGCACGAGAAGAACCCATACCACTAGCAACAACCTCAAGCATCTGCTCAACGTCAAGTCCACCTTGCTCTGCCAAGGCCATTGCGTCTGCATAGCCAATCATGCAGGAAGCAAGGGATACCTGGTTACAAAGCTTTGCGGTCTGACCCTTACCAGCGCCACCCATGCAGAAAATCTTTGCCGAGAAGGTCTCGAGAAGAGCGCGTACTGGTTCAACGTCGTTCTCAGTTGCGCCGACAATCAGCGTAAGAGTACCGTCCTGAGCACCCTTCTGGCCGCCCGTAACCGGACAGTCAAAGGCGTGCTTTCCCTCAACCTCAGCAGCATCGTGAATATCACGAGCAAGCTGAGATGAAGAAGTGGTCAGATCAATAAGGTATGCGCCCTTCTTAGCAACGCGGATAAGACCATCTGTTGCCAAGTAAACATCTTCAACATCAGTTGGATAACCAACCATGGTAAAGACAACGTCAGCGTCTTTTGCAGCATCTGCCACACTCTCTGCAGCGTGAGCGCCCAACGAGACAAGCTTTTGTGCTTTCTCTGGTGTTCTGTTGTAAACAGTAACGTCATAACCAGCAGAAATAAGATGCTCTGCAATAGGAGCGCCCATAATTCCTATTCCAATAAAAGCAACCTTTGCATTCTTGCTCAGTGCCATGTATGAGTCCTTTCAGACTGAAATAAATATACAAACTGGGGCCGCTCCAAAGAGCGACCCCATACCTTGTACCCGTTAATTAGATTTACGAACCCTGTTAGCAATTCGGTCAGAAAGCGAAAGCTTCTCGCGGCGGTCAGTTCCCCAGAAGACAATAGCCACCATGCCTGGTCCAACGTGAGCACCAATGACTGGTCCTACCTGGCTATGAATAATGGTAAGTCCCTCGCAGCCCTTCTCTTTACGAATCTGAGCCTCTAGCCAATTAGCGTCCTTCTGTGCGTCTGCAGAAATAATGCCAACAGGAAGCGAGGTGTCATGAGAATAACTATCTCTAAAGTCCTGGATAAGAGACTTGAGTGCCTTCTTGCGGCCTCTGCACACTGTCTTGACGGTAAGAGCTCCTGTTGAGTCATAGGTAAGCTCTGGCTTTACATCAAGTTTGCCGCCAATATTTGCTGCAGCAGCAGGAATACGACCGCCCGCAGCAAGAGCATCCAAGGTCTCAAGTGTTAAGTAGCCATGTATATAGTTACGCGCATCTGCTGCCCACTCGGCAATCTCTTTTGCCGAGAGACCCTTATTGGCCTGATGTACTGCCTCAAGACCCAAAAGCTGAGCTGCGGACGAAGGTGCACCATTGTCGACTACGTAAATCTCAAAGTCTGGGTATTTCTCTCTTACCATATCTGCTGCTTGCTCAGCTGCATAGTAGGATGAAGAAAGTGCAGAGGTAAAGCAAAGATATACCGTTGGAGTGCTCTGCTTTGCAGCACGCTCAAAGACCTCGAGGTAATGACCAGGAGTAATTGCAGAGGTAGTGTAGCGCAGCTTTTTGTCTTTGCGCATGCCCTCAAAGAACTCATGTGCACTGATACTCTTCCAGCCGTCATCATAGTGCTCTCCATCTGGTCCCACATAAGGGAACTGGATGATATCAACACCTAGCTGTTCAGCAATTCCTGGAGCAAAGTCTGCGCAGGAGTCCATGATGATTCGAACGTTACTGGGCTTATGATATGCAGCTGAAAGCTCAGTAGGCTCAAGATCTTCAAAGGCAACCTCGCTGATTTCTTCTTCGGCTTTATCTTTTTTATTGAACATCTGGTTCCTCAATCTTAGGTTTGATAATTCCATAACCACCATTTTTACGATGGTAGATGACATTAGTCAAACCAGTAGAAGAATTAACAAAGACATAAAAATCATGGCCGAGAAGGTCAGTTTGGACAAGCGCCTCCTCTTCCGTCATGGGCTCAAGATCAATGTATTTCTCGCGAACAAGCTGGTCATCAAGGTCTTCAGCTGGAATCTCAATGAGATTGGCAAGATCTTCTTGTGTAAGAGCAACTCCGCGCTCAGACTTTACATGATGACGGCGCTCAACAACTTTTGTCTTGTACTTACGCAGCTGTCTGGAAACTTTTTCTGCTGCTTCATCAATAGCCACATACATATCGTCAGAGCTAGCAGTGACACGAACAACATTGTTACGAACAAATACCGTAACCTCAGCTGTCTTTCTATCTGGATTTGAAGGGTTTTTGTCTACTCTAAGAACTACATCGCAAGACATAGGAGTGATGTCAAATACTTTAAGAGCATCACCGATTTTCTGATCTACGTGTGTGTGCAAAGCCTCAGAAATGCTTACCTTGCGTCCCGAAATCTTGATGTCCACCATGGGAGCCTCCTATCGGATACACGAGACATCTTCTAACTGATGTCTGTATAACAACAATACCCATTTGTCGGTCAATCATTCCATAAAAAGTTGAATTGAGCGGTAAACGGTTAGAGACTATTTCTCTTTATGTGCGATTAATTTTGCTCAGAGGAAGATGTAGCTGAATCAGCGCTGGTAGATTGCGTAGAAACTTCCACAAGACCGGAAATCTTATTGGTAGTTGAGAGGTGTGGCAAGGTGCCAATCCACTTGTTTCTAATAACTCCCTCGACACCGTTAGATTGAATAGCTGAAAGAGCTTGCTGAATTTGTGTAGCGAGAGCTTTGTTACTGGTTGCTACAGAAATACCAATCGTGGATGGAACGTCAACTACACCAACCATAGAAATATCTTTGTTTGCTGCTAAATAAGCACCAGCATATGCATCACAGGCCACATAATCGATGGAACCATTTTCAAGTGCTTCAAAAGCATCATTTAGGTTAGAAAAACTCTGAACAGACATGCCCGTGAGTACCTGACCCATTGCGCGCTCAGACAAAGAACCCGTTTGAACGCCAACTGACTTTCCACTCAAACTATCAGCAGTAATGTCTGTCTCTGAACCCTTATGGAAAAGAGCAGTTGCAGACTCAGCATAACCAGAAATGAGCGTACTTGTTGAGTCTTCACCACTTCTGACATCCATGACAATGTCACAGCCTGCTTGTAGGCCATCTACTGGTCCATTAACTGATACAAACTTAACGTCTACGCCTAACTGATCTGCAATTGCAGAAGCTATTTCAACGTCAATTCCCTGCAATGTCCCAGCTTCTGAGGCCACAACCATTGGAGCTGTTACTGACTGAGTACGTAGACCAACGGTCAAAGTGCCAGCTGTGTGCAGTGAGGAATCAGGAATCTTCTGCTGACGGGCTTCTCGCTTCTCTTGGATTGCCTCTTGCACTGACTTGACGTGGAACCATTTATCCAGATCAATGTTTATAGGACCAATGGAACATCCTGTTAAAACAACAGCAAGTGCTATAAGAAGTAACACCTTAAGAGAGTTTTTACCGCGCATCATCAGAACTCCTTCTTCTATTCAGGTGTCTTTTCAGCTGACCTGGTATTTGACCCCACACTCGCATACTGGAACGTTTGCTTTGCTACCGCAGCAGCTCCACTAGTAGTTCTCTCGCCTGCGAGACCCTTTGTCTCTTTGATATAACAGGCGGTATGGCTTACTTCTAGGACGAGCCATGATCGTTTACGTGCGCACACGCAAACTTACGTGGATCCCTTTGACCTCGTCTGTCATGGACTAAAAGCTCACAGAGAACTTCGCAACCACAGACCTGAAAAGACTCATCAAGTATAGCCGTTTGCAACCATAGGTAACTCACCATACGCGAGCTAATGCGCCTACGGTTACAGAATGCACGCCTGCGGCACAAAGTACTCTAGTGGCTTCTCTAATTGATGCTCCCGTAGTTACAACATCATCTAAAAGTAGAATATTTGATTGATTAACCGGCACAGTACAAGCAATACTTCCTTTCAAATTTATGTGCCTTTGAGCGGATGAAAGTGTTCTTTGGTCCTTTGCATGAGGACGTATAAGCACGTCATACAAAGGTAAACCTGTAAGCTGGCAGAACGATTGGGCTACAAGTTCCATATGATCAAAGCCTCTGCGCGCGTACGCTTCTGCAGTTGCTGGAATAAAGGAAACGCCATCAATTTTTAAACTATCAAAGCGAGAGGCACCGTCACGAGCTTTCCATGCTGAGGCTTCTTCAAGCGCACACAATATAGCTGCAGCAATTACCGGCGCCAGTCGAAGCTCGTGTCCATCCTTAAGCGTCAAGATCAACCGTGCAGGAGGACCCTTAAATCCCATGGCACAAATGACCGCTCTACTCTCCCACTGAACAGGTCGTTTCTTTTTGTCCGCACACTCTGAACAAACAAGCTTCCCATATGGAGCGCCGCAATTAGGACATGCCCACTGCTGAGAAATCCATGGCAGCTTTGCCCGACATTCATCGCAGAGGAGCTGACCGGGTTTCTCGCACACAACGCAGCGCGTAGGAGCAAGCAGCTCAAGTGTTGAGTTTGCCGTTGCAGTAAGGATAGATGTAGGTTGCATTTTTACCCCCAAAATCTGGGGGCTGACAGTGAATACAGTCTAGGTCAAAGATCGCAAAATGAAAGGTATTTTAGGTAAACGGAAAAAGATGGCTTATCTAAAGCTCCTACCAGTAAGATTGTATTTTGTGAGGATTCGGCTAACGGATGTTTGCCATGGAAGCCATAACAAAATCAAGAAAACAAGCGTTGCTACGCCGTGCGTTAGATCAAGCGGAATTGAAGCCGCAAACGCGAGAAGAGCGGATTCAAGCGTTAAGGGATGTACAAATCCAATAACAAAGTACACGTTCATTACAAGACCAAAGAATGGTCCAGAGATAAACGCCCAGATCATAAGCAAGAAAGGTGGAAGCTTGTGGGGTTTCTCGCCTTGTTGGACGGATGTGCGTTTAGAAGATGCAGGGCGAGCTGAGGTAAAAGTTGCAAGAAGGCCTCCCAGATAACCAACAAGCCCCCACGCATACATCTGCCATGGCGTCCACGAGCCCTGGCCAAAGAAAACGTTTGAAAGAAGCGCAGATAAGGCACCTACTAAAAAGCCCGCATGTCTGCCAAGAAACGCTCCCGCGAAGATAGCAACTGCGGAAACAGGCTTTACATATGCGAGAGGTGCAAAGGCAATTCTTCCCGCAGCCCCCAATGCGCTAAAGACGGCAGTAGGTACCAAATTGGCAACTGAGGGCTTCTTTGCCTCAAAACTTAACATAAATAATGCAACTGAAATGATTGCTAAAATAATTGAAGATACCGCGGTAAAATCGGGAAAATATATCATTTCAACAGCAAGAATAATAGGTGTAGCAAAGAGTGCCACAACCTCTAAGACTATTGATAACGTGTGCCGATTATCCACAAGAACCTCACGCTTACCGTCAAAATAAAAATATCAAGAAGGTCTGTCTTATTTTGGCATAAGATGAATTGAAACTACAACAAGGAGGTCTTCATGATCTATCTGGGAAACTTTAGCTACAACGACGAGCTTGATGCTACTGACAACTACTGTCTTATGCCTTGTATTGTTGAGGCAGATTCCACAGATCATGCACTTGAGCTTTTCTCAGAGCACCTTATTGAGGTTGCAAAATCATCTGACCTGCTTGACGGCGCAAAAGAGATTTTCTTGGATTCCATTGTTGAGCTGGGAGAAGTTCCTACCACTCCTCTGATTGCTCAGTGGCAAAAAATTATGCCTGCAGGAGTTGGCCTCTGTAGCATTACCAGCGCTCTTCCAACACTTGAGTTTGATGATGAGACGGCCAATGCCTATGGCTTCAATGAGCATACTCACAATCATGAGGAAGATGAAGAGGAGTATGAACACGAGGAGTTTGGCGACATCAACGATCTTGACGATGAGCTTCTTGAGGAGCTTGGTCAGGATGAGGAGCCGTTCTTAAGGTTCTAGCCACCTACTCTGCCGACCACACCCAAGAGTTTTCAAAGAACTCTGAAGTTGGCTCTGTCAGAGAAATCTGACCATCAAAAACTAGAGAAACGTTATCAGCAACGCGCGATATCAACTGCATGTCGTGCGTTGCTATTACTATGGTTGCACCTTCTGACTGTGCGCGAGAAAGCAAATTGACAACCGCATCTTTGGTTGGGGCATCCAAGCCCTTTGTTGGCTCGTCAAGAATAAGCAGTCGCGCTTTTGTAAGCAGCACTTTTACGAGGGCTAAGAGTTGCTGCTGTCCACCAGATAAATCGTATGGATGAGAAGACATAAGCTTCTGATATGTTGTGCGAGCAAGAAGTCCCGAAGCTTCCAGAAGCTCCTGAACATCCTGATCAGAATAGGCGCCACTCTGCTGCCACTGAGCAAGCTCCTCGCCCACACTTTGGCAGGTAAAGAGCAGCTCAGGATTTTGTGGAATGTATCCTTGGGATTGCTGGAGCTGGTTGTAGATATGTCCGCGCCTTGGGCGGAGAACGCCCGCTGCAAGCTTTAGCAGTGTGGACTTACCTGAGCCATTGCCGCCTACAAGCGCACGAATTTCTCGCCCCGTGACCTCAAGCGAGCACTTGCTGAGCACCAGCTGCTCACTCTGTGGATACGCAAACGTCACGGCGCTGAACTCGAGCACGGGAGTGTTGTCGGCCACGGCGGATGCTTGGTTTGGCGCGGAGCTGCGAGGACAAAGCGCCTGGCGAGAAGAGCTGTCTGCTTGGAGCGCATCGGGTTTCTCGCCACCAAGGCAGACGCGCGCGTCAGCAAGGTACTCGAACGCGGCAACGTCGTGGGTGGCAACAAGCACGGCAACGTTGAGCTCGCGCGCCACTCGCTCCAGGAGCGCGGTGAAACTCTTCTGCGCAAACGGGTCCAGCTGCGAGGTTGGCTCATCCAGCAAAAGCAGCTTTGGGCGCATGACAAGCGCTGCAGCAAGGGCCACTAGCTGCTGTTCTCCCCCGGAAAGTTCGTTGCAGCGCTTGTGCAAAAGCGATTCCATGCCAAAGAAACTGACCGTCTCAAAAATACGACGGCGCATTTCTTTCTCTGAAACGCCTCGATTTTCCAGGCCAAAAGCCAGCTCTTTCAAAGGTGTCTCACACACAAGTGCTTGTGAAGTGGCTTGCGGCACAAATGCAATGGTGTCTACGGATTGCGCCTGCGTCATCGTAGAAACCTCTTGGCCGCAAACAAAAATGGAGCCCTCTCGCCTACCTTGAGGTGCAATCTCGGGCTTAATGAGGCTCAAAATGGTGGACTTGCCTGAACCAGTTGGTCCCAGTAAAAGACTAATCTGACCAGCACAAACCTCACAGGAAAAATCTTCTACAACGTTGCGGTCTAAAGTTAGAGCATACGCAAACGAGAGATTCTGAATAGCAAGAACTACTTCTTTACTAGCTGAAGTAGTAAGTGAATTCTGAATATAGGAAGAATGCTCACTCATACAGACTGCTCCCATAAGACAGTATCAATACGCACAAAAATTGCTGGTAAAACGGTAAACAGCACTACGCCCAGATACCAAAAGCTCACTTGGAACTCTGGCATAGTAGGATAAAACTGCCAGGCTTGTACCAGCATATACAAAGAAACCGCAGCTATAACGCTTAAGAAAGTAAATACCAGCAACGCCACAGTATCATAGGCGTCAAGCACTTCAGCGCTCCATCTACTCCTGTGCCCTGCCATCCCCCAACCTCGAGACACGATAGACTGAAACGTACTCATCGACTTCTCCAGCGCGCTCATGCACACTGCGTTAATGGTGGCAGCTGATTGCACAATAGTTTTTCTCGCGCTCAAAAGACGGCTTTGACTTGGAACACGGCTTTGCTGATGTGACTGCACAGCAGAATCACACCTTCTAGCTGCGGTATTTGCTGACTGAATTTGACGGGCTGTTGTCAGATCAGAAAGTAGTTGTGGCATAAGCTGCACAGAAAGACTCAAGACCAGCTGCAATCCCGGAAAGCGCACGCTTGATCGCTGCAACATCTCGAGCGGCGATACTACTGCAAATAGGCACTCAAGCCAGCTCAAAGTACTTACGAGCACAAGACCCGAGGTAGCCCCGTACACCAGACTTTCTGCGTACAGCTGTGTGTGTCCAAAAGAATACAAAACGGTAGAGCCAGATGCCGAGAAAAACGGATTGATTATCGCCATCAATATAATAATTGGAGCATACCAAACAAGCTGTTTAGCAGCATGTTTGGTGCCAAACAACTGGATTGTACAAAGCTGCGCCCCTAGAAAAGCAATCAGCGCACAGAGAGGTTGAAAAGAAAATGCGGCAAGCACAACCTCGCATCCAAACAGCACAACCGTAGCAAGTGGATGAAGACGAGAAAAGCTTGTGCGCGCGGGATTCATTAGTTCACCGCGTTAACGTACGTCCAAACAACCGAATCGCCATCATGCAGAACATATGCATCTGACGTGTAGTTAGGCTGAACACCGTTAACTGAATATACCCAACCGCTCTGTGGACCATGGTCACGCTCTGCAAGCCCATTAATAGCCGCAACGTACATACCAAACGACGTGCTACGTGCATTTACCCCGGCTCCACTTGCAAGCAACGCGTCATAGACTGACGTACCCTCTTGCACCTTGAGGTTGACAGTAAATGAAGACCCTTTGGCTGCAGAGCCGTCAACCGTAACACTTACAGAAAGCGCACTATTCTCTTTATGAGGAGCAGCTACAGCGTTTGTTGAGTTACCAGAGTTAGAAGGCTCCGACGTTTTCTGATTAGAAGAATCCTGCGTTTTAGACGCATCAGCATTTGATTGAGCGTCTGAACTAGAGCTCCCTTGCGTCTGTGACGTCTGAGAGTCTGTTTGTGTGCCAGAAGCACCTGCTACCGTCTGACCTTGTGCGGTAGGAGCTTCTTGAGCAGAAGTGCTTGAAGCAGGCGTAAAGAAATACTGAATCAATGTCCATGCAAAGAAAAGCATGAACACAAAAGATACTATTGATGCTGCCAAATAGAGAATCCGTTTGGATTCTCTTGTGAGCTTAACCACTATCTCACCTGGCCTCGGCCATTGGAAACATGGTGAATTGCAGCAGTTTCTTTCTTAAGCAACACTACAAACACTGCAAGAACTGCACCAGAAGCAAAGAAACCAAAGACACTCAGAAGTGGAATGGTAGGCGCAGAGGACACCTGCTGTGGGGCAGCGGCCTGCTTATTTGAGTATTCAGTAGGTGGAAGCTGCTTCTCGTCAGAGTTAGTGTCTGCAGTCTTGTTCTCAGATGGAGCCTTTGTAACCTCCTCACCAGCACTCGCAGCGGTGGTCGAGGAAGTTTCATGCGCAGCTGGAGATGAAGGATCTTGAGCTGGCGCGTTTGTAGCTGTGGAATCTGTCCTGCTAAAAATGTCTCCAGATGGCTGGATATTCTCGCCAGAAGGTTTCTGATTAATAAGCGAGAAAAGCGTGCCGGAGTCGTTGGTGTAGTAAAGATTGCCCTCAAAATCTGCAATGACCGACGATGTGGTGTAGTTCTGGTGATCTTTATCAGGAGTGTAAATCTGAGCTGCTCGGCTGGTGCCCAACTTGTATACCCATACGCCACCAGGTAGACCGTTTACCGTGAAATAGGCATAGGTACCGTTTTGTTGAACAGAAACAAGAGGGGTGCTCTGAGACTTACCCTTGCCAGCTCGGGCCTGGTCAATCACCGTAAAGGTATCAAGAGAAATCACAGAGATAGTTCCGTAGCCCTCAGCATCGACACCGTTAACAAAGACATTAGAACCGCTGATAGTTGGTGTAGAGGTAGATTCTGCTGCAAATTTGACTTGCTTCTCTTCAACAAGAGAAGAACCGTTTCTTCTAATCAGGTGCAGCGTACCGTCATTTCTGGTTACGGCAAGATAGGTTCCATTACCGTTTTGATCAACAGAGACAGGAACAATACCTGCGCGAATTGGCGAGCCAAGGTTAAGCTCGGCCTCAATGGCGCCGGTTGTACCGCTGATAAGTCTGACAGAGGAGGACTCGTCGCCAATCATAAAGTCAGAGCCAGAAGCCGCTGCGCCAGACCAGTAATAACCTGAAGGCTGACCAGAGGTTGCTCCAGGAATATTTGCAGGCTGTGCATTCTGCTTCCAGCGAAGCGCACCAGTTGTAGCGTCAACAGCAACCATGTAGCCACCAGCTGCGTCAAATCCGCTCATCTTAGTAAACTCAGCCAAGATGGTGCCATTATTAACCGTCAGGCTAGAAACAGATTGCAGCGCATTGGTGGTATCCAGCGGCTCTGTCTTCCAGATGCACTCCATAGTTGTTGCCGAGAATGCGGTAAGACATCCATCATCGGTAGCAACAACAATCATGCCATTAATGTACAGAGGACGTGCAAAGTACGAAACCTTGGAGCCAATTTGTGCCTCGGCAATAAGGTTACCTGTTGCAGCGTCAACTGCTTTGAGAGTAGAACCGCTTACGTAATAGACCGTATCATGAACAATGACCTGATCAGAAACAAATCCAGGTGTATTCTGAGTTCCTTCGGTCACACTCCAACGAAGAGCTGCAGAATTAATGGGGGTGCTCTGCGTAGTAGTGGAACTGTTTCCGCTACCAAAACCGCTCCAAGATGCCTCGTAGTTAGGGTGCTCAGCAAATGGATTGATGACCAACTCATTTTGAGGAGTTGGAATGGAGTTATCCTGACCACCATATGTCCAGGTAATGGTAGTGTTTTCGTCCAAGGTAACGTTGTTTGCCATCTTGTCCGAAAGCTGACCGTTTACAAAGAACTGCCACCATTTATAGGCGCCATCTACCTGCGCTGTTGCAAGCGTAAGTCCCTGTGAAGGCGACGTAATAGAAGACAAATAACCGCCTGCTGCATCGTAGGTAAGGCCATTATTCTTCAGGTAGTCATACGTTACCTTGTCAGCAGTGGTACCCTTACGAACCTCAATAGTCTGCGTAGGAGCCCAGTGCTGAGGCTTACCGTCTTTATCAAGACCTACTACAGAAAGAGTGACGGAAACAAGCTGACTTGGATCTGGGTCTTCCTCTACAGGTCGAGCGCCCTTCTCGCCTGCCACGGTAAAGGTGGCAGAGACCTTCTGGTTAGTAAGGGCCTGGAACTGCTCATTATCTGGATACAAGCTCGCATAGCGAGAATAGCGTGCACTTGAAAGAAGTGCCGAAACCGTAACAGACGTGTTGTACTCAGGAGTCTGTGCGAGAACAAGATTCTCGTTCTGAATGATTGTTGGCTGAGAAGAACTGTACGTGCGCGCCTGATCAGCAGGACCCATGGGATCGTATGTTGGGAACTCTGAAGGCACAATACCACTTGCGGTCTTATCGGTATTGTTAACATCATAAGACCAGGTCAAAGAGCCGTCAGCAGCACGATAGAACTTGTTTGGCGTGGCCAGAGACTCAGAAACGCTATCCTTCTTATTCTGCTGACCAGAAGGAGTAGCAAGTGCATCCCAGAAATGAGCCTTAGACTCATTCATCAAAGCAAGCTCTGCATCAATGTCAGCCTGATTAAGTGGACTTACCGTAACCGTAAGAGTCTTAGAGACTGATACCTCAGGATTTTCTTTATCGGTAACGGTCAGAGTGATGTCTACCTGCTGCGCGGAAGCAGAAGGCAGAGGCTGGTACACCGTTCCTCTATAGCCATTGAACGTAATAGCAGCATTGGAGGAAGTGTACGTAAACTGATAGCGCTTTCCGTCCAAGCCAAAGTTCTTTGGTGTAGGCATCTGCAGGTCGTCTGTAACCGCCTGAGCATTAATGGAGTGATTGGTATACACGCCTTTAATACTTGATGCCGAGAAACGCCTGTTAATGCGCCTCAACAGATTATTCTGTGCATCGGTAATAGCCGAAGGATCCCCTGGAACCGTTATGGTAAAGGTTTTCTGATAGTTTGTCTGAGGAGCGTCTGAGCTGCTCAAAGAAACGTTTGCAGTCAGCGTTACCTGCTTGTCACGAATACCGCGAGTAACTGTTGCCTTATAAGGCTCAGTACCATAACCATCAATACGAACAGTAGATGTATCTGAGCTGGTCCAAGTAACCTTAGACCATGAAAGCTGGCTCCCATCAGCAGAAACAAGCTTATGTGGAAGGGTAAAGTCTGAAGTTACCGAAGACTCATTTTGTCCTGCAGCATATGATGGCGAAAGATTTTGAGATACGTCAGCAAGCTGTGCCTGAGATTTTGCCTCATCCCAAGGAATTAAAACATTGCAGGTATATTGGACGGTCTTTCCATCCTTGGAAAGTTCAAAGGTAACTTTTGCCTGGCGAAGAATAAGAGTGCTTCTCTGATTAGTAAAGCCAGCGGCGTCCATCCAGAAGTACTCAATAGAACCATTAGTTGCAAAATCAGTAGAAATGCCTGCGTGAGCATATGAGGCTGTCGAAGACATCTGAACAGATGCCACTCTAACGTTAACCTCTCCAGCACCAATGCGACGCAGTTCTTCTGCAACCATTGTGTTGAGGTTAGTATCTACACCATAGCGAGGTTTTGGCTTATAGAAGGAATTAGTCAGAGTTTCTACTGCCTGGTCCAGCGTTTTGTGTGGATAGCCAGTCTCATTTGTGGTTGCTGCAACGCCAGGGCCTGTCTCTTCAGAGGTTGTGGTTGCACCAGTTGTAGCTTCTACCGTACCAGAAGCAGCTTCCGTACCAGAAGCGTTGTCCTGAGCAGTAAGAGCATTCTCTGCTGAGGAGGTTGCAGTAGCAGTAGTGGTCAACTCCCCCGCTGCTTCTGCGAATGCAGGAGCTGGTAAGAGCGCAAGCACTAAAAGTATGGAGAAAAGGCTATTGAGCGCCTTTTTAAACATGCTTCTAATTCCTTCCAACTTGTGGTGAGTTTAGCCTTCTTGCCATAACAAGCACCACGATTCCAAGTACAACTAAAGGCAGACTGAGTAGCTGTCCCATGGTAATAAAGCTGCCAAAGAGATAGCCAAGCTGCTCGTCAGGAACACGAACAAATTCCACGACAAACCTAAAAATGCCATAGAGCATCAAAAACGTTCCAATGAACGTTCCTTGTGGACGAGGAGGATACTTCCTAGAAAGGACGTACAAAATGACAAACATCACAAGACCCTCGAGAAGTGCTTCGTAGAGCTGAGAAGGGTGACGGTAGACCGCTCCTCCTGTCTCAAACATTACTCCCCAAGGCAGATCTGTGGGCTTTCCCCAAAGCTCACCGTTGATAAAGTTTGCGCAGCGTCCAAAGAAAAGACCAAGCGGCGCACCAATAACTCCCAGGTCACAGATGGTAGGGATAGAGAGGCCCGATGCCTTACAGACAATAGAGCCGCCCACAACAGCGCCTACAAGGCCACCGTGGAAGCTCATGCCACCTTGACTTAAAGCAAATGCATCAAGTGGATGAGTCACGTAATAACCAGCGCCGTAGAAAATAACGTAGAACAGACGAGCACCAACAATAACGCCAAACGAGATGCCAACCATCAAATTAAGTACGTCATCAAGGGTAACGTTAAGTTTCCAGCGCTGAGCAGTTCTATACATAACTACGCCAGCAAGCACAAAGCCTACAAGATATGCCAGACCATACCATCTGATAGACAGCGGACCCAGAGAAAGTGCTACTGGGTTTAATGAATGATAAAAAGCATCAAGCCACACAATACGTCCTACTTACTAAAACTACTTTGAAAGAACATGCGAAGGAGTTGCACCACGCTGACCCTGATAATGGCTACCAAGATCTTCGCAGCCATAAGGACGCTCAACAGGGGAACTCATACGCTCAAAGGAAAGCTGACCAATCCTCATGCCAGGGTGCAAAATGATTGGAAGGTTAGCAACATTAGAAAGCTCCAGTGTGAGCTCTCCGTCCCAGCCTGGATCAACATAGCCTGCAGTTGAGTGAATCATAAGACCCAGGCGTCCCAGGGTGGACTTACCTTCAAGCTTGCCAAGAATATCGTCAGGAATAGCAATGCGCTCAAGCGTAGTGCCAAGCGCAAACTGACCAGGATGAAGAACAAAAACCTCTCCCTCAGGAACATCAATTGACTCAGTAAGACCCTCTTGAGCTACAAGTGGATCAATTGAGGTGTGCGTAGAATTGCGGAAAATTCTAAAGTTTGAGCCAAGACATACGTCAACCGATGCAGGCTGCACATTTTTCTCGCATAAAGGCTCAATAACGATACGACCAGCAGCAATCTCGGCTTTAATGTCGCAATCAGAAAGAACCACAACGTCCACCTTTCTTACGTCATACAAATGTATGGTCAGAAAAACTAATTATCCGTTTATATAAAATATCACGCCCTACGCAATAATGTGCGGGGCGTGATATATAAATTTTGTAAATATGCAGGTCAATTATGGTTCACCACAACTTCTCTGCATAAAAAACACGTTTATGCGCATGAAGCTCACAACCGATAAGCGCCAAACGTTCACTTTTGACGCCGGGCGATAACTTACAGCATTGCAGGCTGAACGCGCTTTACACCAGGAACGTGCTCAATCAGGATGCGCTCAATACCCTCAGACATGTCGTATGCAGACATTGGGCAGCCAGCGCAAGAACCAGTCATCTCAAGGGTAACGGTGCCGTCATCGCTTACATCAATAAGCTCAACGTCGCCGCCATCGGTCTGAAGGCTCTGGCGAATAACATCAAGGGTTGCATTCAAAAGGTCACGATTAATGGCCATGTTTGCTCCTATTCAAACTCTTCAAGCGCGGATGCGCCCATAACTTACAACATGGGTATCCTACCCAAAATTCCAAACTTATTTCTCGCCTATCCAATTGGCGAGAAAAGATGTCCAACTGAAGCATCTTTGAGACGTGCAGGCAATGATGCACCCGACGCTGTTGCCGCAATCGCTGCAGCTACGCGAGAGGTAGCCTCTCTTGTCTGCTCCGTGCTCAGAAGCGTTGCGTCCACCATAAAACGCTTCACACCACAAGACAACATCTCGGCCATCTCTGGCACGCCGTCAAAGAGCTTAGGGCTCCAAATCTTGGAGCGACCATGTCTGTCAGTCCTTACGGGCATGTAATCGTTGTCAATGCCTCTGAGCGTGTGCTCCTCAAGACGAAGTTTGCAGGCATCACAATCGTGGATGCACTTGCCCGTAGACATCAAAATACAGTGCTCAGTAGTCATGGTACGAATACGGCCACTGACCATATAACCCACAGAAATCGAGGCATTTCTCGCCAGGTGGCAAATCTCTTGGAGAGTCAGCTCGGAGTTGAGCCAAACGCCTTCTGCCCCCATGTCAGCCAGCGCCTGCAGGGAGTAGTCATTATGGACCGGAATGCACTCGCGCACCTCTGGAGTAGCTCCGCGCTCAACAGCCAGCGCCAGCTCGGAGATGTTGCCCACGACAACCGTCCTACCTGCAGCAACGTACGGGTCCAGGCGATTGTGGTCAATCTCGCGACATACCTCATCAAGCCATGGCGACACCTTGGCGAGAAGATCCTCTGGCCACGAAGTCTCTGCGAGGGCATCGGCTGTTGCGTACAGACGATCTGCTCCTGCCTTGAGCGCAACGCGTGCCTGCTCGGGAGTCTCAACCAGAACACATACCTCTGCCTGCGACGCATTTGTTTTTGCAGCAGCCTCATCAAAGGCAAAAAGCTTCTCTTTGTCCTGGGCTTCTCGCTCCTTTTGATAGGCAAGACGGGAAAGCGGAGCAATCTTCTGCTCGCGGTCCTGGTACTCCTCCAGAAGCGCGGCCTCCAGCTGCTCACATGCTGCAGCGCGGACCTTGTGAACGGCACTAAAGCTCATACCGCACGCATCGTCCATCTGGACGTCAAAGCTTACGGCCTCAAACGGCGAGGTTCCCATACGTCCAACGTGCTCAATAAGCTCGTCAGAGGTTACCGCCTTGGTGCGTGCCTCCTCCACCACAAAGCCCTCGGCAGACGCGCTTGCCACACCGTCTGCAGTAGTAAGCACCACAGTAAAGGGCTGGCCAATGCGGGCAATAATAGCCACGTCAACGGCACGTTTGCGAGGATACTCTAGCGAAGAAATCTGCTCAGCTGCCACGCGTGCTGCCTCAGAGCGAATAATGCGCACCGTGGAGCCAGTCTGCATAACGCGAGAAGTGCGGACGGTGACCGTCTGACCAGGCTCAACGTCAACAGGACAAAGAGCAGTCAGGAACTTGTCAGGCTCATCCAAGGGCCTAATTTCTAGCAAGTCGTTCTTGCCAATGGGAGCGTGAGCAATAAGGTCAACATCTGCTTGCTTGTAGCGGCGCAGCTTAACACGGCCACCATTGAGGCCACTCTTGCGCTCAAGAGCATCTTCAAGTGGACGTCCTCCGGTAACCTCACCAACAATCTCTCCACGGTTGTTGGAGCGCTCATAGCTCATCATCTCGTTGCCAGCGGTGCCATGCAGGTACGCATTAGTTAAACCGCGGTTAAATGAGCGTTTAAGCAAGCGGTGGCGGCGAGCCACATCAGCTTGGTTGTCCACGCCCTTCTCGGCAGCGTCAATTGCCTGACGATACGAAGACACTACCGAGTACACGTACTCGGGAGCCTTCATGCGGCCTTCAATCTTGAGCGAGCCAACGCCCGCCTCAATCATGTCGGGCACATCATCAATAGTGCAATAATCCTTGGGACAAAGCAGCCTATCAATGCCGCCCATCGAAACAACTTCGTGCTTAGAATTGAGCAGCTCATATGGCAGGCGGCACGGCTGAGCACAGGCTCCACGGTTTGCAGAGCGGTCTCCTCGCATAGACGACATGTGGCAGATGCCCGAATAGCAGAAGCACAAGGCGCCGTGACCAAAACACTCCAGCTCAACGCCAAGCTTGGAAATGGTAGAAATCTCTTCTTTCGTAAGCTCTCTGGACAACGTAACACGACCCACACCAAGCTTTTTGCAGGTAGCAACACCGCGCGTATCGTGGATATTTGCCTGCGTTGATACGTGGCATTCAATCTCTGGCCAGGTCTTTCTTACCTGAGCCATAAGACCCCAGTCCTGAATGATAAAGGCATCTGCACCAAGAACCCACGCACGGCGAATCAAGCGCAGCACCCGCTGCATCTCGTCCCACTTAACAACAACGTTCACGGTGACGTATACGCGAGCGCCAGCTAGATGAGCCTGTCTGCACGCACGCGCAAACGACTCGTCGTCAAAGTTGTCCGCACCGCGGCGGGCGTTGAAGTTGTTGCCCAAGCCGCAGTAAATAGCATCTGCACCACCAGCAAGAGCTGCGGTAAATGGAGCAGGACCTCCCGCTGGGGCGAGAAGTTCCATCTGGGTTGCACGAGGGAGCGGCGAAGACGAAAGTTCTTTATCAGAAGCTTCCTCTGTCCACTCTGGCTCGTTCATGCGATTAAGCTCGTGAGCTGTGGATTCTCGCTCACGACGATTACGTTCGTTCATACTACCTAACTTGCCTTCAGCGCTTGTTACTTCTTAAGTGAAGAAAGTGCTGGATGAATCTTGTCTTTATCGGAAAGAATAACCTTTGCAGGATCTAAGGTTTTCTCGCCAAGAAACGCTGGCCACTCAACGCCAAGCTCTGGATCGTTCCACATAATGCCGCCCTCATCACCTGGGTGATAGATGTCGTCACACTTGTAGCAGAACTCTGCAGTCTCGGAGAGTACCAAGAAACCGTGGGCAAAGCCGCGAGGAACAAAGAACTGTCTGCGATTCTCCGCGGACAAAACAACGCCTTCCCACTGACCCCAGGTTGGACTTCCCTCTCGCAGGTCAACCGCAACGTCAAAAACAGTGCCGGAGATTACGCGCACAAGCTTTGCCTGCGGATGCTCAATCTGGAAATGAAGACCGCGGAGCACACCTTGAACGGATGAGGACTGATTGTCCTGCACAAATGAAGCCTCAATGCCGCCGGCAACAAAGTTTTCTTCACGGTAGGTCTCCATAAAGCCACCACGAGCATCACCGTACAGCTTTACGTCCACAACCTTTACACCTTCAATCGAGGTGTCATAAAACGTAAAATTGCCCGATTGAGTAGGGTTTTTAAGCTCTTTTGGAAACTCCATAGCGTTCACCTTTCAATTTCTTTAGGTAATCTACTATATACGAGTCAAGATTAATACATCTTTTGAGCTATGATATTCATGCAGTTAACGTGTAAATCTGTAATTCAAAGGATGCTCGTGAGAATTCTTGCAGTCGTTCCCGCTTATAACGAAGAAGCCTGCATTGCTTCAACTATTACAGAGCTGCGCCAGGTAGCCCCGCAGATTGATTACATCATAATCAACGACGGCTCATCTGATCGCACGCTAGATATCTGTAAAGAACGCGGATTTAACTACCTCAATCTTCCTGTTAACGGAGGCCTTTCTGCAGGCTTTAGGGCTGGTATGCGCTACGCCAAAGAACATGGTTATGACGCTGTGGTGCAGTTTGACTCCGATGGCCAGCACAGGCCTGAGTACATTGCTCCTATGGCTCAAGCAATGGTAAACGAGGGGGCAAACATTGTTATTGCTTCTCGTTTTGTCACTAAAGCTCGCGGAAATTCTCCCCGAGAGATTGGCTCCAAGCTTATTTCTTGGCTTATCAAAACAAGTACTGGTCAGACTATCACTGACCCTACGTCAGGCATGCGTATGTACGACCGCGGCCTCATTGAGACGTATGCGCGCTCCTTTGACTTCTCCCCCGAGCCAGACACTATCTCGTTGCTGATGCGCCGCGGTGCAAAGGTTGTCGAGATTGAAACTGAAATGCGTGAGCGTCAAGGTGGCGAGTCCTACTTGAGCTTCTATAACTCAATTATGTACATGGCTCGCACGTGCCTCTCGCTTTTGCTCTTCCAGTGGTTTAGATAAGGTGACACCATGACTTTAGTTCTGAGAATTCTGCTGCTTATTGGTGCTCTTTTTGCCATGGGCATTGTTATTAATAGCGTTCGTAAATCAAAGATTCGCATCTCCGACTCTGTGTATTGGGTTGTTTCCGCAGGAATCCTTGTTTTGTTTGCGCTTATTCCCCAGCTTGCGTATTTCTTTGCTGGACTTTTTGGCTTTATGAGCCCTGCAAACTTTGTCTTGCTGCTGGTTATTGTGATGATCTTGATTAGGCTCTTCCATCAGTCTTGTGCAATCTCCAAGCTCACCTATAAGGTTGAACAGCTTTCAACTGAGCTCGCCCTACGCGACAAAGATGCACGTGACGAGAAAAACCTTGATTTTGTAACTGATCTTAACCAGCGTACGCGCGTGTAAACGACGCGTCGATCCTCTGGCAGCATGCTCATCTACCTGTGCTTTATTTAAAAAGTCCGCCTATGCAGCGGACTTTTTCTTTTGATCTTTAAATCCCAAGAAGCAGAAGATGCCAAATACCAGAGCGAGAATTGCAAGCGAGGCATCATAGAGCACACATGCTCCCATAATGCCAAAGTTGCCTACAAACCATCCTCCTGTAAGCGCAGCAAAACCTGCACCTGCGGCGTAGCTCACAAACACGGCAACCTGCTTACGCATGGTTACTACGGCGTAGTACAAAATGACCGTGAGCGCATTGAGCAGGCCTCCAAAAAGCAACATCAAAAGCTCCAGCTTATACGGTTCAAAATCAAGACCATAGAGAAGTCCAAGAACTGGAGCGCCTAGCGGCCAAGCCAGCGTCATAGAAACAACAGTAGCTAAAGCAACTACGGCAAAACCCTTAAGAATCAGGCCCACAAACTGCTTGTCTTGCTGATTATTCCAATATTCGGCCATCTGAGTGAGCAGTGGCTTAAAGACAAAGTTACTTAAAAGATTGATAACCATGGCTGGCATGGCCAATGCCGTAAAGAACGTAAGAAGCGCCTGATCGCTCAAAGCACCCAGTGCATAGCGAGGAGCACCAACAACGTACGTTAGCAAGAATGAACCAGCAAACAATGGTGCGGTGGTAACCAACAGCTTTGTAATTTGCTTAACGTCAAAGGTAGGCTTAAGCGTTGCCATCTTCTTGGTAGGAGGAATGACAAGCGCAATCATAACTACCAGTGATGCAACAAAAGAAAGAGCTGCGCCAACAAGCAGGTTCTTTGTAAGAAGCACACCTACTGCAAAGCCAACAACTGTTGCAAGAACACGATAAAAGAATGCTCTACCAGCAATATCCAAGCGACCATGCTGCTGGAACATGCCATGGAAAACATCTTCTACAACGTCAAATAAACGAAGTGAGGCAATGAGGGCGTACAGCACTCCCTCGTAACTTAATCCCTGGGACTGCAGGGTAAAGATAATGATTCCCGCAATCATCAAACCAGTTGTGATGATTCGTGCCGCAAGATACACACCAAACGAGAATACTTCTTCTGTATCGGTAACCTGATACGTCCTAATTTCAAAGTGACCAATAACCATAAGCTGCTGAGCCACAGCATACGCAAGCGAGAAAACACCACCGGCAGCAGCTCCCATGGTACGTGTAACCACCATCAACATAAGCACTGTTGAGGCAGCGTTCATTAAAGAACCAAGCGTATTCCAAAAGTAGTTTTTCTTAAGCTGTTCCGCAGAAGTATCAATAGTCATAGTTAGCTTTTCTGACCAAAGTCTTCAAATGCCTGACGGCTTCCCTTGGTAACGTCTACATCTTTCCATTTGCCAAAATCAAGTGCACCAGGATGATGGTTTTTACGATCCTTCTCTGAAGGAAGCTGCATGTAATCCCCGTATCCCCTGGTCAAGAGTTTGTCATATTCCTTTGGAAGCGTAGTAGTAATGTCCTCAAAAGGAACGCGAACCATTGGAAATACATCCTCTTTGTCCATTGACCAGTTCTCTGGATCAGGTTCAACAAAGCTTGCGTAATGAGTGGTTTTCTCGCCCTCTGCAGCACGAGCTGCCTCATCCCAGTTACGCTGGATCAGCGCGGATGAAACCCTAAAGAGCTTCAAGGTGTGGTGAATGACAAAACATCCCGCAAGAGCAACTTTCTTTTTCCAGCCAGTCAGCGGTACGCGCGGAGTTGGAGTAACCAGCAGGAAGTTCAAGCGACCCCAGAACCATGTCTGGCGCTTAATCTTGGCAAGCTTCTTAGAATCTGCAGGAATCTTATCAAAGGGAAAAATGCCAATAGAAATAGCGTACGTAAAGGGGCAGGTCATAAACTCATCAGGAACACACACTGTTCCCTTTAAAGAAAGGTTTGTATTTACTGCAGGAAAGTAATTGTTCGTCCTGCCGTTTTGAATGCAAAAATCTGGTCGAAGAAGCGCAGGTGCTTTCTCCAAAAAAATCTCATAATCCTCGCGGAACATCGAGATATCTACGTCATCATCCCAAGGAATAAAGCCTTTGTGTCTCACAGCGCCAATGGCTGTTCCACCGTACGCCTGGTACGAAATGCCAAGCTCCGTGCAGACGCGGTCAAGCTCATCCATCAAAAGCGTAGAAAGAATCTGGATCTTTCTTAGCTCATCGGGGTTCTCGTATGTCTTATATCCGTCAGACTCCACAAAGGCTCCCATTCGCCATCGTCCGATAACATTCTTATAATACTAGACATCGGAGCTAATCGATTGGATGTAGCAATGTATACACCTCAGGATCACACGTTTGCTGTCTGCGCTTATGGCGAGAGCCCCTATCTAGAAGAGTGCATTCTCTCGCTCAAAGAGCAGACTCTTTCTACGAATATTCTTTTGGCTACTTCAACACCAAATGAACTGATTCAGTCTCTTTGCGAGAAGTACAACATTCCCATGCATGTTAATCCCGGTCCGGGAGGCATTGCTGGCGACTGGAACTTTGCCGTAAGCGTTTGTACAACTCCGTTAGTAACCATCGCTCACCAAGATGATATCTACAAACCAAACTATGCAGAGTACATGCTTGAACGCGTGAACAGATCTTCTCGCCCGCTGATTTATTTCACCAATTACGGTGAGCTGCGTGATGGCGAGGAGGTTCTTGAGAATCGCCTGCTTAAGGTAAAGCGTCGTCTCCTGTACTCGCTCTCCAAGCCAGAAAATGCAGGTAAAGCATGGGCTAAACGTCGTGCGCTTGAGCTGGGTTGCGCCATTTGCTGTCCAAGCACTACGTTGGTGCTGCCCAACCTTGAGGCTCCCGTTTTCAAGGCTGGATTTGGCTCTAACCTAGATTGGGAAGCCTGGGAGGCAATCAGCAGACATGAGGGCGATTTTTTGTACGATACCCGCGTTCTGATGCTCCATCGCATTCATGAAGACTCCGAAACCAGCCACCTTATCCACGATAACCGTCGTGAAAAGGAAGACCTTGAGATGCTCAAGAAGTTCTGGCCAACTCCTGTGGCTAAGCTTATCAACCTGGCTTATAAGAGTGGCCAGAAGAGTAACGGCTAGTGATGATAGAGTATGTCAACAACTTATACACATTATCGCAATCTAGTTACGAGCTTTTGCGAAAACATAAAATAAGCTTGTTTAAATTTATTCCACTTAAACAAGAGACTTCTTCGACTATGACCACATCGTCAGCCAATAAAAAACTACTCATTATTCACGGGGCACTCTACACACTTGTGTTAACTCTGACCTGGTGGGCACTTCTGCCAGCAACAGCTCAGGCGTACGTTGACCCATCCGTCATGACCTACACTATCCAGGCGCTGGCTGCGGTGGTAGTTGCTCTTTCTGCCGTGCTTGGTGTGGCATTTAGACGCTCTCGCAAGGTGCTCTTCCGTCTGCTTAAGATTGACGAGAACGCAAACAAGATTGTCGAAGGCAAAGTGCATAAGGTTGACGTCAAAGGTGCAGAAGCTGCAAACGCTCAGATGAAAGAAATCCTCGCAGCAGAAGCCATTCGCCTTAAAGAACAAAAAGAGGGCACCCTCAAGCCTAAGGGCCGCATTGGCGTTGCATTTCTTATTTCATTCTTCACAGTCTTTACTATCTTGGTTGTAGCCCCACTTGAGCTGGTAGCCAGCAATGCAAAGGATTTATCGTTTAGTCTTAATGACGTAGCAGGTCCTGTATTTTTAGCTGGTCTTTTACTAACGCTTATTTCTACTGCAGTGCTTTCATTACTTCGCAAACGCGTATTTAACGTTGCAGTTGCGCTCGTAGGCGCCATCGGCGTAGCGTCATATGTTCAGGCAGTGTTCTTGAACGGTGGCATGCCACTTGCTGATGGTCATGAGGTCATTTGGTCCAACTTTACCAATCAGATGATTGTCTCTGGCCTCATTTGGCTGGCAATTATTGCAGCTGCAGTGATCTTCTCGCTCCTTAAAGCAAGGCAGCTTAGAACGGGTCTTTTGGTAACCGCAACAGCTCTTATCATTGTCCAGGCAGTGGGCGTTGCAAGTTTATGGGGACCAGCTGTAGCTGCTTTTACCGACGTAAACACAAGAGAATCTCAGCAAATCTATGCCACAAGAGATGGACTCTTTAACGTCTCTTCCAAAAAGAACGTTGTGGTCTTTGTTTTGGATACCACTGATACAGCCTTTGTACAGCAAATCTATAACGAGTATCCCGAGACATTCGCCCATATGACAGGCTTTACCTGGTACAGGAACTCTGTTGGATCAATGATTCCTACACGATACGGAATTCCTTCTCTTGTCTTTGAAAATCGCCTACAACCCGGTCAATCATTTGGAGACTTTGTTAATGGTTGGGCGGACAACAGCCATTATCTAGATGACATCAATAAACTTGGTTACTCCGTTGGCTTGTATACCGATAACTTCAACTCAATTTATACCGACTACATGCACAACCGCACTATCAACTATCACGAGCTTCGTGGTCGCGGTTCAGAAAACCAGCTTAATGTTCTTAGCGCACTTCGCATCCTCTACAAGACAGCGTTCTGTAGAGATATGCCTTGGGTGTTTAAGCCTCGATTCTGGTATTACACCGAGGACCTCAACATGCGTATGATGAGAAAATTTACGTACGACGAGGTTGATATGTCTTCTCAGCGCTATAACGAAGATGACCTTAAGTATTATCAGGAACTCCAGCACTATGGCCTGTCTGTTCATGATGAAAACGATACAGGAAGCTTCCGCTTTATCCATCTTATGGGATCCCATGGTCCTTTCATCCTAAATAGAAACCTTGAGCGCCCCAAAGATCCAAGCGAAGAGAATGAAATTGAACAGACGAGAGGTGCTTGGAAAATCGTAGATGCTTATATTGCAGAGCTTAAGCGTCTTGGCCTCTACGAAAACACCTCTATTATTGTGACTGCTGACCATGGTCGCTGGTATCTAACACCAAACGATATTACAGAGACATCTGCTCCAGCAATCTTCTATAAACCTGCTGGTCAAAGCGCAGAAGAAGCCGAACAACCAATGCAGATTTCAGATGCTCCTGTCTGGCACTACGATATCTTGGCTCAAACGCTCAAAGATATGGGCGCAGATTCTCAGATGCTCTCTAACTACACCACTCCTCTTGATGAGTCTTATGAGGGAGAGAATCGTCCTCGTTACTACATTGAAACTATTACCGAGAATAACCGCGATGCAGAACTCAGAGAGTTTGTCATCAATGGCGATGCAACCGACTTTACTACCTGGAGTTTGACAGGAAATAACTGGAGATTAGTCTCCGATAAATAGCTCACAAACACAGAGCTAAAAGCTTTAGATAAACAAAAACGAGTCATTCTTACCACAGAATGACTCGTTTTTTAAGACATCTAGAATTGCAGAAACAAACTAATCTCTCTTGAGCAGCTCACTCCAATCTGGAGTTGCAGAAAGAACCGTTCCTACAATAATGACAATGCAGCAAATTACAACCAGTGGAGATGGAATTGCTTCAGGCATAATTGTTGGCAGGATAATACCTGCAAGAGCTGCAAAAATGACCGACCATGCAGAGTAAGAAATGTTCAGTGCCATACCGCGAGAAGCGCCAATGGCGTCAATTGCCTTGTAGTAGAAGAGATACGAGGCAGTACCAGCAAGTGCTGCAATAAAGACAACGCCATTTGCAGGAGTGAGTGCAACCTGTGCAGCAAAATCAACGGAACCAGCCAATGGCAAGATGAGAAGACCGTATGCAAATGCAGAGGTGGTTTCCCTAATCTGAAGAGCAGTCTCATTATCAACAGCATCGTCTTGCATACCCCAAGCCAAAATAACCGCCTCAGATCCCCAGCCAAAGACACAAGCAGCAACGCCCAAGATACCCACAAGAACATTTCCGTTACCCTCGCCTGCTGCTGTTGAGAGACCAATAACCATGACGCCAACAAGAGCAACGATAAGGGCAATAATCTGCTTTAAGTTCATCTTTTCTTTGAGCAAAAGCCATGCTAAAAGCGAGCCGACGGCTGGATAAAAAGCTGAAATTGCAGCGGTGTAACCAGGTCCAATGGTGTTAATAGCAGCAAGGTAGCCACTCATACCAATTGGTCCACCCAGAAGTGCGCCAAGCATAACTACACGGCCACTCTTTGTTTTTGCTGCCTCAAGGGTGTCTTTAAGTCTGCCTTTCTGAGCCATCATGACTAAAAGAACTGCAGCGGCAAAGAAATCGTGCATGAATGCGCTGACAAATGACGCCTGAGCTGAATCAACATAAGGACTCATACCAAGAGCAACGCCAAGAATAACGGTATCAACCGCCCAAAGAATACCGCTTAAAAGACCGTAATACATAGTTTCTCCTTTTGCTCTTAGTTCTGAGCGTCTTCGTACCAAGAAAGAACACGATCAATATTGTTTGCAGCGTAGCGATAGTAAATGAAGAACCACTCGCCTACGTTCTCGCCCTCTGCTTCCTTAACCAGAGACCAGAGATACCAGCACCAACCAGCAAAGACTACATAGCTCCAGAAGTGTCTGCGCTGCTCAAACGTTGCCTCTTTTCCAAAGTAGTAATCAATAGCAGCATTAGCCTCATCGTCAGTAAGCTCACAGCAAACTGCGAAGGTACCAAAGTCATTAGCCTCATCTGACATGCCTGCATATTCCCAGTCAATAAGGCTGTAGGTACCGGCCTCATCAATCAAGAAATTCAGATAGAAGAAATCATTGTGTGAAATAACAATTGGATACTGATCTGCGTCTGCAAACTTCTTCAAGCGCAGGACCTTCTCGCGAAGCTCGTAGTAGCCAGGAATCTCAATAGGACCCTCTTCAAGCAGGAGTTTCTCGTAATTAAGACCCTCGTTGACAAAGTCAAAAGAACGATCAAGTGACGCGCCGCTATGATGCAGTTTATAACCCATCTCCATTGCGCGCTTGAGCTGCTCAGGATTATGAGGATCAAGATTCTGAGCGTTTTTCACAAACTTGGAAATCTTCCAACCTTCTTTTTGGTCCTCGTAAATAAAGGTGTTGTCTAGGCCAAGCTCACGAGCAAGTCGAAGACCAGCTTCTTCAGCTGCACGATCAACGAGTTTCTCGGTACCAACACCTGGATGCCTGTAGACATACTCCTGAGCATCATCACCATATCCCACAATAAAGTGAGCAGATAAATTGGTAAGTCCCTGTTTTAGAGGATAGAAACCGTGGATATCCTTCTTCTGGCAATGAAGCACCGAGACAATGTTGTCAAAAATCTCTGAGTCGATGTTCTCAATAAATGCTGGGTCAAACTGACGAAGTTCATCAAGGGAATCAAACTCGTAAATAACGCCGTCAGGATACTTTCTAATGGTCATGGAAAGCTCTTTGATATGACGGACGTAAATCTCTTCCCAGAGCATATCAACGGTTTCTGGCTTGTCGTAGACAGCCTCAAGAATATCTACAAACTTCTTTGAGAATTGCCTGTCAAAATAGACGTGACCAAGCATAATCCAAGAATTTGAACCGCCAATTTCTACGCCAGTAATACGTCCACCACGTCCCTCTTTAAGGCACCACTCATCAGTTTCTCCTGCAACATACGTTGCTGAGTAATAAGCCTCATAGACATAGTGTTCAAATGGATTCTGAGTAAAGTAGTCATCTGACGAGCAGATATACGTATTATCAAGCTGATCTTTCACATACCAAAGCGTAGAGTTGTTATTTCTTGTTGCATAATCTGGGTTAACAACAATCTTGACGCCATACTTCTCCTCCAGATAGAAGAAGTACTCCTTCTTATAACCCACAACAACGGTGATGTCAGTAATACCAGCTTCAAGCAACTGATGAATCTGGCGCTCAATCAGAACTTCTCCACGAACCTTCAGGACACCCTTTGGCTTCTCATATGAAATAGGTGCAAAGCGAGAAGACAGACCAGCTGCCATAATAATGGCATTCTTAACCTCATAAGGTTTTAGAGCTTCAAGACCCTTTGGTGTGATGAGTCCCTCTTCAATAAGACCCTGGTCCTCAAGCGTTTTTACTGCTGAATTAACTGATCCCAAAGAAAGCTCAGTTTCTTCTGCAAGCTGTCTCTGATTGAGCCTCTCGTCAGAAAGAGCAATAGTTTTTAATACAGAAAACACGTTATTTGTTAGTGCCACGGTTCCTCCAAATGAAGACCAATTAACTGCGAAATAAACTTCCATACCAATTAACTTCAGTCATAATACTCCTATGTTCAAATTTATACAAGTATGAACATATTTTGAACATATTACCTTCAGAGGATTGTCAAAGACTGCCAATCTAACAAAAAACGGCACCTGAGATGCCGTTTTACCTTTTATGTATTGCTTTACAGGCGAGAAGACCCTAGTACGGACCAAAATCCAAACGCGCTGGATAGTGGTTTTTACGCTTCTCAACTGGTGGCATTTGCATGTAATCGCCGTAAAGCATCCTAAGGAATTTATCATTTTGATTAGGGAACGCTACTTGAATTCCATCAAAATCAAGCTTATCGACAGGAAAAACCTCATCAACTGGATAGGTATTTACAAACCTATCCGTATCGTGCAGGTAGGCAATTCTTTTTGTCTTAACGTGAGCAAAGCGGTTGCGGGCTTCCTGCTCACGCTCATACATTTTCTGAGTAGAGAGATGCAGCAGTTTGCAAACTCCCCTACCCATAGTAACTGCTGCCTTTAAGAGCTTTCCTTTGATGCCGTCGGCCAAAATAACAGGGCGAGGAACGTCAACGAGGATGCGCATATGTGACCAGAACCACGCATCAAATGCCTGCTTCTGATATTCCTTCTCGTCATCCGAAACATTATCAAAGCAGTAGACATCTAGGAAAATACCAAGGTCAAGAGGAAGTGGCGCAAGTGCTTCTTCGCAGAACTGTGTTCCTTTGAGCATAATGCGCGTGGTTGGGAATGGATAGTTGATATCCCTCTCAGTATTCATGATTGAATACTTTTCTGACCACTCTTTATCATAGATATCTAAGAGTTTGTTGAAGTCTTCTGCAGGAAGACAAACATCAATATCATCGTCCCAAGGAATAAATCCCTTATGACGAAGGGCGCCAATCGCGGTGCCGCCAAAACCAAAATAGCGGATGTTGTTGGCTTCACACGTGTCTACGAAGTCCTTTAAAATCATCAGCTCAACTTGCTGGAGATGCTTAAGCGTTTCTGTATCGTATGTGCGCATTATCGACCTTCATACATCTTCTTGTAGTAATCCTGATAATCACCGGAAACTACATTCTTAACCCACTCGCGGTTCTCTAAATACCAGTTGATAGTGGTAACAATGCCCTCTTCAAATGGAGTTTCTGGATACCAACCAAGCTCTTCTTTAATCTTATCGGGTGCAATACCATAGCGACGATCGTGACCTTTGCGGTCAGTAACGTAAGAGATTAGATCCTCAGTAATCTGAGTGTCACCAGTGATTCTTGCAACTTCACTGATAATGCGCTTAACAATGTAGAGGTTGTTGCGCTCGTTATGACCGCCAACGTTGTAGACCTCACCAAGGCGTCCACCTTCAAGAACCATAGCAATTGCCTTACAGTGATCATCAACGTACAGCCAATCGCGAACATTAAGTCCATCGCCATAGACAGGAAGAGCCTTGTGTTCCAAGCAATTCTCAATCATCAGAGGAATGAGCTTCTCAGGGAACTGATATGGACCGTAATTGTTAGAGCAACGAGTAATTACTGCTGGGAATCCGTATGTATCATGCCAGGCCTTTACAAACATATCTGCAGAAGCCTTAGATGCAGAGTAAGGGCTATGAGGGCTCAGTGGTGTAGTCTCACGGAAGAATGCTTCTGGATCATCAAGCGGAAGTGAACCGTAGACTTCATCAGTAGAAACCTGCAGGTATCTGTGGTTACCGTAGGAGCCCTGGCCATCATTCCAGAAAGACTCTGCAACGCTCAGAAGAGCGACAGTACCCATAACGTTAGTGTCTGCAAAGGCACCCGGATCTTCAATAGAGCGGTCTACGTGACTCTCTGCTGCAAAGTTAACAACATAATCAGGATGATAGGTCTCGAACAGCTGTGTCAGAGCCTCTTTATCCCTAATATCTACGTGAGCAAAGGTGTAGCGAGGGTCTTGATCATATTCCGAAAGATTCTCAAGGTTGCCAGCATAGGTCAGGGCGTCCACGTTCAAAATATGAATGTCCTGATTTCTTCTAAGCATGTAGTGGATGAAGTTTGAACCAATAAATCCAGCTCCACCAGTGACTAAATAGGTTTTCACACTAACCTCTTTCTACCTTCGAAAGATATGTTGCAAGAGCCTCTTGCCAAGGCCTCATACAATTTCCAATGGTACTCTCAAGATGCCCATTTACCAAAGATGAATATGCGGGGCGAGAAGCGCTTTCTGGGTGCATCTCTTTCCACTGAGCAGAAGTTACTCTAGCAACCTTACAATCAAGATTACTGCCAGCCATAATAGCTTCGGCAAAATCAGCCCACGAGCACGTTCCCTCATTGGTTGCGTGGTAGATGCCATAGTTCTCAGTAGCCGCAATGCACAAGATTGTGTGTGCCAAATCATTTGCGCTGGTAGGATTACCTACTTGATCATCAACAACACTAATCTCTGGATACTTTGCACCAAGGGTGCGCATGGTTGCCACAAAATTTTTGCCAACATAACCATAAAGCCAAGCCGTTCTAACCACAAACGTTTGAGCATTTGCAGCCAGCGCAAGTCCCTCTCCTGCTAATTTGGATCGACCATAAGCAGAAACAGGACAAGGAGCATCTTGTTCCGTGCGAGGAGAGCTTTCCTTACCGCTAAAGACATAATCAGTGGATACCTGAACAAGCTTTGTTTGTGTAGAGTTGCAAGCTCGTGCAAGATTCATAGGGCCGAGCGCATTTACCGCAAAAGCCATCTCAAAATTGCTCTCGCAACCATCTACATTTGTTGCGGCAGCACAGTTAATAACAACGTTATAGCGTTCATGCTGGTCAAACCATGTATTAACTGCCTCAGCGCTAGTGATGTCAAGCTCGTCTGCGTCGGTATAATCAACATCTGGTTCAACAAAAACCTCTGGAATTGGGCCAATCTCAGAGACACCGGACTCAAAAAGACATTTGAGCTCGTTGCCTAACTGGCCATGCGCACCGGTAATAAGAACGTGCATACTACTCTCCCTTTCCAGAAGGAAGGATACGTCCTTCTGCAACGCTCTTGAGGTGCTCGCCATACGTAGATTTACCGTAGCGTTCTGCACATTCAATGAGTTTTGAGCTATCAATCCAGCCATTCTCAAAAGCAATCTCTTCTGGAACGCTTACCGGCAGGCCCTGAGCTGTTTCAACGGTACGGACAAAGGTTGATGCCTCAAAGAGAGACTCCATAGTTCCTGTGTCAAGCCATGCAAAACCGCGGCCAAGTGTGACGACGTCAAGCGTGCCATCCTCAAGATACAGACGATTAAGATCAGTAATCTCGTACTCGCCACGAGCACTTGGCTGAACTTGCTTTACCAGCTCAGTAACACGCTGATCATAGAAATAGAGACCGGTTACGGCATAGTTAGATTTTGGATGAGCTGGCTTTTCTTCAATTGAAATAGCGTTGTAGTTCTTATCAAACTCAACAACACCAAAACGCTCTGGATCATCCACGTGGTAACCGAAAACGGTAGCTCGACCAGCAGTTTGTGCCTGTTGGGCAGCTTTTCTGACAAGTCCTGAAAGACCGTTTCCAAAGAAGATGTTGTCTCCAAGAATCAGAGCTGCAGCGTCATCACCAATAAACTCTTTACCAATAACAAATGCCTGAGCCAATCCATCAGGTGAAGGCTGTTCAGCATAGCAGATAGAGATGCCAAAATCAGAACCGTCACCCAAGAGTTTCTCGAAATTTGGAAGGTCACGAGGAGTAGAGATAACAAGAATGTCTCTAATCCCCGCCAGCATAAGCGTAGACAGAGGATAGTAAATCATTGGCTTGTCATAGACAGGCAGGAGTTGTTTAGACGTAACGGTTGTCAGCGGATAAAGCCTGGTACCGCTACCTCCTGCAAGAATAATGCCTTTCACAATCCACTCCTCATCAATCGGGTTTCTCGCGCAATGGTACTTAGAATAACGCTCATACGTAAGCTTACCAAAGTCCTACTCAACGGCCGTAATTCTATATAGTCTGTAAGGACCTTCTCGAAGAACAAGCTCAAATCCAGGATCTTTATCGGTGATTTGTAGGCCTGAGAAGAAATAGCTTTGATTTCCTAACAAAGCTGGATTTTCCAAGTCGAGCAACAGGACATATCTTGCTCCAGTTTCTCGGACCGCCTGCTGAACCTCTGGATTAGTAGCTACCTCGTTAAGCTTTGTACGAATAATCGCACTTTGTGGCAATTCTTCCGATTCTACCTTTGCACGGTAAAAAATGTTCATGCCATAAAGTGAGTTCAGAACAAGCGAGCCATCGTAAGGATTATTAACTACCAGGTCATTACCAACAATCTGGAGAGCTTTTTTTACAAACTCATCCTCACTTGCCTTATAAGTTGTATGCTCACGAGGCTCAAAGACCTCATTAAGCCAAATGATTCCCCAGCGAAGCTCACTACGCTCTCGCCTAGGCAGGCTTGCTAAATCCCAAGGACTTAGGAGTGCACAACCCCACAACACAGCAATAATGCACACGAGAATGCCGGAGTTTTTAATAAACATGCAGGGCTTACAGGTTGCCTGATCTCCGCTTGCAGAAATGGTGCAAGCAGAATTCTCTGAGTTGTTTTTCTCGCC
Source organism: uncultured Atopobium sp. (assembly GCA_963535155.1). Lineage (GTDB taxonomy): Bacteria > Actinomycetota > Coriobacteriia > Coriobacteriales > Atopobiaceae > Lancefieldella. The sequence continues at coordinate 60,067 of CAUSVW010000006.1, forward strand.
TTTATTGCCTTTTTCTTTGACCGTCTTAATAACGTATTTAATGAAGTCAAATACAAGCGTAATGGCGGTTTCCATGCCAATAATTGCAACAGGAACTGCAGCTATTGCTACCATTGCAGCAGTCCTCTCTGGATCGGTATACCAAAATCCCGAGAAAAACCTCTTAATAGGAAGCACATCAGAAAGACTAGCCACATAAATGACGGCAGTCATGAGAAATGCCAGAGTGAGCCAACGATAATTCTTGTTCAAAATGCAGCTAACAAATCCAATCCAGAACGCAACCGCAAAGAGAATTTGTGGCATGTTCATGAGCAAGCCAAAGTTCAATACGGTGATAATTGACTTAATTGGGTCAACATAAATTTCCCAGAGGAAATTGACTGTCGGTGCCATAAAACTTGAATTAAGCACGATATTCCACATACCAATAGCGAAGCCAAGAATTACGCACTCTAAACAGATCAATAGAATGATTCTTTTTGGTTTTGTTAATTCAAACTTCTTACTCAAATACTGCACAAAACTTGGAAGCAAGTTGCAAAGAACAAATGGTAAAACAAAAATAGCCCACAAAAAATCTGCACTAGGATGAACCAATGCAAGTGCAATAATCCCCATAAAACATAGACAAAGTGTATGAACATTTACTGAAAATTTTTGAACACTATGAGTTGATGTGCATACTTCTTTGCAGGATGTCTTCTCGTTAAAAGACAATATAAAGACTGCTACAACAGTGGGGACAAGACAAAAGCCAGCTACATTAGGAAAGACTGCATGAACCGTAACCATTCGAAGAGGAAATGCCAGCTGCGCAAAAACTACAAATGAGGTTAGAACGCTGGCAACGAGGTTTTTCTTTCCTATTGTTTGAAGCAAAGCACAAACGCCCACTGGATATATAACCGCGACAAAAACAAACCAAACTACATTTTCTGTAAGTACTTCATTAAGGCCTGTAATTGCCGCAGTGACAGCCGCAAAAGAATGAAAAAGAGTTGGATAGAAGCCTTCATCAAAGAAGGGAGTCTGAAACTCTGGCCTTGCTCCTGTATAAAAGGCAGCATGCAGCATGGAATAAATGCCCGACTGAACACTTCTTGTAATGTATGCAAGGTGCGCGTAGTTATCAGCGGACTGCAAGAACCATGAGGGGTTTCTAATTGCCTTATGGAAAATAACAAAGAATATTGCAGTAGAGATAACAGCAGTTACTAAGAGAAAAACTCCGTTTAGAGATTCCTTCTCGGCAAGGTTTGCATGAGATTGATTTTCCTGGGTAGGTCTGATTTTCTGAATAAGATACGCAAGTCCAGCAGCAATCAGAATAAAAAGACCAACGCCTCCCAAAAGCGGCGTTACACCTCTTAGACCCAGAGGGTAGATGGCAATTCCAGAAAAGCCAATGAGGCAGACCGAAATAAGCGGAGCTACCACAAGGGATGTCATTCGTTTAGTACCAAGAGCGCGAGAAAAAAGATATCCCGGTACATAACAAAGAACCAGTACAACTACTACGGCTAGAGCAAACTGTCTCCACATGTGTCAGTTTCCTTATTTGGTGGCCATTACCGACTAGATAAGCTTAGCCCAGCGCTTTTTACCTGCCTGGAGAAGAGCTTTCTCAAGAACCGATGGCTCAACCTTATAGGTCTTTGCGGGAAGAGGCTGCTGGTTAATCTTAATACCGCCGCCGTCAATCAGACGGCGAGCCTCACCATTACTTGAAGCAATTTCTACCTCCACCAAAATCTTTGGCAGATAGATAAGGCCATCCTCATCAGCCTCAAGAGAGATGGCAAACTCTTTGACGTCGTCAGGAACCTCATTGTTCTTGAACTGAGCATCAAAAGCAGCCTGAGCCTTAAGGCCTTCTCCCTCACCGTGATAAAGGTCAACGATATTTCTACCAAGAGCACGTTTGAGCTGGTAAGGATCAGCAGTACCATCCTCAAAGCTCTTATCGATTGCATCAAGCTCATCAATAGAGAGCGTAGAGCAGAGACGATAGTACATTGGAATAATCTCGTCAGTAATAGACATGACCTTACCAAACATATCGTTTGGCTCGTCAGTCAGTCCAATGTAGTTGCCGTAAGACTTACTCATCTTCTTAGTGCCGTCAGTACCTACAAGCAAAGGCATAGTAAGCGCAATCTGAGGCTCCATGTCCATATCACGCATAAGATCGCGACCAGCAAGCAGGTTGAAAATCTGGTCGTTTCCGCCCATCTCTACATCTGCCTTGATAACAACAGAATCGTATGCCTGAAGAACTGGATAAATGAACTCGTGAAGCGCAATTGGCTGCTGATTATGATAGCGATTAGAGAAGTCTTCTCGCTCAAGAATACGAGCAATGGTGAACTTGCTCATAAGGCCAAGCATGGTCTCAAGATTCATAGGCTTAATCCAGTCACCGTTATGAACAACAGTGGTTCTTTCTGGATCAAGAATCTTCATAGCCTGGTTAACATAGGTCTCTGCGTTTGCATCCACCTGCTCTGCAGTGAGAGGAGGACGGGTAGAATCGCGTCCGGAAGGGTCTCCGATCAGCGCGGTGCCGCTACCAATAATCAAGGTGACATTATGGCCAAGGTCTTGGAACTGACGCATCTTGCGCAAAGGAACTGCGTGTCCCAGATGCAAATCAGGACTTGTTGGATCAACGCCAAGCTTAATATTAAGAGGGGTACCCTTCTTGAGTTTTTCTTTTAGACCATCCAAAGGAACAATCTGCATAGTTCCTGAAGTAATAACACGGAGCTGTTCTTCTACTGAAAGCACTCTGTATCCTCTCAACGCAAGCCTGTTAAACCATATAGTTACTGCTACAAATAGTATCAATTCAAAATGTTATCTATCAGAATACAACAGAGTTGTAACTCTTTATTCACTGAAACATAAATATCAGACTATAATAGTGAGAGCTATGACAAGGAGGCTCAATGGGTATTAGAACCCGTCGTGCACGTAAACACGCAAACACACATGCCGTAGGTTTTGGCATTGCCGGATTCTTTGGCTTTATGGCTCTTCTCGCGCTTGCACTTGCCCTTTCTTTAGGTGCAGCTGTTTCTTCATGGCTCGAGGACCTGCCTGATTACAACTCTGCTGATGCCTACCTGGTAGCAGAGCCTACCCGCGTTTATGACTCTAAGGGCAACGACATTGCAGACTTCTATCTGCAGCAGCGCCGCTCAGTTACCTTGGATCAGATTTCTCCTTATGTTATTCAGGGCACCATTGATACTGAGGATAAGCGCTTCTATTCCCACAGCGGTATTGACCCCTGGGGTATTGTCCGCGCATCTGTTGGCTCGCTGTTTGGTGGCGGCGAAGGTGCTTCCACTATTACGCAGCAGCTTGTTCGTAACACTGTTCTTTCTAACGAGCAGTTTGAGCGCTCTTTGAAGCGTAAGGTCCGCGAGGCTTACATCTCTATTCAGATGGAGAAAAAGTTTACTAAGGACCAGATTCTTAATATGTACCTCAACACCATTTACTACGGTAATGGTGCTTACGGTATTGAAGCTGCAAGTATTATCTACTTTAACAAGCATGCAAGTGATTTGACTCTTGCTGAGGCTGCAACGCTTGCTGGCCTTCCAAACGCACCTTCTGCCTATGACCCAACTGTTAATCCAGAGGCAGCAAGAGAAAGGCGTAATACCGTTCTTGAGCGTATGCTTCGCGCAGGTGATATTACACAAGAGCAATACGATGAGGCTGTTGCTGAGGACTTAGTGCTTAATCCTGGTACTTTGACCGATAACATTGGCCAGTTCCCTTACTGGACTGACTATATTCGTAGCCTGCTTCAGGAAGACTTTGATAGCGATACCATTCTTCAGGGTGGATTGCGTGTTTATACTACACTTGATCCTGACCTCCAGAAAGATGCTGATGAGGCTGCTAGAAGGCGTATTGCTGAGCTTGGCAACCCTCGCCTGGGTGCTGCTTTGGTCTCTATTGATCCTCAAACTGGCTATATTAAAGCAATGGTTGGTGGACAGGATTACTCAAAGAGTCAGTACAACATTGCAACCAGTAGTAACCGTCAGATGGGCTCCAGTTTTAAGATGTATACGCTGGTAGCAGCCCTTTCTGAAGGCATGAACCCAGAGATTGTTCTTAACGGCAACTCTCCCATGCAGATTACACCTACCTGGCTGGTTGGAAACGCAGGTAACTACAGCTATGGCGCAATTACGCTGCGTCAAGGTACGGTTTACTCTTCTAACACTGTTTACGCACAGGTTGCTGAAGCTATTGGTATCGATAAGATCCTTCAAACGTGCTATGCCATGGGTATTCGCACCCAGCTACAGCCATACCTGTCTACTACTCTTGGTTCCCAGGGTGTAACCCCTATTGAGCAGTGCACAGCATTTGCAACGCTTGCTGCAGGCGGTGTTCGTCGTGATGCTGTAGCAATTACGCGCATTGAAGACCGTAATGGCAACGTTATCTACGAGCACAAGGACAACCCAGTTCAGGCAATTAGCCCAGCTGTTGCTGCAGCTGCTACCGATGTTCTGAGCGGCGTTCTTACCTCCGGTACTGGTCGCTATGCTTACAACCTGAAGACCTTTAACCAGCCAGTTGCTGGTAAGACAGGTACTTCCGATAAATCCGAGGACCTTTGGTTCTGCGCCTATACCCCACAGCTTGCAACAGTTGCTTGGTGTGGATATCCAGATAGTCGTGACCCTGTTATTATCGGCGGCGGAGAGTCCTCTACCTTTGTTACTGCACAGTACGTATGGGCGTACTACATGAACGCAGCTCTCTCTGGCGTTGCTCGCGCTGAGTTCCCAAAGACCACTGAAACTATTGCTTACAAGCCTAATAGTTACTGGAAATTTGTTGGTGGCTCCGCTAATGCTAAGCAAAATGAGAAAGATGACGACGAAGAGGAAGAGGAGGAGACTACCGAGGAGGAGGAGGACGATACCACCACTACTCCTACCACTCCTACTACTCCAGCCACACCAGGTACCGGTACGGGCACTGGCACGGGTACCGGAACAGGTACTGGAACAGGTACTGGAACAGGTACTGGAACAGGAACAGGAACTCCATAAACCTCTGGTTTATCTACAACAAAAAGGAGTCTGCACTAAGCAGGCTCCTTTTTCTTTTTGAATGAGGTGTGCTTTTGACGGGTTTCTCGCCAAAAGCTTTGTGTTTTATAGAACGCTCTCTACGTTGCCAAGCTGCGTAATGATGCGCACCACGTCTGCAGCGTGCTCAGTCTTATCCACAATCATCAAAACGGTATCGTCGCCGGCAACGGTGCCAACAACGTGGTCAAGCTCAACGTCATCAAGGGCAAACGCAACGGCTGATGCAGTGCCCGGATGACATCGAATCACAATAAGATTCTCTGCTGCCGTAGCCCCAACCACAAACTCAGAGAGCATTTTCTGCAAATGCATATCTTCAGAAAGCACATAAGCACCCTCGGGAAGCTTTTGCAAATCCATTTCTGCAGTATCACGAGAAACGGTTGCTTGAGTACAGGCAAAGCCACGATCTTTAAGCATATCAACAAGATCGCGCTGCGTACGAATGGATTCGCTGCGAACAAGCTCACGAATCACGTCCTGTCGAGCATTTCTATGCTTCACGACGCCTTCTTTCCTTATACGACTCGCTAACTTTGAAAACAAATGATAGTGAATAAAAGAATATACTTAATCAACCCTTATGCGCATGCCAAACCGCTAAACGGTGCAAATAACCCGCTCGTCGGTCGGAATATTGCATTCACCGTTTTCTAAAAGTATTTATACACTTCTCGCCGTATGATTCATCATGAGTGAAACTATTTTTACGGCTTGGAGGCCACCATGCCCCTGAATGATTCACCTGATAGAAGACAATGCTCCCACGGAGATCCTGCAATGCGTCGCCGTCCTCCACAAAATGGCCGTCCTCCTCATGATGGCGGTTTTTCTGATAGGCAGGCAAGACGTCGCAAGAGAAATACCCTTGGTTCGCAGGCCATTCTCTTTAAGAGACAATCTCTACTACATCGCATTGATTCTCGTACGAGAACCTATATTGTCATTGGTCTAGCGGTTATTGCAGCCCTTTTACTGGTCTTTATTGTGTCGAGCTGCGTGCGTGGTTGCGCTAAAGAATCTACTCCAGAGGTAGAGGCCAACTCCGTTGATTCTCGTGTTGCTGTGGGAACTTCAGAGGAGCTGACTAAAGCCCTGGCAGCCAAGTTAGATCAGAACAAAAACCTTGCGTGGATTGCAGAACACGCTGATAAATACAGCGATAAAAGCCTCATTGAGCTAGCACTTGCCCACCCTGAGGCTATTGATTTTGTTGCAAACTACCCTGATTCTGACGGTAAAGCCAAAACCTACGACGATTCAATCACCAAAGGCACAGCTCCTCAGCTTTATACCTGGGACTCCAGGTGGGGTGGCGTCTCATATGCCGGCTCTGTAATTGCCACCAAGGGCTCTGGTCCCACTGCACTCTCCATGGCATACATGGGACTTACCGGAAAGAACAACTGGACTCCAGCAGATATTGCGGGCGCTGTTGAAACCGCTAAAGCAACGGATACCGACTCTGGAATGAACAGATCATTTCTCGAGAAGAATTTAGCTAACCTTGGTCTTACCGCTGATAGCTATAACATTTCTGCCGACAATATCACCACGCTTCTAGATGCTGAAACCTTCCTGCTTGTTGAGGTTAAGGGCAATAAGCTGAGCTCTGATGGCGATCACTGGATTTTGGTAACCAGCAAGAACGATGACGGCACCGTAAACGTTCACGACCCTCTGTCCCCTGAGGTAAGCGCACGTCCATGGGCGGCAGAAACTATTGCCAGCGCTGCAAATGCCCTGTACACCGTGACGGTAAAGGCTGCCGAGTAAAAAACCCAGCATCCACAAAAGGTGAATGCTGGGCTGGACGGGTTTCTCGCCAAAGGACTGTGCGGAGAAAGACGCTTTTAGAGGTAAAGACGGACTATGAAAGTACCTTCTGAGCGGCCTCGCTGAGCTCTGCAACGCGAGCCTCAGCCTCTTCGCGAGTAGCGCCATTGGCAAAGAGATAGGCCTTGACCTTTGGCTCGGTGCCCGATGGACGGAAGATGACCTTGTTGTCTCCCTCAAGCCTATACTCAATAACGTTGGATGCTGGCAGCGTCTGAGGAGCCTCTTTTTGCAGGCCCGAGACGCGAGGCATTTCTGCACACTCAGCATAGTCTGTTACGCCAACAACCTTGTAGTTGCCCACCGTTTCCAGTGGATTCTTACGCAGGCTGCTCATAATCTGAGCCATCTTAGCGGCGCCCTCAGCGCCTGGATAGGCAGCATTGACAACGCCATTGAGGTAGTAGCCATAGCGCTGATACAGGGCATCCATCGCCTCGTAGAGGTCCATGTTGCGAGCGGCATACCAAGAAGCCATTTCAACGCAAAGCATGGTGGCAACAATAGCATCCTTATCGCGAGCATGTGTGCCAACAAGATAGCCGTAGGACTCCTCAAAGCCCATGAGGAAGCGATCCTCCTCACCGGCATCCTTGAGCTGGTCAATTTGGTCGCCGATGTACTTGAAGCCCGTGAGCACGCGGCGCATCTCAAAGCCGCGAGCACGTGCCAAGACGTCGGGCATAGCAGAGGATACGATGGTGGAAACGGCTACCTTATCCTGGGGTTTCTCGCCACGCTCTTCAGCCATGGTAAGGAGCCAGTCCATAAGCAGGACACCCATCTCGTTACCGGAAAGCAGCACGTAATCGCCGTTATGAGGGATTGCAGTGCCCATACGGTCTGCGTCAGGGTCGGTTGCCACCAAAAGGTTTGGCTTGACCTTGTCGGCAAGCTTGAGGCCCAGCTCAAGTGCCTCACGGAACTCAGGATTTGGATAGGAGCATGTGGGGAAGTTTCCGTCTGGCTCTGCCTGCTCTGGAACAACGTCAACGTCATTGACGCCAATCTCCTTGAGAATGCGCGTGACACACTCCATGCCTGTACCATTGAGCGGCGTGTATACAACCTTGTAGCCGTCGGCAGCCTTAAATCCTGGAATAGAAACACGCTTGATAGCCTCAATAAAGTTGTCCAGGACCTCTTCTGGAGTCCAAATGATCAAGCCCTTCTCCAGGCCTTCTTCAAAGTCCATAGGCTTGACGTCAAAAGGATTGACGCGTGCGATGTTTGCAGAAATCTCAGCCGCTGCCTCATCCGTAATCTGACCACCGTTATCGTTGTATACCTTATAGCCGTTATAAGGCGCAGGGTTGTGGCTTGCGGTAAGCACGATACCTGCGGAAGTCTTGAGGTAGCGGACGGCAAACGAGAGCGTTGGGACAGGCTCAATACGTGGGTAGACATATACACGGATGCCATTAGCTGCCAAAACACCAGCTGCAACCTTCTGGAAATCCTCACCCTTAAGGCGAGAATCCCTTGCAAGAGCCACGGTAGGATTTTGATAGTGAGCATTGAGGTAATCCGCAAGACCCTGGGTTGCCTGGGCGACAACGTAGACGTTCATGCGGTTGGTGCCAACGCCAATGGTGCCGCGAAGACCAGCAGTACCAAAAGCAAGTGAACGATAAAATGCATCGTAGAGCTTATCTTCTGCTTCTGGCTTTGCAAGCTCTCCGAGCTCTTTTACCAGGTCTTCTTCGGTGACGTTTGCACGCCAGGACTCAAATGTTTCCATAACTTTTGCATCCATAAGGACTCCCAAACCTCAAACAGCTCTCTATTTCTTAGTAAAAGATACTATGCGTATTTTAAGCGAAAAATAACAGATGATTTGGGACATTATGTATGAACTTCCGCTCTTCGGTGAGTGGAGGTTGGTGCGGGCTGCAGACGCGCTGCTCACAGCCACGCACAACCGAGGGACGACTCAAGGGAACGCGCGCGGCCGAGCACCCACGGGTTCTTGATGTATTTTCTTTTCCCCAACCATTTGGCGAGAAAAACATGGGAAAATGTTGCACTAGTATGTATTCAATTCCTACGGGCGAAAGGTGTCCCGATGTCTCAAGAACTTGAGTTCTTTGCAACGTGTC